>CAYFMW010000010.1:0-41830 GCA_964344335.1 uncultured Oscillospiraceae bacterium | reverse complement strand
AACATTATGAATGTAGTTGCAAAACTCTTTGAGTTGAGGGAATTGGGAATGAGCATAGCTATCGATGATTTCGGCAGCGAATATTCATCCCTTAACCGTCTGAGCAAGATACCTTTCGACAGAATAAAAGTAGATAGAGAACTCGTAAAGTATATCGGACTGGAGAGGAAGAGGGCTTTCATAACGGAGATAATTATTCTGCTGGCCAAAACCTTCGACGCCGGAATAACTGCCGAAGGCGTGGAAACAAAGCAGCAGGCGGAGTTTCTGAGAGAAGCGGCCTGCGACGAGGTACAGGGCTACCTTTTTTCCAAACCCCTGCCGGTGGATGGTCTGGAGGAATTTCTTAAAAGCGAAATTCCCGAGCGTATTTGCAATAATTAAATTAAGATGCCTCAGAAAATATAGTCATGAACGATATTACGATTAAAATAGCCAGAGCTGTGGAGGAAAAGAACGGCAGAACCTTCTATGTCGGCGGCTTCGTGCGCGATAAACTGCTCGGGCTTGAGGGCGGCGATGTGGATATAGAGGTCCACGGCGTAAATCCCTCGGATTTAAAGGAGATTTTAGGGCGCTTCGCTGAGCCCCTTTTTTATGGCTCAAGCTTTGGAGTCTACTCTCTCAAGGGGCAGGATATCGATATCGCGATGCCTAGAAGGGAGAAGGCGAAAGGGAAGGGTCACAGGGATTTTGAAGTTAGCGTGGACCCCTTTATGGGAACTCTCGAGGCTGCCCGGCGAAGAGATTTTACTTTCAACGCGCTGATGGAGGATGTTCTGAGCGGAGAGATTATAGATCACTTCGGCGGCAGGAGAGATCTGGAGCTCGGAATAATCAGGCATGTGGACGCTCGAAGTTTCGTCGAGGATCCGCTGAGGGTGTTTCGCGCCGCTCAGCTCGCCGCGCGCTTCGACTTTGTGCTTTCGGAGGAAACTGTCGAGCTTTGCCGCAAGATAGATACTTCCGCACTATCCAAGGAGCGGGTCGAGGCGGAGCTGAAGAAGGCTCTGCTCGGCAGCGAAAGACCTTCTGTCTTCTTTGAGGTATTAAGGAGGGTCGATGCTCTTGAACCCTGGTTTTCGGAGTTGTCGAAGCTTATCGGCCTGGAGCAGGACCCTAAATATCATCCCGAAGGTGATGTCTGGATACACAGCATGCAGGTTTTGGATCGAGCGGCGAAATACAGGGATGAGGTGGAATATCCTTACGCTTTTCTGCTCCTCGCTCTCGTGCACGATTTCGGGAAAATCAGCACGACGCAAGCTGCGGGAGAGAGAATCCACGCCTATGGCCACGAGGAGAAAGGCTTGCCTCTGATAGAGAGCTTCCTCGACAGGTTTACGGGCGAAACAAAGCTCAAGCATTATGTTTTGAATATGTCCGCCCTTCATATGAAGCCGAACATGCTCGCGCACAGCCGCGCGCGCCTAAAATCCACAAATCGCATGTTCGATGCCGCCGCATCTGCGAGAGATTTAATCTACTTCGCGATGGCCGACAAGCCTCTGCTGGCAGGAGATGAAAAATTTGAAGACGGCAGCGATTTTCTCTTCGAGCGGCTCAAAGCGTACGAGGGCATTATGAACGCGCCCTGGCTGGGCGGCGAAGATCTGATTGTGGCCGGATTGCAGCCGGGGGCTCATTTTTCCGAGGCGTTGGAATATGCACATAAAATAAGGCTCGCCGGAGTGGATAGGGAGAACGCCCTAAAGCAGACGATCGCCTATGCGCGCAAGCTCGAAAAGAGCGGGGCACCAAGGAGTTAAGTTAAAGGCCCGCAGTTGCGGGCCTTTTGTAAGCTTACAATTTTACTATGTAATGATATCCTGCGCTGTCGACAATTCCGACCACGATCTTCCTGCCCTGCGCGAGCAGCAGATTCCAAAGATCCGACTGTATCTTTATATTCCCGTCGTCCGTTATTATTACACCTTCGTAGTGGAAGACGCGGTTTGCTGTAACCCTTCTTCTGCCTTCGCCCAAGGGTGTGTGCTCCTCGTCGTCGTACCAATATATTGTGCCTCGGCCATCGAAGCTTCCGTACCTGCGATCCTGAAAATCTCTCGGCAGAGCGATTCTATTACCGCCCGCTTCGAGGCTGTAGACGCCAGGATTGCCCGGGATTTCCGCAAGCTTTGCCTCCATGCGTCTGAATGCGTGGGCATCGCCGCCGGGCAGATTCTTGTCGCGGCAGAAATAAGTCATCCTGCGATACCAGGCCTTAGAAAGATCCGATTCTTTGTATTCTCTGGGTCCTGCGGACAGATCGAAGGAGCCCGCCGAATCGTTGCAATAGTAGACGAATTCACCCAGCTCCTCGTTAAAATAGTAGCCGATGCAGGCTATGAGGTGTCCGTGTGTGGTGCCGGTGGCATTCTCAAGGAAAGGCACATCGCTGTCGTGCCTGAGGCTGTATTTTACCGAGAGTCCCACGGGATGGCCCTTGGAAAGCTCCTGCCGGAGCCCTTCGAAATCGGTGTAGACGCAGAAGCTTTCGAAGCCGTAGGCCCCCGCGCATGCGCAGCTGTAGCTCCAGTTTCCGTTGCCTACGAAAGCGTAATCCAGGCCTGCATATGTTACTTCCTCGGGAAGAAAATCCCTGCCGTAAGTATTCATGAGGACGGTGATTGTAACTGCCGAGCATATGACCCCTCCGTAGGCCGGGTCTCGTCTCATCTGGGAAATTGCGGGAGTATCCAATAGAACACGCTTCTTTTCCTCAACCTTTTCCTCCGGATAGGACAGTTTGCTGTGCCAATCGGGGTCGTCCGTGTTCTTCCAAGTGGCTGCAAGGAGCCTAATCGAGGGCATCTCCTTCGCATTCGGGTGTGCCCTGAGCACAGCCTTGAGCTGGAATGCCTCGGCGAGCTTTCCGTCCTTTACATTTATGGAGCTGTCGCCACCGTCGCGCCAACTGTTCGACCAGGCTAAACGATCTTCGTCGTCCGGGCATCTGCGCTCGATGAGGGTGCTCCATTTGCCGTAGCTGAACCACTTGCTCCAGCGGCCTTCGATTAGAAGTCTTACGAAGATTTCCGCGTGGCTGCCCTCGGGCGTCCGCGTATTCCATGAAGGCACCAGATCGTTTGCAGGTGATTCGAGCTTGTATACGGGCGTTGTGACGCTGCCCTCGCAGGGCTTTTCCAATACGAGCGCGGCCTGACCTCCTTCGCTCAGCTTGCGGAGGTTGTGGATTTCGCAGTTAAAAAGTGAGTCGTCTCTGTAGATGGTAGTGTTCATAAATTTCTCCCGTGGTAAATATTGATGCGAAGCCTGAAGGGCGTACAGCCTCAGTCTTCCTTTTCCTTGTCCAAGTGTTCTATGTATTTGAGTATGACCTCGACGGCCCCGTCCGAGCCTATGTCGTCAACCCATATGCAGAGGTGATAGTTACCTATCATGCCCCAGCGGCGGCCCGTATAATGTTCGTAGTACTTCTGGCGCTGCTTGTCTATATCTCGGATATACTTTTCCAGCTGTTCGTCGTTAAAGTCCCTTTCGTTCGGGGCATCCCTTTTGCGTCTTCTTGCCTTTTTGTATTCAATCCCGGCGGAGATGAATACATCGACGGTGCCCATATCCCTGAGAACATAATCCGCGGCTCTTCCGACTATTACACAGGGGCCCTTGGCAGCCATTTCCCTTATTATTTTGGATTGATCCAGGAATATGGTGTCCGAAAGTGAAGGTTGATAGAATATGCTTAGGCCCTTTCTTGCAAAGGCCGTCGTGCTGACTATCGGAGCTCTCTCCTCGTTTTCCGCCATAAATTCTTCGTCAAGCCCGCCGTGTTCGCTGGCAAGTCTGGTCAGCTCCTTGTCGTAGAAGGGTATCTCAAAATGTTGAGCCAACTTTATTCCGATATCTCTGCCGCCGCTTCCGAACTCTCTGTCGATCGTAATAACATATTTTGCTTTCATTGTTCGTCCCTCCTTCCGTTTATTTTAGCATATACGAGTTAAGGTTTGTGTGAAAATTCTGTGCAGAAAGCTTGTCGTTATTCAGTCATAGCAAGTTTTAGCTGTTCGAAGAACTTCTCGTCTCTTTTGCTGATTACCTCGCTAACCTTCTCTCCGGGATAATCGTAAAAGCCCTTCTTAGCTTTTGTTCCCAGTTCTCCTTTGTCCATCTTTTCCTGAAGGATTGCTGGGACATCCTTTCTGTCGCTGAGTTCTGCGAAGAGGTAGCTCGAAATATAGTAGAAGGTGTCGAGCCCTCCGAGATCCGCCGTTTGGAGGGGACCGATGTGCGGATAGCGAAAGCCCGGCCCGAAGCGCATCGCTTTATCGATATCCTCCGCAGTTGCAATACCCTCTTCGAGGATATGAAGGGCTTCGCGGAATACCGCAAATTGAAGCCTGTTGCCTATAAAGCCGGGTGCATCTTTCAGTACGACGACGCTCTGTTTGCCGATTTTTCTGATGAGTTCTTCCAGAGCTTCGACGGTTTTTTCGGAGCTTTCATCGCCTTTTATAAGCTCGATTAAAGGGATGATGTTCGGGGGATTCCACCAGTGCATTCCTATAAAGCGGTCCCTGTGTTGCAGTTCTTCGCACTGGGCGTTGATAGATAGTCCGGAGGTGTTGCTGGCCAGTATACAATCGCGGGTGACGATGGCTTCGACTTCCTTCCAGAAGGCTTTCTTTACATCGAGTTTTTCCACTATGGCCTCAATTATGAGCTGACAGTCGCGGAACTCTTCTTTTGTGGTCGTGAATGAAATATTGCTCTTTACAAGTTCGATTCCTTCGGGTGAGATGAGTCCTTGATTTTCAAGAATCCCGACATTGGTCGCAATAATCCGCTGCCCGATTTCGAGGAATCTTTCTTCGAGGTCGGAAACGACGACCTTGTAGCCGTGCTGTGCCAGAATTTGGGCTATGCCCGCTCCCATCGTTCCGGAACCGGCGACGCCTATTTTTTTAATATCGGACATTTTAACCTCCTGACTGATAACATGTATCTACAATCACCTTGCCATTTTAACATATTCGCTATTCCCTTTGTATACGCAGGGGTGGCGAAATTTGATAAAAATGCATACTGATAAAATCTTTCCTTGCAGTTGCTCAAATTTTGTCGTATCATGTAGGGGTCCTTTGGGGACGTAGCTCAGCCGGGAGAGCGCCGCGTTCGCAACGCGGAGGTCGAGAGTTCGATCCTCTTCGTCTCCACCAAAACATGCAAATCCGAACTCGGAAACGAGCAAAAGGCCGGCATAGCCGGTCTTTTGCATCTTCACTGAAGCTTCTCTCGTCATCAATTAGAGGTCTCGTTAATTGAAATATCTGTCGAGAAGTCCTTTGAAAGCTTTTTTGTGTTCGGCTTTACTACTTGCCGAAGTATCTTTCGAGCAGCCCTGCAAAAGCCTTGCCGTGTCTGGCTTCGTCCCTGGCCATTTCATGGACGGTATCGTGGATAGCATCCAGATTCATGCCTACTCCGAATACATGCTCCGCCGCGAGGGCCGCGCCTTCCTTCATCTCGATGAACTTGCTTCCGTCAACGCCGCAGAGCGGGCACTTGTAGCCTTCAGGCATTGCCTCTCCCTGATAGATATGACCGCAGCGCATTGCTTGCAGATAAAGTGAGCGTGGGGCTCCGTATTTCCGTCGAAGCGTTCGAGTCCGTCTATCGTCCCCAGCAATTTTATTAACCCTTCTTTTTTAAATGCCGCGAGATTGCGATAAACAGTACCCGATGAAAGGTCCGGATACTCCGGTTTGAGTTCCTGGTAGACCCATTCCGCACTCGGGTGGACATCGGTAGAGCGTACGCGCTCGAGAATGGCTTGTCGTTTTTTAATGAATCTGCGTTTCTTAATAATTTCTCATCGTTATCCGACATGTACATAATAGTAATAATCATTATTGTCAACCTTTTTTCACAACCGCTTTGTAAAACTTGCGTAAACCGCCTTGGGGTATCCTTATGATATTCTTTGATATGTGTCGCTTTTTGGGTTACAATAATTGCGTTGAGCGCAGACGGAATAGTAATTTAAAGGCTTCCTGCGCGGAGGAGGGGACTTTTATTATGAACAGAGCATGGATAGAACTCGATGCACAGGCACTTAAAAACAATCTGGAAGTGATGTCGGCGGAGTTTAACTCCGATATCGGCATAATGGGTGTTGTAAAGGCGAACGCTTACGGTCACGGGGCGCTTCAGATCGCCCATAAACTCGAAGAGTTCGGCGTAAAGCATTTCTGCGTTGCGACTCTGAACGAGGCTATAGAGCTTAGAGAGGGCGGCATAGACGGATTTATATTGATACTCGGATATACCTCGCCGGCTATGGCCATGGAAATATACCGATACAGACTAACCCAGACGCTTATAAGCTACGAGTACGCGCTGCAGTTAGACGATCTCTTCGGCCGCATGGTAAAGGCTGCTATGCCGGAGATTGAAAATCCGAAGCTCATGGCTCATCTTGCGATAGATACCGGAATGCACCGCATAGGTGTTGCGAAGGACGACTACGATGCCATGAAGAAATGCTACAATCTGCCTAATATAGATTGCCTCGGCATGTACACGCATCTGCCGGCGGCGGACACGGACGCGCCGGAGCATGTCGGGTTTACGAAGGGGCAGATCGAGGCCGTCTATAAAGCTAAAGAGAAGCTGCTTGCGGCAGGCATTGACCCCGGTGTCATACATATACAGAACAGCTACGGAAGCGTAAATTATTCGCCCATAAAGGCCGATTATGCCCGCTTCGGAATACTCATGTACGGTGCGCATCAGGACTACGAGGATTATACGAAGCGCGAGCTGAATCTTAAGCCCGTTATGACTCTGAAGGCTCACATTGCAAGCGTACGCGATGTAGCCGTCGGCGATACCGTAGGCTATGGACGCAGCTTTAAGGCGGAGAGGCCGACAAAGATTGCGACCATATGCATAGGATATGCAGACGGCGTGCCCAGAAAGCTTTCGAACGGCAAGCTTAAGGCCATAGTACACGGAGAGTATTGCTATGGGGCGGGGAGAATCTGCATGGATCAGATGATGCTGGATGTTACGGACATTCCGGATGTAAAGATGGGAGATGTGGCAATACTGATAGGAAGCGACGGAGATAAAGCTATATACGCCGAGGACTGGGCAAAGGAAGCCGGAACCATCAGTTACGAGATATTTACGAACTTTAAGCGCGTGGAGAATAACGGATTCGTGCGCTAAGCTATTTCAGGACCGCGTCCAGCAGATTCTTTGTATACTCGTGCTTCGGGCGGCTGTAGACTTCTTCGACTCGGCCCTGTTCGACTATCGAACCCTGATACATCACGAGCACTCTGTCGCATATGGAATAGCAGACATGGAGGTCGTGAGTGATGAAGAGATAGCTTAGATCCAGCTCATCCCGCAGATGCAGAAGCAGCTCGAGAATCTGTCCCTGAATCGAGATGTCCAAAGAGGATACGGGCTCGTCCGCTATTACGAAGCGAGGTCTTTGTATAAGCGCCGTCGCTATGGATACGCGTTGCTTTTGACCCCCGGAGAGTTCCCGGGGTCTTCTTTTTATGAGATCGGTCTCCAGTCCCACCCTGTCCATCATAGCTAAAACCCTGCGCTTGCGCTCGGCGGCGTCGTATTTGCCGAATATGCGCAGCGGCTCCTCGAGTATCCAGCCTACGCTCTTGACCGGATTTAAGCTGCCGTGAGGGTCCTGAAAGACCATCTGGGGCCTTCTGGTGAAGTGCGTAATTTCGCCGCTGATTTCGGCGTTCGTGAGCATCCCCGTTATCGCCTTGGCAAGGGTCGATTTTCCGCATCCGGATTCGCCGACGAGGCCGACAATTTCTCCGTGGTCTATATGGAAGCTCACATTTTTTATAGCTTCGAAAGTTCTCCTTTTCCCGAAGACGCCGGAATCCAAATATGTTACCGAGAGATTATTTACTTCGAGCACTCTGTCATTCATTTCTGAGCCTCCCGGGAATGGGTTTCATCAGTTCGCGCGTATATTCGTGCTGCGGATTTTCAAAGATGTCCTTCGTGAACCCCCGCTCGACTATGTCCCCTCTGCGCATAACCGCCACCTTTTCGCAGAGGTTCTTTACGACCCGCAGGTTGTGGCTTATAAGAAGTATTGCGACGCCGTACTCCTCGCTGAGGTCGCGCAGCAGCTGCAGTATCTTGGCCTGCACGCTCACATCGAGGGCGGTGGTGGGCTCATCGCATATTAAAAGTTTCGGCTTTATGATTACCGCGGCCGCAATCATTACCCTCTGCCTCTGTCCTCCGGAAATCTGGTGGGGATACTTTTCGTAAATTTCCTCAGGATTTGGCAAGCCGACTCTGTCCAGCGTCTGGAGTGCCAGTTTCTTTTGTTCCTGCGGGCTCATGTCGGTATGTATGCGCAGCACCTCTTCGACCTGGCGTCCTATTTTCATCAGGGGGTTGAGGGAGTTCATAGGTTCCTGAAAAACCACGCCTATCTCTTTTCCCTGCACCCTGCGAAGTTCGCTTCGCGGACAGTGCTGCAGGTCCCTGCCCTCGAAGTTTACCGTGCCGCTTATCGTAACATTGCTCCTCTCGATTAGGCCCGATATAGCCATGGCCGTTACGGTCTTTCCGCTCCCCGACTCTCCGACGAGTCCCAGCCTTTCGCCGCAGTCCATTTCGAAACTGATGCCGTGCAGAGCCTCCTTGCCTGTAGAGTGGAAGGTAACTCTAAGATCGCTGACTTGTAGCATTCTTCGCGCCATATCAATCACCCGTAAGCCCTTCATTTAACAGGCCGAAGCCGAGAATGAGCAAAATTATGGCGATGCCCGCGCTGATTGCATACCATGGCGCGCGCGCAAGAAAATTCTGAGCCTCGTTGAGCATGCGCCCCAGACTAGGGTCGGGAGGCTGAACTCCCAGGCCGAGATAGCTCATCGAAGCTTCTGCGAGGACCGCATTGTTGAAGCCTATTGCGACCGAGGAGAGCAGAACCGTCAATATATTCGGGAAAATATGAACGCATAGTATGCGCATATCGGATGCGCCCATAAGCTTAGCGCTTCTTACATAATCGGTGTTTTTCTGTTTCGCCACCTCCGTGCGGACTATGCGCGCGAAGCTCGGCATAAAGAGTATGCCTAAAGAGATGATGATGTTCATCCTGCCCTTGCCGAGTATGGCCACCATGACGAGCGCCAGTAGTATGGACGGGAAGGCCAGGATGCTGTCGTTTATTCGCATCAGCAGATCATCGAGCCAGCCTCCGTAGTATCCGGTCAGCCCTCCTATTATGAGACCTCCCGCAAGCCCTATCGCGACCGTGGCGGCGGCTATCGTGAAAGTTGCCGAGGCGCCTTGCATAACCCTGGAGAATATATCTCTTCCGAAGTTGTCGGTGCCGAAGGGATGGCTCGGAGCGGGCGGATTGAATTTCTCGCTTCCGCTCATGGCGTTCGGGTCGTAGGGGGTCCAGAATAGTCCTACAATTATGATTATCATCGTAAAGACGGTTATCGCAGCACCGGCTCTGAAGTTGGCGTTTTTCCTGTACTTCATATCAGCTGAGCCTCACTCTCGGATCTACATACTGCGAGATGATGTCCGCCAGGTAGTTCATAAAGACGACGAGGGCCGCTATCATAACTACGATGCATTGAGCCACCGGGTAATCCCGGTTGCCTATGCTCGCCAAAAGCAGCCTGCCCATACCCGGCAGCGCGAAGACCTGTTCGATGATGATGGAACTGGTCACTGTATCCGCCAGAGTCATCGCAAGGAATGTTATTACCGGCAGCATAGCGTTTCTAAGCACATGATTCCTTATTACATCCCAGCGCGAATTGCCTCTGCTGTAGGCAGTGCGCACATAGTCGAGCCGCATTTCCTTAAGTATGGAGCTCCTTAGCATCTTGGCGACCCCGGCCGCCTTGGGAAGCGCTATCGCGAGTGCGGGGAATAAAAGATACAGAAGAGTTTGCGGGATGTTATTCTCGAAACCCGGGAAATTGCCGGGCGTAAATAATTTTAAAATCAGACCGAATAAATATGTCAGCATTATGCCCATAAAAAACGGCGGCACCGCCATGACGACATGATTGGAAATTATCCCGAATCTGCCGAGGCGGGGCCTTTGCTCTTTGGCCATAAAAATCCCCAAAGGCATGCCTATGAGGACTATTATGACCCACGAAATGAGGGAAAGCGCCACGGTAACCTGAATCTTACCGCTCAGCACTTCCCTCACGGGTATGAAGTAATTATAACTTATGCCGGGATCTCCGCGGACGAAGTCCGAGAGCCAGCTCAGATACCTCTGTGTCAGGCTTCTGTTGAGACCTAATTCTTCCCTGAGCTGATGCGCCCTCTCCGGAGTATATTGCGTTCCCAAAATCTTGGTCGCAGGGTCGCCGGGGATTACGCTGAAAGCGAAGAAGGCAAGGACCGATATAAGCAGTAGTGAGACTAAAAGCAGTCCCGTTTTCTTAAGTACATATTTCAAGGCGTTTTATTCTGTCCTGTAAATTGCTGCAAAGTCCGTTATATAGAGGGGATAGAAGAGATAACCCTCCAGACCCTTTTCCATCACCACGAAGCTCGCTAAATCCTGGATGTAGACAGCCGCCGCCTCTTCGGTGAGCACTCGCTGGCAATCCTTGAAAAGCTTGGTCTGCTCCTCGTCGTTCGATGTCGCCTTTGCCTGCGCATACACTTTGTCGAAGGCAGGACTGCTGTAATTTGTAAAGTTGTCGGCGGCCGTGCTCACAAAGCGGGAGAGTAAATCGGAAGCGGTGGCGTCACGGGCGTCCACTCCGACGATAGTCGACTGATAGTTCCTTCCTATATAGACTTCGTCCAGCCAGGTCGCCCATTCCACGAGTTCAATCTTCGCGCTAACTCCGATTTCCTTGAACATCTCTACCAGAACCTGCACTGTATCTATATGGGGGGGCATGTTCGAGGGAACGGCGATGGTGAACTCAAAACCGTTGGGATAGCCGGCATCCGCAAGCAGCTTCTTTGCCTTCTCTATATCCCTTGTATAGTAATCCGTCAATTCCGGCATAAAGTATTTTCCGAATGCGGGATACATGCTGCTTCCGATAGGAGTGCCGTAGCCGTCGCTGGCCAGATCTATAACTTCCTGCTTGTCTACGGCGTAGGATAAGGCCTGACGAACCCTCACATCGTCGAAAGGCTTAACTGCGTTGTTAAGATATAGAGCTTGAACGAGGTTGTTGCTTCCTTCGATTATATTCAGGTTGTCGAGTTCCGCGATCTGGCTGGCTCCGAGCCTCATCGCCATGTCGGAAGCGCCCGAGCGCAGACTCATTACGAGGGCTTCTCCGTCCTCGTAGACCTTGAGCACTACCTTGTCGAGGTAGGCGGGTGTTCCCCAGTAATCCTTGTTCTTTTCGAGGACGATGCTGTCCTGGACGACTCTCGATGTGAGTTTAAAGGGTCCTGTTCCGCAGACCTGAGTTACGGGGTCTATGTCGCGGGGGAATATAGCCGCCGTCGCGCGCGGGAGAAATTCCGTGTCCGGAGCGCTGAGAGTTATCTTTACACTGTCACCGCCTATTTGCTCCACTTCCTTGACGGCGCTGAAAGCCGCCACAAGGGCAACTCCGCTGTCGAGACCTGCGGCTCTGCGCAGGCAGTAGACTACATCTTCCATCTCGAGCAGGCTTCCGTCGTGGAATTTTACCCCCTGCCGGATCTTGAATGTATATTCGTCCGCGCTCTCGTTCTGGCTGTAGCTTTCGGCCAGGGCGGGGATAATATTTCCTTCCGAATCGATCTTGACCAGACCTTCGTAGATATTGAACATTATCTCTCTGGTGGCTGCGGAATTTCCGGATTCGTGCGGATCCAGGCTCGAATCGAGGTCCGAATACATCGCTACGGTTATCTCTCCGCCCGATACGGGTTTTCCGGGACCCGAGGGGTCTACCGGCGGCTTGGGATCGCGTGTGCATGAGGCCAGAGACAATATCATCATGCAGGCTATTAGAAGATAGGATATGCGTCTTTTCATTTAATTTTCACTCCTTAGAAATTTATATTGGGTTATAAATTAAGCTTCCCGGAGCTTCGTTGTAATAAATCGTCGCAATTTGGGTTATAGCTTTTGTAATATATAATTATACACCTTTTCGGGACATAAAAACAGCGGCGAGCTCTGGGCTTGCCGCATTTTGTCATTCTTGTTTGTCTGCCGGAGTGTATCCGAATTCTTCCATTACCTTTTGTGCGGTTTCGCTGCTGAGGAAATTTATAAAGCGTTGAGATTCGTAGGGTTTACCTGAAGTTATGCATACTGCTGCGCTGTAGCTGCTGATGTATACTTCGTCTTCTGCAAGCTCCTCCTCGCAGTAGGCCGGATTTCCGGGTCCGGTCATTATCTCCCGTCGGCTGTCCTTTAATATCTTGTCGTTGCGGTTCGGGTTGAGTTCTTCGTTGCACTCAATATCGAGCCAGTCCATGAAGGATTTTTCGTCCGCAATATAGATATCGCAGGTATATCCCGCCTCTATCTTCGCGGCGAGCAATTCGCCGTCGTCGTTTGTAATTAAAAACTGAACATTATCCGTCTCCGAGGTATAGGAATATGCCAGCGAAGAGACCAGTCCCGCAACCTGAATCGGAGCGAAAATCCGAATAATTTCGCCTTCTATATATTCTGCAGGGCGTTCCTCGGGAGCTTTTTTGCATGCTCCGAGGCTCACAATCATGATCGAGGCCAGCAACAGAGCGCCTATCCTCTTAATGAGCATCTATATTAACCTCCGGGTAGTATTAAAAGACACAACTTAATTTATACCATATACATACCCTTTTGTTCAAGTACAAACAATTTATTAAGTCTTTTTCAGGCTTTTAGCTTCGGAAGTAGCTTGCAACGGCGAGACGCTCCCGCTCCGTGGCGGTTCCCTAACGGTACTAAGCTCTGTCTGCGCCTACGGCTTGCCAATCGCTAAGTACCGAGACCGCCAAGCCTCGCCTAATGCAAGCTACGACCGAGCGCTATTAAGGATCTATTATTTTCCCGGAAAGTATTCGTCGAGGAGTTTTTCCGCGAGGAAGCGCTCGGCGTTGGAACGCATTATAAGCAGGGTAATCAGCATGGTAATCTCCGAGATATCGTCGTCGCTTCCGCGCTCGGCCAGGAACTTCTTAATGCTGTCCATTCGTACATTCAGAAGCTCGCACAGGTTCTGTCCTTCGAGCTCGGCGAAGTGGATTACTCCTCGAAACAGGCTCGGGATATCCATGTCTTCGTCCCAGTCCGAGTGGTAATTGGAGAGCACCGGGCGCATCATGCGCTCAACCTGGTCCATGGAGAGTGCCTCCTTAAGATAGAAGACCAAGAGTATGAATATGCAGTGAGTCTTGCTGTAGCGCTTGCCATTGGGACCGAGAATCATGCGGTGTTTCGTGTAATTGGAAACCATGCCCTTGGTGATGGGCCCTTCGCCGTCTTTAGCATAGAGTGCGAGTTCCGAGTTGAGGCAGTTCACCATCTGATCTATGTACAATTCCATATCGGGAATGCTCTCGCCGTCGGCCAGACCCCTCTGAAGATACTGCTGCAGCGTCTTCTTTGCAAATTGTTCGTAACGCATAAAAGCTACCTCCTAATGCGATAGTAAATACTTGATACCACATTATAAGATAACTGCAAGCTTTTCCGCAAGCCCATTCCCGGAAAAAGTTGTGACACCTTTGTAATACCTATTGTGATACAATGATTATGTATTTTTAAAAGTTGAAATTGCCCTCCGAGCGAGGGCTTTACGGAGGTATATAATCCATGAAAAACACGAAATCTTCGATAATCCTTCTGGCTGCTGCGCTCATCTTCACCATGGGATGCATGATGATTAGCCACGCTGCTGGCGGTGCCGGGACGGCCGACGATCCCGTGGTAACAAAGAGCTATGTCGACGCTCAAATTGCCAAGCTGGCCGAGTCTATTTCGGGCCCGGGAACTTTCGAGGTTCTCCAGCTTCAGGCCGGACAGAGCCTTATAACCGGAAAAAGCGCCGAGATAATACTCCGCAGCGGCAGCGCCGTAGCCATAGGCAGCGAGGCCGGAGGCGTGTCGGATGTTACGGCCGGAACAGACCTGAAGAGCGGAGATGCAGTCACTAAAAATCATCTTCTGATAGTGCCTCAGGACGACGGCAGGGGGATTCAGTGTAAGTCGATGAGTTTCGTTATGGTGAAAGGTTCATATACCGTAAATTAAAGTTTTCAGGGGGTTATGGTGAGGAGAAAGACAAGGAACTTTATCGCGGTAATCTGCGCCGCATTGATGATTTCTCATTGCACGGCTGCATATGCGCTGCCGCCCTTTGAGCATCTGCGCGAAGGAAGCATAGAGATTACGGATCAGCTGAATCTGGTGTCGAATGTTTATTACAATTCCGTCGCATCTGATTTTGTCGTGGAGAATTACTATGAATACACCCCGGGGGAGGGTGTTACGCCCATGGTCTGCTACGGCAGCGACATCCATGTGGCAGCTTCCGCGGCGAGGGTTTACAGGCTGGAGAGCGAAGCGGGAAATACTGTTTGCGGCATAGTGAACGGGGGTTTCTTTACTCTTGCGAGCGGCATTCCTATCGGACCGATAATCAAGGAAGGCACAGTAAGAAAGGGCGGATATAACGAATCCGTCATCGCTTTCGATGAGCAGGGAAATGTGAGTTTCGTAGACCCGCAGCTCAATGTACGCTTAAGCTTCCCGGAGCGGGGCATGTCCTGGAACAAGGTTAATTTCAATGAACTCGTGTCGCGTCAAAACGGTATCTGCCTTTATTCGGATGACTTCGGTGATACGAACGGAGCTTCCCTTGAAACCTACAACCTGGTTATAGGGGTGGTGAGCGGTTCGGCGAAGATAGGAGGGGTAATAGAGGGATTCGTGGAGGACAAAGGTTACTGCTCGGGAAAGGCGGAGCTTGCGGACGGCAAGTATATGATAAGCGTATGTGCAAATACCCCGTATGCTTTATTGCTTGAGCAGCTCAGTATAGGACTTGCGCCCGACGAGAGAGTCCTCATAGAGTTCATCGCGAACCCCGAACTGGAGAACACAAAGAACGCGTTGGGTTTTAATAAATGGCTCGTCAGGGATGGCGCCATCGAGGAGGGTCTGGAGAAATCTCCGAGGGCACCCAGGACTGCGGCAGGCATAAGGGAGGACGGCAGCTTCGTCCTATACACGGTCGACGGTCGGCAGAAGGACTATTCCATAGGTTTCAGCATGGCGGAGCTTGCGGAGCGCATGCTCGAGATGGGCTGCGTGCAGGCGGTAAATCTTGACGGCGGAGCCTCCACCCAGCTCTTCGCGACTCTTCCCGGGAACGATTCTCAGATTCAGATAAACAGGGATTCGCAGGAAAAGGGTATAAGGAGCAGCGGTAACTACATCGTGTTTAAAAACGATGCCGAGGGCAGCGGTAAGGCGAGCAGGCTGTATCTATATCCCTACGGCGAGTATTTGCTTTCCGGCGCGAGCCTTCAGCTGGAGACGAAGGCGGTCGACGATGCATATAAACCTTGCGCAGTTCCCGAGGGGCTGCGCTACAGCCTCGTTGAAGGGCTGCAGGGAAGCGTCGACGCGACGAGCGGTCTCTTCAGAGCGGGAAGCGAAGCGGGAATAAGCGTGGTGAGCGCACGGGCTGGGAATGCGAGCGGAAGCGTTTCTATAAATGTGATTTCCAACCCGGATAAGATAATAGCTTATATGGGCGAAAATCCGCAGGCAGAGCAAATTGCGGCTATAGGGGAGAGCTACGAGCTTTCCGCCCGGGCTTTCTACCGGATGCAGGAACTGAAATCCGACGCGGGCTGCTACAGCTGGAGCGTCGAGGGCGAGATAGGAAGCATAGATGAAGAAAGCGGTCGGTTTACGGCAGAGGGCACAAACGGCACAGTCGGCACCATCATATGCAGGTCCGGCGATGCGAGCGCTTCAATTCAGGTGGAGCTTGTAAGAACGACGCCGACTCAATTGCTGCAGCCCTGGATATTGGAAATTGTTGATGCCGCGCAGCAGGATATGTATGATGCTGCATGGAAGATCGGACTGTGATGACATGCGTATAATGATGTTTGCCGCCGGCGGAGATATAGGCGGGGGAAAGACGCATATTCTCTCCATCGCCAGGGAGGTGGCAAGAGACAACGAACTTAGGCTGATATGTTTCAGGGACGATGTCATGTCGCGTGAAGCCCCCTCCATGGGCATAGACACGCGGACGGTAAAGTCCAACGGAAATATATTCGAAGCCATAAAGCTGGCCTGCAATCAGGCGAAGGAATTTCGCCCGCAGCTTATTCATTGCCACGGAGCCAAGGCGAATATGCTCGGAGCGCTGGTAAAGCGCCTCTACGGCATACCGGTCATGACGACCGTTCACTCCGACCCGAATCTCGATTATCTGGGTTCACCGCTTCGCGATTTAATCTACGGAAACATCAACAAGCTGAGTCTGCGCCACATGGACTATTTAGTGGCCGTAGCGGACAGAATGAGGGAGCTTCTTATAGAAAGGGGCTTCGATGCTCAGAATATATTCACGGTATACAATGGCCTGGATTTTTCGCAGAGCAGTCCCGAAGCGAGGAGTGGAAAAGATCCCGGAGACCCGATAGTCGTGGGGATAGCCGCGAGGCTCAATCCCGTAAAGGATATCTCCACGCTCATAAAGGGTTTCGCAAAGGCATATTCGCAGAACAATCTGCTGAGACTTTCAATAGCGGGCAGCGGCGAGGAGGAGAAGGCTCTCAAGGAACTCGCTCTCGGTTTGGGCATAGAGGATGTCACCCGCTTCGAGGGATGGGTGGAGGATGCCAAGGGCTATTTCGAGGGTGTCGATATAAATGTCCTATCCTCGCTTTCAGAGACATTCCCCTATTCTCTGCTCGAGGGCGCCTATGTGCACTGTCCCGCGATAGCGAGCAATGTAGGGGGCATACCCTACCTTATAGAAGACGGAAAGACGGGTCTGCTCTTTGAGGCCGGCGATTCGGAGCGACTCGCCGAACACATTTTGAAGCTCGCATCGGACCCGAGCCTTCGAACGCAGCTCGCCGAAGCCCTCCACAGCAAGGCCAAAGAGGAATTCTCGCTCAGGAGAATGAAGCTCGATCAGGAGGAGATATACAGGATACTCATTCATCGCAGCCGCCGCAGAAAGGATGGCCGATACGGAGCGGTGCTCTGCGGAGCTTACGGCAAGGGCAATGCGGGGGATGACGCGATATTGCATGCCATAATTTCCAGCTTGCGCAAGATAGACCCATATATGCCCTTTTATGTTATGTCCAGGAAACCCGTCGAGACAGGGAAGAAGGAAGGGGTCGGTTCATTTTACATATTCAATGTGCCGAGGTTTCTCAAGCACCTCAGGCGCACCAAACTCTTCGTCTCCGGGGGCGGAACCCTTATTCAGGATGTTACTTCTTCCCGATCGCTGTATTTCTACCTCTTTGCCCTCGTTGCGGCAAAGAGGATGGGTTGCAGGGTTGTAATGTACGGCTGCGGCATAGGGCCGATAAGAGGGAATTTCAACAGGTGGCTTACGGGCAAGGTGCTCGACGCCACCGCGGATATAATAACACTCCGGGACAGCGTGTCCATGCGCTTATTGGAGGATATAGGCGTGAGACGCCCGGAAATACTGCTCTCGGCGGATCCCACCGTGAGCCTTCCTCCCGTACCGGAGGAGACAGTCCGCGCCGCCTTCGCAAGGGAAGGCGTGCCCGAGAGCGGAGGGAAAATTGCTTTCTGCCTCAGAGAATGGGAGGGATTTTCGAATTATTCACCCATTGCCGAGGCGGCGAATTACGCCTATAATAATCACGGCCTGCTTCCGATTTTTCTGGCTATGGAGTATCCCAAGGATGTTGCGATAGGAGAAAAACTGGGCGCCATGCTGGGCGTTCCCTCTAAAGTTTGCAGGGAAAGGTACAGCGCGCAGGAGCTGCGCGGCATGCTATCCGCGATGGATCTGGTCTGCGGTATGAGGCTGCATTCGCTTATATTTGCCTCTTCGGGAGGTTCTCCGATAGTGGGAATCTCATATGATGTTAAGGTCGAAAGCTTCGTCAGGGACAGCGGGCTTAGGCGCTGCGTAGACCTGGAGAGTTTGACGGCGGAGGAGCTCATAGAATACATCGACGAGGCGCTCGAGGGAGGTCGCAGCCGCGCCGAGGAGACGAGGTTGCGCCTGCGGAAGATGGAGAATATCAACGGTGAAGCGGCCGAGAGGCTGCTCGGCGGCGGAAAGGAAAGAGCATGAGTAAGAAAATACTTTGTCTGTCCACATCGAATTACTATCCCTACCCGACGAGGAAGCAGAATCTGATGAACAGATTTGCGGCTCTTGGGTACGAGATTCTTTATGTCGACCCGCCTGTCACCCTGATTGCCCCCTTTAAGGACAGGGCCGCTTCGGCGAGGATCTCCGCGTATAAGACCGGTCCAAAGCAGGCTTTGCCTAATCTGAAGGTCTTCGCATCGCCCCCCGTGCTTCCTTTCTTTAACAGGATGCGGGCGATAAATAAGCGAAACCAGAAGAATCTGGCTAAGTATCTGGCGGAGATTTGCGATAAATACGATTTCGGAAAGGATTTTTGGCTCTGGTGCTACAGCCCCTCCTCCTGCGATGTCGTCGATCCGCTGGCTGCGGAGCTGGGTATAAAGCCATCGAAGCTTTGGGAGCGCACGATATACGATTGCGTGGATAGACATTCGGCATATCCGGGGCAGATAGATCCCGCCGTCGTCGACAAGATGGAAGAAGATTTGGCGAGTCGCGCTCATCGGGTATTTACAACGGCAAGAGGACTCTACGACAGGCTCATCGAGTTCAATCCGAACACGAAGCTGATTCCCAACGGCTGCGCCTTCGAGCTCTTCAACAGCGTCGCCGCCATGGAAAAGGAAGGCGAGACCCTGCAGCTCGGGTTTGTCGGCATGCTTCAGGAGTGCATAGACTACGATTGCATAAGGGTGGTTTCGATGGAGTTTCCGAAGGCCGAGATAAAGCTTATCGGCAGGGCCCTTCCGGGCGTGGATCTGTCGTGGCTGGGGAATTATCCCAATGTGGAGCTTGTCGGTCTGGTGCCTCAGACGGAGCTTCCGAAGCACATGAAGGAATTCGACCTCTGCATGAATATATTTGCCGACAACGAGCTCAGCCGCGATGTGAGCCCCCTAAAGTTCTACGAATATCTGGCGACAGGCAAGCCCGTCGTCAGCACTCTGGTTCCCCTGCAGGTGCTCGATTATGCTGATTGTATCTATATTGCTGAAAGTCCGGCGGAGTTTGCGATGAAGTGCAGGGAGGCCCTCGCGGAGCCCGCGGACGATCCGAGAAGACAGATGAGAATAGAAGCCGCAAGGGCGAGCTCATGGGATGAGAAGGTCGCCGAAATTATAGAAATCCTGGGATGGTGAAGGAGAACTTATGAAACTTGTTAACGAAAAGGGAAAGTTATTCGGGATAATCAACATCGTCGACCTTATGGTGCTGCTGCTGGTTATCGCGGTGGTGGCGGTCGTTGCGACCAAGATCGGAGGCAGCGCGGTTACGGATGCCATATCGCAGAAAGTTGACTGCTACATGCAGGTCCGCGTTATAGGTGCGCATCCGAGTCTCGTAATCGAGGCGGAAAATCAAAATCCGATCGGCAAGAAGCTGGTAGCCGGGAACATGTATCTGGATGCCACGATCGAGGATTACTGGTTTGAGGATTACGAGGTGCAGGTGGTGACCGACGACGGGCGCATAGTTACGGCGAAGGATCCGGATAAGATGGACATAATATTCCTTATAAAGACACAGGTGGCACCGGATACTCCCAGTCCCAAGATAGGCAGCCAGGAGCTGCGCGCGGGCAGGACTTATCTGGTCAAGTGCCAGACCTTCGAAATAAGCGGCACGATACGCTATGTCGAGATAGGCGGCTACAATCCGCCCGCGGAGTTCGAAAAGGGAAGCGCCAATTAAATGGAAGTTTTGAAAGCGAGCCTCGCATACAGAGCGATAGTGCTGCTCGTCACAAAACTGAAGGAATGGTACGGATTCAGCGCGCTGGGTGCCGCGAGCCTCGCCATGAGCAGGGCCTACGAAAGCTCCCGCACGAGGCGCATATGGGAGGGCTTCTGCGGACGCAGAGATCCTGCGGAATTTTCCGTTTTTAATAAGATTCTCGCAGGCATCGAAAGCCTGCTCCACACTGCAGGAGATTGGCTGGAAGACAGCTTTTTTCTGAAGCTGATGCTCCGGATAAGGAAGATTTACGAGCGAATCGGCAAGGGTAGCCTCGTTTTAGGTATTGTAAATAAAATTCCGCTTCGCAGATGGCTTCTGATGGTATTCGCGTTTTATCTTCCCATAGAATACCTCCTGCGCGACAAGTTCAAGCTGGACTTGCTGGCCTCCGTCTGGGAGGAACTGTTGATAATCGCCGCCGCGGCCTTGCTGCTTTGGCGCGTATGCCGCAGGCAGAGCAAAACTTTTAAGAGGAGCTCGGCCCTGGAGGTCGCTCTGCTCTTATACATGGCCGTGCTGCTGCTGGAGATGATGCTCAACAGCCCCTTTAAGGAGGTGGCCTTTGCGGGATATCGGGCTCAGTGCGAGTACATCGTATGGTTTTTCCTGATATCCAGGCTCTGCGAGGATAAAGAGGATGTAAAGTTGCTGCTCGGCGGCTTTCTCGGAGTGGTCGGCCTTATGGCCTTCCACGGAATCTATCAGTTTATCGTAGCCGTTCCTATACCCTCCTCCTGGGTTACCTCAACCGAGATGGGCGTGCGCACCAGGGTATTTTCCATTACGGGAAGCCCGAATATATTCGGTTCCATATTGGTTATGGCGGCTCCGAGCGCGGCGGCCCTGATTTACTATTTTAAAGATACCTGGAAGAAACTGGTCGCCTTCTGCCTAACGGGGGCTATGTGCCTTTCGATACTATTTACATTTTCCAGGGGTGCATGGGTGGGACTGATAGTCGCGATTGTAATATTCGCCATGTACATGGACAGGAGGCTTCTGGGTTTTATGGGAGCCGCGATGGCCTCGGTCCTGGTCGCCGTCCCCTCAATCACTGCGAGGTTGACTTATCTATTTACTTACGATTACAAGATAGCATCCGCGATAGGCGGCAGGGCGCTGCGCTGGAGCGTCGGCTGGGACCTGCTCCACGAGAGATCGCCCTGGCTCGGATTCGGGCTAGGCCGCTTCGGCGGTGCCGTCGCGATGAACAACAAGTTGCTCGACGAGAGCGAGACATTCAAATACTTCTACATGGACAATTACTACCTCAAGACCTTGGTCGAGACGGGATATATAGGGCTGACATTTTATCTGATAGCGCTCGCAGCATTTGTTATAATGTCGCTGAGGGCCATCTATTCCTGCGGCGGTATGAGCGCGCCCGAGAGGAGCCTCGACCCGCTCAGAAGGTACGAAGCAACGGATAAGCCGATAGCGGTGGGGCTCTTTGCGGGGATGAGCGGAGTGCTCGTGCACTGCTATTTTGAAAATATTTTTGAAGAACCCTACATGATGGCATATTTTTGGGGCCTTGCGGCGCTTCTCTATTGCTTGGGGCGCCTGAATTCGGCCGAAAAGGAGATATAGTTATGAAAGTTTGCGTAATCGGACTCGGCTACATAGGTTTGCCGACGGCGGCTATGTTTGCGAGCGCCGGGCACGAAGTGCTGGGCGTGGACAAGAAGCCTCAGGTCGTCGATGCGCTTAATCGCGGAAAAGTTACGATAAGCGAGCCCGGCCTTGCGGATTTTGTGGGCGAGGCCGTAAGAAGCGGCAGGCTGCGCGCTTCCATGGAGCCGGAGCTTTCGGATGCGTTCATAATAACCGTTCCGACACCCATCACCGAGGATAAAAGGGCGGATTTGAGCTATGTTAAGGGCGCAGCGCGCTCGATAGTGCCGGTACTGAAAAAAGGAGACCTTGTGGTTCTCGAATCCACATCGCCGGTCGGTACGGTCGACAGTGTGCTTCTTCCCATCTTGGAGGAATCGGGTCTTGAGGCCGGGCGCGACTTCGGCCTGGGCTATTCGCCCGAGAGGGTAATCCCCGGCAAGATACTGAGTGAGCTGACGAACAACAGCCGCATCGCCGGAGGCGTGGACGCCAAGAGCGCCCGGCGCATAGCTGAGCTCTACAAGAGTTTCGTAAAGGGGGAGATATACGAGACGGACGATCGCACCGCGGAAATGTGCAAACTTTCCGAGAATACTTTTCGGGATGTGAATATAGCTTTTGCCAACGAGCTCGCGAAGATCTGCGAGAAGCAGGGCATCGATGTCTGGAAGATGATAGAACTCTGCAACAAGCACCCCAGGGTGAATATCCACAATCCGGGCCCCGGGGTGGGCGGACACTGCATACCCGTCGATCCCTGGTTCATAGTCGAGAAGGAACCGGAGATATCGCGCATCATAAGGACGGCGCGGGAAATGAACGACTCCATGCCGCTCTATGTGGCGGATAAGATAGACTCAATAATAGCGGCGGGCGGCTCAAAGGCAGCCGCGCGGGATGCGAAAATTTGCGTGCTGGGCGTCACCTATAAGCCCAATGCGGACGATATCAGGGAGAGCCCGGTGCTCGAGCTGATCGCTCTGCTCAATGAGCGAGGCTACAATGTCGTCTACCAGGACCCCTTCGCCTGCGAGCGGGATGATCTGGATGCTCTCGGCGATGTGTCGCAGGCGGCTGACGGCGCGGAGCTGATAGTACTCGGGGTGGATCACGATGCCTACAGAGAATTGGATCTCGGTGCATTGGCGGATCTAAGCTCGGGCAGAAAACTTTTGGATACCAGGAATTTCTTTAAGAGGAAGGATGCCGAGGCGGCGGGCTTCGAGTTTTTCCTTCTGGGCGAGGACAGATGAGCTTCTTTGAGAATATAAAAATACTCGATATAAGGGTGGACAAGGTAACGAAAAAGCGGGCGCTCGGGGAGTTCGAGCGACTTTTGGATACGGATGGCTGCTCTCTTATAGTGACCCTCAATGCGGAGATGGTCGAGAAGGCCTCGAGGGATTCTCAGCTCGCCAGGATTATAAACACCGCGGATATGGTTATACCCGACGGAGTCGGGCTGCTCTATGCTTCCAAGATAAAGGGAGACCCGATAGAGGAGAAGGTCGCGGGCGTCGAGTTTGCCGAGAGTGCCATAGAAGTTTGCGCAGGGAAGGACCGAAAGGTCTTTTTGCTGGGCGGCAAACCCGGGATTGCGCATCTTGCGGCGGAAAAGCTATGCGAGAAGTACCCCGGCCTTTTGATTGCCGGAACCCGGGACGGGTATTTTAAGCCCGAGGAAGAAGACGATATCGTAAGACAGATAAACGAGAGCGGAGCGGATTTTCTCTGCGTCGGCATGGGCTTCCCCAGACAGGAGCTCTTTATAGATCGCCGGCGCAAAGAGCTTGGAGTAAAGGTTGCCGTCGGTGTGGGAGGAAGTTTTGATATCTGGTCGGGCACGCTCAAGCGTGCACCGCAATTCTTTTTGGATAACGGATTGGAATGGCTCTATCGTATGGTGCAGGAACCCTGGCGCTTCAAGCGCATTCCGGCACTTTCGTTGTTTCTTATTAAAGCGGCTTTGAGGAGGTAAGCGTATGAAAAGCGATGAGTTGCGGCGGGTCGCCGCAACTATAAGGCAGGACATAATAAGGCAGGTCTACAGTGCCGGCTCGGGTCATCCGGGCGGTAGCCTGTCTGCTGCGGATATAATGACCGCACTGTATTTCGATGTGATGAATATAGACCCGGAGAATCCCGATATGTCGGAGCGCGACAAGTTTGTGCTCTCCAAGGGTCACGCGGCACCCGTGCTTTACGCTTGCCTTGCGCGCAGGGGCTTCTTTCCGCCCGAGGAGCTTAAGACTCTGCGAAAACCCGACAGCAGATTGCAGGGACATCCGAGCAAGACAGCGCTTCCGGGAGTAGAGATGTCCACCGGCTCGCTGGGGCAGGGTTTCTCAGCGGCGGTGGGGATGGCCATCGCCGGAAAGCTCGACGAGAATCCCGGGAGGGTTTATGTGATGCTCGGAGACGGGGAGCTCAACGAGGGACTGGTATGGGAGGCCGCAATGGCGGCGGCTCATTATAAGCTCGACAATCTCTGCGCCGTAGTCGATCACAACGGGCTTCAGATAGACGGACGCAACGAGGATGTAATGAATGTGATGCCTATTGCGGAAAAGTTTGCAGTCTTCGGCTGGAATGTTCTGGAGATAGACGGACACGATATGGACCAGATTTTGGATGCCTTTGAGCTCGCGGCCCGCTGCGGCGGAATGCCGAGCGTGATAGTCGCCGAGACCGTCAAGGGTAAGGGGGTATCATTTATGGAGAATATCGCGGGTTGGCACGGCAAGGCTCCAAACGAGGAGCAGGCGCGCAGCGCGATGAAGGAACTTGGAGGTGAACTCTGATGGCTGATATTGCGACCAGGGAGAGCTACGGAAATATTCTGGTGGAACTCGGAAGCGAGGATGAAAATATTGTGGTGCTCGATGCGGACCTTTCAGGTTCTACCAAGACATCCGGCTTTGCTAAAAAATTCCCCGAGAGGTTTTTTAACGCGGGGATAGCCGAGTGCAATATGATGGGTATGGCGGCTGGGCTTGCGATTTCGGGCAAGACAGCCTTTGCGAGCACTTTCGCTATGTTCGCTGCGGGAAGAGCCTACGAGATTATAAGAAATTCCATAGCCTACACCGGGGCGAATGTAAAGATTTGTGCGACTCACGCCGGCCTCACCGTCGGAGAGGACGGCGCGAGCCATCAGTGCATAGAGGATATCGCTCTGATGTGCGCAATCCCCGGCATGCTCGTTATCAATCCTTCGGACGATGTGAGCGCAAGAGCTCTGATAAGGGCTGCGGCTGCGTATAAGGGACCTGCATACATAAGACTCGGGAGGGCGGCGGTGCCCGTGCTCTACGAGGAGGGCAGGGAGTTTTCTATAGGAAAGGCAGAGAGACTCCGCGAGGGTAAGGACTGCTGCATAATAGCTACCGGAGTAATGGTCAACGAGGCACTTAAAGCCGCACGGACCCTGGCACTCGAAGGCATCGGATGCAGAGTCGTGGACATGCATACTATTAAACCTCTGGACGGCGCGGAAGTGAGCGCCGCCGCGGAGGAAATCGGCAAAATAGTTACGGCGGAGGAGCACAATATAATCGGCGGGCTGGGTTCCGCGATCGCTTCATTCACTGCGCAAAATTGTCCATGCCGCGTCAGCATGGTCGGAGTTCAGGATACTTTCGGAGAGTCGGGTTCGCCGGGCGAGCTGATGGAGCGCTACGGCCTGAGCGCGGAGCACATAGCTCAGGCTGTTCGGAGAATTAAGAATGGATGAATATATAATGCCGATCTACACGGCAGAAGACGAGATGAATTTCAAGGAGTACAAGTCCATTTGCTTCGCCCTGACGATGCGCACGCGCTTTATAATTTCACTTGTAATCAGTGCGATGTTCGCACTGGTCGGCATCGGCTATTGGGCGATTAGAAAGGAGTTTGCGGGCTCAATCATATTTTTTGGCGCCGCGATTCTATACCCTCTGCTCGTGTGGTACATGTACAGCTCGACGGTCAAGAAGACTTACAATTCCACGAAGATTGCACACGATAGGAGAATATTCTACAGTTTCTTCGAGGACAGAATGATGGTGCAGACAGAGATAGGTAAAAGCCTGGTTAAGTACTCGGATCTCTACGAAGTCAAGGAGACCGACGATCATTTTTATATGCTTGTGGGCAGAAACCAAGGATATTCCCTGCGCAAGGAGAAATGCGAGGAAGGACTCGCGGATTTCATAAGGAAAATTAAATAATCTCAGTCCACGCGTACGCCCCGGCCATTTGACAGAAAATAACAGATAATGTAAAATTCAGGCAAGCGTGCGGGGCGAGAATATATGCGATTAATAATTAAAGAGGGAGCCTTAGCCAAGGAGAGCTCCGTCCGCAAGAAGTTCGCCGTATGCAGCGCCACAAGCGGCAGCGGCGTGAGTTTTACAAGCCTTGTGCTTGCAAGGGCACTGTCGCTTGAGGCCGCAGTGACTCTGGCCGAGCTTGGAAAACCCTACTTCTACGACGCCTTCGCTTTTGCGGGCAAGTTCGCAATTACAGGGTTTTGTGATTATTTTTCCGCCGCTGAAAAAAGGCGCAGGCTTTCGGGGCTCTCAAATGCCTGGAGCGGCATAAACTGGGCTGTGCGAAAGACTCTGCCCGGAGAGCCTTCTAAGCAGCTTTCGCCATCGACTTTGTTCAGATTGATAAATTCGCTGCCCGGAAATTATCTGGTCCTCGACTGCTCGTCGCTTTCGGGAGATTCGCTTTCGGAATTGCTCGCAGATTCCGACGAGATATTCATCGTGGTGGATCCTCTTCCCGGAAAATTGCTTCCCGGAACGCACAGCCTTCAGCGCTTGCGGCTCAAATTCCCGGAATCCCGAATCGTCGTAAATAAGATGAATCCGGGGGTTAACAGGGCGGAGTTTGAAAAATATCTCGGAAGCTCGGACTACATCCGTCTTCCGGCGCTGGATGCAAAGACGATCTACAAAGCGGAATACAGCTGCATTCCGCCCTGCGATATGCCGGGAGTTTCAAGACTTGCGGAGGCGTTTAAGGATTGCTTCTGACGGGAAAGTGCTCGCCGACGCTCGATTCCGCGGATGATTCCGGAACCTCTTACGCTTGTTTGCAGTCCAATATATGGTATAATTAGTTATTCCAAGTATCGAATACAAGGGGTAAGAGTTGGTCAAATTCGACAATGTAACTAAAAAATACGAGACGAATCATGCTTTGGACAAAGCTACTATACATATAGCCAAGGGGGAGTTCGTCTTTCTTGTGGGCCCGTCCGGCGCCGGAAAATCGACATTCATAAAATTAATCATCAAGGAATTGGATCCCGACAGCGGGCGCATCTATGTAAACGATAAGGAGATTACGCGCCTCTCAAACAGGGAGATTCCCATACTTCGCCGCGGCATAGGTATGGTCTTTCAGGATTTCCGCCTCCTTCCCAACAAGACGGTCTTCGAGAATGTCGCTTTTTCCATGGAAGTTGTTCATTACACGCAGCGCACCATCAGAAGGCAGGTGCCGCAGGTTTTGGATCTGATGGGTATAGGCGACAAGCGAGATAAATTCCCGAGCGAACTTTCGGCGGGAGAGCAGCAGCGCGTGGCAATTGCCCGCGCCATAATCAATAATCCTCAACTTCTCATAGCGGATGAACCCACCGGCAACCTCGATGTGGATACCGCCTGGGAAATAATGAAGCTTATAGATCAGATTAACCGCCGCGGAACAACTGTCGTGATGGTCACTCATGCCCGCGACATCGTGGATCGCATGGGCAAGCGCGTCGTTAGCTTGGACAGCGGTAAAATAATAAGCGATTCGAACGGAGGCGGGAGAGATGTTTAAGGGTCTTTCTTATGCGCTCAAACAGGCCTTTGTGCAGCTTTTCAGAAATAAGGGCATGACGGTGGCTTCACTGTTTTCAATTACGGCCATGCTCCTTATACTGGGACTGTTCTTCTTTCTGACTGTAAATGTCAATTTTATCACCGAAAAGATAAAGGACGAATTTAATACCATAGAGGTCTATCTCCTCGACGATACGACGGAGGCGCAGGCGCAGGTAATGGCTACGAGTTTAAAGGCTATGGACGAAGTTGCGGGGGTTGAATATATAACCAAGGATATGGCTATGGAGGAATTCAAGGCGCGCCTCGGCGACAGGGATTATTCCTTCCAGGGCCTCACGACGAACCCCCTGCCCAATTCGCTCAGAGTAACGCTGACGAGCCTTGAGGGCGGTGAGCTCACCGCGGAGGTCTGCAGAAACATGCTCGGCGTCGAGGATGTGCGCTATTATCAGACCGTAATCAACAAGGTGCTTAAAATATCGAATTATTTCCAGAGGGGAGCACTGGTAATAATAGGATTTCTAATAATAATCTCCGTAATGGTCGTATCCAATACGGTTAAACTTACCGTCATGGCGCGGCAGAGGGAGATAATGATAATGAAATTCGTCGGCGCGACGAACTGGTTTATCAGAGGGCCGATGCTTCTTGAAGGTGTGCTTATCGGTATAATTTCGGCGGGAGTCGCCCTCGGATGCATGGGTGCAATATATGTGCGCATAGTGGAGGCTTTCAATAGTCAGGCGATAGCCCTGCTTTCTTCAAAGCTCGTAGATCCCGAATTCATGATAAGCAACCTCGCGTGGATATTTGCGGCCCTTGGCATAAGCATAGGAGCATTCGGAAGTATAATCTCCATGAGGAGATTTCTTAAGGCTTAGATATGAAGGATGATAGAAAAAAAATTATAGCCCTTCTATGCACGATGGCGATATTCGCGACCTCGATTTTTGTGTTTCCGATTCCGGGTTTTGCGGGAAGCGCTCTCGACGAGGCCAAGGACGAACTTGAGGACGTGACCGCCCTTCAGAAGGAAGTCAAGAATAAGATCAAGGAAGGAAAACTCAAGATAAATGAGCTGAGCGGCAAGATAAGCAGCCTCGAAAAACAGATATATGCCGCCGAGAGTCAGATAAACGCACTGCAGAAGGAAATCAATACCACGAAGGCGCAAATAACCTCTGCGCTGGCTAAGCTGGATTCTCTGCAGGAGGATATAGATAACCAGAACGAAGATCTAAACGCGAGGCTCCGCAGCATGTACAAGAGCGGAGATATAGGGATGCTGGCGGTGCTTCTGGGTTCGAACAGCATGTCGGAGTTCATGACCAATATGGATGCAATAGAGCGCATCTATAACGCGGATCTGGAACTCTTGGGAATAATCCAGGGAAAGTACGATGTAATGGATGCGGAGAAGGTCGAACTTCAGGCCCTGAAGGATAAATTGCTCGCTCAGCAGGAAGAGGAGAAGCTGAGGAAGGCTGCCTTGGAGACGAATATGTCCACAGTCTCTACGCTTAAATCGGAGGTGGAGAAGGACAACAAGGCCTTGGAGGCGCAGGAGGATCAGCTCGAAAAGGACGCTCAGGCGCTGACTGCAAAAATTATACTTCTGCAGAGCAGCAGGGAATATGTCGGGGGGAAGATGTGCTGGCCTTCGCCCGTCAGCACGAGAATCAGTTCCTACTATGGCATGAGGATTCATCCGATACTCAAGGTCAAGAAGTTCCATGGGGGAATAGATATACCTGCCAGCGGAGGAAGCAATATTATTGCGGCGAATGCCGGAACCGTTATAGCTTCGGGCTGGAACGCTTCTTATGGATATATGGTTATGCTGGATCATGGGGGAGGAATAGTAACACTCTACGCCCACGCCAGAAAGCTGCTCGTAAAGAAAGACGACATAGTTACCAGAGGCCAGACTATAGCCCTGGTAGGAAGCACCGGCGTATCCACCGGAAATCACATTCACTTTGAGGTGAGGGAGAACGGAAAGCGAGTCGATCCGCTGGGTTATGTTTCGACGGATGTAAGATATTAATATGCCGCGATGGATATACGAAAAAAGTGAGCCGGGCTGCGGCGATAATCCGCAGGACATACCCGCTTCAATATTGAATATGCTGAGGCGCAGAGATGTAGTGAGCGCGGAGCAGATCGAGGATTTTCTCTCGCCTGTTCCCCGGACGACTTACGACCCTGCGCTTCTTCCGGATTTGACGCAAGCCGCCGCCGAGATTGTGGAAGCGGTGGATGACGGGGGGCTCATATGTGTATACGGCGATTACGATGCCGACGGGGTTACATCGTCGGCGATGATGTACTCCGTACTCAAAAAACTTAGTCCCAATGTTCGCTTTCACCTGCCTTCCAGGTTCGAGGATGGTTACGGTCTGAATATGGAATCCGTCGAGGATATCGCTTCGGAAGGAACGCAGCTGCTGATAACGGTCGACTGCGGGAGCACCAACCTCGCGGAAGTGAGGCGGGCCCGCGAGCTGGGCATGAATGTGATAGTGACGGACCACCACGAGCCTGGAGAGGAAGGTGTGCCGGATTGTCTCTTCATCAATCCCAAGCGTAAGGACAGCGGCTATCCGTTCAAGGAACTTTCGGGCTGCGGAACTGCCTTCAAGTTGCTGCAGGGCATTCAGCGGCTTCTGGCGGAAAGAGGAGACGAACGCTTTACGAAGCAGGATTTAAACGATCAGCTGGATTTGGTCGCAATATCTACGGTGGCGGATGTGGTGCCGCTGCTGGACGAAAACAGAACTCTTGTAAAATACGGACTTCATGTCCTCAATTCGCTCAGGCGTCCGGGTCTTAAGATACTTGCGGATATGCTGGGGCTCGTGGGTGGAAGGATAAGTTCCGAGGATATAGCATATAATATAGCTCCGCATATCAATTCGCTCGGTCGAATGGGCAGGGCGGATTCGGCCGTGGAGCTGCTCGCCGGTGAAGGAAGCGAGGAGGAGCTCCGCGAAAAGGCATCGGAGATGATCCGGACCAATCGCGAGAGGCGAAGGACTCAGGACGAGACCGCGGAGATATGTCTGGAACTCGTCAAGAGAGAACACCGCGGGGAATTATTCCCCATAATCAAGGCTCCGGAGGCTCACGAGGGAGTGGCCGGAATAGTTGCGGGGAGGCTTAAGGAATCTCTTTACAGGCCGGTATGCATAGTTACGGAGTCTGCGGACGGGCTGCTCAAAGGCACGAGTAGAAGCATACCCGAACTGAACATGCACGAGATGCTCTCTTCCTGCAGCGATCTCTTTGTCCGCTTCGGGGGACATTCGGGCGCCTGCGGGTTTTCGATGGATCCCTCCAATCTCGAGGAGTTGCGGGAGCGAAGCGAGAGTTTTATGAGAAGAAAGCTCGAGGCTCGGCCCGAGCTTCTGCAGGAAATAATATACATAGAGGATGTTCTGCAGGCGGGGGATATCAGCGAGTACTTTGTGGGCTGGCTCAAAAAGCTCGAACCCTACGGAAAGGACAACGAGAGGCCCGTCTTTGCAATCGAGAATGTGCAGGCCGGCGGAATATACCGTATGGGCAGCGAAGGGCAGCATCTTCGCTTCATCGCAACGAAGCAGGACAGGCGTCTGCAGTGCGTGCTGTTTTCGAAAGCGGAGGAATTTTTGGACCTGCTGCTTTCGGATTTTCCGCTGGATGTTGCAGGTGAGCTCGGAATCGACGAATATAACGGTAGGCGCAACTTACAGTTCACCGTTAGAGATATTAAGAGGAGCAAATTAAATGATTAAAATCAAAAAGGGCGTATTTGCGGTCGTCCTAATAATAGCAGTGCTATGCGGTGCAGCGGGAGCGCATTTCGTGGCGGATCTGGGTATCGCTCCGCCCGCCGGCAGCGGCAAAATGCTCAGCGAGAAGGAATATGCCCAGTATGAGGATTACCTCAAAACATATAAAAAGGCCGAAGAGCTTAAGAAATATGTTTTGGAGAATTATTACATCGAGCTCGACGAGGAAGATATCGATACCGGCATGTACAGGGGCATCTTCGATGCCACCGGCGATATCTATTCCTATTACATGACCCCCGAGGAGTACGAGCAATTTATGATTTCTATGACCGGTGAATATTCCGGCATAGGGGCCACTTTGGCTGCGGGAGATTCGGGATATGTCGAAGTCGTAAGCCCCACCAAGGGATCGCCTGCGGAGGCCGCCGGGATTAGGACGGGCGATCTTATACTCGCCGTGGACGGCGTGGAATATACGGGCGCGGAGCTCGATAAATGCGCTGCGGCAATCAGGGGCGACGCGGGCACCGATGTGACACTCACCATGCGCAGAGGCAGCGAGACCTACGATCTGACCATAACCAGAGGCTGGATTATAAGCAAAACTGTGGAGTACGAGATGCTCGAGCCAGGCATGGGATATATAAGTCTATCGTCATTCGAGAATCATTCGGCATCGGATTTCGAAAAAGCCCTGAGTGCTTTGGAAAAAGAAGGTGCAAGCTGCTTCGTCCTCGATCTTAGAAATAACCCCGGAGGCTTCGTGGATGTCGCCGTGGATATCGCCGACATGCTCATGAACAAGGGCACCGTGGCTTACACAGAGGATCACGACAAAAATAGAGATTACTACAAGACCTCCGCCGGGCGCACGCAGATGAAATATGTGGTGCTCATAAATGAGGGCTCCGCATCTTCTTCGGAGATTCTCGCGGCGGGAATAAAGGACAATTCCGAGGGACTCCTCATCGGCACTCAAAGCTACGGAAAGGGTATAATACAGAGCATAGAGCAGCTCAAGGACGGAAGTGCCGTAAAGCTTACGACGATGCAGTACTTCTCCCCCTCGGGTGAAGTTATACATGGGGTTGGAATAACGCCCGATATCGTGGTGGAGCTTACGGATGACTGCTACAGCGAGAGCGGCGAGCTTATAAACGATCTGCAGCTTAAGAGGGCTCAGGATATACTCAGAAAACAGTAGTCTAATCATAAAGAGGCGAGGCTTGCCGGGCCTCGCCTTTTTGGTGCATTAAACTCCACATTTCGATTTACATTATAATCTTAAGATGCTGCATCCTATCTTAAATGGACATCCAATTGTGAGTAGGGTATCTCTATGGAATTTTCTTCGAAGCCTCTAATTACGCCTTCCAACATATCGTAGGATACCGACCAGTAGTCCTCGATTTTGACCCAGACTCTCGAAGTTATAACCATCCCGTTTTCGCCATGAGCTGTCATTCGTACAAAGGGAGCGGGCTCTTTGAGGATTTTTTCGTGATTTTCGGCCAGGTCCAGTATTACCCGGCGTGCTTTATCGTAGTCCGAGTCGAAGGATACATTGAAGACCTGATCGACTCTGCGTATTTCCTTTTTTGAATAGTTTGTTATGGATTCCGTCGAAGCTTTGCCGTTTGCGATATGAATTACTTTGTTGTCGAATGTTCGCAGTACCGTGTAATTGAGATTGATATCTTCGACGAGTCCCTCGTATCCGGCCACGCTCACAAAGTCGTCGAGTTTGTAGGGGCGGGTCACCAGGAGGAGCAGGCCTCCGGCTATATTGGAAACCGCGCCGTTCATTGCCAGACCGAAGGCGACGCCGAACGAGGCTATCAGGGCCGTAAAGCTGCTGGTATCTATGCCGAGGTAGCTTGTGAGGCTGAGAACAATCAGGGTTTTAATGACTATGCAGGCGGCTCTGGCAATCGTGCGCGTGAGAGTTTTGTCCAGGATCTCTTTCTTGGTTACATGATTCTGTATGATTTTGGAGGCCCGGTTGATGAGTTTAAAGCTCACGAACATTATTACCAGGGCTATCAGGACTTTTATTCCCTGTTCTTGAAGTTTTGCTAAGATTTCTGTTATCGTATCCGGCATATTATATTCCTCCTGATGGCGCTCGGTCGTAGCCACATCCCTCGCCGTAAAGTTCAAACATTTCTAGACGGCTTTTATTATAGCATACATGTTCGTTGAGGAAAGGCTTTAAAAATGTTAGAATTGTTACATTACTGACAATCGAGGAGGTCACATGAAAAGAAATAATAAGGCACTGGAAGCTGCGCTTGCAAAAAAAATTAAAGAAGATGAGTATACCGGAGTTGCGGTGTGCATAAGAGGTCCGGAAGGGGTATTGTTCGAGAAGGGCTTCGGTCTGAGAAATGTGGAGAAGAATCTCCCGGCCACACCGGACACGGTCTTCGGCATAGCTTCGCTAAGCAAATCTTTTACGGCTCTGGCCTGCTGCATTCTGGCGGCCGAAGGCAAGATGAGCCTGGACGATCCGGCATCTAAATATCTGCCGAATCTGCATATACCCGGAGTCCCCGACGAACTCGTAAGCGTAAGGCAGCTGGGGCTTCACCGTGCGGGCCTGCCGCCAATGGAAACCCTCGAGTGGTCCATCGTGATGAACACGCCCGGCAGATTGAGCAAGGAAGATAAGCGCCTTGTCAAGGAAGCTCCGAACAAGATGGAGACTATAGATCAGATTATCGATTACATAAACGAAGGGCTATACCCCGCTCTCGGGGAACCCGGCGAATACATGAGCTACAGCAACGAAGGTTACGCGCTGTTATCCTACATCGTGGATGAGGCCTCCGGCTCGACGCTCGAACAGTTCCTGATGGACAGAATTTTCGAACCCCTCGGGATGAGCCGTTCCGTGCTGGATCTCGACGCGAGCGAGATTAAAAAGATGGTCGGAGCCGAAAATGTGACCCTCCTTCACCAAAAAAACAGTAAAGGAAAGGTTATAGAGGACGACAATTGGTCGATACTTCCTCCCTTCAGAGGTTGCGCCTGCGTAAAGTCCACTGCGCAGGATCTGGCAAAGTATTATCAGATGCTCGCAAACGGGGGCGTTTTCGAAGGAAAGCGCATAATTCCGGAGAAGGCCTGCGAGCTGATGTTCGGTCCAGAGTATCCGCTGAGGAGAAAGCCCTTCAATGTGATGGGTCTTCGCAAGCTCCTGATAGACGGAAAGATGGTATGCGAACACGGCGGGGCGCTTCACGGGGTATCCGCGCGCGGAGGATTCGTGGAGGGCGGATATTCGGCGGTGGTTCTCTCCAACGACAGCAACAAATCCACCGAGGCGCTGCATTGGATGTGCTACAACTACATCTTCGGCAACGAGCTCGATAAGGACCTCAACTGGTGTCAACCGGACGGCGGTGCATTTTCCCGCCCGGAGATGATAGTGGGCGATTATGTCGGTCACGAGGGCATAGTCTCGCACAATCTGGTCTACCAAAGGGACGGCAAGCTGATGCTTCGCAGCGGCGAGGATGTATACGAACTTCAGCACTGCGAGGCGACGGTGTTTGCCGTTATAAACCCGAAGACCGGCAAGAGGGTCGATACCTACAGGTTCTTTATCAGAGACGGTATGGCCTGGGCCTGCAAGTGCGGCAGCAGAATCTTCAGAAGAGCATAAAACATCAGGGAATGCAAAAGGCCGGGATTACAATCCCGGCCTTAAGTGAGCTCCTTTTGGGTTTGACTTTAGGGTGCCCGAGACTTACTATTAAATAAAGTGCAGCCGTTGCGGCTGCTTTTACAGGAGGATATTAAATGAGTATTGAAGAGGCCCTCAAAGGGCTCGGAATTATCAACGCGACTGCAATCTATCGCAATCTCCCCCCCGCGCAGCTTGTTGAACATGGGCTTAGAAGAGCTGAGGGTCTCCTCTCCGAGACGGGAGCTCTGGTCGTAAAGACGGGCAAATATACGGGCAGGTCCGCAAACGACAAATATATCGTGGACAGCGAGGGGGTTCACGACGAAATCGCCTGGGGGGCCGTTAACAAGCCCATATCCCGGGAAAAATTCAAGGCGATTTATTCTAAAATGGTCGCATATCTTCAGAACAGGGAAGTTTATGTCTTTGACGGATTTGCCGGGGCGGATTCCAAGTACACGAAGTCTTTCCGCGTCATAAACGAGCTCGCTAGCCAGAATCTTTTTATACATCAACTTCTTAGGCGTCCTACGCAGGAGCAGCTCGAGGACTTCGATCCGGACTTTACAGTAATCGCGGCTCCGGGATTCAAGTGTGTTCCCGAGATCGATTCGACCAGGTCGGAAGCCGCAATCATAATAGACTACGAAGAAAAGATGGTGATAATCGCCGGAAGTCAATATGCCGGCGAGATTAAGAAATCGGTCTTTTCTGTCATGAACTACCTGCTTCCCAAGGAGGGAATTTTCCCGATGCACTGCTCGGCAAATATTGGGGACGACGGCGATTCCGCAGTATTCTTCGGACTTTCCGGCACCGGCAAGACGACGCTATCGGCGGATCCCAATCGCAAGCTCATCGGAGACGACGAGCACGGATGGGCGGCGGATTCGGTGTTTAACTTCGAGGGGGGCTGCTATGCTAAGTGCATAAACCTCACGGAGGAGAACGAGCCGGAGATTTACAATGCCATAAAATTCGGGGCTCTGGTCGAAAATGTCGTCATGGATCCCGAGACCCGCAAGCTCGACTTCTTCGACGACAGCCTTGCGGTCAACAGCAGGGTCGGATACCCGGTGGAGTACATACCCAATGCGGAACTTTCCGGTGTCGGGGCCGTTCCCAAGACCGTAATTTTCCTGACTGCCGATGCCTACGGGGTGCTTCCTCCGATTTCGAAACTCGACAGAAATCAGGCCGCATACTACTTTATGAGCGGATTTACCAGCAAGCTGGCGGGCACGGAGATCGGTGTTAAAGAACCCGTTCCGACCTTTTCGACCTGCTTCGGCGAGCCCTTCCTGCCTCTGGATCCCGCGCTCTATGCGAAGATGCTCGTGGAGAAGATAGAAGAGAGCGGCGCGAATGTCTATCTGATAAATACGGGATGGAACGGAAGCGGAGAGAGGATAAAGCTGCGCTATACCAGAGCGATGGTTAAGGCAGCTCTCAGCGGTGCCCTGGAGGAGGGTGAGTTCGTAAAGGATCCCGTCTTCGGAGTGGAGATTCCTCTGCATGTGGAGGGAGTCCCCGCGGAGCTTCTAATCCCTGAAAACAGCTGGGAGGATAAGTCGGCATACGCTCAGAAGGTAAAGGAGCTTGCGACAAGTTTTGTCAATAATTTTAAGAAATACGAGACGGCTTCGCCCGAATTGATCGCGGCGGGTCCCGATATTTCCAAGCTATAGAAAAGAGAGAAAAGTTCGGACCCGCGGTTCGAGGAGGAGGAATCATGTCAAAGTCGAGACCCGACAGAAAAATAGTGGAATACGGGAGCGGCAAGGAAAAGAAGTATGCTGCTTCTACTGCGGAGGGCAGAAAGGCCGCCGCGAGGCCCAAGCGCATACTGGCGTTTGTGTTCTGGGCTCTCGCGATAGCTGCGGAAGTGGCTGCAATTTATTTCTTCAATAACTATGTGGTGCTCTGGCCCTGTCTTGCGGCACTGGGCGCAGACCTCGTGTTCTGCATAATTGCGGCGCTCAGCTGGAAGAAGGGCAACGATATAGACCCTCCCAAGGGCAGGTTCCTCAAGAACCAGTTCGGGGTAATCATGTGCCTCATAGCCTTCCTGCCGCTGGGATATGTGCTGCTTAAGCAGTCGAAGCAGATGCCGGCGAATGTCAAGAAAATCGTGTCGATTGTGGCCGCAGTTTGCTTTGTGGCTGCAATGGGAGCTTCAATAGACTACAATCCCACCACTATCGACGACCTCAACGAAGCACATCTGGAGCAGGCGGGTTACACGGGAGTCTGTTACTGGGGAGAATATTCGAAATCCTTCCATTTCGATCCCGATTGCAGGACCCTGCGCAATTCATCGGTAATTTATGAAGGCACCATAGAGGAGGCCTTCGAGGATAATCGCAAGGATCCCTGCGACTTTTGCGCGGAGGGAGCAAGTCCCAATAGCGAAACGCTTCTCAACAGCATATTCGGAGAAGAGGGCGAGTAGCGGCGCTCAAAGCAAGGAGGAAAGATATGAGCAACAAGAACCAAATCGATTTTATGAGTCTGCTGGCGAGCGGGCTCGTCGCTGAGGACTCCATAAGTTCTCTCGGAAACAAGGCGTCCGCATCGGACAGCGAGGTTGCGTCGGCGATGCTCGTGATGCTGCCCTCGATGCTCGGACAGATGCGCGAGAATGCTTCGACACAGGAGGGTGCGGCCAGCCTCGGCAAGGCTCTCGATGAGCACGACCTACCCAATATTTCGGCTAAGGATGTTGTGGCACTCATAAAGGAAGCCGACGAGGAGGATGGAGTTAAGATACTCAATCATGTCTACGGAAACAAAGAAGATGCGGAGAATGTGCAAGCTAAGATTGCGGAGAGCACGGGACTCACATCCGAACAGATAGGCACCATCATGGCCAGAATAGCTCCGGCCCTGCTGACGGCCACAAGCCAGGTAATAAGCGGCGAAGCCCAAAAGCAGCAGAAGGAAGAGGAGGCGGTCACGACTGAAAAGACAGTTATTCAGGCCAGAACCGGCAAGACGGCGAAATCCTCGCAGACGACGCAGACGACCGTCAGCAAAAAGCCGGTCGTGGACAGCGGCACTCTGACGAGCCTGCTTGGGAGTCTGTTGCCGCAGACGCAGAAATCTTCCAAATCCGGCGGCTTTGATCTCGACGATTTAGCCGGGCTTGCGGGACGCTTTCTGCAGGGTCTCGGATCGGGTTCATCGCAGAATGCGAAGAAGGAACCCGAGTCTCCGATTATAACTATGCTCAAAGAGAAGAAGCTGTTTTAGAAGGGCGTTTTCAATAAGCGCAATTTGAATGACATTAAACCTCCCCTGTGCTACACTTAAGCTTATGGGAGGTTTTTCTTATGAGAGAAAAAACAGTAAGACAAAAAATTGACGAGATATTTCCGAAGGTCGTCGCTTTCAGGCGCGAGCTTCATATGTATCCGGAGCTCTCCGAGGCGGAGAATCGCACGAGTGCCCGAATCTGCGAGGAGCTGGAGAAACTGGGCATTCCCTTCACGGTGACCCCACAGAAGGCCGTGATTGCGACTATAGAGGGAAGAGGCAAGGGTCCTGCCGTAAAGTACAAGGGGCTGGGCATACGCGCCGACTTCGACGCTCTTCCTATTCAAGAGCAGACGGGCCTTGAGTATTCGAGCAAAAACCCCGGAGTGATGCACGCCTGCGGCCACGATATACATACAGCGGTGCTCCTCGGGACAGGCATGATTCTGAACGAGATGAGGGACAATTTTGCCGGAGTCGTAAAGCTCCTTTTCCAGCCTGCCGAAGAAACTGTGGGCGGCGCGAAGGATATGATAGAAGCCGGGTGCATGGAAAATCCCGAGATAGATTCGGTGATAGCGCTCCATGTTGCACCGGATGTTAAGAGCGGGCGCATGCAGTTCTGTCCGGGCAAGATGAATGCTGCTACGGCTACCCTCCACATAGATGTCGAGGGGGTTGCTTGCCACGGCGCGCATCCCGACCAGGGTGTTGACGCATTGCTTGCGGCTTCGAATATCGTTACCGCCCTTCAGGCCGTCGTAGCCAGAAACCTTTCTCCCACTCAGCCGGGAGTCGTAACGATAGGTACTTTTAACTCTGGGCAAAAGGGGAATGTGGTAGCGGGAAGCGCTAAGATGACGGGAACCCTGCGGGCTCTCGATATGGATACCATGAACACGATTAAAAAGCATGTAAAGGCCACGGCTGAAGGCATAGCCGCTGCCTATGGCGCTAAGGCTCATGTAAGAATAGTGGACGGCTACCCGAGCCTAGAAAACGATATAGAGCTCGGTAAGATAATGGAAGCTCTCGCAAAGGAGCTGCTGGGCGGGGAGAATGTGGAATACATGGATGCTCCGAGCCTCGGAGCGGACGACTTCGCCTTCTTCACTCAATACTGCGACGGGGTGTACATGAACCTCGGCACGACCACGGGCAGGGAGGCTCATCCTCAGAAGCTGCACAACGAGTTTTTCAGCCCGGACGAGGAGGCTATGAAGACAGGCATTTTAATGGAGACGATGGCGGCTTTTAAGCTGCTGGGTGGAGAATAGTTATGGAAGCATTAAGAGATACAATCGTAAAAGTAAACTTAAAAGAACTTGGAAGGAATATGGATCTGATAGCCGAGCTCTGCGGTCCGGATGTCGCGATAATGCCCGTAGTCAAGGCGAACGGTTACGGCCTCGGAGCGGTGGGCATTGCGCCTACCCTGATGGAGCACGGCGCCGTCTATCTTGCGGTCGCGACGCTGACGGAGGCTCTGGAGCTTAGGGAGGCATATCCCGAGTATCCAATCTTTATACTGGGTTACACGCCGACGAGGTTCAACGAATATGTGGTCGATGCCGGAATTACTCAGACCGTGGTGAACTTCGAGCAGGCAAAGGCTCTGTCGGACTGTGCGCTTTCCAAGGGCAAAAAGGTGACGGTTCACCTCAAGGTCGATACGGGATTCCATAGGCTCGGAACTTCCGATAAGGAGGAACTGCTTAAGATGGCTCAGCTGCCGGGCCTTCTGGTCGAAGGAATATTTTCGCACCTCGCGCTTGCATCCGAGGAGGACGACATCGCCCAGTTCGAGATGCTCGAAGCGATTATAGAGTATCTTGAGGCAAACGGATGCAGCTTCCGCTACAAGCACATAGCCGACAGCATCGCCCTGGTGAATTATCCGGAGTTTCGCATGAATATGGTGAGGCCCGGGGCGCTCGTCTACGGGCTCAAGGGATACCGCAGAGGCTTTATAGATGTCCGCCCCTGCATGAGCGTCGAGACGAGAATTTCGCAGATACATACCCTCTCTGAAGGCGAGGGCGTGGGTTACGATTTTCTTTGGAAGGCTCCTAAGGACGGAACACGAGTCGGCGCCGTCCCGATAGGATACGCGGACGGATATCCGAGAAATATGCGGGATAAGGGCTATGTTACCGTTCATGGGGTTAAGTGCCCGATCGTCGGCGTAATCTGCATGGATCAGATGATGATAGACCTCGGCGATTGCCCCGAGGCTCAGGTGGGCGACATAGGTATAGTTTATGGAGACGGCAGCGGCAATACCATGAGCATAGAAGAGGCCGCCAAGCTCGCGGGGACGAACAAGAACGAGATTATAGCCCGCTTACTCGCAAGACCCCCGAGAGTGTATGTAAAGTAGCTTAGAGCTTCATCCCATCCAAGGCGAAGGCACTTTTCTTTTGCGTCCCAATCTATGTATATGGAGACGCCGGGTTTATTGTGCTGCACGGAATTGACGAGAATATTCTGCAACAGGCGCGAAAAAGATGCCGGATCGAAATTCGTTACATATCTTGCCGAGTCCTCAAAGCGAATTTCAATATCCGCCTCGCGTTCGCTGAACCAAGTGAAATTCTCTCCGACATAACGGCGCACCGCTTCCAGCAAATCCCCTTCAAGCATATTTTCACTCAGTTGCTCCTCCAAGCTTGCATAAGTCATCATGTCGTCGAGCCTGTCCTTGAGAGTGTAGGACTGCTTGTAAAGGGTTTCCAGATAATGCTCGAATTGCTCCCCCTGAACCAGACCGTCGCCGAGAGCCCTGCTGTAAGCCATAATCGTGGCCAGCGGTGTTTTTATATCGTGAGCCAGCCCGCGGAGAAAGAGACTATTAAGGCAACTCCGACAAGGAGCCATAGAAATTTGCTATATTTTTTCATGGCGTCCCACCCCTTTGCTTGCCAGATAGACGATTGTAAGCGTCGACCAAATAGAGATAAGGAAGATTATTAAATCCCGCTCTCCTTTAAATTCCAGGAAGAAGAAGCTGCGCGTAATAAAGCTCTTTCCCTGTCCTTTCAGCTTGGCGATTAAGCTCTGCATCTCCTGTTGTCCGAAGAAATCCAGCCCGGCGGAGGGTTCATCCAGAAAGATGACATCCGGATCGCCGATGAGGGCCTGAGCCACCCCTAAACGCTGGCGCATGCCCTTTGAGTAGTTTTTGACGAGAGTATCCTTTTGAATATCGAGGCCGACCTCGTCCATGAGCCTCAGGCTTTCCCCCTCGCAAAGCTCCCTGTCCATCCCTCTGACTTCCATGTAGAAGCTCAGAACCTGCCTGCCCGTCAGGATTTCCGGGAAATAGGGCGTCTCCGGAGAATAGCCCATACGAATATCGCCGTCGAAGATAATCTCTCCTTCATAATCTCTTTCCCAGCCTAAAACCATTCTCATCAAGGTCGTCTTTCCCGCCCCGTTCGGAGCGATGAGCGCAAAAACCTTGCCGGCTTCAAATTCCAGATTTAAATTCCGAAAAATTTCTTTCTTCCCGAAGCCCTTGTTCAAATTCCGTATTTTTATCATCATCTTTACCTCCGCATTTTGATGCTTGCTTTGAACTTGTTTACAGCATATATGGCGAAACTTAGACCAAGCTTCAACGAAACTTAAATA
>CAYFMW010000009.1:0-44258 GCA_964344335.1 uncultured Oscillospiraceae bacterium | reverse complement strand
TTGTGGTATAATCCCCACATGAGAGATATTACGACATATGTAGCTACAAGGAAGAATGTTTTTGTTTGGTTCGCCGCACTGCTGAGTCTAATCTCTGCGGGAAGCAGAATTGCTTACATGATTCAAAGCGGAAGGACGGACTTTTTCTTCCTGATTTTCGGTGCAATCCTGCCGATTATCGCCAATCTTTTTATTGCTATAAGGCTTCCGCTTCGCGGAGAACGCCAGTTTTACATAACGATTGTGCCGGTCTGCGTGCTGGTATTGTATCTGGGGCTCACTGCCATTGGATGCGTAAGCGGCATATTTATGACGACACTCTGCATTATAGTAAGTCTGGCCTTCGCAGGAATCTATTTTCTTACCTTCTCCGGAAGGATCAACAGCAAATTCATCGTGATGGTATATTTCCTTGCGGTTTTCGGCGCCTTGCTTTTTGATTCCAAAACTCTTGGACTCTTTCACTTCGACATTCGCTTCCCGGAATGGAATTTTATATCGGACACTTCCATCGCACTAAGCATACTCTGCGTTATTTTGTCCGCTCGAAGACTTCCTCCTCCGAGGGAGGGCGAGCCTTACCGCCTGCGCTGGGGAGACCGCATCGACGGGCGCCTGCTTCGCAGTCTGGACCCCTTATTTAAATGTATGCCATACTTTATGCCAGGCAGACAGGTTTCCAGCAATCTTATTAACGACAGCATCGAAATTTCCATTACGGAGGATTTTATAAGGCGCAAGCGCAAGGAGGGACTTAAACGCTTCGGCATAACTCACATACTTCTTGCCGCATATGTGCGCTGCATAGCGGAGCTCCCGGGTCTAAACAGGTTCGTGTCCGGGCAGAAGATATACAATCGCTTCAACATAGAGATATGCATAGCCGTAAAGCGGGAGATGACCAAGGAAGCGCCCGAGACCATAGTTAAGATGGAATTTCTGCGTACCGATACGGTAGAGGATGTATACAGGCGCTTTGAGGAGGCGATAGGGGCAGTCAAGGATGCTTCCGATGACAGCGGCATCGATGCGGCTGCTCATCTTCTGAATCTGGTGCCCGGCCCTGTCTTTAAGCTGGTAGTGCGCCTCATTCATTTACTCGATTATTTCGGCTGGCTTCCTGCCGCGCTGGTCAAGCTCAGCCCCTTCCACGGCTCCATGTTCATAACTTCGATGGGCAGCTTAGGCATTCCGCCGATTTATCATCATTTGTACGAAATCGGGAACATTCCCGCCTTCTGCGCTTTGGGCCATAAATATACCAAAACCGAGCTCGATAGAGAAGGAAAGTTGGTTCATAAAAAATATATTGACTATAAATGGACTGCGGACGAGCGCATAATAGACGGGTTTTACTACGCGGGCGTAATGAAGAGGATGCGATCGCTGATAAGTCGCCCCGAGCAGCTCGATCGCCCGCCTAAGAAAATTGTACAGGATATAATGTAGAAAAAAGAGTCGGCAGGCCTGAGCCTCCCGGCTCTTATTGCGAGGAGGAATATATGAATTACGACTACGCATATTACAAAAGGATTGCGGATTTTATAAAAACCGAGTCCGGAGGATTTGAGCCCGAGCTGGGACTGATTCTGGGAAGCGGCCTAGGAGGATATGCGAGCAGCATCGAAAAGGTCGCGGAGATTCCCTACAGGGATATTCCGAACTTTCTGGTGAGCACCGCTCCGGGTCACGACGGGAGGCTCATCTTCGGCTTTGCCGAAGGCCGCAAGGTCGTCTGCATGTCCGGGCGCTTCCACAGCTACGAGGGCTACAGCTTTGAGCAGCTGGCAATGCCCGTGCGGGTGATGAAGATTCTCGGGATAGAGATTCTGGTGCTTACGAATGCCGCCGGAGCGATCAACGAGAGCTATAATGTCGGCGACCTGATGATAATAAAGGATCACATCAAACTGACCGGCGCTTCGCCGATGAGGGGAGCGAATATCCCGGAGTTCGGAGACAGATTCTTCGATATCGGCGATATGTATTCAAAATCGCTCAGAAAGATTGCCCTGGACTGCGCCGAAGGCAGCGGACTGGCGGTTCACGAAGGGGTGTATTTCTTCTTTACCGGTCCCCAGTTTGAAACCCCCGCGGAGATAAGGGCTGCGAGGATTTTAGGCGGAGACGCCGCGGGCATGTCGACCGTCACGGAGGCGCTCACGGCGGCCCACTGCGGGATTCCTGTCCTCGGCCTTTCCCTCATGACGAATATGGCCGCGGGCGTGCTCGAAGTTAAACTTTCGGGTGAGGAAGTTAACGAGGCGGCGAGGAAGGCCGCTCCGCTACTCGAAAAATACTTTTCGAACTTGATTAAAAATCTTCCGCAGAGGAAGGAGGAACAGATTTGAGCATACTTTTTAAGGACTGCCGCCTGCTCCTGCGCTCCGAAGACGGCGTTTACAGCGCCGCAGAGGGCTTTTTGGGTGTCGAGGGGGCTCATATCGACTATATAGGCAAAGACAGGCCAAAGAAGGCGTATTCGGCCGAAAAGGGGATGGGAGGAGCGCTCCTGATGCCCGGGCTTGTGAATGCGCACGGCCACGCGGCTATGACTCTTCTGCGCGGGGTCGGCAGCGAGCTGCCGCTTCAGGAGTGGCTCTTCGGTAAAATTATTCCCATCGAGGATAGGATGACTGCCGATGATATTAGGTGGGGATCGCTCTATGCGGTTATGGAGATGCTCGCCTGCGGGACGACCTGCTTTGCGGATATGTATTCCTTTACGCTCGAGGAGACCGAGGCCATAGAGAATTGCGGTATAAAGGCCAATATCTGTAGCTTGCCGCTCATATGCGGCGACCCGGAGCTTGAGGCACACGAATGCGACCGCATACTTAAGGCCGCGGAATATCACCGCGCCATCGACGGAAGAGGAGAGGGGCGCATACTCTCGGATTTTTGCGTCCATTCCGAGTATCTGTCCACAGAGAAGACTCTCCGACCCTACCTTGAAATTGCCCGGGAGCTGGGCGCGAGGATACAGATTCACATCTCGGAGACCGAAAAGGAACATCTCGAATGCATCGAAAGGCACGGCTGCACTCCCATGGAGTATTTTGAGCGATGCGGGGCTTTGGACAATCCGGTCTGCGCCGCACACGGAGTGTGGCTTACGGATTCCGACCTCGAAATCGCAAAGCGGAAGGGAGTTACTGTAGCTCATTGCCCGTCGAGCAACATGAAGCTTGCGAGCGGTTTTGCGCCCGTAAAAAAGATGCTGGATAAGGGGGTCAATGTGGCGCTTGGTACCGACGGATGTGCCAGCAACAACAATCTGAATATGTTTGAGGAGATGCATCTGGCCGCGCTCATTCACAAGGGAGTCGGCAAGGATCCTTCGGCTGTAAGCCCCGCCGCCGTGCTGGATATGGCGACGATTAACGGGGCGAAGGCCATGGGAAGACCGGACTGCGGCAGGCTCAAAGTCGGAGCCAGAGCGGATATTATGGCCCTGAATATGGATGCGGTCCACATGAGGCCTGCTTTGGATATCCCCGCGCTTCTCTGCTACAGCGCGCAGGGCTCGGATGTCCTTATGACCATGGCGGATGGACGGATATTATATGAAAACGGTGAATTCCTTACCATAGACGAGGAAAAGGTTACTGCTGAGTTTGAACGCTGCTGCGGGAGGTTGCTTGGATGACAAACGAGAGATGGGACAGGGGCATGGCTTTTATGCTTCAATTCGAAAACATAGCCTGGTATGGGGACGGAAAGGTACGAATTCTCGACAGGAGGATATACCCCGAGGTTAAATTCGTAGTATGCGAGAGGCACGAGGAAGTTGCAAAGGCCATAACGGACATGGTAACTCAGTCCTGCGGGCCCTATCTTGCGGGTCCTATGGGTATGGCCCTGGCGGCTCACGAATGCAGGGATATGAAGGCATCCGAACAGAAGAAGTATCTTAAGAAGGCCGCAAAGACCATATCATCGGCTCGCCCCACAACTAAAAAACGACAGGAAAACATCTGCGGCAAATGCCTTGCTGCTGGCGCGGCGGCCATAGAGCGCGGGGAGAGCGCCACCGAAGCGATATTCGAGGAGGCCATCGCCATCAACAATCGCAGATACGAGAGGATATCGATGGTTGCCGAGTATCTCGTCGACATGATTCCCGATAAGGGTAAGGTGATGACTCAGTGCTTTGCCGAGACGATACTGGGCGCGATGCTCCGTGAAATAAAGGAGCGGGGAATGGATGTAAAGCTGTTTTGCCCTGAGACCAGACCGTATTACCAGGGCGCAAGGCTTACGGCGACTGTCGCAAGGGACATGGACTTCGATGTGACCGTAATAACCGACAATATGCCTGCCTTCGTCATGCAGAAGGAGGGCATAGATGTGTTTACGAGCGCTGCCGATGCGATTGCGGTCGACGGCCATGTTGTTAATAAAGTCGGAACCTATCAGATTGCTATAGCCGCGAAGTATCACGGAATTCCTTACTTCGTTAGCGGAAAGCCCGATGTGGATCATCCGACGATTGATACAGTCCATGTGGAGATGCGCGACCCCGAATTCGTGCTTCAGTCTATGGGCACCCGAATCGCCGCGGACGGCGTAAAGGGTTATTATCCGAGCTTCGACATAACGCCGCCTCATCTGGTGAGCGGGGTGGTCACGGAGAAGGGTATCTACTCTCCCTACGATCTGCCGAGATACTTTGAGGGCATGAGCGAAGAGGAGATGCGTGAACCCACCGTGTAGTGCTTATGCTCTGAAAGACGCAAATTATCAAAATATACGAAAGGGAGGAGCGATATATTCGTTTTTTTGAATATATCGCATGAGGATAAAATGACTTACAAGGAATTGATGGATAAAGCGAGGCCGCAGATGGGGCCTATATGCAAGGCCTGCTATGTCTGCGACGGAAGAGCCTGCGGAAACAACATGCCCGGACCCGGCTGCAAGCCGCCCGGGAATGTCGCGAACCGCAATTATCAGAAATGGCAGGAAATCTGCGTAAACATGGACACGATATGCGGCAATGAAGAACCTAATTGCGAGTGCGAGTTCTTCGGGAAAAGGCTCAAGATGCCGGTGATGGCCGCTCCTCTGGGAGGCATGAGGCTTCACTACGGCGATAAACACAGCGACCCGAGCTACAGCCAGGCTTTGGTGAAGGCCTGTTTTGACAACGGAATAATGGCATTCGTCGGGGATAACGGTAATTTCGATATCTTTAAGGGCATGCTCGAGGCTATGCCGCAAGTCGGCGACTTCGCCGTGCCGACCATAAAGCCCTGGCACAAGCAGGCGGTCTACGAGAGGATAGAGCTCGCGAATCAATACAATGCGCCGGCCATAGCCATGGATATAGACGGAGCGGGACTTCCCTTCCTTAAACAGTACAATGTAGATGCAGGTGCGAAGACGGTTGAAGAATTGAGGGAGATAATCGACTATGCGGGAAAGCCCTTCATTATAAAGGGAATAATGACCCCGCAGGCTGCGGAAAAGGCGATAGAAGCAGGAGCTGCCGCCATCGTCGTATCGAACCACGGCGGAAGAGTCTTGGGCGGTCTTCCTTCCACCTGCGAAGTTTTGCCGGGCATAGCGGAGCAGGTTGCGGGAAGGATAAAGCTAATCGTCGACGGCGGGATAAGGTCGGGCCTGGATGTCTTCAGGGCCCTGGCCTTAGGCGCGGACTTCGTGCTGATAGGAAGGCCTGTTGCAACCGCACTGTACGGAGACGATGAAGCCGGATTAAAGCTTTATCTCGATAAGATTGAAGCGGAACTTAAAGATGTCATGACAATGACGGGATGCAAGAAATTGTCAGAGATAGACGGAAGCAAAATATTCGGTGAATAGGGTTTCGGATTTCAGCTAAGCGAAAAGATTTTTGATAATCAAAATTAAGGCAGCGTCGTAAATTTCAGCGCTGCCTTTTTAATGCACTTCTTTCTTTAAGCGCTGTAAATTCGCGCTTTAAAGACATGGAAATAGCTATGCCGCAGGCTATGGAAATTGCGGTAATAACAGCCTCCGCACCCTTTTGTGCCGCAAGCTCCACATCGTTTTGAACCAGATAGAGCATGGCGTAGTACAGCGAATAGCCCGGAACCAAAGGAATTATGCCGGGTATGGTAAAGAGGCTCGAGGGATTTTTTGTGCGGGCCGCGAAAAATTCCGCCGTAAGTCCGACCGCGATGGAGCCTGCGATAGCGGCCATTATCAGCCCGCCTCCGCTCTGAATTATCAGCAGGTAGGGGAGAATAGCAGCCACGCCGCTTACTCCGGCGCAGACTATAAGCCTTCTGGGCATATTGAACATGACTGAAAAGCCCGCAGCGCAGAAAAATCCGGCAATCAATTTAAATATCATGTCCATCAGACCACCATCCTCAACAAGATGCCGACGCCGAAGGCCAGGCCTATGGCTACAAATACGGCTTCCATGATTTTGGCATTTCCCGCCACCAGATCTCCGGATATTACATCTCTTATCCCCGTCGTTATCGCGACGCCCGGGACCAGAGTCATAAGGGGGCCTATTATTACGAGGTTTACATCGCAGTTTACACCGACAAGGCCCGCGAGTTTTACGAAGCTGTAGCCCAGCAGTCCTGCTATGAATCCTCCGATTACATTTTTAATGAAAAAGCTGAAGCCGAGCCTCGACAGAGCGTTAAAACATAGTACGGTAAAGCCGGAGGCTAAAAAGGATACTATAAATTCCACGATGCCTCCGTCAGACAGAAAGATAAAGAAGCCTCCTCCTGCGCAGGCGCCGAGCCAGGACCAGAACATATTAAATTTAGGGGTGTCCGATATTTTGTCCAGCTCTTCCTTTGCTTTCTCCAGACCGTAAACCCCGGAGCTGAAGTCGCGGGAAATCTGATTCAATGCCTGAAAGCGTTCGAGGTCGATATTCGTTCCTTTAATCCTCTCGAATATGTTCATCTTTTCGCCGTTCATCTCGCAGGAGATGAAAACGGCCGTGGGTATGACGAATACATCCACATGGCGGGCATCTTGAGATTTAAGGACTCGCGAGACGCTGTCTTCGACGCGGTAAGTCTCGGCTCCGGCTTGGAGCATTCGCTTTCCGAGGGTAATCGCAAATATGAGAATTTCTTCGTTATCGTATGTGCTGATATTTTGAGTTTCTTTGTTTGTCATATCTGTGTTTTTCTGAATTTTCGCTCTTGGGCTCATTTTAATAAGTATAATCAAGTTTAACGCTTTATTATTACAAAAGCAAAGGCTATCTTCCGGATGGCGATTTGAGCTGCAAATAAAATGGCCTTGCTTTTTAAGGGAAGATATTGTATTATACTTCTTGCACTTCGGGATATTAGCTCAGCTGGTTAGAGCGCCTGCTTGACGTGCAGGAGGTCACAGGTTCGAATCCTGTATAGCCCACCAGATTTAGACAGGACCGCCGATGCAAATTCTTGCATCGGCGGCCTTGTTTCTTTGATTTTAATTTTTGTAATCAGCACTCTTTATTAATCGTTGTCGTTGTCATCGTCATTATCATCGCTGTCATCGTCGTCATCGTCGTCGTCGTCATCGTCATCGTCGTCATCGAGGTCGTCGAGCTCCAACTCAAAGTCAGTCTGATTCTCTATGTCGATGGGCACCTTCCACTCGTTTTCCGCGACGCTCTTGCGAACTTCCTCTACAACTTCCTTGATAAATTCACCGCTGGGCAGCGAGGAACCTCTTTCGATCTCGATGGTAATTTTGCGGGCTTCGCCTTCGATCTCTTCCACGAAATATCCGGCTTCTCCTATGGCCTTTACGAGCTGGGATACGGCTTCGCGAGTCTCTTTTCCTACGAGGCCTTCCTTGCCTTCCAGTATCGCCTTCGCGTCTTCGTTCTTTGCTTTCAGAGCTGTAACCATGCCTTCCGCGTTGTATTCTACGGCTATCTCGGGATTAACTTTCAATATGAGGGATCCTACCGAGCTCTTCGGATCTTTTCCCTTGGCTGCGCCTTGGGTGCATGCTGTCAGTGATGTTAAGGCAAAGCCATAGACATCGGGGATGCGGTCCAAATCCGCGAACTCATTGACCTTCTCGATAAGCATGGTATTTATCGCCTCTTCGAGATTTTTGTCCTTAAGGCCCTCTATCGTAACATCGTTTCTATCGCAGTAGTTACCGGGATATTCCTCGACCTCTTCGTAGCTGTAAAAGTTGTGATATTGAAGATTGTTCATCCTGACGGTGTAGCCGCTGAAGGTGGATTTCTCGTTACCCTTCGCCCAGTCGAAAAGATTTTCGTTCGTTCCCGGGGCATCCGGTTCCTTGACTTCGATATTCGAGCTATCCGTTTCGGAATCTTTAGGCGGCTCGGCTTCCCCTCCCTGTCTTGAGCATGCGCCGAGGAGCAACAGCAGAGCTATCAGGATTGCCGAGGCGGTTTGGAACATGTCTCTTCCTCCGTCGATCTCCGGTATATTGGCCGGCGCAGTTCGTGGATATAATTTATGGAGCGCTTTTATGGTGCCGTGCCGGGGCAGGTCTCTAGAAGATGTTCAGATTTTCGCATCCTAAGTCCTCGAAAGTGATATAACTCGCAAAGTAGTATTCCGGCGGGATTTCAGCTTCCGCAGGCAGGTAGCGGTAGATGAAGTCCGCGGGCGGAGAATAGCTGAGATTAAGAGCATCGCCCCTAATGCTGAAGCCCGTGCAGTAATCGAGGAGATCCGTGCCCATCCGAAGCATCAGGTCCGGATCTAACGAGGCGTAGGGCGAGAATTGGTCCAGCATCCTCTTTGCTATTGCGGGTGCGACATAATCTCTCCAATTAGCCGAATCCTTAAAGACATCTTCTATCTTGAGAGGCTCGTTCCTTCCGACTTTATAGCAGCGTTCCTCGCTGATGTCCGAATAGTACACGGTGGTCCAGTTGTACTTAAGGCTCATTCCATGAGATTCATCGCGCCGAAGGTTGATGTAATTCCCGTATCTCGATCCGTTGCTATAAATGGAGCCGAAGGACTGAATCGAATTCAGACCGTATTGCTTTTCGTAGTTGCGCAGCTTTTCGTACAGCAGGTTTTGAATTTCCACTATGTCCTCGTCGTAAACGCTGAGGAATCGCTGCTGTGCTTTATTCAGATCTTCGTAAATCTCGGTGTCAATCCAAATTGATCCGGAGAGTTCCGGGAGTTCTATATATTTCTGATACATACTCAGATTCGGGTCGGGCTTTAAGGGTCTTTGCAGGAGGTTGTAGACGACTTTGTCGCTGTCGTAGATATTTTCTCCGTCGAGCAGGAATCTGTCGAAGGCGGCCACTTCCGTTATATCTACGCGCAGCTCGCTATAGCCTGTGCTCGCGTGAAATTCCGGATTTTCATGGTCGAAGACCAGCACCAGGTTGCCGTCCGTGCCGTTCAAATAGTATTTCTGATCTTCTTGCAGTCCAGTAAAGCGTCCCGCAAGAGACAGGGCGTGTTCGCGATCGAAATACATATACATATCCGGTTCGTCGGATAAGCCCTGCTCCAAGATGGCCTTGTCGACCGCGTCGTTCAGGTACTGCATGCCGTCCACATAGTCCGCGAAGAGGTCGAGCATGCAGATTTCCTTTCCCGTATTGAGGTCTATGTTGAAGGTCTCGCATTCGCTGAGAGATCTTCTCTCGCTGTCATCAAACTCGTATTCATTGTAAGAATACACCGCCACGGACAGAATATTTCCCATCTTGCATTGGGGGATGGCGTAGACATTTCTATAATATAATTTTTCGGATTCCAGTCCTTTCGCCGCGAGCGCCTTTATGCCCTGCACATTCGGAAGCCGCTTCAAATTCGCGAACTCGTTAACCTTATCGCTGATTTTTATGTTTATCTCCTCTTGAAGTTCCTTGTTCTTAAGACCTTCTATTTGGACGGCGCTTCTGTAGCACAATGGCCCGGTCGGATTGTGAGGGTAATCGTCGCAACCGTTCATTTCGTTGTATTGGAGGTTGTTCATCCTGACGGTGTAGCCCGTAAAGTTTGATTTCTCCTTACCTTTAGCCCAGTCGAAGCGAGAGTTTTCCGCTTCCGGAGCATTCGGGTCGCTGCTTCCGTTATTTATGTTCTCAATCTCGGGGTCCTGCGGCGGCTCACCGTTTCCGTGCGGGTCACTGTTCTTGCCCGTGCATGCGCCGAGCATAATCAGCAGGGCAATAAGAAGCACCGCTAAGCGAAATGTTTTACTATTCAATCTTGTTCGGAACATAACCCTTTTCCTCCGCCAGTTTCTGCCCTTGAGGCCCTGCACACCAGGCTGCTATAAGTCCGGCGGCTTTCTCCTCGTCGCCCGCGCGGTATACGGCGCAGGCCTGGGAAATCATCGGATATTTAGCGCTCGCGACATTGTCTTTGGATGCTTCTATGCCGTTGATTTTAAGGACTTTAATCTGATCGTCGTAGTGCTGGTTGGTGATGAAATACAGATATGAGTAGCCTACGGCACCTTCTGCGTTATCGTAGCCTGCGACCGCGTCGACGATTTCTCCCATTGAGCCGATTCTCTTTTCGATCGGGGGGGGCATGACTTCGTCCTGCGGGATAACATGCAGATAGAGTCCGGTCTGGCTCCCGGAACCTTCGCTTCTCTGATAGGCGATTATCGGGACATCGTCTCCGCCGACTTCCTGCCAGTTGGTAATCCTGCCCGCGTAGATATCTCGCAGCTGCTCGATGCTGAGCTCATCGACGGGATTGCTCTTGTTTACGAAGAAGACGAAGGCTTCGTTGATTATAGGAGTGCATACGAGGGTAACATCCATATTCTGCGCATAGCGAGCCTGCTCCTTCGAAGGCAGCAGGCAGAAAATTAAATCCACCTTTCCTTCGATGAGATTGGGGTAGGCAAAATCCGTGGTGCTGCAGAGGACATAAGCAGAAGCCTCCTGCTCGCTAATTCCCAGGACTTTTGAGGCCATCGCGGTATAGTAGGGCAGAAATGCCGTCGCGCCGTCGACTATGGGCCATTCTTTCGCAGTCATCGTGAGGAGCTGTTCTTTGGGGATTTCCGGGTCCTCCTGTGGCGGAGTCGGGTTGGAAACCTGATTTCCTGCGTTGCCGCAGGCAGCGAGGGAGAGGATAAGCAAGCTTGCAATCAGAACGGATAGTACTTTTTTCATGTAGCACTCCTTGGAATATTGTCAGAGAGTAAAGAACATTTGTTTACAAGTTTAAAAATACATGCTAAAATAATTATAAGTTAGGGTATTTTTTAAGTCAACATATCGGACCGCATGCAGGTCCTGCGAAAAGGAGCATAAAATGGGCGATCTGACGGGTAGAGAAAAGATGGTTCTCGACTACATGAAAGACTATCTGTCGAAGTGGGGCTATCCGCCTACGGTTCGGGATATAGCATCCGCAATCGGCATAAAATCCACATCGACTGTGCACAAGGCACTTTCCGGCCTGGAGAATAAAGGTTATATAAAGAAGCAGGCGGGTAAGCGCCGCGCAGTGGATATAGTGGATGCGGGCTCCGCAAAGAGCGAGCTGCGCGAACTCGCCTCCGAAGAGGTTATAGAGATCCCCGTTGTGGGCAGGATTGCAGCCGGCAGCCCCATACTTGCGGAAGAAAATATAGAAGACAGTTTCCCCGTACCGGCCAGATTCGTCGGCAAGGAAACGAATTTTATGCTTACGGTCCGCGGCGATTCGATGATAGAGGCCGGCATTATGGACGGAGACTACATACTCGTCCGCAAACAGGACAGCGCGGATAACGGAGATATCGTGGTCGCTTTAATAGATTCGCACGACGAGAGCGAAGCCACCGTCAAGGCTTTCTACAAGGAAAAGGGTCGCATAAGACTTCAGCCGCGAAATAGCGCCATGAAGCCGATAATAGTCGATGAGTGCAGAATAATCGGACTTGTTAAGGGAGTTTTCAGGTATTTCAACTGATTTCGCTTGACATCCTCCCGACTTATCAATATAATACACGCGTATTAAGCAGAAGTATCCGCTTCTCACCTTAAGGCTGTGCCGAAGAGGTCAATTGCGAAAAGGACCGCAAAGACGGTTTTGGAGCGGAAACTATGCGTCCGCTCTTTTTATTTACTCGGAGGTAGGAGCAATTAGCAAACAAAACTTAATAAACGAAGATATTCGTGCAAGAGAAGTCCGGCTGATAGCTGCGGACGGCACGCAGGTCGGGATAGTGCCTATCAAGGAGGCCCTGGCCTTGGCTGCGGAAGCAAATCTCGACCTTGTAAACATTTCCCCCAACGCCGCTCCCCCGGTCTGCAAGATGATGGATTACGGAAAATACCGTTACGATCAGCAGAAGAGGGAGAAAGAGGCGCGAAAGAAGCAAAAGGTCATGGAGCTCAAGGAGGTGCGCTTAGGGGTGTTCATCGAGGAGCACGACCTGGCCACCAAAGCGAAACTCGCTAACAAGTTCCTCGAGGCCGGAGACAAGGTCAAGGTCAACATGCGCTTTCGCGGAAGGGAAATGGGTTATGTCGACAAGGGCAAGGAGACTATGCTTGGTTTTGCCGCGGAATTTGCACAGATCGGAAACATCGAGAGAGCTCCTACACTTGAAGGACGCAACTTATCCATGATAATTGCTCCCAAGACGGAAAGAGAGAAGGAAAAGCTCGCCAAAGCCATGAAGGCGGAGAGCGAGATACAAAAGGGCGACGCCGAAAAATAGACAGGAAGGAAAATCGATATGGGAAAGAAGATGAAGTCCCACAGAGGGGCAATGAAGAGGTTTAAAATTACCGGCACCGGTAAGGTAAAGAGATACAAGGCCTACAAGAGCCATATTCTTACTAAGAAGACCGCGAAGAGAAAGAGAAATCTGCGCAAGTCGACTATATTGAGTTCCGCAGATCACAAGAGAATCAAGAGTGTGCTGGTTGGAAAGTAGGAGGCAATAAAAATGGCAAGAGTAAAGATGGGCGCAAACGCCAGAAGAAAGCATAAGAAAATACTGAAATTGTCAAAGGGTTACTACGGAGCGAGGCGCAAAATCTTCTCCGCGGCAAATCCGGCGGTCATGAGGGCGCTTCGCAGCGCACAGATGGGCCGCAAGCTTAAGAAGAGAGAGTACAGACGCCTCTGGATTGCGAGAATCAACGCAGCAGCAAGGGCCAACGGCATCTCGTACAGCAGGCTTATGGACGGACTTAAGAAGGCCGATATAGGCGTCAACAGGAAGATGCTCTCGGAGATGGCCATAAACGACCCGGCCGGATTCAGCAAGGTCGTCGAGGCTGCCAAAGCGGCGCTCTAGAAGCGATATCAAGACCCCTCGTGCGCTTTTTGAATGCGGAGGGGTTTTTTGTGTGATCGGATATGGTTATCAAAGATATGTTGCGCAGCGCATCGCTGCGCCCGCCTCTTGAAGTAGGGTTTTCCTGCAAGCCTCACAGGGCAAAGGCCTTTAGGGCGAGTTTTTGCGACGATTGGAAGGTCGTGAGGCTCTCCTTGGTTCACGGCGCCCATATCGAGGCGGTCGGGGATGCCGAACTTAACTCCGAGGGCTACATAGATTTTGAGGACTGCGACGGGGCCGTTACCAATGTCCCGGGCATACTCCTCACCACTTCCAACGGAGACTGCATACCCGTATGGGCCTGCGATCCGGTAAAGCGCTGCGTTGGACTTGCGCATGCGGGGTGGCGCGGGACGCTTAAGGGTATCGCAGCGAGCCTGGTGCGACGCATGAAGGAAGTTTACGGCTGCGAGCCGGAGGATATAGTTGCGCACATAGGGCCCGGAATCGGCGCCTGTTGTTTTGAAGTCGGCGAAGATGTGGCTCAAAGTTTTCTTGATAAATATCCCTGGGCGGAAGAGTATTGCTACGCTGGTAGAACAGACAGGCCTTTTTTGGATTTAAAGGGAATAAATGCGCAGATTCTAAGCCTTGAGTCCGTCGGAGAGATTGAGATTTCCCCACTATGCACCTGCTGCGAAGAGGAGCTTTTCTATTCGTACAGAAGGAGTGCGGACACGAGCCGCATGCTGGCATATATAGGAATAAGAGGAACAGATGAGGGGCGATAGGGGCGGAAAAAAGGGCAGCGATGAGTGGAAACTTAAGCTTGCATATTTTTTCTCCAGATATTCGTGGATTATTCTGATTCTGGCAATCGCAATAATATCGCGCAAGTCATTCGGAACCTTAATTCATACGATTACAAACTGGGACGAGGTGGCTAAGGAGCGGGGCGACCTGGTCCTTAAGACTCACATTTTTGTAAGAGACAGGTTGTATCTTGAGGACCCCGAGAGCTATACACATGTTACATTTTTGGACAACGGTACGCTGAGCGAGAACACGCGCTTCGGCTCCGACCTTACCCTCATCCAGACTAAATTTGAATTTAAAAACGGTGATGTATATCGCCATTTAGAGATTCCACATTCGGATAGGGTAAAGCTTAGTCCCGCGGACACGCTCAAGCTGGTAGTGCGCTACAAATACCCTGCGCTCAAGATGTATTACATCGACCCCGAAAGCGGCAAGTGGATCGAAAACAAAAATATCCGCGCGGGCACTTCGCTCCCGGAAAACACACTCACATATTTCAATTTCGACGACAGTTATTATGTCCTTATGGACAGGGTATACGCCTACAAGGAAGTCGACGAGGGGATAGTCGAGAGCGTTCCCGAACTGGATTATAAATCCTATCTCGATATACAGGGCGGAGGATGGATAATAATGACATCATTCAGGGTGGATGAGGGGCACAAGAACGAGTTCTGGACTCTTGAATCCACCGAAGCGCTCATAGATTTGGACAGCGATGAGCCCCTCTCCGGTCTCGGCATGAGCGACAAGCAGTTTGTGATGTCTCAGGCGGGAAGGGGCAACAGCGTCCGCTGGTTCAATCATGGAGGATACGAGCCAGTAACGGAAGGCTTTACGCCATATTCCGCGAATATGTTTTCACTGGATCCCGAGCAATCGCTTGCCGGTCTTCTGGCGGACGCGAGGCAGAGCCGGGCGGCATCGGAGCTTGGATTTGTGCAACTCTACTTGAGCTCCCGCAACTGCCCTCCGCCGTCCTATTGCGGTGAGCGCGGCAATTGTTACATCTCGCATCTTCAGAATACCGAGCTCTATGAGACCCACAGCATAAAGTACGGATATGTCGATCATAAAAAGAATGCGGAATACGGGCTTTCCTTGGTTAAGGCCTCGCGAAACTTTAATGAGAGTGCCTTCGAAGACCCTATAAGGAATCTTGCCAACTATTTTATGAACTGCGCCGAGAATTATTCCGCAGCGCTCCCTGATGAAATCGGCGAGGAAAGAGGGCTTATTATCGCGGATTACATGCGCTACGGGGGAGGGGTTCACGATTTCGTAAGCAGCCCGGAGGTCCTGGCAAAGGTCTCCGAGTTCCTCTTTGAGGCGGGCAGCCTGCTCGGAAATGAGGAATACAAAGACATGGCAAAGAAACTCGAATGCGCATCGGGGCAATTGGACGAAAAACTTAAATTTGAAGCTGATAAATAACGGTAACAGATAATATTATGAAAGAGAATAAAATTTCAGATCAGATTGCAAAACGAAGGATATTCGGGATAATATCCCACCCCGACGCGGGAAAGACAACGCTGACGGAAAAACTTCTCCTGCACGGAGGCGCGATACGCCAGGCGGGAACTGTTAAGGCGCGAAAGAGCGCCAAATACGCCACCTCCGACTGGATGGAAATCGAAAAGCAGAGGGGCATTTCGGTAACGAGCTCCGTTATGCAGTTCGAGTACGAGGACAAATTAATTTCTATAATGGACACTCCCGGTCACAACGATTTCGGAGAGGATACCTACAGGATACTCACATCGGTGGACAGCGCGGTGATGGTTATAGACGCCGCCAAGGGTATAGAGACTCAGACCGAGAAGCTTTTCGTCGTATGCCGCATGCGGCATATCCCGGTATTCACCTTTATGAATAAACTGGACAGGGAAGCCCGAGATCCGCTCGAACTTATAGGCGAGCTCGAGGACATGCTCGATATGCCGGCCACCGCTGTAACCTGGCCGATAGGCAGCGGACTCAATTTTCAGGGCATCTACGATATCGCTCACAATGCGGTGCATCTGTATAAAGAAAAGAAGCTTTTGCAGCTCGGAGATGCAGGAGTAAACGATCCTGCGCTCGAGGAGCATCTGACGGGCACAAATCTTAAGGCTCTGCGGGAAGGCATCGAACTTTTGGAGGGCGCGGGTCATCCCATGGACGAGGAGGCAGTGCTTGCGGGCGAGCTTACGCCGGTATTCTTCGGGTCTGCTCTTGCGGATTTCGGGACGATTCCCTTTTTAAAGGAATTCCTTCGCATGTCTCCGCCTCCAGGTCCGAGGAAGACCGCGGACGGAGGATTTGTAAATCCGACGGACCCCGAATTTTCGGGCTTCGTCTTCAAGATTCAGGCGAACATGAACCCCGCCCACAGGGACAGGCTGGCTTTCCTTCGAATATGCTCGGGCGAATTCGAAAGGGGCATGAACGCGAATCTTTACAGGACCGGCAAGACATTGAAGCTGGCGCAGTCCACGCACCTGATGGCCAACGAGAGGGAGAATGTGGAGAGCGCGCTTGCAGGCGATGTGATAGGCATATACGACAACGGTAATCTCCGCGTGGGAGATACGCTCTACACGGGTAAGGAGCCTGTATGCTTTGAGCCGCTTCCGACATTTCCGCCGGAGCTATTCGCGATGGCGGCTCCAATGGACAGCATGAAGGGCAAACAATTCCAGAAGGGCGTGGAACAGCTTTCTCAGGAGGGAGCCATACAGGTCTATAGGAACGAGTACAACGAGGTTATACTCGGCGCCGTGGGCAGGCTTCAGCTGGAAGTCTTCGAGTACAGGCTCGAAAATGAGTATAACGCTCCGCTGCGGATGAGGGATCTGGATTTTTCGCTCGCGAGGTGGGTCAAGGGCAGCAGCGTCGAGGAAATAAAAAAGACCCTCGATTCCCGAAGCATGCTGGTATTCGACAGATTCGAAAGGCCTATAATACTCTTTGCGAATCGCTTTACAATGGGCTATTACATGGAAAAGCACAAGAATATTCAACTCGCGGAAGCCATGGATGTAAAGGATCCGCTGCCTTTAAATTAGGAGTTATCAGCTTGTTCCTCCTGTAGCGGAATTTAAAGACCTGCAATTCTTTTAGAATATCTTATAGATGATAATATTTAAAAATTAAGACTTCCTCGCGGGACATTTGATGTCCGAGGGAAGTTTTTTGTATATAGTGAAGTACATCGTTGCAAAGCAGGCGGTGGCGCCGACTATCTGGGAGATGACCTCGGCCCAGAAGACGCCGTTTACCCCCATTCCTATGCGGGGAAGAAGCAGAGTAAGAGGTACTATCAGTATAAGTTTTCTTAGAATCGAAAAGAAGAGGGCATATTTAGGGCAGTTCAAGGCGACAAATGTATTCTGTCCGGCCAGCTGGAAGCTCATAAAAAAATAGCTCGCGTAGTAAATACGAAGGCATTTTATAGTGAGTTCCGTGAGTTGCGAATCGCCCGTAAATATTGCGATCAGAATGCCCGGAGCCGTCATCAGCAGCAACCATGCCGCCACATTGTAGGCTAGGGCGAACTTGGTCATAAATCTTATGGTTTCCTTGACTCGGGAATGCTTTGCGGCGCCGTAATTATAGCTCATTACCGGCACGGAGGCGACGGTGATGCCCGAAAGGGGCTGGCTTACAACTTCGCGAATAGAGTTTATAATCGACATGGCCGCAATGTAGAGGGTGGAGAGAGCTCCTGCGAACTGCTTAAGGGTGAGATTGACCACTGCCTGCGCGACGCTGTTCGAGAATTTAAACATAAAGCCGGTTGCGCCCAGATTTAAAATTCTCCTCGCCAGATCCGGGTCTATGCGCAGCTTTTCGATTTTCAGGAGGGTTCTCTTTCCCGTGAGGAATATCAGCACCCAGGCCGCGCTTACGAATTGCGATATTACGGTTGCTATTGCGGCTCCCTTAACACCCATATCAAAGACGAAGATGAAGATCGGATCCAGAACTATGTTCAGCACGGCACCTATCAATACCGTGCCCATCCCGACTTTCGCAAAGCCCATGCCGTTGATGAAGGGGTTCATGCCCAGGCTTATCGTGGTGAATACGGTCCCAAGCAGATAGATGTTGATGTATTCGAGTGCGTAGGGTAGGGTCTCCTCATCTCCGCCCATGGCGCTCAGAATCGGCTCCGCCAGCAAGCGGAGAATTATCATCAGGGCAACGCCTATAAGCAGAAGCATGGAAAATGAAGTCTCCATGATGCGCCTTGCGCGCTTGTTGTCGCCCTCGCCTCTGGCTATGGAGCAGAGAGGATTGCCGCCGGTGCCGCAGAGGTTTGCAAAGCCTGAAATAAGCGTAATGAGGGGAAAAGCGATACCTATGCCCGACAGCGCGGCGGTGCCGATTTCCGGTATGCGGGCGATGAACATCCTGTCCACGAGGTTGTACAGCACATGCACAATCTCCGCAACGGTTATAGGAGCTGCCATGCGCAGCACTGTTGCAGCGATGCTGCCCTGAGAAAAATCTCCCGATTTTGATACTTTCTCCCTGCGCATTGCGACCTCTCTCTGAAGATAATGTATAATGTTACACCAATTATAATTTATTTACAAACCACAATATCTAGTATAGAATAGCAGTGAAAATTACCGCCCTTGTGGTATTCCTAAAGAAAAGGAGATTGTATATGAGATGCCCCTTTTGTGAAGCCCCCGATACCAAGGTGATAGATTCGAGGCCGACAGACGAGGGTCAGTCGATAAGAAGGCGCAGGGAATGCGAAAGCTGCAAGAAGAGATTCACTACCTACGAGAGGGTCGACGCGGTCTTCTTCATGGTCGTAAAGCGCGACGGAAGCAGGGAGTCCTTCGACAGGAACAAGGTGCTCAACGGTATAATAAAGGCCTGCGAAAAGCGTCCCGTAACCATGGATCAGATGGAAGCCGTCGTCTCCGAGATAGAGCGCGGGCTCAACAATATGATGGAAAAAGAGATAAGCAGCGAGTTTATAGGCGAGGTCGTGATGGAGGAGCTCAAGACCCTGGATGAGGTCGCCTATGTCCGTTTCGCCTCCGTTTACAGGCAGTTCACGGATGTGAGCACCTTCGTAAAGGAAGTGGAGAAGCTGATCGGAAGTCCGGCTGAAGGCAGGCTACCCAAGTCCTCAAGACCTTCTAAGAGCGCGAAAGATGAATAAAGAAAAATTGACAGTGGCCATAGACGGACCCGCGGGAGCGGGCAAGAGCAGTGCGGCCAAGCTGCTTTCGGCGCGCATCGGCGCCGACTACATAGATACAGGTGCGATGTATAGAGCGGTCGCTCTAAAGCTCGTAAGGACAGGAACAGATTATCGCGATGACGAGGCTTTAGAAAGAATGCTCGAAGATACTCGTATAGATTTCGAGCCCGGGCGCACGATCCTCGACGGAGAGGATGTAAGCGGCCTGATAAGGACGCCCGAGATAAGTGCGCTCTCATCGCCTTCCTCAGCGGTGCCCGCAATCCGATACAAGCTGACCGCCTTGCAGCAGGCCATGGGCGAGGAGAAGAGCGTCGTGATGGACGGAAGGGACATCGGAACGGTGGTGTTTCCGAATGCGGATGTCAAATTCTTTCTGACGGCCTCTTCCGACGAGCGCGCCCGCAGGCGCATGCTGGAGCTTCAAGCGAAGGGTGAATCCGCGGACTTCGACGAGGTAAAAGCCGAGATTGAAAAGAGGGATCGCCAGGATTCCCAAAGGGAGTTTCGCCCGCTCAAGAAGGCTGACGACGCAATCGAGATAGATTCGACCCGGATGAACATAGAGCAGGTAGTCTCGCTGATGTCGGATATTATAGACGCTAAGAGGATGGATTTGCATGGACATAAAAAAGATTAGGCTTGCTCTGGCCTCCGGCTCGCCAAGGCGCATAGAAATGCTGGCTGCGGACGGGGTGAATTTCGAGGTCGTAAAGCCTTCCTGCAGCGAGGAGATTAAGACGAAGCTCAGCCCCGCGCGGACGGCCATGGCGCTGGCGCTGCGCAAGAACCTGAGCGCCTGCGCGGTTTTAAAGCTCAGGGAAGCGCAGGGAAGCGAACTTGAGGATTTCGACCTGCTTCTCTCCGCGGATACGGTCGTCGCGCTGGAGGAGGAGCTCATCGGAAAGCCGCGCGATGAAGAGGATGCCGCACGCATACTTCGGGAACTTTCAGGAAGGGTGCATATCGTTTATACGGGAGTCTGCATCTATGAGCCGAAGAGCGGGAGAAGGGAAGTTTTTTGCGATTCCTCGGAGGTGCACTTCAAAGATTACGATGACGATGTGATTTCGGAGTATATAGCTAGCGGAGAGCCCATGGATAAGGCCGGGGCCTATGCGATTCAGGGAGGATTCGGTAAGTACATCGAAAAGGTGGAAGGCAATGTGGATACTGTAATCGGGTTTCCCTACGGAAGGATAAAAGAAATTATCAAAAATTGGTAAAAATTCCAGATATATGCTACAATATCCTCCTGCGGGAAGCGGGAGGATTTTTTATGAAAAGAGGATATGCGAATATCTGCGGGCAGGAGCGGAACGGCTTTTCACTCAAGGAGCTGCCTGCAAGCGAGAGACCAAGGGAGAAGATAATGAGCTGCGGCGTGCAGAGCTTGTCGAACGCGGAACTGCTCGCGGTGCTGATCTCCTCGGGAGTAAAGGGGGAGTCCGCTCTTTCTTTGGCGGCAAGGCTGCTGGCACTGGAAAGCGGCAGGATAGGGGCCTTCGCGGCCTATCAACCCGAAGAGTTTATGAATGTTCAGGGCATAGGGGTCGCCAAGGCCTGCGTAATCTCGGCGGCGATAGAACTTGGCAAGAGGGCCGCGTGCAGTCCGCCCGGGGAAAAGGTATGCCTCGATTCGCCCTCTAAGGTGGCTGCCTTCTTTATGCCGCGCATGCGCTACCTTAAAAAGGAACATTTAAAGGTTGCGCTCATAAATGTTAAGAACGAGCTCATAATGGAGGACGATATTTCAAAAGGAGGCATCAGTTCTTCTTCCGCGCAGCCCAGAGAGGTCTTCGCAAATGCGGTGAGGCGAGCTGCTTATGCGGTGATACTGGTGCACAATCACCCAAGCGGCGACCCGACTCCTTCGGATGCGGACATAAGGATTACCTGCCAGCTTTCCGAGGCGGGAAAGGTGCTGGGGATAAGGGTGGTGGACCATGTAGTCGTAGGAGACGGAACTTGGGTCAGCATGGCTAAGGAGGGGATTATCTGAAGGAAAAACGGGAAAGTTTTGAGCATAAATAGTTTTTTACCTTTAATATATGTCCTTTTGGTGTTAGAATTACTTACACATTGAGATATTTTGCTTCGGAAGGACTGAAATGGGAAAAGTTGCTCTTATTAGCTCCGGTAAAGGAGGGGTGGGAAAAACTACGGTCGCGATAAATCTGGGTGCCACACTCGCGTTGAAAGGTGCCCGGGTTGTGCTCGTGGATTTCAATATGGGTCTTCGCAACCTGGATATCTATATGGGTATGGAAGACCGCTGTCTTTTCGATTTGGGAGATGTCTTTACGGGTGTATGCAGAGTCGAAAGAGCCCTCGCGCGCGACGAGCGCTTCGGAGAGCTGTATATGCTGCCCTGTCCGCAATTCAAGAATATCGACGGAATAAGCGCAGATCACATAAAAGGTCTTTTTGCCCTTCTTAAGAATCGCTTCGATTATCTGTTGGTGGACATGCCTCTCAATATGGGCGCAGTTCTCGAATGTGTCGCACCTGCCGCTGATATCGGGATAGTGGTTCTAGTCCCCGATTTCGTTGCCCTGCGCAATGCGGACACGATGGACAGAAGGCTCGAGGCGCTTGGGATAAGGAAGCGTTGCTATATAGTTAACAAGGTCGACAGGAAGCTCCATGCGAGCGCTGCGGTCCCTGATATGGAGAAGATAGACAGGAATATGAGAATTCCCATGGCCGGAATTATACCCTGGGACGAGAACATCCACAGCGGCAATAATTCGGGAACTCCCGTGGTAATAGCTCAGAACTCGTACATCGCGAAGAATTTCTCCAATATAGCCTGTAGAATATTTTAATAAAGTATCCCCGCCTGCTGACGCAAGCGGGGATGCTTTTTCGGAATATGCTAGAGCAGAAATATGCTTTTACCGCCCTCGTACTCGATTACTTTTCCCACCCTTTGGGCGGAAATTACCTTACCCTTGAGTTCCTCGAGGCAGGCATCGGCATCCTCTGCGGCGACCGCGGCCAACAGGCCTCCGGAAGTCTGAGGATCGTACATCACATCCTGAACGCTGACCGGGACATCTCCGGCATCTACGGCAAAGTCGCAGTAGCTGCGGTTGCGGTAGGCTCCTGCGGGAATCATTCCCATCGAGGCCAGATCCAGCGATTCGGGGATTATATCGACTTCGCTGCTGTATATTTCAGCGGCGACTTCCGATCCGATTATCATCTCGTACAGGTGACCCATAAAACCGAAGCCCGTAACATCCGTGCAGGCGTGAACCTTGTATTTGACCAGCACATCGCGGGCGTTTTTATTCAGCTCCGTCATGCATTTTATCGCTAAGGCAAGGCCCTCTTCCGATGCCATATCGGCTTTGGCTGCGGTTGTAATCAGACCGATGCCTATGGGTTTGGTGAGTATCAGCACATCGCCGGGCTTGGCTCCGTTATTTCTGAAGAATGTTTCGGGGTGTACGAAGCCCGTAACGCAGAGCCCGTACTTGGGCTCCGGGTCTATTATCGTATGTCCTCCGGCTATGACCGCTCCCGCTTCGTAAACTTTATCGTAGCCCCCCCTCAGTATCTCCCGGACATGAAACTTGTCCATCTCCTCCGGAACGCCCATTATATTAAGGCAGGTCTTTGGCTCTCCGCCCATCGCGTAGATATCGGAAAGCGAGTTACAGGCGGCGATTGCGCCGAATGTGTAGGGGTCGTCAACTATCGGAGGGAAGAAGTCGACGGTCTGTGCTATCGCCAAATCCTCCGTTATCTTGTAGACGCAGGCATCTTCACTCTTATCGAAGCCGGCTAAAAGTGCGGGGTCGTCGTGCATATTCATTCCGTCCAATATCTGAGCAAGAACTCCTGCTCCGACTTTGGCCGCTCAACCTGCGCAGCTTGCGAGTTCTGTAAGTTTAATTTTGTCTTTGTTCACGATCCCACCTCCTTTCATTCGGCTCACGCATAAAAAGAGTATATATCCTCCGGCGGCCCTCGCGCAAGTCGAATGAGGAAAAGCTGCGCGCAACTGCTGCGAAGGCAAGCAAAAACTGTAAAAACAAAGTAAAATTGCCGGCCTCAAATTTGCATGTTAGAAAAATCATGAAATACTTATTTATCTATATAATTACATAATCAGATTTTTTTAGGGAGGTTCATCTGTACATGAAAAGAGAAGGTGACAAACCCGCAGAGCCTTTTTTTCTTCGCTCTATCGCAATTGCTCTGATTATAACAGCACTGTGCATGGTGGTTATGGCGCAGGCTTCATTTTTGATTTCTTCCAAGGCCATCAACGAATTGGCCGTGTTCAACTACAAGCTCATAACCGATACGAAGGCGCATGTCGCCATGCAGTGGTTTTCTGAAAACAAGCTGACTTTAGAGAACCAGTGCTTCGTCATTGCCGGCGAAAAGGCGAGCCGCAAGGAAATTCAGGGATATCTGGCATCCTATTTGGAAGCAAAGAATGATCCCTATGTATATGATATTTACTTTACATCGACCGGCAATGTGATGGCATCCGCTACCGGTTACGATAATCTGGTCGAGGATCCGGACATAGATTACAGACAGAGGAAGTGGTATGTAGAGGCGAGCGCTACCGACGATGTTATATATTCAACCGCCTACCGCGACCTCGACTCCGGAAGACTCGTAATAACCCTCTCAAAGCGTGTGATGCGAGACACCAGGATGATAGGTGTGCTGGCAATAGATGTGTTCGTGGACTCTCTGACAGAATTTTTCGCAAATGAATCCACCCTCGAAAATTCCTACGCTTTTCTTGTCGATTCGGATATGGGAGTTATAATTCATCCCGACAAGGAGTCTTTCTACTACGAAGAAACCCCACTGAGACTGGACGACGCCGGCCTTTCCGATTATCCCAAGATAGTCGAAGTTATAAAAAATGACAGACAGGGCATGGTCATATCCGATTATGACGGGGTAAATAGAGCTATATATTTCCAGGAGATCAATACCAGCGGATGGTATGTGGTAAATGCCATAGATAACAGTCTGATAACCGCCGGGACCACCAATCTGCGCAACAAGCTTTTGGGCGTAGCTGCCTTGATAATACTTATCTCGATAGCAATAGACATCTTTGTAAGATTACGCCAGTTCAAAAGGAGCCGCCGCGCTTTCGACGAGGTCAGCGACAAAGCCTATATGGATTCTCTTACGATGCTCTTTAACAGGAGGGCCTACGAGGAGGATTCTGAGCGCCTGAAAGCGGGAAAGGGAATGGGGGATTTGGTTTTGGTGTCGTTGGATGTTAACGGACTCAAAAACTGCAACGATAATCTGGGGCATGCCGCAGGCGACGAGCTGCTTAAGGGTGCCGCACAATGCATGAAGAACGCATTCAACAAAAATTCGAAGATATATCGAAACGGCGGAGATGAATTTTCGGTAATAATACACGGCAGCTTGGAAGATGCTCACATGATGCTCAGTCGTTTCGATGCGGAGCTCGAAAACTGGGAGGGGGAACGGGTTAAAAATCTCGCAGTCTCTTACGGCTTTGTGGCCGCAGTCGAGCATCCGGAACTGTCTTTCGTCGAAATTGAGGCTTTGGCGGACGAGCTGATGTATGCGAGTAAGGCGGAGTACTACCGCAGAAACGCTAATGACAGAAGGCGACAAGAGTAAAAACACATAAAATAGCATTGAATTTAGTGTGCTTGGGGTATAAACTATTAATTGCAGGAGTAGATATTCTGTTGCCGAATCGATGCCGGTATATTTAAAGTGGAAACTTATTTAAAGTTTTTAAACTGACAGCAATTCGACTCGAGGGCGTACATTTTAGCGCCCGAAGAGATGGTGCTTGTTCATAATAGAGAGGAGGAGAAAAATGATTTAAGGTAAAGTTGCACTGATAACCGGAGGTGCAAGCGGCATCGGAAAAGCCATCGCTACGCGCCTTTGCAAAGAAGGAGCGAAGGGCAGAATTGTCAACCTGAGCTCCATTCACGGTCTTGTCGCTTCCGAATTCAAGTCCTGTTATGTAACTGCAAAGCACGGACTTTTCGGAATGACGAAAACTGCCGCTCTGGAGGGCGGGCCTTTTGGGATAACAGTCAATTGCATCTGCCCGGCCTATGTTATGACCCCGCTGGTGGAAGGTCAGATAGCCGCTCAGGCCAAGACTCATAATATACCCGAGGAAAAGGTAATATCCGACATCATGCTGTCCAAGGCAGCTATCAAAAAAATGCTTGACCCGGCCACGGTTGCGGATGTATTCGTGTTCTTGTGCTCCGATCCAGCGGAAAGCATAACGGGTATATCTCTGCCGATAGACGGCGGCTGGACCGCTAACTAGTCAATAATTTCAATAAAAATACAAGGAGGAATTATGCCAAAATTCGTAACAATTGAAGAAGCCGTGAAGTTGATACCTGACGGAGCGAGCATAATGGTGGGGGGCTTTATGGGCTGCGGAAATGCTCATGCCTTTGTAGACGCCCTTTCTAAAAGCGGAGTAAAGGATCTCACCTTAATATGCAACGACGCCGCCATGCCGAACGGCCCGGACGGCGGAGATTTCTACGGCGTGGCCAAGCTTGTGCATAATAAGCAGGTTAAAACGCTGATTGCGACCCATGTCGGTCTCAATCCCGAAGTCGCCCAGCAGTCCATGATCGAAAAAACTCTCGAAGTCTATTTGATACCTCAGGGTTCATTTGCCGAAATGATTCGTGCTTACGGAGCGGGCCTCGGTGGAGTCCTAACTCCTACAGGAGTGGGAACCATCATAGAAGACAGCCCTTATTGTCTCGGAAAGCAGAACATAGAAGGACGGGATTATCTGCTCATGAAGCCGATTAAAGCCGATTTTGCGATAATCGCAGGAGCGAAGATAGATAAGGCCGGCAATGTCTGGTACAAGGGAGACAGCAGTAACTTTAACATCGTTATGGCGACCGCCGCGGAAACGGTAATTGCCGAAGCGGAGGAGATTGTGGAGATAGGCGAGATAGCCCCTGAAGATGTTAGAACTTCCGCTATACTAGTAGACTATGTTGTGGAAGGAGGTAAATATTTATGATGGACAGGGATCAGATAAGAGCTTTTATTGCTCAGCGTGTAGCAAAGGAATTGAATGACGGTGATGTTGTAAACCTGGGAATCGGACTTCCCACTCTGGTGCCGAATTATCTTCCTGAAGATGTAAAGGTTACACTTCAGTCGGAGAACGGCATAATAGGAGTCGGAACGGTTACGGACGAAAATATCGATGCTCGCCATGTGGTGGATGCCGGCGGCAGACCTTCCGCAGTGGCTCCGGGAGGATCATTTATAGATTCGGCCACTTCCTTCGGACTCATACGCGGAGGCCATGTCGACGCCACTATTCTGGGCGGTCTCGAGGTGGATGCCGAGGGTTCGCTCGCAAACTGGATAATACCCGGAAAGATGATGCCCGGCATGGGCGGTGCGATGGACCTGCTCGTAGGGGCTAAGCATGTGATAGTCGCTATGGAGCATACGGCAAAGGGAAGACCTAAGATTCTTAAGAAATGCCGCCTGCCTTATACTGCTGTCAATTGCGTCACCAAGATTATAACCGAGATGTGCGTATTGGATGTGCGTCCGGAGGGTCTTGTGATGATAGAGTACAACCCTGATTTCTCCCTTGAGGAGATTCAGGCGGCGACCGAAGCGGAGCTCATAATCAGCCCTGAGCTGAAGTCCATGCGCTAGGATATAGCAAACTGAAGGACTTTTAAGCTTTCTTCGGAAAATATTTATCGATTAAAAGCCTCGGCGAAAAATTCGCCGAGGCTTTTTCTTTGAGTTTTTATTCAATATTGGGATTCTGCGCCGGAGCCAGTTCGAGGGGCAGAGCTTTGTGTGCCTGTACTAAAAACTTGTCGCTTTTCTTGCAAAAAATATTGACTTTACAAAAGGCGGGGCGGCATTGTAGAATAATATGTAAACTTTTATACAGAAATAATTTTCTCACTTGCATATATATACTGTTTTTTATATTCATGTCGGAAAATTAAACAACACTGAACGCAGAGGAGGCGCACAATGTTAGAAATAATTATTGCCGCCGTCGCTTCTCTTGCAGTTGGAATACTTGTAGGTTATATCATCCGAAAGAATTCTGCCGAAAAGACAATCGGCAGCGCTGAGACTCAAGCAAAAAATCTAATTTTGGATGCAGAAAACCGTTCCGAGGCACTTCGCAAGGAGACCCTGGCTGAGGCCAGAGCGGAGGCCCATTCGATAAAACAGGATGCGGAAAGAGATATTCGCGAACGCAAAGAAGAGCTCAAAAAGACGGAGCGCAGGCTGGTCCAGAAAGAAGAATCTCTGGACAGGAAGATAGAAAACATAGAACAAAAAGAAGAGAATGTAAGCGCGAGGCAGCAGGCCATATCCGAAAAGGAAGCGGAACTTGAGGGTTTTATAGAAAGGCAGATAGCGGAGCTCGAAAGGATCTCAGGCTATACCGCCGAAGAGGCCAAGGAGCTGCTGCTGCAGAGCATAGAGAAGGATGTGCGCAGAGATGCGTCCATCATGATAAAGGAAATAGAATCCAATGCCAAGGAAGAGGCGGACAGAAAGGCGCGGGAAATTATAACCGGCGCCATTCAGCGTTGCGCGGCGGATCAGGTGGCCGAGACCACCGTCTCCGTTGTTCCTCTTCCGAACGATGAGATGAAGGGCCGCATAATAGGCAGAGAAGGCCGCAACATAAGGGCAATAGAGACTGCTACAGGCGTCGACCTCATAATCGACGATACCCCCGAAGCCGTTATACTATCCGCATTCGATCCCGTGAGGAGAGAAATCGCCAGAGTTGCCCTTGAGAAATTGATAGTGGACGGGCGGATTCATCCGGCGAGGATAGAGGAGACCGTCGAGAAGGCGGAGAAGGATGTCAACAGGATAATCAAGGAGGAGGGCGAAACCGCGACCTTCGAGATGGGTATTCACAACCTGCATCCTGAGTTGATTAAGCTGCTTGGAAGACTCAGATACCGCACGAGTTACGGACAAAATATTCTTCAGCATTCCAAGGAAGTTGCGCATCTGGCGGGGCTGATGGCGGGCGAGCTGGGGATGAATGTAAAGCTTGCGCAGCGTGCAGGCTTGCTCCATGACATCGGAAAGGCTCTGGACCACGAACTTCAGGGCACCCATGTCGACATCGGCATAGATGTTCTGCGCAAGTATAAGGAGTCCGAGACCGTCATAGACGCAATGGCGGCTCATCACGGGGATTACGAGCCCAAGAGCGCCGAGGCCATTCTGGTCGCTGCTGCAGACGCGCTCTCGGCGGCAAGACCGGGTGCCAGAAGAGAGACTCTTGATACTTACATCAAGAGGCTTCAGAACCTCGAAGAGATTGCAAATACTACTCCCGGCGTGGAGAAATCCTTCGCCATTCAGGCGGGGCGCGAGATAAGGATAATTGCCTGCCCCGACGAGGTAAACGACGATTCCATGGCTCTGCTCGCGAGGGAAATCTCGCAGAAGATAGAGAGCGAGCTCGAATATCCCGGCCAGATAAAGGTGAATGTAATCAGGGAGACGAGGGCGGTGGATTACGCCAAGTAAGATGTTTGTATATTTAGACAACAGCGCTACGACGAAAGTTGCACCCGAAGTCGTGGAGATTATGGCAAAGACGATGACGGAGGATTTTGGCAATCCTTCGTCTTTGCATAGAATGGGTCTGAAGGCGGAAAAGATTATGGAAAACGCGAGGAGCCTTCTGGCATCGGCAATAGGGGCATCCTCGGACGAGATATATTTTACTTCCTGCGGAACCGAAAGCAATACTACGGCTATAAGATCTGCATGGAATTCCATGAAAAGGAGGGGGCGCAGGGTAATCACCACGCTCGCCGAGCACTCGTCGGTTCTGCGCAATGTGGAATATCTGGAAAGAGATAGCGCCGATGCGATATATCTCCCGGTTAAATCCGACTGCAGCTTCGATATGGATGCATTCAGGGAGGCTCTGAGCGAGGACACCGTGCTCGTGAGCGTGATGCACGCCAACAACGAAGTGGGCACGATCTTTCCGATTGCAGAGATTGCGGACGAACTGCGAACGGTGGCTAAGGACGCAATACTGCATACGGATGCCATACAGAGCTTTACAAAGGCGGATTGTAATGTCGGCAGGATAAAAGTCGATGTTATGAGTCTTTCAGGGCACAAGTTTCATGCGAGCAAGGGGGTAGGCGCCCTGTACATCAGGAGGGGACTTCAGCTTCCCGCCCTGCTTCTTGGAGGAAATCAGGAGTCCGGCTTTCGTTCGGGCACAGAAAATCTGCCTGCGATAGCGGGTTTCGGCGAGGCGGTGAGGCTCGCGGAAAGGGCCGGCGCGGAGCGCGTAGCGCATCTGGCCGGCGTAAAGGATTACCTTAAGGGCCTCATACTGAACAATATCGCAGATGTCCGCGTAAATACGCCTGAAGACAGCCTGCCTTCCATATTGAATATAAGCTTTTTGGGCTGCCGCGGGGAGGTGCTGCTTCACAGCCTCGAAGCGGAGGGAATTTATGTTTCGACGGGCTCGGCCTGTTCTTCGAGGAGCAGGGGTAGCCATGTACTGTCCGCAATGGGGCTTTCTCAGGAGGAGATAGAAGGAGCTATACGCTTTTCCTTCAGCGAGGATAACAGCCTTGCTCAGATGGATTATGTGGCAGATAAATTGAGGGCGGCGGTTATGAGTCAGAGAAAACTGCGGAGGACTTTCAGCTCCCGAAAGGCCTGATCGGACCTGAGCCGAATTTGGAGAAGATATGCAAAAGGTATATATAGTCCGCTGCGGCGAGAGCGCTCTCAAGGGGAAAAACAAGCCCTTTTTTGAGCGCATGCTGGTACAGCGCATAAAAAAGAAGATAAGCGATCTTGGCGACATAGAGGTGGAGCGTGCGGACGGTCTTATAATGGTCCGCGCGGGCAAGGAAATTCCTCAGAGCGAGATTGTAAAGCGCGTAGGCAGAGTATTCGGGGTTGATTCATTGAGTCCGGCTCTGGAGATACCCATCGACGGTATGGATGCCGAGGAAGTTATGCAGTTAATCGGAGAGGTCGCGGTCGATGTCATGAACGGCATCATAAGTCGTCGGGATATAAAGACTTTTAAGGTTGAGGCCAAGCGTTCGGACAAGAGCTTCGAGCTGCAGTCTCCGCAGATTGCGCGAATCGTAGGCGCGAGTGTGCTTAAAGCTTGCAAAGTTCTCTCTGTCGATGTCCACGATCCGGACTGCAGGCTCTATGTGAGCGTGCGGAGAGGTTTTGCATACATTTACGAAGAAAAGTTCCCCGGATTCGGAGGGCTGCCATTGGGTTCCAACGGCAGGGGCATGGTGCTGCTTTCAGGCGGCATAGACTCGCCCGTCGCCGCATTTTTGATGTCTCATCGGGGAATGAACATCGATGCGGTTCATTTCCACTCCTATCCCTATACATCCGAGCGGGCTTTCGAGAAAGTTAAGCATCTTGCGGAGATTCTGAGCGATTACTGCGGGAGAATTAAACTGTTCAGTGTAAACCTGCTGCCGATCCAGGAGCAGATAATTCAAAACTGCCCGGAAGAAGAAATGACGATACATATGCGCCGCTTTATGATGAAGATAGCCGAAACGCTCGCCGAGAAGAACGACGCAATGATGCTTGTAACAGGGGAGAGCCTGGGACAGGTCGCAAGCCAGACTGCCGAATCGCTCGTCGTAACCGATGCGGCGGTGAATATGCCCGTCATGAGGCCGCTCATAGCCATGGATAAGGTGAGGATCATGGAGATAGCCGAAGAGATAGGAACTTTCGAAACTTCGATACTCCCGTATGAGGACTCCTGCAGCGTCTTTCTTCCCAAGAGACCGGTAACCAAGCCGAAACTGGCGCGAATCTTAGAGTCTGAAAGCAGACTTGAAGCAGAAAAATTAGTTCAAGAAGCGGTGGACTCCGCCGAGATTACGCTGATTTCGCGCGCAAGCGATAAATAATGTCGAGTTTATAGCAAAGTTTGTGAAAAATTTGTTTATTCCTATTGCAAAGTTTGTGAAAATATTGTTTAATAGTGTATGGAGACTTCGGCATCTTCATGTTTTTATGCCTGTCTCTCAAAAAAAGGTCAACATGAGGGCATATTTAATATGCTCTCACTAAAATAAAGGAGGCAAGAGAATGAACTTTCAATTATCGAAAGAGCAAGAGAAAGTAAGAGAGTTGGTGAGGAAGTTCGCCATTAATGAAGTTGAACCTATCGCTGCCGACATCGATAAGGAACACAGATTCCCTGTAGAGAATGTCGAAAAGATGGCAAAGCTCGGAATGTTGGGCGTTCCTTTTCCGATGGAGTATGGCGGAGGCGGCTCGGACAACATCTCGTATGCGATAACGGTCGAGGAGCTTTCGAGAGTTTGCGCTTCAACAGGCGTAATAGTTTCCGCTCATACATCCCTGTGCTGCTGGCCGATATTTGAATACGGCACTGAAGAGCAGAAGAAGAAGTATCTGCCCGACCTGCTTTCAGGCAGGAAGCTCGGAGCATTCGGACTCACCGAACCGGACGCGGGTACCGATGCATCCGGACAACAGACGAAGGCTGTCGATATGGGCGATCATTGGCTTTTAAACGGCGCGAAGGTATTCATAACGAACGGCGGATACGCGGATGTTTTCATAGTTTTCGCAATGACAGATAAGAGCAAGGGAAATCACGGAATTTCAGCCTTTATAGTTGAGAAAGATTTCCCCGGATTTTCAATCGGAAAGACCGAGGATAAGCTCGGCATACATGCATCTTCGACGACGGAGCTCATCTTTGAGGATTGCATAGTCCCCAAGGAGAACCTGCTCGGTGAAGTCGGCAGGGGCTTCAGAATTGCCATGCAGACTCTGGACGGCGGCCGCATAGGAATCGCCGCTCAGGCTCTTGGAATCGCTCAGGGTGCGCTCGATGTAACCGTCGAATACATGAAGTCCAGAAAGCAGTTCGGCAGAACCCTGAACAAGTTCCAGGCTCTGGCTTTTGAGACTGCGGAGATGAAGACGAGGATTGAAGCTTCGAGGCTTCTGATATACAGTGCGGCCTTTAAGAAGGATAACAAGATGCCTTACAGTGCGGATGCGGCCATGGCCAAGTACTTCGCATCCGAAACGGCAATGTATGTCACTACCAAGGCTGTTCAGCTCCACGGCGGATACGGTTACACCACCGATTATCCGGTTGAGCGCATGATGAGAGACGCAAAGATCACAGAGATTTACGAGGGTACCACCGAGGTTCAGAAGATGGTAATCTCCGCAGCTCTGTTTAAATAGGCTATAGGAGGTAAAAAGATGAGAGTTATTGTATGCGCAAAGCAGGTGCCGGATACGAGCGAAGTCAGGATCGACCCCGTAAGAAACACCATAATTCGTGAAGGTGTTCCCAGCATCCTCAATCCGGATGATGCAAACGCGCTCGAAGAAGCTTTACTGCTTAAAGACAAGTATCCCGAGACTGTGGTCACCGTGGTATGCATGGGTCCCCCGCAGGCTAAGGATATGCTCATAGAGTGCCTCGCGATGGGTGCCGACGAGTGCTTCCTGCTCTCCGACAGAGCTGTGGGCGGCTCGGACACCTGGGCGACATCCAACGCGATTACTTCTCTGATCGCGAGCATCGGAGATTTCGATATGATATTTGCTGGCAGACAGGCCATCGACGGAGATACCGCTCAGGTAGGACCGCAGATTGCCGAGAAGCTGCACCTGCCGCAGGTCACTTATGTCCAGGAGTTCGATATTTCCGAGGACAATAAGGAATTGACGGTCAATAGGCAACTCGAGGACGGATACGAGATTATAAAGCTCAACACACCTTGCATGCTCACCTGCATCAAGGAGCTGAACCAGCCGAGATATATGACTATAAGCGGCATAGTGAAGGCTTGTGCCGATGATGCCCCCATAACCGTTAAGAACGCCAAGGAGTGCGGATGCGACCTCAGCAAGGTCGGTCTTGAGGCTTCCCCGACGGTGGTATTCCGCTCCTTCACACCCGCTCCCAAGGCCCCCGGTCAGCTCGTAAAGGGAGAGGACGAACGCGAACAGGCCAAGAACCTGCTTGGAAAACTGAAGGAAAAGCACGCAATATAGTGCATAAGGAGGAAATACAATGGCTGTAATTATTGATAAGGAAAAATGTATCGGCTGCAGATTGTGCATTAAAGCATGCCCCTTCGACGCCATAGATATGGTGGACGGACACGCTGTAATCAACGAAAAGTGCACGGCCTGCTCCGCTTGTATAAGCAAGTGCCCCGTAGAGGCAATCAGCAAGGATGATGAGGGAGAAGCTGTAGATCTCTCCGCTTACAAGGACATTTGGGTCTTTGCCGAGTGCAGAGACGGCAAGCTGATGGGAGTTTCAAAGGAGCTCATAGCTTGCGGACTCAGGCTTTCCAGAGATATCAGCGACAGCACGAAGTGCTATGCGCTGATGGTCGGCAACAATATGGATGAGCTCGCCCAGGAGGCTATAGAGTACGGCGCCGACGGCGTCTACCTCATCGAGGATCCTCTGCTCGAGCAGTACACAACGGACGGTTTTACTAAGGTCATCTGCGACGCAATCGATGCATATAAACCCGAAATCGTGCTTTACGGCGCGACCCATATCGGACGCGATCTTGCTCCTCGCGTAGCCGGCAGGTCCAATGTCGGACTCACTGCGGACTGCACCGGACTTGAAGTCGACTTGGAAAAGTATAAGGATTATTGCCGCAAGGAGACCACCTTGGACCTCGATTCTCTCTCTGAAGAGGATCCCGACGATAAGTGCATCAAACAGACTCGTCCGGCATTCGGCGGCAACCTGATGGCGACCATCGTCACCAGAACCACGAGACCTCAGATGTCCACCGTGCGCCCCGGCGTTATGTCGAGGAACGAGAGAGTTCCCGGCGCGAAGGGCGAGATTATAAGAGTTAAGCCCGAAATCGCGGAGAGCGATATAAGGACAAAGATTATCAAGATTGTGAAGGAAGCCAAGGAAAGAGTTTCCCTCACCGATGCTAAGATTATCTGCTCCGGCGGGCGTGGGCTAGGCGGGCCGGAGGGTTTTGATCTCATAAAAGAGTTTGCCGATAAGGTCGGCGGTGTTGTGGGTTCCTCCCGCGCATGCGTCGATTCCGGCTGGATCGATCACTCTCATCAGGTAGGTCAGACAGGGACGACCGTAAAGCCCGAGATCTACTTCGCATGCGGCATCTCCGGTGCAATTCAGCATCAGGCCGGAATGAAGGATTCCAAGTTGATCGTCGCTATCAACAAGGACCCCGACGCTCCGATCTTCCAGATCGCCGACTTCGGCATCGTGGGTGACCTCTATAAGGTTATTCCCATGATAATCGAGGAGTGGGACAACTTCGCAACCGCGCTCTAAAGATAGTTGTAAGTTTTAAAAGGGTCGCCCCGCAGAGGGGCGGCCCTTTTTGCATTCCAGTTAAGCATTGACATATAATGGCAAATAATATAATATATGGAATAATATGGAGGCAAGGGCGACGAAAAAGCAGAAAAAGGGGAGATACGGCGAGGACAGGGCCTGTGAGTTTTTGGAGCGGAAGGGCTGGCGCATACTTGAGCGAAATTTCCGCTGCAAGGCGGGGGAGATAGATATCGTGGCCCTCGGCGAGTGCCATCTTTGTTTTGTGGAAGTAAAATACAGGAGCCGTACGGACTACGGCATGCCGAGGGATGCGGTGGGGAAGGCTAAGCAGCGCAGGTTGATTATGTCGGCAATGCTCTACATGAAGCTGCATCCTTGGCTGAGCGCTGATTATTCGCCCAGGATGGATATCGTCGAGGTGCTTGAACGCGGCGGCAAGACATACATCAGGCATACGCCCGGAGCTTTCAGTGTATAGGCAGGCGCGAAATACCGGGTAAGCGTTTGTAAATGCTGCGTCAAGGACTCGCGGGGTTTTAAGAGAAAGGAGATTTTATAGTGTATTCGAGGGTGCTTACATGCGGACTGTATGGCCTTGCCGGTGAGCCTAGCTGGGTCGAGGTTAATGTCGAGAACGGATTGCCGAATTTTACGGTTGTGGGGCTTGCGAACAGGTCGATTATGGAGGCTAAGGAAAGAATACATGCGGCGGTCGGCAACTGCGGCTTTAAGTTTCCCGATAAGCGGGTGACCGTCAACCTCACTCCCGCAAATAAGAAAAAGGAAGGCAGTCACTTCGACCTTCCCATAGCCGTAGGAACCCTCGCAGCATCGGGAGCCGTAAAGATTGCGCGCGCAAACGAAGATATAGCTTTCCTCGGAGAACTCACGCTCGACGGGCGACTTGCGGCAATAGACGGAGCTCTCCCGATGATAATAGGCTTAAGAAAGCACGGAGTAAGAAAAATCGTGATCCCCCCCGCAAACCTCGCCGAAGCATCCCTCGTTAAGGATATCGAAATATATTGTGCCGAAGATTTGAAGGAACTCGCGGAATATCTGGGCGGAGATATGCCGCAGCCTTCGAAGTTGCCGGAGACCCCGGAAACTTTGCGCCCTGCAGAAATTCCGGATTTCTCCGATATCAGGGGTCAAGAAGCTGTAAAGAGGGCGGCTCAACTGGCAGTCAGCGGATCTCACGGAATTTGTCTAATCGGACCGCCTGGGATTGGGAAGAGCATGGTAGGTAAGAGGATCCCGGGCATCATGCCGCCGCTTTCCTACGAGGAGCAACTCGAAGTTACGCAAATTTACAGCGTCGCGGGGCAGCTCAGCGAGCTCAGTCCGCTGGTTAGGCAGAGGCCCTATAGAGCGCCTCATCATAGCATGTCCGCCGCGGCTTTGACAGGAGGGGGCTCATCGCCAAAGCCCGGGGAAATATCGCTGGCTCACTGTGGCGTCCTTTTTTTAGACGAGCTGCCCGAGTTCAGCGCGCAGGCGCTCCAGACCCTTAGACAGCCCATGGAGGACGGTGAGGTGACAATTTCGAGAGTCAACGGCAGATATACTTACCCGGCGCGGTTTATGCTGGTCGCCGCCATGAACCCCTGTCGTTGCGGTTACTACGGAGACCCGGTAAAGCCCTGCAAGTGCACGGAGAGCGACAGGTTGCGCTATATCGGGCGAATTTCAGGTCCCTTGCTCGATCGCATAGATCTGCATGTCGCAATGGAGCGCACGGTCTACGAGGATATTGCGGGGGAGCGCCCTGCAGACGAAGCTGTCGTCAGCTCAGAGATGCTCGGGGAAGGTGTTTTAAGGGCCAGAGAGATGCAGAAAAGGCGCTATAGGGGACTGGGCATAAGCACGAATGCACAGCTGGGTCCTGCGCAAATTGATGACTTCTGCCGCCTCGATGAAAATTGCAAAAACATTATGGAGGCGGCTTTTTCGAGATATTCCATGTCGGCCCGCTCTTATCACAGAACACTCAAGGTTGCAAGAACTGCCGCGGATCTTGCGGGAAGTGAGGAAATAAAGAGGGAGCATCTGTTGGAAGCCTTGAGCTATAGGCTGCCGGAGAGGTTTTTCGGGTCGGGGAAATAGCTCATGCGAAGTGAAAGGAGTTCGTGCATGAACGGCATAATATATTATCTTTGGCTGAGCCTCGTGCGCGGGATGAGCGCCGAGGCAAAGTTGTATCTTTTGGAGATTTTCGGCGATGCCCGAAGTGTATTTGAAGCCTCCGAGACGGATTTAGTACAGATTATGGATTCCTGCGATCTTTTCGGGCGAAGGAGCGGATGCGACAAGCTATTGAAAAAGGATTTGAGGCGGGCGGAGCGTTCCCTTGCTAGGGCTAAGGAGCTGAATGCGGAGCTGATAGCTATAAATTCACCCGATTATCCGCGCAGGCTTAAAACTATTTCGGATCCTCCGATAGTTCTTTTTGCCATGGGAAGGACGGAACTTCTGGCTTCTCCATGCATCTCCGTGGTCGGAACGAGGCGCGCTTCTCCCTACGGAAAGTGGGCTGCGGCGGAGATCGCAAAGCGCTGCGCCGCCTGCGGACTGACAGTTGTTTCGGGCATGGCGGAGGGCATAGACTCCGCAGCGCATCGCGGCTGCCTTGCGGTCGGAGGCGACACGATAGCCGTATTCGGCACCGGGGTGGATGTCTGCTTTCCGCTCTCAAATTTGAGATTATATGAGGACATATTGCAAAGGGGCCTGATGATATCCGAATACGAGTTCGCCGAGCAGGGAAGGGCCTATCATTTTCCGGAAAGAAACCGCATAATCTCCGGGCTTTCCGAGAATTGCATAATTGTAGAAGGAACGCCGCGCAGCGGCTCGCTAATCACGGCGGGGCTGGCGGCTTCGCAGAATCGCGGCGTCTTTGCCGTGCCCGGAAACATCAATCAGCCCGGAAGTGAGGGGCCTAATCTTTTAATCAGCGAAGGCGCGACCCCGGTAATTTCTATGGACAGGCTCATCGAGACCATAGGGGCGGGAGGGATGGCGGAGGAGCTTGCGGAAAGGCTTTCGCCCGAGGAGCGAAAGCTCTATGAGCATATAGTATCCTCAGGTAGCTCCTCGCGAAGCTATCTTATTTCCGGCTGCGGCATGGACGCGCGCACGGCCTCGATGCTGATAACTACTTTGGAGCTTAAGGGCTTCCTTAAGGTGGATGGAGCGAGGATATACCCCATGATTTAATATCTTAAGATTTAGTTATCGCTCGGCGGAAGCGTGTCCGCAGTGCAAGCTGCTTCCGGAGCGTCGCAGCAGTCGCCTTCATCCAATCGAGCTACGCTTACGCTTGCTCTTTCGGGAAGGCTTTGCATGGAACCTACATCTGCTTCTGCTTCACTACGCTCGCAGTAGCAGTGTTAGGTTCGCAGCACTTTACTTTTTTCCTATTATAAATATAATAAGGTATAGTTTCTTATAAGAGGTCGAAAGGATAATTATGGCAAAAGCTAAGGATTTAGTAATCGTTGAGTCGCCTTCGAAGGCGAAGACAATAGGTAAATTTCTCGGAAGCAGGTACAATGTGATGGCGAGTTACGGCCACCTGCGCGACCTTCCCAAGAGCAGACTGGGAGTGGATCTTGAAAATAATTTCGAGCCCAAATATATAAATGTCCGCGGCAGAGCGGACATAATAAATGGACTCAAAAAAGCCGCAAAAGCCGCAGGTAAAGTGTATCTTGCCACCGACCCCGACAGGGAAGGAGAGGCTATTGCGTGGCATCTGTGCAATCTTTTAAGCATAGATCCCGAGGAGACCAATAGAGTGGTATTTTCGGAGATAACCAAGTCTGCGGTCAGCGAAGGGATAAAAAACAGCAGAAAGATAGATATGAACCTCGTCGACTCCCAGCAGGGCAGGAGGATTCTGGACCGCATAGCAGGGTATCAGATAAGCCCGGTCCTCTGGAAAAAGATCGGCAGAGGGCTTTCTGCGGGGAGGGTTCAATCCGCAGCGCTCAAGATGATCTGCGACCGCGAGAAAGAGATCGAAGATTTCGTCCCACAGGAGTATTGGAACATCAGCGCGGATCTGACGAAGCTCTCGGAGACTCTTTCGCAACAAAAAAAGGATAAATTCACCGCTGCTCTCGCCGAGTGCGCGGGCAAGAAGATTAAGATAGAGAATAAGGAGAGCGCAGATAAGATTCTGGCGGAACTCGAAGGAAAAGCTTACACGGTCGCCAAGCTCGAGCCTTACCGCACCCTGAAGAAGCCCTACGCGCCCTACACCACGAGCACCATGCAGCAGGACGCCTCCGTCAAGCTCAGATTTACTCCTAGCAGGACCATGACGATAGCGCAGCAGCTCTATCAGGGAGTAAGCGTGAAGGGCCACGGAATTACAGGTCTGATAACCTACATGAGAACGGACTCGGTAAGGATTTCCGATGAGGCCGATGCCGCCTGCAAAAAGCTGATTGAGGAGCAGTACGGTAAGGCTTATGTCGGCAATAACAAATTTAAGAATAAGTCCCCGAACTCCCAGGATGCGCACGAGGCCATAAGGCCGGCATCTCTGGAACTGGATCCGGAGAACATTAAGGATTCGCTTACAGCCGAGCAATATAAGCTCTATAAGTTAATATGGAGCCGCTTCGTCGCCAGCCGCATGAAGCCCGCCGTATACGAAGGCAATTCCGCGGAAATAGCTAACGGTGACTATATATTCAAAGCCAAGGGCTCGATGCTTAGCTTCGACGGATACATGAAGGTCTACAGCGACAATGCTAAGGAGGAAAAGGACAGCAAGCTTCCGCCTCTTATGGTCGGCGAAGAACTCTCGTTACTTGAGCTTTTGAGCGAGCAGAAGTTTACTCAGCCGCCGAGCAGGTATACAGAAGCCAGCCTCATCAAGGAGATGGAGGAGAACGGCATAGGTCGTCCGAGCACCTACGCGACCATAGTCAATACACTCACCGAGAAGAAATATGTGGCGAAGGAGAAGAATTCACTTTCTCCGACTGATTTGGGCGAGCTCATAACATACTCGATAATGGACCCCTACTTCAATAAACTCGTCGATGTGAGATTCACGGCGGAGATGGAGAACCGTCTCGATGAGGTCGGTGAAGGTGAGGTTCCCTGGCAGGAGGTTGTGGACGGATTTTACAACGGATACCTTAAGGATGCACTGGATAGGGCCAACGAGGAGATCGAAAAGATTGTAATAGAGCCGGAGTATACGGGTGAGGACTGTCCGGACTGCGGCAAGCCCCTGGTAAAAAAGAGAGGCAGATTTAATGAATTTATAGGCTGTTCGGGTTATCCGGAATGCAGGTTTACAAAGAATATAGTCGTGGGGACCGGCGTGGAATGTCCAAAATGCGGAAGCGAAATTGTGGTAAAGAGGAGCAGGAAGGGCAAGACCTTCTACGGTTGCTCGGGTTATCCGCAATGCGATCAGGTCTTTTGGTACAGACCCGTTCAAAAGCCCTGTCCGCGCTGCGGGAGCCTGCTTGTTCAAAGGGGTAAGAGGCTGGTCTGCAGTGGAGACTGCGGATACAGCGAAAACAGAAGCGAAAGTGAATAGGAAAGGTAAAGATGGATAAATTTCATGCAACTACGATAGTGCTGGTCAAGAGATCTCCGGATGATGTCTGCATAGGTGGAGACGGACAGGTGACCATGGGAGAGCATTACATAATGAAGAGCAATGCCAAGAAGGTTCGCAAGATTTACAAGAATAGTGTTCTTGTAGGCTTTGCGGGTTCGGTATCGGATGCCTTTACCCTAACGGACAAGTTCGAGAAGAAGCTTGAGGAGCATGCGGGGAATCTAAAGAGAGCTGCGGTTGCGGTTGCGCAGAGCTGGAGGAGCGATGCGGGGGCCAGAAATCTGCAGGCCCTGATGGTAGCGGCCGACAGAGAGAATCTGCTGGTCATCTCCGGCACGGGCGAGGTTATAGAGCCGGACGAGAATTTCGTTGCCATAGGCAGCGGAGGCAATTTCGCTCATGCGGCGGCTCATGCCCTCTACAAACACACGGATATGGATGCCGAGCAGATAGTTAGAGAATCTTTGAAGATAGCTTCGGAGATCTGCGTATTTACGAACGAGCATATTTCAGTGGAGAAACTTTAGGAGATCAGGGATGGATAAAACATTTCAGAATTATACGCCCAAGGAGATTGTTGCGGAGCTCGACAAGTACATAATAGGGCAGGATGACGCGAAGAGATCCGTCGCGGTCGCGCTCAGAAATCGCTACAGGCGCAGCATGCTTTCCGAGGAGATGCGCGAGGAAATAGTTCCGAAGAATATTCTTATGATGGGCCCGACGGGCGTCGGAAAGACCGAGATAGCAAGGCGCCTTGCAAAACTCATGGAGGCACCATTCGTAAAGGTAGAAGCGACCAAGTTTACGGAAGTCGGCTATGTGGGAAGGGATGTCGATTCCATGGTCAGGGACTTGATGGAAGCATCGATGCGGATTATCAAGCAGCGCCACATGAACGAAAAATACGACACAGCTCGCAAGCTCGCCGATGAGAAGATTATTGAAGCCATAATTCCCGGGAAGAAGAAGGCTTCAGAAGGAGGGGTGAGAGGTCCCTTCGACTTCCTGCTCGGAAGACAGACGGCCACCTACACGCAGACGAGCGAGAAAATGGAGGAAAAGGATTCCTCCGAGACGGATACCCAGCTTGCAAGAGATCAGGTGCGCCATCAGTTGGAGAACGGTCTGCTCGAGGAGCAATATATCGAGGTCGATGTGCAGGAGCAGCCCAAGGAAGGTAATTTGGACCTTCAGTCGGGCGGAATGATAACCCTCGGCAACATATTCGGGGATGCCCTTCCCAAGAGGACGAAGAGGAAGAAGCTCAAGGTGAAGGAGGCACGAAAGATTCTGACCGAGCAGGAGGCTCAGAACATGATCGATATGGATCGTGTAACTCAGGAAGCCCTGGAAAACTGCGAGCAGCATGGAATAATCTTCATCGACGAGATAGATAAGATCGCCGGCAGCGGCTACAAGGTCGGGGCGGATGTCTCGCGCGAAGGTGTTCAGAGGGATATACTCCCGATAGTCGAGGGGAGCGTAGTAAACACGAAGTACGGACCCGTAAAGACGGATTACATTCTCTTTATAGGCGCGGGTGCCTTTAATGTTTCCAGACCATCGGACCTCATCCCCGAGCTTCAGGGCAGGTTCCCGATACGGGTGGAGCTGGAGAGCCTCACGGAGGAAGATTTCGTGCGCATACTCACCGAGCCCGACAATGCTCTTATAAAGCAATATACGGCTCTTCTGGAGACGGAGGGGGTAAGCGTGGAATTTACGCCCGAAGCGATAAGGAGCACCGCGACAATTGCCTTTAAATCCAACGAACAGAAGGAGAATATCGGCGCAAGGAGGCTTCATACCGTGATGGAAAAGCTCCTCGAAGATATTTCATTCGACCTTCCGAACGAAGAAGTAAAGGAAGTAGTAATCGACGCCGAATATGTGCATAAAAAATTCGATGAACAGATGCACGAGGACGATATAGGTAAATTTATTTTATAAGATGTTTAAGATAAAAGAGGACGGCTCCGTAACGGAGCGCGAGGGGCACAGTGCTATTCTGGTCGGTCTCAGCATAGATGAAGATATAAGTCGCTCCATGGAGGAGCTGGCCAGCCTTGCCGAAGCTGCGGGCTTGGAAGTTCTGGGCGAGATGGTCCAGAATGCGGACAGGATTCATGCAGCCACTTACATAGGAAGCGGCAAGTTGGAAGAGCTTGGCGAGATGTGTGGCAATATGCAGGCCGGCATGGTGATATTCAACGAAGAACTTTCCGGCATGCAGCAACGCAATATAGAGGAAGTATGCGGCGTTCCGGTAATAGACCGCACGGTTTTGATATTGGATATATTTGCACAGCGCGCATCCTCGATCGAAGGCAAGCTGCAGGTCGAGATGGCTCAGCTGGAGTATCGCCTGCCGAGACTTTCGGGGCTTGGGAAGGCGCTTTCCAGGCTCGGCGGCGGCATAGGCACCAGAGGTCCCGGAGAGAAGAAGCTCGAGACCGACAGGAGGCATATTAAGAGGCGCATCGCCGCAATCAAGAAGGAACTCGAGGAGGTCAAGGCCAACAGGTCCGTTCAGCGTGTCAGGAGGGAGAAGTCCGGAATTCCGGTCGCCGCTCTGGTCGGCTATACGAACTCGGGCAAATCTTCAATCATGAACCACCTGATGTCCATGGAGGAGCGAGAGGACAAGATGGTCTTCGAAAAGGACATGCTCTTTGCGACCCTCGATACAGCTCAGAGGCTCGTTACTCTGGAAGACGGCCACAGCTTTATATTGATCGACACTGTAGGTTTTGTTAGCAAGTTGCCCACGGCCCTGGTGGATGCCTTCAAAGCAACCCTGGAAGAGCTGGAATATGCGGATCTTCTAATCCATGTTGTGGATGCGAGCTACGAGGACTGCGGCTTTCAGATGGAGGTTACTCGGGGGCTCATGAAGGAGCTTGGTGTCGAAAAGAAACCTGTCCTTACGGCATTCAACAAGAGCGATCTGATAAATCCGGAATACAGAGATAACTTGCTGCTTCTGCAGGGAAGGGACAGCGTCGCCATATCCTGCAGGACGGGCGAGGGTTTCGAAGAATTCCTGAAGGCTGTAAGGGACATGCTCTTTATGGATTTGAAAGTTGTGGAATTGCTGATTCCCTACACCAGAGGCGATGTGGTATCGGCAGTTCTTGAGGGCGGCAGAGCACTGCAGACCCGTTACGAAGAGGACGGAACATACATCAAAGCGGAGTTGGGGGAGGCAGACAGAGGAAGATTTAAGGGTTACATAATACAATGATACGTTACCTTACTGTTAAAAAGGAGGCTATTGCCGAATACGAAATCAAGCGTTCCAAGTTTATCGGCCGCATAGCGCGTGTCGAGACTCGCGAAGAGGCAGAGGCTTATGTGGCCGAGATAAGAGAACTGCATAGGGACGCCACTCACAATGTGGCTTCGTATATAGTCGGGGAAAAGGGCGAAATACAGTGGACTACCGACGACGGCGAGCCCCAGGGAAGCTCGGGGCCGCCGATGCTTCAGATGCTCGTTAGAGAAGGCTTAACCAATGTGGTCTGCGTTGTTACGCGCTATTTCGGGGGCATCAAGCTGGGCGTGGGAGGCCTGGTGAGGGCTTATACGATGTCGGCGAAGCTCGCTCTTGAGGCTGCGGGGGTTCACGAGGCGAGGGATGTCTGCAGTCTGCAGGTCGAGATTCCTTATACTGCGCTGAGAAGTTTTCAATATTTGGAGAAAGACGGTTATTACAAAATAGAAGAAATAAGTTATACTGATAAAATCGAGCTTTTAATTTCGACGGAGCCCGAGGATCGGGACAGGGTCGTTTCTCTGCTTTCGGAATTGAGTGCCGGGAATGTCGAAATTAAGCGCGAGTGGGAGGAAATTATTTAGCATTTTGAACTGAATTCGGGTCGAAAGTGATTGACATAAGGGAAGTTCATCTGTATAATTCATAAATGTGTCGACTAAAAAGTCGCACAACAAAGCGGGAGTTTAGCTCAGCTGGGAGAGCATCTGCCTTACAAGCAGGGGGTCACAGGTTCGAGCCC
>CAYFMW010000008.1:9509-45284 GCA_964344335.1 uncultured Oscillospiraceae bacterium | reverse complement strand
CAGTATCCGTTCCAGTTTTCCGGCGGTATGCGGCAGCGCATTGTCATTGCGATAGCTCTTGCCGGCAATCCGGAGATTCTTATCTGCGATGAGCCGACTACTGCACTGGATGTGACGGTTCAAGCCAGAATCTTGGAGCTGATTAATGAAATTAAAGCGGATCGCAATCTTTCCGTCATCTTTATTACCCACGACCTCGGCGTCGTTGCGAATATGGCGGACAGGGTTAATGTTATGTACGCCGGCTCGGAGCTGGAACGCTTTAAGAAAGAATACGGATTATAATCTGTAAATGAAATGAGCCTCCTGTGGTCAAAGTGCCGCAGGAGGTTCATTTTTTATAAGAAAATAGCCATATACAATGGCAGGTGCAGAATGCCGTCCTTTTCCATGAAGTCTTTGGGGTATAGGATATAGGAGTTGCCGAGCTTGTTTGAAAACTTCTTCCTGAATTTATCAAGCGAGGAATGGGAGCGATAATTGGCAGACTTTACTTCGATAGGCGCAATCTTTCCTCTTTCTCTGATTAAAAAATCGATTTCCATATGGTTTTCACGATCTTTACCATTACTGCGGGAGTAGAAAAAGAGTTTATGTCCGTTGCGTCTCAGCATCTGCGCAACCAGATTCTCCATCAGCATGCCTTCGTTAATGTGGAGCTTATCGAATAGGATAGCTTTGTATAGTTCGTTTTCTGTAAAGCTGCGGTCCATGAATGTGTGGGTGGCGAGCAAGCCGGTATCAGCCATATAACATTTTTGCGTTCTATGGTCGGCGCTCCTTGCAAGCCCTACTCCGGGATCTGTGGAGTTGTAGCAGGTATTTATAATCATAGCTTCGTTCAGCCAAATAAAGGTATCTTCGTATGCGCGAAAGCGAGCATTTTCATTTATAGACGAAAGTCTATACTTCTTTTCTCTCTTGGAAAGTTGGCCGGGGATTCCGTCAAAAACGGCATACACTTTTTCTTCGTAGCCCTCGGCAAATTTTGATACATCTTCGCGGTAAAGCTGCAAAATTCTGCGCTTTGCTTCATCCGAAGCCTCGAAATTTTTACCTTCTCGATATGCCAGTATGGACTGAGGCATTCCACCCACGAGCATATATTGCCGGAGGTCGTTCATAATCTTGCGATGCAGAGCCTGTCCCAGAGGTTTTTTCGCATCAAAGCATTTGCGAATCAGAGGGACCGTCGCTTCGTCTCCAATTGCCCAAAGGAATTCTTCGAAATCCATGGGGTGCATCTCAATATGCTCCTCTTCCGATGGGATGATTATATTCTCCGTGTTCTTCTTTAACCTGATGAGCGAGCCGGTTTCCAAAAAATCGTAGCGTCCGTCTGCGACAAGATATTTGATAAGCTGTCGTGCCCTCGGGAATTGCTGCACTTCGTCGAATACAATCAAAGACTCTCTCTTATGAAGAACTGTTGAATAGAATGCCGATAATTTCGCGAAGAAAAGGTCTAAATCGTAGCTCTCGTTTATGAAAAGGTCGAGAATGTCCTGAGGAGCATTACCGAAGTCTATTATTATATAACTTCTATATTCTTGCCTCGCAAAGAGTTCCGCAATATAGCTCTTTCCCACACGGCGCGCACCGTCGATAAGGAGTGCAGTTTGTCCCTTGCTCCTTTGTTTCCATGAAAGCAACTCGTCATAGATTTTCCGCCTCATCATTTGTAATATCCTCGCTACTGATTGCATCACGATTCATGCTCAGATTAGCACGCAAATCACGAAAATGCAAGTACGCATAGGTGAATTTTGCACGAAAATGCAAGTTCAATCCCCTGGAATTGTCACGAAAATGCAAGGTCGAATTCCATAATTTTACAAAACACCTCTGCGGCCTCGCAATTTACACATAATTCACAGCCAACCCCAGCATCAGAATGGCGGAGGTTAGCAGGATGTTCACAATCTGGAACTTAAGTGAGAATTTCGTCCATTCCGCATAGCTGAGGTCCGCGATGCCGAGGGAAATCAGAAGGACGGGGTTTGTCGGATAGAAGACATTGCTGAAGCCGTCGCCGAAGGCGAAGGCCAGTATGCAAAGCTGCGGGCTTATGCCGAAAATGCCTGCCAGCGGCACTATCAGCGGTATAAGCAGGAAGGCCTTCGCGGAACCTGAAGCGATAAAGAAGTTCATAACCAGTACGATAAGGTAGATAAACAGGACGAGTCCGGCCTTGGACATGCCCGATGCCGCCTGAACCGCTCCGTGAAGCACGGTGTCTAGAATCTTAGCTTCGACCATCGTGTATTTTATCGATGAGGCCATCAATATCATAAGGACCGAAGGCAGAATCGCGACTATTCCCCCGCCGAAGGTCTTGCCCAGAGTCTTGCCGTCCGTTCCGCTCAGGAGTGTTGCGATTATCCCCGCCGCGAGGAACATCACCGCGACGATTATCATGGTGAAATCTCGAAGGAAGGCGATAAAGCTCGAGCTGAGCACCAGCAGTATTCCTACTCCGACTATCACAGCGAAAACCTTTAAAGCCCTGTCCATCTTCCTGTTTTCCACATAGCTACTCTCGGCCTGCGCCATATCGTGCGTATGTCTGTCCACCTTCTTCGCATGCCTGAGGGTGAATGCGAGGAGCAGCAGGTAGATCAGCGCAAAGGAGAGCAGCCTAAGCCACATGCCGCTGAACATGGGAAGGCCTGCCAGACCTTGCGCAACCCCGATGGTAAAGGGGTTTGCCACGCCGGCTGCAAATCCGCAGCCAGCCGCGAGCAGCGAAATCGAAAGGCCCGTGCATTTGTCCCATCCCAGGCCGACCGCAAGGGAAACCACTATCGGCACCATCGGCACGACTTCCTCGAATGAACCCACCAGCGAGCCCATCGCCATAAAGAACAGTATGAGGATGGCCATCAACTTGTATTTGACATTTCCGAATTTGTGGACTATCTTGTCCAGCATATATTGCATAAGGCCGCTCGCATTGAGCGAGTTGAAGACTCCGCCTATAACGAGCAGGAATATGATTACGGCAATCAGCGCCGCATTCCCTTCCGCTCCAAGCACGAGGAAGGGGGAGAGTATCCATTTCCAAAAGGGTATGCCGCCTTCGACATAGCTGAATCCTTTTGCCGTGTCGATTACGACATTTCCGGCAGCGTCCGTAGTACGGGCGTATTCACCGGCCGGCACAACGAAGCTCAGGACATAGGTCAGTACCATCAGCGCGAAGATTATAGCTATCGCTCCGATGAACGATTTGGTGCTTATATTCAGATAATTTCCGCTCTTATTATTTTCCATAATGAGTGAGCTCCCTTCTTTTTGATAAGTATACCATGATGAGCTCCCTTGTAATTTAAAAAATGAATAAATACCTGCGGAAATTAGTAATACGGAAGCTGAAGTAAAAGTCACTTGCGTTTTAAAAAGATAAAATCAGGCCAAAACCATACTATCAAAAATATCAAAGGCGCCTGCCGATGCGGGCGCTTTGTGTTACAATGGGATGAGTTCAGGGGGACTTCGGGCGGCTCTGTCGCCCGAAATAAATAGAGCGGCCTTATGCTCGAAATTTTAAAGGGTGGGGATTTATTGCAATGAATAAAAAAATCAGGATAGTACTTACCGTGCTTGCAATTTGCGTGATTATAGGAATTATCGTGTTTATCGCGGCAGAGGCGATGGTGATAGCCGCTTCCGAAGGCGACGCTACTTCCGGCGCCGACTATATTGTAGTACTCGGAGCAAAAGTCAATAATTACGGCGGCGTCCCGACGCCTTCTTCGGCTCTTGCCGATAGGCTCCGGGCTGCCCTTAGTTATCTGCAGGATAATCCTCAGACGCTCGCCATCCTCAGCGGCGGGCAGGGGCCGGACGAACCCGAGACCGAAGCAGCCTGCATGATGCGCTGGCTTTCGGATCGCGGCATAAGTGAAGACAGGCTGATACCGGAAGAAAACTCCACCAACACGAGGGATAATATAGGACATGCCTGCGAGCTGATAGGCGAGGACTGGCGCGATAAGCACATAGTTATAGTATCGAGCGAATATCACCTCTGCAGGGCGAAATATCTCGGAAGGAAATTCTTTGATTACGATTTCGAGACCCTCGCTGCGCCTACGAGTCTTAAGAACTACAAGTGCAAGTACTTTGTTCGCGAGGCGCTGGGAATGGTATACACGGCATTATTCTATCGCTAAAGGAAGGCAGCCAGACAGTTTTTAGCTTAAATACGAAAGGACGGCACTGCGGCCGTCCTTTTGAAGAATCAATAAAATGCAAAGTTTGCGAACAAAGCGTTTTTCTACAGTGCCGAGCTGTCTTCCTCGGCTTGGGCTTTCGGCTCGCGAGCGGGTGAAGCGAAGGATATAACCTTCTTCTTGAGGTGAAGAGTTCCCTCGAACTCGGACCCGTCTTCCGTAACCAGAGTCGAAACATAAAGCTCGCCGTGGTGGCAGCCGCTGGAGGTGATTTTGCAAAGCTCCTCGATGCGATGAACCCCCTCGGTCTTTCCTTTTATAATAAGGGTGTGTGCCGTTATATTTCCCTTGACATTTCCGCCCGCTTGTATGGTCACCTTGTTTGTGGATTTTATGTTTCCGGTTATGCTGCCCCTGACCTCAAGATCCTCTGTCGCTTCGATATTTCCCGTGAACTTTACTTCGGCACCTATAAGCGTGCGGGGTGTATCAGGCACAGGAATTTCAGGCTCGGGAGCGACGGGCTCCTCGACGACCGGAACAGTGTAAGTTTCCTTCTTCCTCATAAAATCAAACATTATTCGCTCCCCTCCCCGGATGTCTTATCGAATTACCATAACTATTCTACAACAATAAATAGGAGTGTTCAAGGAAAAATACGGGCGCAAAAGTGAAAGGCAAACTGATATTTTAGGGGCTTTTATAATTCCGCCATTCGATATCCGACTCCGATATCCGTGAGGATATAACTCGGAGACATGCTGTCCTTTTCAATCTTCCGGCGTATATTTGACATGTTTACCCGTAGGATTCTATTGTTTTCCTGATCGGCATAGGGGCCCCATACATTGTTGATGATGTAGCCGTAGGTGAGGACTTTGCCGGGATGCCTTGCGATTAGTTCTACTATTTTGTATTCTGTCTGAGTCAGTTTTATGAGTTCGTCGTCCACATAGACGCTTCTTTTTGAAAAATCGATGAGAAATCCTCCGACGCTGTAGGAGTCCTGATCTACGACTACCGGCATATTTCGTCTCAGTGCGGCACGCATGCGGGCGAGCAATTCCGGTGCCGAGAAGGGCTTTTCTATATAGTCGTCTGCACCGTTATCCAGTGCTTGGATTTTATCCTTTTCCATATTTCTTGCACTGACTACGATGACCGGAATCTTGCTTATGTTGCGTATCTCTTTCAACAATTCCGCACCATCCATGTCGGGAAGTCCGAGGTCCAGGAGTATAATTTCCGGCTGGTGAGAATTCAAAGCGATTTTTGCAGTTGCAGCGTCACCGGCCGTTATAACCTTGTAGTCGTTTGCGGTAAGTAGTGTCGTCAGCACTTTTAGAATATAAGTTTCGTCCTCAACGATCAGAACTTTATGTTTAATATCACTCATAAATCCTCCTTGGGAAGGCTCACTTTAAATACGGCTCCTCCGCCCTCCGCGTTTTCACCGGAAATCTTGCCTCCATGAGAACTGATTATGCTTTTGCAGATAGCGAGTCCCAGACCCATGCTCCTTCTTGAATCGCCTCCCGGATGTATTGAGGGCTCAAATAGATGCGCGAGGTCACTTTCACTCAAACCTTTTCCATAGTCCCTGACGCTGAATTCCACATATTCCTCAGACTGCGAGACATTTATTTCGATAGGAAATTCCGTGCCCGCGTATTTTACGGCATTGTCTATTAGGTTCATCAGAACCTGAACTATAAGTATAGGATCGACCGGTATCAAAATAAAATCGTCAGGCCCTTTTACCTTTAGCTTCGCTTGAGGAAATCTCGATGAAGATTGCTTCAATATTTCCGCAATTATTTCTTCGACCGCTTCCCAACTCTTGTTGAGTTTTGGACCACTTGAACCCACCCGGGTAATGGTCAGCAGATTTTCCACCATGCGAAGAAGCCAGCTTGCCTCTTCCTGTATATTGTGAACGAGCTCCTTGCTCTCCTTAGCTTCAAAGTCAACATTCTCCTGCTCCAGAGTGGAGCTCGCAGCAATTATCATAGTCAATGGAGTGCGCAGGTCGTGGGAAATTGATCTTAGGAAATCCGAGCGCATGCGTTCGAGTTCCTTTTCCATGACTATTTTGTTTTCTCTCTCAATAAAACTAAGCTTTTCCATAGCGACACCGGCTCTCAGGAGCAGGTGTTCCGTCATTTGTATCTGAGCATCGCCCAGAGTCATATCGACGCCTATAAGCATGGCAAATACAGCTAAAATAGAGTGTTTACCTTTTATCGGGTAAAATGCGAGAGGGCAGTCGGGGAAAAACGGGCTTCCCTTTCCGGTCTTTATGCCCTGCGTAGCACATATATTCAAGGCTTCCTCCGCAGGGTATAGAAGGAGTCCTTCGGGATAGCTTGCGTAAGCTGAGAAGCTATCTTCTTCATCCTTCGTATATATGATGCAAGGGCAGCCTGTTACCATGTATATTGCACGCAGAGTAAGCGAGTAAAGAGCGCTTCCGTCCGATGCGGTAAGCAAATCGCCGCTCAGATCCGAGATGGATTTTTCGCTGTAAAGGGCCGCCTGAGTACTTTTCAACTCCTTATCGGTTCTGTTGTAGATATTGCCAAATATGGCAGTCCCGGCTTCAAATAATACTATGGCATAGAGGGCGAAGGCAGGCGTAATGTTATCATCGCCTATGAGCAGGAAGGGAATTAAAAAAGCTCCGGTAGCAAAGAAGACCATCGCGGCGCGGTAAAGCGGGTTTTGTTCGACGGTCACTGACCAGGCGCAGATTGCGGCTATAATCGGGATGCCGTATATTGGGTTTGGAAAGGCGTGGCGCGAAAGAAGCATAGCTACGAAGGCTGTAGCCATCGCTGCTAAAATGTTTCGCAGTCGCGTCTTAAATATGCTTCGCTTTTTATCCGACATTTACTATTCGCCTCCTCATTTATTATATACAAAATAGCTTTCGCATACCAATAAAGCTGCTTAAGCAGGTGTTAAAGTTTCGTTAAGGAACGGCCCTGTGCGTTGACCTTGCGGAAAAGCGACTTATATAATTACGGTGAGCAAGCGCCTTAGTTGCTAAAGCTCAACCGGAGTTAACGAAGATGTGAATAAGGAGGAATTTATATGAAGCGTTTTATTGCAATCCTCATCGCGCTGGCTATGGTATTTGCCTTCGCTGCATGCGGTAAAGTCGAGGACAAAAAGCAGCCGGATGTACCTACCCCCGATGTTCAGGAGGATGTACTTGCCGGCAAGGAATATAGAGATGTCTATAAGACATACTTCAGCAGTTCCTATTCGTCCTTCAACTACTTCTCTACGGCTTACTCAACCGTCAGGGAGATAGTGACAAACTGCATCGACGGTTTGGTGGAGCCGGATAGGTACGGAGTATATGGTCCGTCTCTTGCCGAGTCCTGGGAAGTTAATGAGGATCAGACCGTCTGGACATTCAAGATTCGCGAAGGAGTCAAGTGGGTGGATCATAACGGTAACGAGACAGAGTACGATGTCACGGCGGAAGACTTTGTTGATGGAATCCGATATATCGCCGACCCCCTTAACGATGCGTATTCGATGAGAGTAGTCAGAAATCTCATAACGGGACTCTATGATTATTATTGGGATCTGGATGATATAGACTGTGGAGATAAGACGGATATTACCAGAGAGGAAGCTTTCGCCCGCTTCGATGATATGGTGGGTGTCACTGCTCTGGACGAATACACTGTCGAATACAGGCTGGATAACAGTGCGCCATACTTCCTGTCTTTGATTGAGAGCTCGATGCTCCTTTTGCCGATAGAATACGATTATGCTATGGAGCTCGGAGACGATTTCGGCGTGGATAACGAGCATATGCTGTATTGCGGAGCTTACTATATCTCGAAGTTCCAGAGAGATAAGGCTATAACGCTTACGGCAAATCCCCATTATTGGGATAAGGAAAATGTCAATATATCCACAGTAGAGTATCAGATGATATCCGACGACACGACTTCTTTAGAGATGTTCAAGAGAGGCGAGACGGATTATACGAGAGTTGCAGCGGAGGAGTACATCTCGCTGCAGGGTACGGAGTGGGAGAATAAGCTCATCCCGACGGATCACAACTTCTCGACGAACTACCTGTGGCTCGCTTTTGAGAGTGAGAACCCCGAGTTCAACACTTTCATTAAGAACGAAAACTTCCGTAAGGCCCTGATGTACTCGATAGATAGAGAGGCTATCGCATCTCTCAGGGAGCCCGTGAACCCGAAGCGTGTAATCAGGAACACCATAAATGCCGAGGGCGCAATCTTCGACTCCAACGGAAAAGACTATACGGATTATGAACCTCTCAAGTCGATTAAGGAGACCGATTTCAACAATGCCGCACTTGCCAGAGAGTACATGGAGAAGGCGGTTGCAGAACTATGCGATGCCGACGGCAACATCATCGGTTGCGAAGCGGGTAAAGTAGATTATCTACCTGTCTGCACCTTTAATGTCGACGCCAAACTGCCTGTAACTATATGTTATGTCGGAACCGATGATGAAGACGAAATAATCATGGCTGAGCTTCTAAAGGCTATGATCGAAAATTCCATAGGGGAAGAATACATAGATTTCCACATAGAGGCGTTCTCCGGCTGGACCTATGGAACGGTAGCCGATCCGCTCAATTATGATATCTACTTCGATTCTCTGTCCACGGGATATGCTGATCCTTCCGGAATACTCACAAGGATGACGACGGACGGTGCTGAAAATGTGGGCTGGTACGAAGTTCCCGAGTACGACGAGCTCATCGATAAAGCACTTAATGCCAAGACTTTCGAGGAGCGTCTGCAGTATTTTGCGGAAGCCGAGGCCTATCTCGTAAGCCATGGATATGTTATTCCCTTCATATCCTCTCTCAGAGGTTACTATATGAGCTATTCGGTACCCTATACGAGCCCGCTTACGCTCTACGGTAACGAAAAATATAAGGGACTTAAGGTTATGAACTCTGCACTTACGATTGACGAGTTCAATGCACTCGACGCTCAGTATGATATTGAACGTGCTGAAGCACTCAAAGCACATTAGGGAGATAAATGGGCAGATATATTCTGAAGCGTGCCCTGAGATCCCTGATTACGATAGTCATCGTTTTTGTGGCGGTTTTCCTTCTGCTGCGCCTGATGCCTTTGAGCGGGTATTTCCCGCCCGAGATGATAAAGGAAGCCGATGAAGCCACACGAATGGTATATCTTAGAAATCAGGGCCTGCTGGACCACCCGTTGGTCCAGCTGGGCCGCTTCGTAAAAAATCTATTTCAAGGTGATCTCGGCAGGAGCCTTACGGTCTATCCTAAGGTTCCTATCGCTACCTTGTTGCGCGAAAAGATACCTGTAACTGCAAAATTCGGCTTCGCGAGCATGATGATAGGGATAGTGTGCGGAGTAGCTTTAGGGCTCTTTATGACCAGATTCAAAGACAGGGCCGGAGATAAACTCGGGACGGCGTTCATACTTATGGTGCGCGCTGTTCCGAGCCTGATATACTTATTCTTTATTCAGGTCTGGGTTTCCAAATGGTTCAACTTGCCGCTGGTATATTACGAAGACCGACCGTCCTCTTGGATTTTGCCTACAATTTGCCTTTCGCTTGGGAGCATAGCTTACTATGGCCTCTGGTTGAGACGCTTTATGGTGGATGAGGAGAATAGAGATTATGCAAAATTTGCACAGGTAAAGGGCTTCCCCAAAAAGGAAGTCCTGAAGCGCCATGTGTTAAAAAACGCGGCAATACCGCTTATAATTTACATACCCAGCGATTTTTTATTCATAATAGCGGGCTCACTTGTCATCGAGACGCTCTATGCGATTCCGGGAACCGGAGGACTTTTAACTACGGCGATTAAGAGTCAGGACAACAATCTCGTTCAGGTGATAGTCCTGATGTATGCGTTGCTGTCTGTATTAGGGGTCTTTTTAGGTGATCTTCTCGTCGCCTTCGTCGACCCGCGCATAAAACTGACGGAAGGAGATTAAGCCTATGAGAGACGGTAACGACAAGTTGAGCATCCGGCTCGATTCCCTCAAGTTCAGGGCTGCGGTCTATGACAATATAGCGAGTGAGGATATAGGATTTTCAAATTATTCCTATTGGAGATCCACATTGCGCACCTTCTTCAAGAGTAAGGCCGTGCTTTTCCTCGTGGTCGCTATCTTTGCCGTGATTTTGATGAGCCTTCTTTATCCTATATTCTCCACGGTCGATCCTCGAGCGGTTGTAACAGATCCAAGGAAGTGGAACCTTAGACCGAGCAGCGAGCACTGGTTCGGGACAGATGCGCTGGGACGAGATATTTGGGCGCGGGCATGGTATGGCGTAAGGAACTCTTTCCTTTTGGGCTTTGCCGTAGCGCTTTCGGATGTCGGTTTCGGAACGATTGCCGGCGCGATTTGGGGTTACAACAAGAAGCTAGATCCCTTTTTCACGGAGCTCTACAACATAATAACGAATATACCTTCAACGGTTTATATGGTCTTGCTCGCATACATAATGAATACCAGCTATTTGACACTCTTTTTTGCTATGGCTTCGAGGGGATGGATAGTCGAGGCGAGGTTCTTCAGAAATCGCATACTCTCTATTAGGGACAGTGAATATAACATCGCTTCCATATGCCTTGGAACCCCGATGCACAGGATAGCCTTCAAAAATATAATTCCTCATATAGTAAGCCTTATAATTATGGAGGCCGCGCTATGCATCCCCTATTCCATTGGTTCCGAAGTTTTCATGGGCTTCGTGGGAGTGGGTCTGCCGGTGGATGCCATAACTTTAGGGAATATAGTAAATCAGGGTAGGCAGTCGTTTACGCTTCACCCGTACCAGATGCTTTTGCCGACTGCGATATTGTGTTTTATAACCATAGCCTTTTATGTTATCGGTAATAAATTTGCGGATGCATCGGATCCGCGCAATCATGTATAGGAGGGTGGAATGAATTCTAATATTATAAAGCCCGAACCTATATTTTCAGCTAAAAATGTGGAAGTAAAATTTAATTTGCGCGGCAGAGTCCTTACGGCGGTTCGTGGAGCTTCTATGGATTTGCACAGCGGTGAAACCCTTGCAATTGTAGGAGAATCCGGCTGCGGAAAGAGCGTCTTCACAAAATCCTGGATCGGTATGCTCGATAAAAACGGGGCGGTCACGGGCGGGAAGATACTCTATCACGGAGAGGATCTAACGAAGTTCACTACGGAGCAGGAATGGCTTAAGGTGCGCGGAAGCAGGATTGCGATGGTGTTTCAGGACCCGATGACTTCTCTGAACCCGGTGCGCACTATAGGCGAGCAAATAACGGAGGTCATCACCTGGCATTTCGGCACCGAACATGACGAAGCGAAGCGCGAAGCGATTAATATTTTGAAACGAGTAGGAATTACCGATGCGGAAGCACGATACAAGCAGTATCCGGGTGAATTCTCCGGAGGGATGAGACAGCGTGTAGTGATAGCAGCGGCTATAGCCTGCAAACCCGAGATATTGATATGCGATGAACCGACGACGGCGCTTGATGTGACTGTTCAGGCCCAGATTCTCAAGTTGATAAAAGAGCTACAGCGCGACTATAATATGACGGTTGTATATATAACTCACGATCTTGGAGTTGTCGCAAATGTGGCCGACAGGGTCAGTGTAATGTATGCGGGCCAGATTATAGAGACGGGAAGCGTGGATGAGATTTTTCACACTCCTGTACATCCTTATACCAAAGCATTGCTTAGATCGTTGCCGCAGTTGGGAGTGAAAGGCAGGGAACTCTATTCCATCAAAGGAACGCCGCCTAATCTCTTCAAGGAAATTCGCGGAGACGCATTTGCGCCGCGCAATCCCGATGCGATGGAGATCGACTACGAGGAGGAGCCTCCTATATTTCGGGTTTCGGACACTCATACAGCCAAGACTTGGCTCCTTCATCCTTATGCAAAGGAATATCGGGAGAAGCTCGAAGCCGGTGAGGAAGAGGATAGACGGCGTGAAGTCGCGGTGGAGGAATTCGATTACTCCGACGCGGAAAAACTTTTAGAAGTAAACAATCTTACCGTAAAATTTAAGCTAGGGCGCAAGGAATTTCGTGCTGTTGATGATGTCAGTTTCGATGTCTACAAGGGCGAAACCCTTTCGCTGGTGGGCGAGTCGGGTTCAGGTAAGACCACCATCGGCAGGGCGATAATGCGCATATACAGAAGCAATGTGGACGGCAGCATAGTCTTTAATGGTGACGAGATAACGGGGAAACTTGACAGGAAGACTTCGAAGGATCTGCGCCTTCAGATGCAGATGATATTTCAGGATCCCATGGCTTCTATCAATGAGCGAGCTAAGGTTGATTACATAATCTCAGAGGGACTCTACAATTATCATCTTTTCAAGGATGAAGAGGATCGCTTGAATAAAATCGGCAACATAATGACGGAAGTAGGCTTATCAAAAGAGTTCTCTTCTCGATTTCCACATGAATTTTCAGGAGGTCAGCGGCAGCGTGTAGGGATTGCCAGAAGCCTTGTAATGAACCCCCGCTTCATCGTTGCAGACGAGCCGATATCGGCTCTGGATGTATCGATAAGGGCGCAGGTAATAAATCTGCTTAATAAATTAAAGAAGGAGAGAAAGCTCACTTATCTGTTCATAGCGCACGATCTTTCCGTGGTGCGCTTCATATCCGACAGGATAGCTGTTATCAACAAAGGTCGTTTGGTGGAGCTGGCTCCATGCGAAGAGCTCTTTGAAAATCCCTTGCATCCTTACACCAGAGCTCTACTTTCGGCGGTGCCTTATCCGGATCCGAAGGTGGAAAGAGATAAAGTGCTGCTGACATACGATAGCCGGATGCATAGCTATAAAGATAACCCCCCTCGTTGGACGGAAATTCTGCCGGGGCATTTTATACTCGCAAACGACGCGGAGCTTGATATTTACCGCAGAGGTTTCGATGCGTGAATTTACAGTCGACGAAAAAAGGAAATATTTGAGGGTGATATATGCTGCAATGATGCGTTATTTTAGCATCGCCTTGATACTCTGTGCTGTTATCGCGGGGCTATATCGCAGCAGGATGCATTTCGTCTTTGCTCTCTGCGCTATCGCCGGAATTTTCATCCTCTGGGGTTGGGTTGCCCATCTGAAGAGTACTGGATTTAATTTGATTGGTTTTGGAGAACTGTCCCCTAAGAAAAAGAAAATCCCTTACATGCTAAAAAAGCGAGGGGAGTCGAAATTCCGACATAGGCCTTTTTTCGCAATCAAAAGCGACTCCTTCGACGATGATTTGACCGATAAGACCTCGATATCCTCCGAGGAGTTTAGTGAAGGACAACGAAATAAAGCGGCGGTAATAGCAAGGGTATTGTGTGGCATATTGTTGCTTTTGGTCTCCTTAATGATAGGATATTAGAAGGGTTTAAAGATTGGCAACCCTCCTTGCATTTGAGGTAAGGACGGATATTTGGATGAGTTAAAGATGTTCCACAACGGATTTATATTTATAGCGGAAAGAGCTCTCGAGGAGGGCATGGATCTGCCGGTTTATCTCGCGTATTATCGCAAGCGGGACCATAAGTATATTGTGGATAGGCCTGTCATGATTTCAGAGCTTTTGCGCAACAAGGAGCCGCGTGCGCGTATAGCAGAGCGCCTCTGCCGCAGATGCAACGAGCTGGGCAAAATGACAGTTGCTTTAAGCTCTCATGAGTTAAGCCGATAGTGTTCTTCTGCTATCTTATAAAAAATGAGGGAGTCTCAAAAGTTACAACTTGTATCTGAGGAGACACCCTATTTTTTATATCACTTCGGTATCCTTGCTTGTGATATAACATTTTCTCCGGTTTGTCTAAATTATAGGCAGAAAATGTTGTATCATCTTTGTAAGCTTGGCTATGATATAATATTTTGTATTGATTTTAAAACTGCGGGAGGAAAGAAAATGCGGATTGAAAACGGTAGGCTCATAACTATAGAAAACGGAGTCTTTGAGAATGGATATGTGGACTTCAGCCACGGTAAAATTACCGGCTTCGGGGACATGAAGGATGCCCCGCCGGCTAAAGGCAAGGTCTTCGATGCAAAGGGCGGAGTTATTATGCCGGGCATGATGGATGCCCACACTCATATAGGAATAGGCGAGGAAGGGCTGCGCTGGGAAGGCATGGACTACAACGAGAAGACCAATCCCCTGACTCCTTCCATGAGGGCCGTCGACGGATTCAACCCCTTCGACACTTCCATCCCCAAGGCGCTCGCTGCGGGAATAACGACGGTGGGAGTTTCGCCGGGCAGTGCGAATGTAATAGGAGGCTCGATAGCCGCCATAAAACTCTGCGGAGACAATGTCGAGGAGATGCTGCTGAAGGAAAATGCAGCGATTAAGATGGCGATGGGAGAAAATCCGAAGAGCTGCTACGGCAACGAGGGCAAGACCCCCAAGACGCGGATGGCGACCGCCGCGATGCTGCGCGATATCCTGACGAAGGCGAAGCGCCACATGCAGAAGCTGGATGCGGGCGAGGATGTCTACGACGCCGAGCTCGAGGCTCTTATACCTCTGCTGAAGCGTGAAATCCCCGCGCATATCCACGCACACAGAGCCGACGATATTATGACGGCGATCCGCATAATGCACGAGTTCAATATACGCTTCTGCATCGTGCACGCCACAGACGGCGCGCGCATAGCGAAGCATCTTGCTAAAGAAGATTTTATACCGCTGATAGGACCCTCCGAGGGACCCGCGAGCAAACCCGAGACCATGAGCGTAGGATTTGCGACCGCCGGGCAGCTTGCCGCCGAAGGCATAGAGGTCGCCATTACGACGGACCACGATGTTCAGCCTCTGTGGCAGCTGCCGACCTATGCGGCGATGTGCGTCAGGGAAGGTCTCGCCGAAGAAGCTGCTCTGCGCGCGATAACCATAGTTCCCGCCAAGGCGCTTGGAGTGGAGGATAGGGTCGGCTCGATCGCGAAGGGCAAGGATGCGGACATCGTCGTACTTACGGGGCATCCATTCCTCTATACGACTAAGCTTAGCGCCGTGTTCGTCAACGGAGAGAAAAAGGTATATAATGATTAGCTAAGCCGCGCCGCGACGGATGCGGATAAATACTTTAAGCAATAAGGATACATTGATGAAGAACAAAAGAATGCTCGGCAATCTGATACTCATTTTCACGGCCCTGGTGTGGGGTACGGCCTTCGTGGCTCAGAGAGTGGGGATGGATTATATCGAGCCTATAACTTTCGGCGCGGTGCGCATGGCGCTGGCGGCGGTGGCGGTCTGGCTCGTGGCGCTGATTATCGACAAGCTTAATGCAGGCAAGCCCACCGGCCGGAGCGCCGAGGAGGAAAAGGCTTACAGAAAGAACACGATAGTGGGGGGCATCTGGTGCGGCCTCTTTCTGACAGCCGGAAGCTCCTTTCAGCAGATGGGTATGGTTTACACGACCGCGGGAAAAGCGGGCTTTATAACCGCCTTGTACATGCTGATTGTTCCGATAATAAGTGCACTGGTTTTCAAGAGAAAGAACAGCTGGCTCGTTTGGGTCACCGTTATAATGGGCGTCTTCGGAATGTATCTGCTCTCCATCAAGGAGGGCTTTAAGCTTAGCAAGGGAGATGCGTTGGTACTCGTATGCGCCTTCCTTTTCAGCGGACATATACTCTGCTGCGACTATTTTGTGCAGAAAGGCAATCCCATTAAAATATCCGCGATGCAATTTACGGTGGCTGCGGTAGTTTCCGCCGTCATAGCACTTTTAGTCGAGGAGCCAAGCATCGAAAAAATCAAATCTGCGACGATTCCCATATTGTATGCCGGGCTCATTTCAGGAGGTCTCGGCTACACGCTTCAGATAGTCGCTCAAAAGTTTACGGATCCCACGGTGGCTTCACTTATAATGTCGCTGGAGTCGGTGTTCGCGGTGCTGGCCGGAGCCTTACTGCTTCACGAGCGCATGACGACCCGCGAGCTTATAGGTTGCGCGATAATGTTCGCGGCCATAGTGCTGGTGCAGATTCCTCTCACGGAAAAGAATAAGGAGCAGCCTCAATGAGATTTATACTTGTAAGACATCCCGAGACGCTCGCTCTGCAGCAGAATCTTATCTATGGACAGACTCATTCGGATCTTTCGGAGCAGGGGATTTCGACCATGGAATGGGTCGCGGATATGCTGGAAAAGGAAAATCCCTTCGCAATATATTCCAGTCCGCAAAAGAGAGCTTTAGTTTTGGCCGAGGCCATAGCGGACAGGCATCCCGGCCTGGAGATCGCCGTTGACGAGCGGATAATGGAGATGGCCTGCGGGATATACGAGCAGATGACCTTCGAGGAAGCCCTCGAAAGCGACCCGGAGGGAGCGCGGGCTTTTCTTGAGCGCTTCGGTGAATACCGCCCCGAGGGAGGGGAAAATTTCGAGGATGTAAAGAGGCGCAGCGCGCCGTTCATCAAGGATATTATCGCAAGAGGGCTCGAGGAAGATTGCGAAGACAGGCCCATAATCGTAGTTTCCCACGCGATGACCATCAGGAGCATGCTGTCGAATATCTTCGGCATGGAGCTTGCGAAAATGTGGAATCTTCGCATAAGCCCTTCATGTATAATGAACATATCTTACGACCCGGAGTTCGAATTCGCGATGCTGGCGGGGCTATGGCATCCGGCGAATCAAAAGGACCGAAACCTGCGCCAGTTTTTGCGCAACAGGAGGAAATAATGCAAAAGGAAAGAGAGACATTCTATATAACCACGCCTATCTACTACCCGAGCGACAATCTGCATATCGGGCACACATACTGCACTGTTATGGCGGACGCGATGGCGCGCTTCAAGCGCTTGCAGGGCTACGATGTGATGTTCCTGACGGGAACCGACGAGCACGGGCAGAAGATTCAAAAGAAAGCGCACGAAAAGGGCGTGAGCCCCCGGGAATATGTCGACGAAGTTGTGAGCGGCATAGAAAAACTCTGGGGAATTATGGAGATTTCGTACGACGATTTTATCCGCACGACGCAGCCCAGGCACAAGAAGCGCGTGCAGAAAATCTTTATGAAGATGTACGAGAAGGGCGATATATACAAGTCGGAATATGAAGGCTGGTACTGCACGGACTGCGAGGCCTTCTGGACGGATACTCAGTCTCCCGACGGCGTCTGCCCCGACTGCGGAAGATCCATAGGAAGGGCGAAGGAGGAGGCCTATTTCTTCCGTCTCTCGAAGTACGAAGATAAGTTGCGCTGGCTCTTTACCGAGACCGACTTTCTGCGCCCGCAGACCCGGGCCAACGAGATGCTCGCCTTTATAGACACGGGTCTGGAAGACCTCTGCATATCGCGCAGCAGCTTCGACTGGGGCATAGAGGTTCCCATAGACGAGGATCATGTAATATATGTATGGCTGGATGCGCTCTCCAATTATGTAACCGCCCTTGGTTTTCCCGAGCTCGAGGGAGAGAGCAGCGAAAAGTACCGTAGATATTGGCCGGCGGATTACCATCTCGTAGGCAAGGAGATAATCCGCTTCCATTCGATAATCTGGCCCGCCATGCTGATGAGTATAGATGAGCCCCTGCCCAAGCATGTTCTTGGCCACGGCTGGCTGCTCTTCGACGGAGCCAAGATGAGCAAATCCAAGGGCAATGTCGTGGACCCCGTTATGCTTATTAAAAGATACGGCGTGGATGCGCTCAAGTATTTCCTTCTGCGCGAATATACCTTCGGGCAGGACGGCCAATTCACCAACGAAGTGATGCTTAAGCGCATGAACTTCGACCTGGCAAACGACCTGGGAAATCTGGTTTCGAGGACCATATCGATGATAGAGAAGTACTGCGGCGCGGAGATTCCCGGCCCCGGCGCGGAAGACGGACCCGACGCGGAGCTGAAGGAGCTTGCGACGGGTTGCTGCAGAGCGGTCGAGGAGGCCATGGAAAACTTCCGCTTTAATGTCGCTTTGGAGGATATCTGGACCCTGGTTAGAAGGACTAACAAATACATAGACGAAACCGCCCCCTGGGTGCTTGCGAAGGACGAGTCCGATGCAGGCAGGGCGCGCCTGAATGCCGTAATGCACAATCTGGCGGAGTCCCTGCGCATAATCAGCATACTCATCTATCCCTATATGCAGACCAGCTCCGAGAAGATTCGCACTCAGCTCGGCCTTGAAGGGGAAGAACCTGTGTGGGATGATGCCTCCCGCTTCGATATGCTCGCAGGGCAGAAGGTTTGCAAGGGTGAAATACTCTTCCCGAGGCTCGATGTGGACAAGGAGCTCGAGGAGCTGGAGCAGATTATGAAAGCGTCGGTCGAGGCTGCCGCGGCGAAGATAGGGTAGGTGCATCGGCGATGAGACTCTTCGATACACATACCCACCTATGCGACCGCGCCTTCGATAAATTCAGGGATAGGCTTATGACGCAGATTGCCGCCTCGGATGTAAAGATATGCGTCGAGGTAGGCTGGGATTTTGCTAGCTCGCAGGCCGGCGCGGCACTTGCGGAAAAATACCCGGGCATGGTCTATGCCGCCGTCGGCTGCCATCCTCACGATGCTAAGGATTTTAACGAAAAGCAGCTGCAGAGGCTTGCAGAACTCATAAAGACGCATCCCGGAGTGGTCGCGCTCGGCGAGATTGGGCTGGATTTTTACAGGGACAATTCCCCCAAGGATGTCCAGCGCTATTGGTTTTCTGCGCAGCTTGCCGTCGCCAAGGAGCTGGGTTGCCCGATCGTGATACATTCCCGCGATGCGGATCAGGAGTGCTTCGATACGCTTAAAGCGAGCGGTGTAATGGGCAAAAATCGCGTTCAGATTCACTGCTATTCCGGAAGCGCGGAGATGGCGAAGGAATATGTTAAGCTCGGCGCGAGTATAAGTCTGGGCGGTGCGCTCACATTTAAGAATGCCAGAAGGCCCGTGGAGGTTGCGCGGAGCATCCCCTTGGAGAACCTGATGCTGGAGACCGATTGCCCTTACATGGCGCCTGTTCCTTACAGAGGTAAGATTAACAACCCTACTTATATTATTTATGTGGCCGAGAGGATTGCCGAGATAAGAGGGGTGGATACGGAAGAGATAGCCGAAGTAACTTTCCAAAACGCGTTGGATTTTTTCAGTATCGACTATGAATGCGGAACTTAGGGTAAGGAAGACAATTAAAGATTGCGATATGATAAGGCGCGGCGACATAGTGGTGCTCGGAATTTCGGGCGGGCCCGATTCGCTGTGCCTTCTGAATATACTGCACGCTTTTCAGAGGAGTTTCGGCTTTACCCTGCGTGCGCTCCACATGAACCACCTGATGCGCGGCGAAGGCGCAACCCGGGATGTCGAATTCCTCGAGGGCATCTGCGGGGAACTCAATGTCCCTCTTAAGGTCGTAGAGTGCGATGTCTATGCCAAGGCGGAAGAGGAAAGAATCTCTCCCGAGGAGGCGGGGCGCAAGGCCAGGCACGAGGCTCTGGCCGCCCATAAGGCGGAGCTGGAGAAGAGCGCCGCGCCGGGCGGGAGAGCGAGGGTGCTCACCGCTCTTGCCCATAACAGGGACGATCAGGCGGAGACCGTTCTTATGCGTGTAATAAGGGGGACGGGGGTTCACGGGATTGCGGCGATGGAATATGTGCGCGAGGACGGCCTTATACGCCCGCTCTTGGATACGCCGAGGAGCGAGATAGAAAAATACTGTGCGAAAAAGGGACTCTCGCCGCGCTGGGATTATACGAACGCGGACCCGGCATACACGAGGAACAAACTGAGGATGCAGCTGATTCCTTTAATCGAGGCGGACTATAATCCTAACATAAAGGAGACTTTGGCGAGGCTGGCTGAGTCGGCAAGAGAGGATGACAGCTTTTTGGAAGGCTTGGCGCAGAAGGCCTGCGAGGATTATGACGGGCGCTTTCCCGTCAGGGAGCTCGCGGCTATGGATGCCGCCATCGCGAAGAGGGTCATAAAGATTATGTTTTTCAAGGCGGGGCTTGTGGAGGATATAGCCTATGCCCATATAAACAGCCTGCTTGCTGCGGCTCGGGGGAGGCGGAGCGGAAAGCTGATTGAATTTCCGAGAGGCTTTAGAGGGCGGATAACGCGGGATTATGTTCTGTTCGAGAGGGAGGAGCAGGCTTAGAGCTTTTCCGGGAGCAGCGGGCGCACCCGACAGAAGAACGGATCTTTGACGGCGGGCCGAAAGGTCCGTCGATTTTGTAAAATGCCGATAAAAAATCCGCTACATAGTGACTAAATCATTGTACCGGTCAATAATCTATGGTATTATGTTGTGCAATATTACAAAAATGGGTATAGAATATGCAGATACCCTTAATTTAGCGGAGGTAATTTGTAGTTGAATAACAAACCTGGAAATCCTAATCCATTTAGAGGCATAGGAATTTACTTGCTTATTTTTGCGACGGTAATCATGGCGGCATGGATGCTTCAAAACAGCAGCCTTATGTCGGGTAACGCGCAGATAAATAAGATAGACTTTTCGGAACTGGTAAAGAATCTTGAGGAATCCAAAGTCAGGACGATCAGCGTCAGCGAGAGTTCCCGCAGATACGAAGGACAGCTCAGCGACGGCTCCTACTTTATGGCCAGCGCTCCGACCGCCTACGATATGGCGATAATCAGCGAGAAATATCTCGTGCCGCAATCAGAGGAAGGCGGGCTTACGGTTCAGACCATAAAGCCGTCCGTGCTTTCGTCGATACTGTCCTGGCTTCCGAGCATAGCCCTCGTAGGCCTGATGATTTTCTTCTGGATGAACCTGGCCGGAGGTGCGGGTGCCAACAGGGGCATGATGAGCTTCGGCAAGAACAAGGCGAAGGTATTCAAGGAAGGCAATACCAAGGTCACTTTTGCGGATGTAGCCGGCCTTGACGAGGAGAAGGCGGAGCTCGAGGAGATTGTCGACTTCCTTAAGAATCCTAAAAAGTACACGACTCTCGGTGCCAGAATCCCGAAGGGCGTCCTTTTGGTGGGGCCTCCGGGTACCGGTAAAACATATATTTCCAAGGCAGTTGCGGGAGAAGCCGGCGTGCCTTTCCTTTCAATTTCCGGCTCGGACTTCGTCGAGATGTTCGTAGGAGTCGGCGCGAGCAGGGTGCGCGACCTCTTCGACGAGGCCAAGAAGAATTCGCCCTGCATAGTCTTTATAGACGAGATCGATGCCGTCGGAAGGCGCAGGGGCGCAGGCATAGGCGGAGGTAACGACGAGCGCGAGCAGACCCTCAATCAGCTCCTCGTCGAGATGGACGGCTTCGGAATGAACGAAGGCATAATAATCCTCGCCGCGACAAACCGCCCGGATGTTCTGGACCCCGCAATACTCCGGCCCGGACGATTCGACAGGCAGGTTACCATAGGCATGCCCGACATCAAAGGAAGGGAAGATGTCTTTAAGGTTCACTCTAAAGGCAAGCCGCTCGGAAACGATGTCGACCTTCAGGTTTTGGCAAAGCGCACTCCGGGATTCACTCCCGCAGATATAGAAAACATGATGAACGAAGCCGCACTTCTTACGGCGAGAAGGAACGGCACTCAGATACATATGGACGACCTGGAAGAGGCCATAACCAGAGTTATAGCAGGACCAAAAAAGAAGAGCAGGGTGATGAGCGAAAAAGAAAAGAAGCTGACGGCTTATCACGAGGCCGGGCATGCCGTCGTTATGCGTTCCATTCCCGGAAGCGACCCCGTGCATCAGGTTACAATTATGCCCAGAGGCAGCGCCGGCGGCTTTACGATGTCCCTGCCCGAAGAGGACAGGTACTACATGACCCGCAGCGAAATGAAGGACAAGATTAAACATCTGCTCGGAGGGCGCGTCGCGGAGGCCATGGTGCTCGACGATATAAGCACCGGCGCGAGCAACGATTTGGAAAGGGTTACGAAGCTTGCCCACGATATGGTTACGAAGTACGGAATGAGCGAGAGCATCGGACCTGTCAATTACAGCACGGCTGAGGAAGTCTTCCTCGGCAGAGACTTTACATCCAAGCAGAATTTTTCAGAGGAGCTTGCGGCCAAGATCGACCGCGAGGTTCATAATATCATAGATAAGGCTTACTCCGAGACAGAGGATATTCTAAGGGAGCACAGGGCGGAGCTGGATCGCATAGCTGCCGCGCTGCTCGAGATGGAAACTCTGGATGCGGAGCAGTTCGAGCTGCTGTATACCGACAGCGCGAGCGTCGAGGAGCTGATCGAAAAGCAGAAGAGCGAGGACGAGGCGAGAAGAAAAAAGGAGAAGGCCGAGTCCGCCAAACGTGCTGCTATAGAAGCCGAGGAAAAGAAGCGCAGGGAGGCCGAAATGCTCGCCTCAATGGATGAAGGCAAGAGAATCGCGGTTCTCGACGAGAACGGAAAGATTGTAATAAAGGATGCTTCGGAGCTTCGCAGGCAGATGCAGGGTGACGAAGAAGATTCGCATGGAGGTGAATAAAGCATGGCGGAGACTTTTTCCAACAGTCTGATCACCAACAGCATCTATCATCTGCTGAATTTTGAAAAATACAGCAGCTTTCAGATGGCTGCGCGGGAAGCGGCGCTGAGCAACGCCTTTCAGATAGTCCTGTTCTCTTCGGATTTCAACACCTTGTTTTCGGTCGAGACCCGCCACAAGCTGTCCATAGAGGATGCGGTAAGGCGCAGCGCGGAGATGGGGCTTGCCTACAATACGAAGGCGACCAAGCTGGATATGGAAGGGATAGCTACCCATTGGACCTCAATAAATGTCGCAGGCGAAAAATGCTATCTCTTGCTCGTGGACAACGAGGACAATTATACTCAGGACGATATAGTCAAGCTCGCCGAGATAATAGAGCTCGCTATGGGTATGTGGAACTTTACTCCGGAGCGAAACCCCGTCGGCGAGTTTATAAGGGCGCTGCGGCGCGGCAACCGGGGCCTGGCATATTCGCTGATGCAGGAGCTGGATATGCAGCAGGATGAATTCTGCGGCGTCTTCCTCGTTCCCGATGTGGATATGGAAGCGGGGCTTAAGGAATTGTCGGCCTTCGAGAAGGAATTCGACATAAGGACGCTGAAGATGGCCACTGAGGCCGAAATAGCGGGCTTGGTAATCAATTCGCCGGGCATAGCGGAGCACGGCGAGGATTCCTGGGAAAGCCTTGCGGAGCGCATGGCCGAGCATGGAGTCGGCAAAATTTTCCATGTGCTCGGCACCGAGGGCATAGAAGGAATGTGCAACGCCTTCAGACTCCTAAACGAGACTGAAGCCTTCGTGCAACTGATATTTCCGCATAAACGCAACTTCTCCAAGTATGAACTCGCCCTGGCGGGAAGCTGCGTGAGCATATGCATCACCGGCGGACCGATAAAGGTGAATTATCTGGATCTTATAAAACCTCTCAGAGAGGGAAGGGATACCAAGAGCAGGCAGCTCCTGGAGACGCTGGAGAGCTTTATACTGGATGCGGGTCTTTCGACCGCGGTCACAGCCAAGCTTATGGACATACATGCAAACACCGTGCAGTACAGGCTCAAGCGCATAAAAGATGCGCTGGGCGTGGACATAACGGGAACGAGCATAGTTCCCGGGCTCATGATGTCTTTGGCCGTGTCCAGGGTTGAAAAAGAAGTGCGCTCATTCTGATGAAGGACTTTCGCAAATTAATAGAAAGCCTCGACGCGCCGTTCGTTCTTGCTCCCCTGGCCGGGGTTACGGACAGCGTGTTTCGATATCTGTGCGCAAGGCAAGGGGCGGGCCTTTGCTATACGGAGATGATCTCCGCGAAGGGGCTTCATTATGGAAGCGCAAATACCGAGGAATTGCTTGATATGTCGAGGGACGAAGCACCCGTGGGCATTCAGCTCTTCGGAAGCGATCCGGACATTATGGCGGAAGCGGCGCAAAAGCTCGAGGCTTTGCCGAATGTGCTTCTGGATATAAATATGGGCTGTCCTGTCCCCAAGATAGTTAAGAACGGCGAAGGATCGGCGCTGCTGTTGCAACCCGAGTCTGCCTCCAGAATAGTCATGAGGCTTAGCGAGGCAACGAGGAAAGCAGTAAGCGTAAAGATGCGGGCGGGCTTCAGCGAGGTGGATATCGACTCGACGGTCGAGTTTGCAAAGCTGATGGAGCAGAGCGGTGCTTCGGCCATAACGGTTCATGCAAGGAGCAGGGAGCAGTACTACTCCGGCAGCGCGGACTGGGAGGCGATTAAGGCAGTAAAGCGGGCGCTTAAGATACCCGTAATAGGAAACGGCGATGTGTTTTCGGCCGAGGATGCCCTGAGGATGCTCGATGTTACCGGCTGCGATCTGGTGATGATAGCTAGGGGCGCCATGGGAAATCCATGGATATTCCGGGAGGCTTGTGCGCTGTATAAAGGCCAGCCGAAACCCGAAAGGCCGTCGACTGAAGAAATAATCGCACTCATCGAAGAGCATGCGCGCATGCAGGTAGACGAAAAGGGCGAAAAGAGAGGAATCCTGCAGATGCGCAAGCACGCGAGCTGGTACAGCAAGGGGATTAAGGGATCCTCCGCACTCAGGCGGCGGATAAACAGCGCGGAGAGCCTGGCCGAGCTTATGGAAACAACCGGCGAGCTGCAGAAGCTGCGGCAGCCGGAAAAATAAAGGAGAGAAGCAAAATGGGTGAAGAAATTTTACTTACGCAGGAAGGCTATGATAAGATTGTGGAGGAGCACGAATATCTCGTCTCGGTCAGAAGGGCGGAAGTTTCCGAGCTGCTGAAGGAGGCGAAATCCTACGGCGACCTTTCGGAGAATGCGGAGTACGATGCCGCCAAGAACGAACAGGCGGAACTTGAAGACCGAATACTCAAGCTCGAGGCGATGATGCGCAACGGTAAAGTCGTCTTAGGGCACGAGCTGACGGGCGACAAGGTTAATCTGGGTCTTGGAGTTAATGTAAAGGACATCAAGACCGGAGAGATTATGCATTTCACGATAGTGGGAATTACGGAAGCCGATCCCTTCGAGGGTAAAATATCCAATCAGTCCCCCATAGGCAAGGCGCTTTTGGGTCACAAGGTGGGAGATGTCGTGGAGATACATACCGCAAGCGGTGTGCTCAACTATAAGATAATGGAAATCACCAAGGATTAACATCAAGGATTAAAGAGAATGAGCGAACAGAATGTAAATCCGAATATCCCGGCGGAAATCGCCGAGGACGAAGGCTTGGATCTCGACGAGCAGTGTCTCGTGCGGCGCGAAAAGCTGGCAGCGCTTCAGGCGGAGGGAAGGGACCCCTTCCTTCAGATTCGCTACGAGCGGACAGCCGACAGCCTAACAATCAAGGAGAATTTTGAAGAGCTCGAGGGGAGCGAGCAGAGGATTGCCGGGAGGCTCATGACCATCCGGGATATGGGCAAGGCTTCCTTTTGCGACCTTCAGGACCAGGACGGGCGCATCCAGATTTATGTTAAGGTGGACGACCTGGGGGAGGAAGAGTACGAGCGCTTTAAAAAGCTGGATATCGGCGACATAATCGGCTGCGAGGGTATGGTCTTTAAGACCCGCCGCGGAGAGATTTCGCTGCATGTCGACAATTACACGCTTTTGAGCAAGTCCATAAGGCCTCTGCCGGATAAGTGGAGCGGCCTTAAGGATGTGGATACGCGCTACCGCCGGCGCTATGTGGACCTGATAATCAATCCCGAGGTTCGCGAGACTTTCAAGAAGAGGGCCAAGGCTCTGTCCGCAATTCGCAAGTATTTCGACGATTTGGGTTACATAGAATGTGAAACCCCCATACTCAATACCATTCAGGGCGGCGCAAACGCCAGACCTTTCGTGACGCATCACAATGCGCTCAATATGGATATGTATCTGAGGATTGCCACCGAGCTGCATCTGAAGCGCTGCATAGTCGGAGGGCTCGAGCGGGTTTACGATATGGGGCGCATATTCCGCAACGAAGGCATGTCCACAAGGCACAATCCGGAATTTACTACGATAGAGTTCTACGAAGCCTATACCGATGTGGAAGGTATGATGGAGCGCACCGAAGGGCTTATGAGGTATGTCGCCGAGGAGGTTACCGGCGGGCTTTTGTTGCCCTACGGCGAGCATGTGGTCGATTTTTCGAAGCCTTTTGCCAGGGAAACCATGACCGAGCTCGTAAAGCGCTACAGCGGCGTGGATTTCGATCAGGTTAAGACCAGGGAGGAAGCCGTTAAGCTTGCGAAGGAGCATAACATAAAAGTCGAGGACAGGCACGAGCGCGGCGATATACTTTCGTTGTTCTTTGAAGAGTATGCCGAAAAGGAGCTAATTCAGCCGACCTTCGTGCTGGAGCATCCCGTCGAGATTTCTCCGCTCTCCAAGCGCTACGCCGATAAGCCCGAGCTTACCCAGCGCTTCGAGCTGTTTATAGTCGGCAGCGAATTTGCCAATGCCTTCTCCGAGCTGAACGACCCGATAGACCAGCGCGGACGATTCGAGCATCAGGTTAAGCTGCGCGAAATGGGCGACCTCGAAGCCTCCGAGATGGACGAGGACTTCCTGATGGCGGTCGAATACGGTCTGCCTCCCACGGGCGGCTGCGGCATAGGCATAGATCGCTTCGTAATGCTTCTGACGAACAACCAGAGCATACGCGATGTGTTGCTCTTCCCGACGATGAAGCCGCTGGACGGGCAAACTTCAGGGGGCAAGATCAGCGCTCAGGGGGCTTTGGAGCAGGCCGCGAGCGATTTGGCGAAATTGGATCTCTCGAAAGTAAAGGTCGAGCCGCTCTTCGAGGACGAGGTCGATTTCGAAACCTTCTCGAAGTCCGACTTCCGGGTCGTAAAGGTGCTGAATTGCGAGGAGGTTCCAAAGAGCAATAAGCTTTTGAAGTTTACTTTGGACGACGGCTCGGGAACGGATCGCACAATCCTTTCGGGAATCAAGGAATACTACAAGGCCGAAGATTTAATCGGAAAGACTTTGGTGGCGATAACAAATCTGCCCGAAAGAAAGATGATGGGAATTCCCTCGCAGGGGATGGTCATCTCGGCGATACACGAGTACGACGGAAAGGAAGCCCTAAATCTGCTGATGCTCGACGACAGCATACCCGCAGGCGCGAAGTTGTATTAAGCCACATTCCGTTGTCATCTTGCATTACTATTTTGGCTTGTTGGACAGATTAACGAAATTCATATCAATCCATAAATACTGAGGCCGGATAATCATTGTAGGCCTCAGTTTTTTAATGAAAATATTCTCGCCTGTTTAGATTCTATAAATTCGATTAGTAGTTCTCTAAGAATTGAGCTGCCGTTATGCATTTTGGACGATTTAATTTTAAGACAAGAAAATCCTTGTCGCCTGTTATCAGGAGGTCAATATTGGCGAGCAAGGCAGCATTTAGAATTGGCTGATCTTTTGGATCCCGTATAATCCCTTCCGCATCTTCAAAATTAGCAATAATTTCATAGGAAAGTTCCGATAGCAATGCTTTTCATTCCCCATACCGCACTTCATTTACTAAAGCTTGTACATCGTCGTCATTCTTTACTCCGATTGTTTCCGCTACTTCTGCAAAAGCATTTTGTGCCTTATAGATAGCCTGTATTGAAGCATTCCCTATGGTAAATTGTCCGCTTTCGTTTTGTATAAAGAGAACTTTGTCGCCGGGTTTTAAATTGAGGGCGCGGCGCACCTCAAGCGGTACGGTAATCTGTCCATTGGACGAAAGCTTCGCTAAATTCATGGATACCCCTCCTTTAGTTATTAAAGAAAAGAAAGAAATATTTGTTTTCTTTATTTTAACATAGAGTACACAGTAATTGAAGTGGAATTAGGTAGAATTATTCAAAACATAGTCTTATCCTAAGGGAGTGAAGGTGCACTAAAATGAATCCTAGAGTATGGCGATGGCTTATATAGGGAAATTAAGAAAACTTGTTTAAGTAGTATTACTTAAACAAGTTTTAGCGACAGCTCGTCCATCTATTCCGGAACCTGATTAGTATAAATGTCTTTTTGGGTTCTGATCTTCATCTATGGTTAGAGAAGTTATTGTGAAAACGCTGGTCGATTCAATTGTGAATTTAATCTAATATGTTAATATATGCTCAAAAGGATGTTCAAAACATGTGGGTCTTTTAAGTGGAGGCTCAATGCCGGAGAATTAAAATGCAGAGTATTTTTATCGTAGAAGATGACGAGAGTATAGTAAAATCGCTTTCCGCGTTTTTGTCCTCCGAGGGCTTCCTCGTTGAGAGCGCCCCGGGAAGTGCTTCTGCTCTCGTTTCTTTAAAGAATAAGAATTACGACCTTATTATTCTCGATCTGCACCTCGCAGACGGCGACGGCTTTTCGCTGTTCAAAGAAATCCGGACCTTCAGCGATATTCCCGTCATATTCCTTACGGCGTCTTCCGACGAGGGCAGCATAGTAAAGGGCCTTGAAATAGGCGGAGACGACTACATTTCAAAGCCCTTCAGGCCGAGGGAGCTTGTTGCCCGAATAAGGCGGGTCATTAGAGGGCGCAATGCCGGCGCGTTGATTAAGTTCAGCAATGTAGTCGTAGACAGCGAAAAGGGAATTGTTATGAAGAACGGTGAGGAGGTTCAGCTCTCGGCTCTTGAATATCGCATCCTTATGCTTTTCGCCACGAACAGGGGAATTCTTCTTACTCGCGAACGCCTCCTCGAAGAAATCTGGGATATCGCCGGCGACTTCGTGAATGACAACACCCTTACAGTATATATAAAGCGAATACGCGAGAAGATAGAGGACAATCCGGCAGAGCCGACCATCATAAAGACGGTGCGCGGAATGGGCTATAGGCTCGACTGAGCCTGAGAGCGCCGGTTTTTCTGAAAGAGGAGTACGAGTTATAAATGAAGCTGATTAGAAACCCTGAAATCCGAGAGCAACTCATCATCTATGTGCTGGGAACCGCCGTGTTCTGCGCGCTGGCTTTTTTCTTTCCCGGATTTGCGTGGCTGTTCGCCCTCGCCGCAGGGATTTTTTATATCGCAGTCTTTCTTTACTATGTGAGCCGACGCTACCGCGAAATCTCCGAACTTTCCGAACTTATAGACAGAGCGCTTCACGGCAGCGAGAGACTCATATCCGAAAGCAATGTGGAAGGGGAACTTGCGGTACTGTACAGCGAGATCTGCAAGCTAACCCTTCGCCTGAGCGAACAGGCAGATGCCTTAAGAAGCGAAAAGCTGTGGCTAAGCTCCGCAATGGCGGATATCTCTCATCAGCTTCGAACTCCGCTTACATCCATGAACCTTACGGTATCGATGCTTTCCGCCGGAAACCTCAATGATGAAAAGCGCATAGGTCTTGCGCGCGAGCTTAAGCGCACTTTAAACCGCATGGAATGGCTCATAGAGGTTCTGCTGAAGCTCGCCAAATTGGATTCGGGCACGGCTCGATTTGAGAGCGTCAGGGTGAGTGTCGCGGAGCTCGTCGAGCGTTCCGCCGAGCCGTTGCTCGTCCCTATGGAGCTCAAAGGCATAGCTTTAGAGACCGAGATCGGAGACGAAAGTTTTGTCGGTGATTTGGGATGGAGCAGCGAGGCTTTGGGAAATATAATTAAAAACTGCATGGAGCATACGGATGCGGGCGGCTTCATCAGGATTAAGGCTTCGCAGACGCCTATTTTTACCGAGATAATTGTAAGCGACGACGGCAAGGGCTTTCTTCCGGAAGATATTCCTCATCTTTTTGAGCGATTCTACAAGGGGCGCAATTCAGCGCCGTCGAGCATCGGTATAGGGCTTGCGCTTTCGAGGATGGTCATAGCCTCTCAGGGCGGAACTTTAACGGCGAAAAACGGCAGAAACGGCGGGGCGGAGTTCACGATAAAATTCTATCCGCCCGGCAATACAAGCACACACGCAGATATATGAGCTTTTAGTTTGCATAATCCATAGTAACCCTCTTTTGTTGTATTTGTGCTTACACTATGCCGCTCAGTAAGCACGATTGCAACTAGTAGTTTCATGTAGGGAACCGCCACGGAGCGGGAGCGTGTCCGCGTTGCAAGTACGCACGCGAGCCATTAAATATTATTTAGCAGAGTCACTTTATTGTCACTTTACTTTGATATCCTCTAATTGTAAAAATTCAAAGGGGGTATTTTTTATGGAGATTTTAAGAGCGGAGCATCTTACCAAGATTTACGGCTCGGGGAACAACGAGGTAAGAGCTCTGGACGATGTATCGTTTTCTGTGGAAAAAGGGGAGTTCATCGCAATCGTGGGACCCTCCGGCTCGGGGAAGTCGACGCTCCTGCACATTCTGGGCGGAGTCGACAGGCCGACATCCGGAAAATTATGGGTGGACGGCGAAGATGTCTATGCCCAAAGCGAAGAAAAACTCGCCATCTTCCGCCGCAGGCAGGTAGGCCTCATCTACCAATTCTACAACCTGATTCCCGTCCTTAATGTCGTCGAGAACATGACCCTGCCGGTGCTCTTGGATGGCCGCGAGCTAAACGAGGAGCGCCTCGAAGAGCTGCTGACCGTACTTTCTCTCGGCGACCGCCGCGACAATCTGCCCAATCAGCTGTCGGGGGGACAGCAGCAGAGAGTCTCGATAGGCAGAGCGCTGATGAACGCGCCCGCAGTCGTCCTCGCCGATGAGCCCACCGGGAACCTCGACTCCAAAAACAGCCGCGAAATAGTTGAGCTTCTTAAGTATTCCAACAAGCGCTACGGCCAGACTCTGATCGTCATAACCCACGACGAGAGCATCGCCCTGCAATCCGACCGGATAATTACCATCGAGGACGGCCGGATCTCCGGAGACGAAAGAATTCGGAGGGCGGGCAGATGAAAATCTTAAGACGCTTTACCTTAAGGTCGCTGCGAGAGAACAAGACCCGTACCCTCGTAACGATCATAGGCATAATTTTATCGATGTCCCTGTTTACTGCCGTAATCGAGGGCGCATACAGCGGAATGCAGTTTCTGATCCGCGGCGAGAAGGCTCACAGCGGCGCATATCACGGCATGTTCTATGATGTCGACGAAGAGACCGCAAAGATGGCCGAGAGCTCTCCGGAGATTGTGGACAGCGTCCGCTGGCAGGAAGTAGGCTGGGCAAAGATCGACAGCGAAAACGCATATATGCCCTATATTCTTATACAGGCGATAAGCCCGGATATCGAGGAAATGATTGCGATTAAGCTCATCACCGGCCGCCTGCCGGAGAACTCTTCCGAGATACTGATGCCTGCCCATATAATCGACAACGGGGGATATGAATTTTCAGTCGGGGATGTTTTAAGCTTCGATGTAGGCCGCCGCGTCAGCGATGGCCATGCTTTAAATATGGAAACGGGCTTCTCTCCCGATGTGGAGGAGAGCATCGCGGACGCAAGGGAAAAAACTTACACGGTAGTCGGAATATACGAGAGGCTGGACCGGTCCGTGGAAAGCTACAGCTTTCCGGGTTATATCGCTCTGACTTCCGGCGAGGGCCTTGGAAACTACGGGGTGTTTTTTACAGTAAAAAACCCCGTAAAATATTTCGAGTTTGCGGATAGACAGAATATTTCTTCAAATCTGAAGCACCACAGCGACCTGCTGATGCTCTACGGCTCCGTGCAAAACGGCAATATCTCGCAGCTAATCTATGGCTTTGCGGGCATCCTGGTGTTCCTGATTTCCTTCGGTTCGATTTCGCTCATCTACAACTCGTTTTCGATTTCCGTGAGCGAGAGGACGAGGCATTTCGGGATACTCAAGTCGGTGGGTGCTACGCCCCGCCAGATAAGAGCGAGCGTATTGTACGAAGCCTTCATATTGAGCCTCATCGGGATACCCATAGGCACTGCCGTCGGATGCGGGGGCATGGGGCTTACTCTATACCTGCTTCGCGACTCATTCGCTTCCCTGATGGCTAAAAACAGCGATGTATATATAAGGCTCGAACTGAACCTCGGCGCAATTGCCATCGCCGCGCTGATATGCCTTATTACGGTTTTGATAGCCGCGCTCGTCCCCGCCAAGAGGGCGATGGAGACCATGCCCATTCAGTCCATACGCCAGAGCGACGATATAAAGGTAAGGGCAAAGGATGTAAAGACGGGCAAGCTCGTAAAAAAACTCTTCGGCTTTGAGGGAATGATGGCCTCCAAAAACTTTAAGCGCAACCGCAAGCGCTACCGCGCGACAGTCGTCTCGCTCTTTTTGAGCGTCACTCTCTTTATAGCGGCCTCGGCGTTCTGCTCCTATCTTAAGCGCAGCGTGGAGGCACTCAACTCGGACGATACAAAGGCCGATCTGGTCTACTATCAGGATGTGTACGGCGGGGCGAGTCGGGATCCCGACGCGACGCTTTCTCTTCTAGCTTCCGCCGAAGGCGTAAGTTCCGGCAGCTATGCTAAAATGTACAATGACTATTTTCTCTTTGACGATAGCGCATACGATAAAAGCTATGTGGAAGTTCAAAGGAAGCTCGGTTTCGACGCTGCAGATTTTCCGCGGGAAGCAGGCAGCTATATGTCTCTCATTTTTCTGGACGACGCTTCCTTCGTAAAGCTCTGCGAAGATAACGGCATTGAGCCTACCGCATATATGGGGGCGGATTCACCTGGGGGGCTCATTTATAACAAGGCCGTAATCGCTGTGCACGAAGAAAACGGAAGGCGTTGGTACAGCTGCAATATAGTTGACGAGAGCAAACTGCCGATGGAAGTCTACATGAACGGGCAGCGCGAAGTGGAAGGATACAGTTTTTATGGCGGCGATACGGATGAGTCGGGGAATCGCATCTTGTATTACTTCGAGAACGAATATTACAGCGCCTGCATGCAGAATAACGAGAAGCCGGATATCGGCAAGGCTCTGGTGCTGGCTGCCGAGGAAGTGGAGTTTAAGATTCCTTTTACGCTTGCGAAGGAAATCGAGACAACGCATTTCTCTCAGCCCGAAAGATACACGGCGATATTCTATCCCTACAGCGCGTACGAGCGATTTGCCGGGGAAATGGAGTCGGAAGAATACAAAAACTATTCTCTGAATTACTATTTTACCGCGGAAAACCACAGCGCATCCTTTGCCGATATGAAGGAAAAATTAATGGATGCAGGTATGGATTCCCGGCCACTATTCGATATGGCATCGATGAACGAGCCCATCCGCAAGATTATACAGATTATAAATGTATTCTCCTACGGCTTTATCGTATTGATATCGCTGATCGCCGCGGCCAATGTATTCAATACGATTTCGACGAATATCAATCTGAGGCGCAGGGAGTTCGCGATGCTTAAATCCTGCGGGCTTTCGAATAAAGGTTTTTACCGCATGCTGAATTTCGAGTGCATAATGTACGGGCTTCGCGGGCTCATGCTCGGCCTTCCCGTGTCGATAGCCTTGTCTTATCTGATATTCAGAGTTACAGAGGCCGGATATGACGGGGGCTTCTATGTTCCCTGGCACAGCATAGTTATAGCTTCGGGCAGCGTATTCGCCATCGTGTTCGCCTCCATGCTCTACGCTTCCGCGAAGATTAAGGACGAAGATCCCATAGACGCGCTCAAGTGCGAAAACGCCTAGCAGCGATTAAAACAACACTATTATCAATAAAACAGCGCCTTCTCCTTGGTATTGCGAGAGGGCGCTGCTTTTATAGCATTATTTAGATAAATGTTGGGTAGAAGGTGGATTCAGCTCATCCTGCCTCCGCAGGAACAACAGAGAGATTATCAGAATTGCCGTGGCCAGGACGGCTCCGAATTCCGTAAGCAGATAGGGCGTAATCTTCGTATTTTCAATAAGCGTATTGAGGTCGTTCAGCAAGGAGTTATGAACGGTATGGAAGATTACAGCCGTCCATATACTGCCGGTTTTTATATAGATCCAATTTATAATCGTATTGGCTCCCATTATAGAAATTGTAAAGAATATCAGAGCGTACCAGATTGGAGTGGCGCCGTTATTATAGTTTCCTAAAAGCAATAGAGGGTAGTGAAACATTGCCCAGACAATTCCGGTTATCAAATTTGCTTTCGCAAAGCTCATCTTCTTATAAAGGTTATTCAAAAGAAAACCGCGCCATCCGATTTCTTCGCCAATCACCTGAATCACAACTCCAAGCATGCCCACTGTCGGGATCGCCAGAATGCCGGCAGGCCCAAGCTCTGCAATCTTATCAAAGCTAAGTTTTGCGCCCCCGAAAATAATCACTGCACCATAGCTCGTTGCTATGTACAGAAAAGGTGTCAGATAGCTTATTAGGTGCCAGCCTGTATGCTGCCATTTCCAACCGAAGCCGCGTAAGTTTTTTTCGAATATGAGGTTGACCAATAGGCTCACAAGTGCCGGCGAGAATATCAGAACGACTGCGTACAGAAGATTTTCCTCGATCTTGCCTCCGTTTTGGATTATCAAAAAATTAAATACTGAGCTTATTATCACCATCAGCAATAAAAAAAGTGCTACTTTCTTGCTTTCTTTGTCTTTCAAAAAATCCATTTTCAAAATCCCTTTCATGAGTTTTATGTATAAAGTATAAATGCACCCTTTTAAGGATGCATTAAAGCCGGCTGAAGTTTTCATTAGAATATAATTAATAATCCTTCGGGGGCATTGGAGGGCCTATGTGATGATAATCGAATTGCCGTACTCCTGTTTGCACTTCTTTTTAACATTAGCGATGGTCTGGGACAGCACGGAACTCTCGCTAAAATGCTGTTCGTAGTTGGTTACTACTGCCATGGATAGCGTGGTGATGGGGAACTCATCCGGAAAACCGTTTCTGTCTCTGGAAATTATGTAGCCGCGCTCCCAGATAATGCCCTTCCTCGGTGATTACGACGGCGTCATAAACGCTGCCGATATCCCTGTCCATCGCCAAAGATGCTATTTCATCGACAGTCATTGCGGCGTCCGCCGTCATGTGGTTTTCCGGCAATATTTCCTTTACGCTGCGCCGATAATTCAAGCCGTATCCGTACTGCCCACTGAAGCGACCGATCAGATAACTTCGCGTCAGCAGACCGAGAACATTGCCTTTTTCGTCGGCTACACACAGTTCGGTCAGCGTCGGGTCAGGGTTCATGCGCTCGTAAATCTCCAGCGCTCTGTCGCTCGGCGAAATTGCCTCCCTGCGCTGGCAGATGACTCCCACCGTATCGGCGAAGGGATACACCGGAAAGGGAGATTGATTCAGCTGGCGCATATGTCGGATTAAGAGCTCAAGTTTACCGGGGAGGCTTTGAAATTCCGCATCGGGGCGAGCCAGGAAATACCCTTGCCCGTAATCCACATCCAGATCTATGAGGGTCTCCAACTCTTCTTCCGTCTCGATGCCTTCGGCGATAATCATAATGCCGATTTCTCTGCAGAATTTTACGATGCTGGAAACGACCGAACGCTTCTTCTTGTCCTTATCTATTCCCCGTATTATGGACATATCGACTTTTAAATAGTCGGGGGAGAAGGAGCACACCCGGGCCAATCCCGAATAACCGCGCCCGAAGTCGTCCACCGCAACCTTAAAGCCTTGGCGCTGGTAGTGGGCGAGAGCCTCGGTAAAAGCATTGGGCGAAAAAACCGAATCCTTTTCCGTAATCTCAAAGACGATATCGTCCGGATTTAATCCCAGACTCAGGAGTTTTTCCTGAGTAAAGCCCGATATAAAGTCGTCATC
>CAYFMW010000008.1:0-9409 GCA_964344335.1 uncultured Oscillospiraceae bacterium | reverse complement strand
TTTTTAAGAGACATTTTCAGATTTCAAGTTAAGTTTAGCATGTCAGTGTAAAAAGGAATTGCGAGTTTTGTTAAGAAAATGAAAAATCTGGGTGCGCGTATTTAGAGTTATGTGCTTGCGTCGATGCTATAAATCCCCCTCAGGATTTGGCAGCAACGATATTCCGGCGGAGATAAAGTTTTTAGGTAGTTGTTGAATGTATAAATATATTTTGATAGAATTGAGTTAGATATGAGTAACCTACGAGGGCGTAATTTCCCAAGAGAGTTAGGGGGCAGAGCATGAAGGATAGAATTGAATTGCGAGAAGATATAGATTGGGGAAGGGTGAGCCTTCTTCCTGTGCACACATAGGAGCGATCGTCAAGGGATTTAGTCCCTTTCCTCGCTGGGGATGGGTGTTTTCGATACCGGTGGGCGCGGTGCTCTGCTGATGCTGGGTAAGGTAAAAGAAGATAGCAAAAAAATTCTCTGATCAGCGTCGTGTAAAATTTTCGCGAAATTTTGCGATAGAGGGATATTTAGTTTAAACTATTAAATATTGGGAATTATTTTTAAAATTCAGAAGATTCGATAATATGATACAGGAAATCTACGATATAGTCGGTATGCATTGCTCGGCCTGTTCGAGTGCAGTCGAGAGGGTCACGCGCAAGCTCCCGGGCGTCGAGAGCAGCGATGTGAACCTGCCTTTAAACCGCCTCACCATATCCTACGACGAAGAGAAGGCGACTACGCAGGATATAATTTCCGCGATTGAGAAGGCGGGTTTTTCTGCCGAGTTGCAAAAAAGATACGGAGTCCACATAAGCGGCGGCATCGGAGCCGCTGCGAGCGGCGTAGCGTCCGCAGGAATGACGGGCGGCTCAGCCTCGAATCTCGATGCGCAAAGTCTCGCAGAGGATAAACGCTCGCTTGTCGCCTCCATAGTCTTTGCGGGGCTACTCTTCCTCGTATCCATGGGACCCATGCTGTTTCCGAATCTTCCGATTCCGGATATCTTCTCCCGCGAAACGCATCCGGTGAATCAAGCCATATTGCAGATGGCTTTGACTATACCGGTTCTCTTTCTAAACAGGAGATTTTTTACAAGAGGGTTTTTGTCGCTCTTTCGCGGCAATCCGAACATGGATACTCTGGTTGCCCTCAGCGCGAGCGCATCCTTTATATACAGCTTCGTAACGACGCTACTGATTACGGATCATCCTGGTTTGGTTCATAACCTTTACTACGAATCCGCCGCAATGGTGCCCGCCCTCGTCTCCGTCGGCAAATACATGGAGGCCAGCAGCAAGGAAAAGACCAAGGGGGCGATACTTAAATTGATGGAGCTGGCTCCGGAGACTGCAATTCTGGTCGATGAGGATGGACAGAGGGAAGTTCCTACGGCGAGCGTTCATTTAGGGGGTGTAGTGCTCGTAAAGGCGGGAGCGAGGGTGCCGCTCGACGGAATCGTATCTTCGGGCAGCGGAAGCATAAACGAGGCGATGCTGACGGGGGAGAGCATGCCGGTAGCAAAGATCGAGGGCAGTGAGGTTATAGGGGGGAGCGTCTGCGTGGACGGCGTGCTCTATGTTCGAGTCACCCGCATAGGCGAGGATACGACCCTATCGCAGATAATACGCTTCGTCGAGGACGCACAGGGTAAAAAGGCTCCGATATCGAGACTTGCCGATAAAGTGTCGGGGGTCTTTGTGCCCATAGTTATGGCGATAGCCGTCGCTGCGGCGATTATATGGCTGGCCCTCGGTAAAGATTTTGCCTTCGCAATAAAGATATTTACATCGGTGCTCGTAATAGCCTGCCCCTGCGCCATGGGGCTTGCGACTCCCACCGCGGTAATAGTGGGCACCGGGCTTGGGGCTTCGCAGGGCATACTCATACGCAGCGGCGAGGCATTGGAGATAACACATAAGGTGCAGGTCGCGATCTTCGATAAGACGGGCACCGTAACGGAGGGCACTCCGGTGGTCACCGATGTAGTCTCGGAGGACGAGCGGGGGCTCATGCGAGTGGCTTGCTCGCTCGAAACTCTCTCCGAGCACCCTCTTGCGGAGGCGATATGCGCCCGGGCAAAGGAAATGGGCATCTCGGATGCGGAACCCTTATCGCGTTTTAAGAACTTGGCGGGCATGGGAGTATCGGGATTCGATTCGGAGGACAGATGCTTTTTGGCGGGAAGCCCCGCGTTTATAGAGGACATGGATGTAGATCTGTCGCGATACGAGGAGGATATAGGGGCCCTTAGGTCCGAAGGCAAAAGCATCGTAGCCGTGGCGGTGGACGAAGAAGCCTTGGGGATAATCGCCCTCTCCGACAAAGTTCGCGAAGGCTCGAGGGCCGCCATCGAGAGGCTTAAGGGCATGGGAATAAAGACTGTCCTGCTTACGGGAGATAACCGCGCGGCAGCCGAGCACATAGGTAGCGCAGTCGCAATGGACGAGATTGTGGCGGAAGTTCTGCCCACAGAGAAGGCCGATGTTGTTAAGCGCTATCAGGATGGCGGAGAAATTGTGATGATGGTCGGCGACGGGATAAACGATGCGCCGGCTTTGGTTCAGGCGGATATAGGCTGCGCCATAGGCGGCGGGAGCGATATAGCCATAGACTCCGCGGACATAGTCCTCATGAAGTCCGAACTTTCGGATGTTGCGCGGGCCATAAACTTGAGTCGCCTTACGATAAAGAACATAAAGCAGAATCTCTTTTGGGCGTTCTTCTACAATATCCTGGGGATTCCAATCGCCGCGGGAGCGCTTTATCCATCCTTTGGAATTTTGCTTTCTCCGATGATCGGAGCTCTGGCGATGAGCCTCAGTTCGCTCTTCGTAGTGAGCAATGCTTTGAAGCTTCGGTATAAAAAGATTTGAAGGGGTGTTTCGATAAAATGGAAAGAAAAGACAAAATTAAAGATGCCTATCGCTTTACCGGCAGCAACAGCTTCTACGATAATATGATTACTTGCTCCTCGCTTCTCGGAAAGCTGGTCTGCCGCCTGGTCTGGGATATGAACATGGAGGAGAGCAGGGAATATCCCTTGCGGCCGTTCCGCCCAACCCGATAATTAGTTGTCTCGCCTAATTGACGTTTATGCCTATTCGTGTATAATACTTTAATGGGAAAAACTCAATAATGCGCACTCTTGCGCCTGGCAAAAATAGAATTCAGGGGGAAAAATAATGCTTGAATTAAAGGGTATTACAAAGGTGTATCCCGGCGCCGAGGAAGTTCATGCGCTCAAAGGGATAGATCTTAATTTCAGAAAAAGTGAATTTGTGGCGATTCTAGGCCCTTCGGGCTGTGGGAAAACCACCATGCTCAATATCATCGGAGGCCTCGATCAGTACACCTCCGGTGATTTAGTTATCAACGGTCGCTCGACCAAGGAGTACAACGACAGGGATTGGGATGCATATCGAAACCACTCCATAGGTTTTGTCTTTCAGAGCTACAACTTAATACCGCACCAGTCCGTCCTGCAGAATGTCGAGCTTGCTCTGACGCTTTCGGGAGTGCCGAAGGCGGAGAGGCGCAGGCGCGCCAAGGAAGCTTTGGCCAAGGTCGGTCTTGCGGATCAGGTTAATAAAAAGCCGAGCGAGATATCCGGAGGGCAGATGCAGCGCGTCGCGATTGCCCGCGCCATCGTCAACAACCCGGACATCGTCCTTGCCGATGAGCCCACCGGCGCACTCGACACGGAGACCAGCGTGCAGGTTATGGAAATCCTCAAGGAAATATCGAAGGACAGGCTCGTTATCATGGTTACCCACAACCCGGATCTGGCGAATACTTATTCCACGAGGATCGTCAGGATGTTAGACGGACTGATTACGGAGGATTCAGCGCCGCCGACGGACGAGGAACTGCCCATAGGGGCTCCGAAAGAGGAGCGCTCGCATGGAAGAAGGAAGAAAAAGCCCTCCATGTCGCTTGCGACATCCTTCGGATTATCCTTAAAGAATCTCTTTACCAAGAGCGGTCGCACCCTGCTTACCAGCTTTGCGGGCTCCATAGGTATTATCGGGATTGCGCTGATATATGCGGTGTCTCAGGGGACGACCAACTTTATATCTTCCGTGCAGGAGGAGACTCTGTCGTCCTACCCGCTTACGATAGAGGCGAGCTATGTCGATGCCTCGACTTTGCTTACGACCTTCATGGAAAAGGCTCAATCGACCACGGAGCACGAGGATGATGCCATATATCAGAAAGCCATGATCTACGACATGCTCAATTCGCTCAATTCCTTCGACGAAAAGAAGAACGACCTCAAGGCTTTCAAAGCCTACATCGAAAAGCAGAGGGCAGATAAGGAAAGCGAGCTGAGCGCTGCGCTTTCCGGAGTCAAATGCACCTACGATACGGATCTGCTGATCTACACCCAGAATGTGGACGGAGATATAATCCGCTCCGATACCGAAGAGCTGATGGTGGAGATAGTCCGCGACTATATGGGAACGGACATGTCTTCTATGATGGCTATGAGAGAGCAGTCTGCATTTGCGGGCAGCAGCAATTTTATGGAATCCTCCGTCGCGCTCTGGCGGGAGATGCTCCCCGGTGAAGACGGCAAGCTCGTCAGCCCTGTTACGGAAAAACAGTACGATCTGATACACGGAAGATGGCCGGCCAGCTACGACGAGTTGGTGCTCTTTGTGGACAGAAACAACGAACTCAACGATATAACCCTATATGCTTTGGGCCTTAAGTCGAGTGACGAGATTGCCGACCTCATGAAGGCGGCCCAGGATAACGGCAAGGTCGAATATGAAGTTCAGAAGTGGACTTACGACGAAATCTGCGCTATGGATTTTCGCACCATCCTGAACTCCGACTGCTACATATACGATGATGCGAGCGAAACCTACATCGATCTTCGCGATACGATTGCGGGTCTAAAGTACCTCTACGACAATGCCTTAAAACTCAAGGTAGTCGGTATTGCAAGGCTCGACAAAGATGCTCTGACCGATATGGAGTACGGGGCGATCGGTTACACATATAAACTGACGGAATACATCATCGAGCACTCAAAGGATTCGGATGCAGTTATCGCGCAGCAGGAAGATCATCTTGTGGACATTTTTACGGGACTTCCTTTCCGCGCTGCGGACAACGCTATGGACGAAGCGAAGAAGGCTGAAGATTTTCGCGATTATATCGCATCTCTCGACATGCCCGGAAAGGCTGCAGCTTATATTAAAATTAAATCCGTCCCCGATACAAGCATGGTAGATCAAAGCGTTGAGCAGACTCTCGCATCCATGACCCGCGAGCAGATGGAGGCCACTCTTCAGGAGGCTATAATCATGCAGACCGGTATGGGCGAAGCGGATGTCGAGGCGTATGTTACCGGCATGAGCGAGGAAGATTTGGAGGAGCTCTTTTCTCAGTTGGTGGCCGAGCAGTTTAAGATGCAATATGCCGCCGAGAGCGCAAAGCAGCTTTCCTCCCTTACTCCGGAGCAGCTCGTCGGTGCCCTGGATATGGAGATTCCGTATTACACTGACGAACAGTGCGCCGTGTTCTATGACGAAGTGCTCGAGTTTTCCGAGTCGAGCTACGAAGACAATCTGCTGAAGCTCGGATGCGTGGACCTCGACAACCCCGCAACCATCAATCTGTATGCGGCCAGCTTTGCCGACAAGGATGTAATAGAGGATGCTATTTCAGCATATAATAAGACGGTAGACGAACTTCAGGAAATTCGCTATACGGACTATGTGGGGCTGATGATGTCTTCGGTAACCACGATTATAAATGCGATAACCTATGTGCTGATTGCCTTCGTTGCAGTATCGCTGGTGGTATCTTCCATCATGATCGGCGTTATAACATTGATATCGGTACAGGAGCGCACCAAGGAGATCGGTATACTGCGCGCTGTCGGCGCTTCGAAGAGGAATGTTTCGAGCATGTTCAGCGCGGAGACTGTAATCATCGGATTCTCCTCCGGGATTATCGGCGTGGGGATTACATACCTGCTGTGCATACCCATCAACATGTTGCTGCATCATGTGACGGGGCTGAATAGTCTCAATGCGGTTCTGCCTCCCCAGACTGCGGTGGCGCTGGTTCTTATAAGCATGTTGCTGACGCTTATCGCGGGAATCATCCCCTCAAGGAGCGCGACGAAGAAAGATCCGGTCGTGGCGCTTCGCACGGAGTAGGCTGGAGGACTGTGATTTGGTATATTAAACCAAAATAAGTTTATATAAAAATAAAAACATTAGCTTTATGGAATCTCTGTAGTAAATAAAGCTCACTGTAAAGGATAATAAATCCCCTCTGCCCGGCGAACGGGCAGAGGGGATTTTGCTTGGTCAAAAATTTGTCGAAGATTTTACATTCAGTTGACTCTAAGCTTACATGCTTGCGATATCTTATAAATGTATAGTAAAATAAACAAAATGGGTAAAACTGTTGAGCATATAGTCAAAAGGGGAAAATTATAACGGTAGATTGCCCATCCAAAAGGTGGAATTTGTAATGAATATATTGATTTTGACCGCGACTTTCGGAAACGGACACGATTCCGCGGCCAAAGCTATAAAATCTCAGATATCAAATCGCAGGAAGGATGCAAATGTCGAGGTCGTCGACATTATGTCCTATCTTTTTCCGTATGTATATAAGGGGATATATACGGGATTCAATTATGTGGTTCGCAATAATGTAAAGTTATTTGACATGATGATAAGGGCGGATTATCTGAGCTCGCGATTTCCGTGGAGAGAGGATATGACCAACAGCTTCGCGCTCAAAAGGATAGTAAACAAATATAACCCCGATCTGATTATTTGTACCTGGCCGATGGGCTGCAGGTACATCAGCGCCTATAAGAGTCGCTACGAAGATCCTGTTCCCTTCGTAACCTGCATAACGGATGTCGCTGTTCACCCGGAATGGATTACAAAGGAGAGCGACTACTATCTCGTCGCTTCAAAGGAGTCGGAGGCCGTGTTGATAAGCAAGGGGGTAAGCAGAGATAAGATTATAAGCTGCGGAATACCCGTAGCTCCCGCCTTTAAAAAGCTGCATTCGGACAGAAGCGCTTGCGGCAAAAAGCGAGTATTGATTATGGGCGGAGGACTCGGGTTGATTCCGGGAATCGACTCTCTGCTCGGCGCCCTCCGGCAGCAAGACAACTGCCATGTGACCGTAATAGCCGGGAAAAATGAAGAGCTCCGCGACTATTTGCTCAGGGCTTATCCCGATGTGGAGACCCTCGGCTTTACACAGAATGTTGCGGAATATATGAAGAAAGCCGACGCGGTCTTTACGAAGGCCGGCGGGATGACCTTGTTTGAGGCTATAGGCACGGAGACGCCCATCTTCGTCTTCGACCCCCTCATTTGGAACGAAAAAATCAATGCCGAGTATATTCAGGACAGCGGAATAGGTCGCATATTGAGGACGGAGCGCATGGGATGGGTTGAAGAATTTATAGAATACATATCTTCTGAAGATACGCTGGAGTATATGAAAAGAAACATTAGGGATATTAAATCTTCCATGGACAGCGAGGCAATAGAAGCTATAGATATGATAATAGACCGCGTCGGCATGCCGGCCTGAAGAGCCGGATTCGGCTCGCCTTGGGCGGCGCGAATCGCGGCAGTGCAAAAAATAAGGATAAAAAACCCGGCCTTATGGGGTTAGTCTTAGGGATTTTTAATCCCTGAAAAATATTGGCATAGTTTGGTATGTGTTACCGGCTATGCCGATTTTTCTTTTTGTTCTGTGGTGGATGTAGAAACCTGTGGGTCAAATTCGCCAATACAGTTATAAACGATTTTGATACGCTGTACTCGTCTGCCATCAATGCGTTCTGCCTTGTAAACATATATTTTTTCAACGAACTCCCGAATAATCTCCGCTGTGAGTTCTTTTATATCTGTGTATTTTCTTACCAAGGTCAGGAAGTGGTCTACACCCAGTGCACTTTCCTTTTCTGAAGTCATAGTGGATTTCAGTTCTGACACTCGGTTTTCAAGAGTATGCTGCTCGGCTTCGTAGCTTGCGGTCATTTTGGCAAAACGCTCATCGGAAATCTTACCCTCGATATTGTCCTCATAGAGCCTTTGGATAATTTCATCCAGCTTGCTGATACGAGCTTGTGACTGCTCTAATTTCCTTTTGCCATCACGCATACTTTTGTCCAGCTCTATCCTTGTTTTCTTAGTAACCATCTCCACAAATTCATTCTCATGGTCTCTTGCATAAGCAGTTACCCGGCGTATGCCGTCAAGGAGCAATTCCTCAACTACCACATTACGTATCTGGTGAGAACTGCAACCGCCTTTAATCTTGCGATAGGTAGCACACACAAAATGCTCTTTGTCATGTTCCCAACCACGCCCACGCACTTGGTATAGCTTGTTGCCGCAATCAGCGCAGAATAGCATACCGGAGAGGATTGGCATTTCACCCATCGGTGTAAGCCTGCGTCTGCCATCTCGGATTTTCTGCACTACTTCGAATGCTGGCTCCTCGATAATCGCTTCGTGGGTATTCTCGAAAATCACCCATTCCGAGGGGTCATTCTTTAACTGCTTCTTATTTTTGTAGGACTTGCGATAGGTTTTGAAATTCACCGTATGTCCTAAATACTCTTGTCTTGAAAGCATATGAACTATTGTACTACCTCGCCAGATATAATCATCGTCGTGGCCTCTATTGTCCGGGATATTGATTCCGTTTGCCTTAGCGTGAGCCGTTGGATTTAATATGCTGCGTTTGCTAAACTCTTTAGCTATCTGTGTAGGACCATACCCTTGCATACACAAGTGAAATGCCTCTTTTACCACTTTGGCAGCTTCTTCATCAATAATCCAATGAGTCTTATCTTCTGGGTCTTTAATGTAGCCGTAAGGGGGATTGGTGCAGAGCGGCTTGCCGGACTGACCTTTTGACTTAAAGACGGAACGGATTTTTTTGCTCGTATCCTTGGCGTACCATTCGTTGATGATGTTAAGAAACGGTGTAAAATCGCTGTCTTGCTGATTGGCGCTGTCCACATTGTTGTTTATGGCAATAAAGCGGATATCAGAGCCGGGGAATAATACCTCGGTGTAATAGCCTACCTTTAGATAATCTCTACCTAATCGGCTCATGTCCTTTACAATGATGGTGCCGATATTGCCTTCTTCCGTTTGGGAAATAAGGCGATGCCAATCTGGGCGGTCAAAGTTCGTACCACTGTACCCATCATCCCTGTAAATACCGTCTTTGATACAATTTGATTTTTCATATACCTTTTGATTTTGCCCTATACTTTTTGATTTTGGGTAAGAGGGGGGTTCAAATTGATATTTGGGCAGAAAAGCCCCCATCCATGTGCTTTCCGGCTCATCCGCCAAAGGGCATGACTATCCCCTGGTGGTGCCATCCTTTTTTTAACAAGTCAC
>CAYFMW010000007.1:0-56427 GCA_964344335.1 uncultured Oscillospiraceae bacterium | reverse complement strand
CTTAAATACTGCATTAAAAAAAGCTGCATTGCAGCTTCTGATTGTAATGTTCGATCCGATATCTTCGGAATAGGATTATAAATTTTGATTGCGCTTTTACCGCATCGACAGCTTCGGTAGCGGCTCTTGCGGATTGAACGAATTATCCTAATTCGAATTCTTCGCCGTCTAGTCGCGCAGCTTGTCCAGCATATTCCTGTAGCCGCCCGAGCCGTAGAGAAGGCACTTGTTTACGCGGCTTATCGTAGCTGCGGAGGCCTTTGTTTCCGCCTCTATTTCGCCGTAAGTCTTCTTCGCATCGAGCATGCGCGCCACCTGCCAGCGCTGGGATACGGATTGAAGCTCCTTTACGGTCATGATGTCTTCAAAGAAACGGTAGCACTCCTCTTCGTCCTGAAGGGACAGTATAGCCTTGAAGAGTTCGTCGTTCGTTTCGGACTTGAATTTTGAATCGTACATTTTTCACCTCGCGGCTTTGATGCTTTAGTGTGTGACAGTATTATATATTAGTGAGAATATTTTGACAAGCGCCGGCAAAGTTTGTACACTTAATGCAGTATGAAAATTTGGCTCGCAGCGAAGCTTAAAAACAGGAAATACAGCTCCGCCGACTTCGTCAAAAAGGAGCTCGGAATGGAGCTTTTTTATGAGGATTCCGGGCGCCCCTACGCGCTGTCGCGGGGAGGATCGAGAGCTTTAATATCCATCAGCCACACACGGAACTTCTTGACTCTTCTTATGGCGGGAGGTTCATGCGGTATAGACATCGAGGAAGCAAAAAGAAAACCGGGTGCTGCGATTGCGAGAAGGCTGCACCCTTTGGAGCAGGAATACCTCGGAGGCTTGGAATCCGGAGGCAAAGAGTGGAGTCAGGAGTTTCTGCACATATGGGTTCGCAAGGAAGCCTACATGAAGATGTGCGGAGAGGGCATACGCATGGGGCTTTCGAAGTTTTCCGTCCTTGACGAGCAGCTGCGCTATAAGGAAATATTGAGCTGTGAAAATTATCCTGACGGCTTTCTTCTTATGCCGGAGCTGTCCTCCGATTTAATCTGCGCCGTGTCGCTTGAGCGGCCCGAGGAGTTCGAGGGTATAACATTATCGCACTACAAAGGCGAGGCGAAAAAGAGCGCGGGCGAGGCCGCCGCGGAGATGCTGGCGCGCAGGGATTACATGAGGGACGAACTCTCTGGGAACTTGCTTAAAAAAGGTTATGCCGAGGAGGAGGTTGCCTTGTGCATAAGGCAGCTTGTCGAGCTCGGATACATAGATGACGAATCGTTGCTTAGCAGCCTTGCTAAGCAGGCAGCTTTAAAGGGAAGGGGAAGGAGGCGGATAGAATTCGACCTTAGGCGCAGGGGTGCAAAGGAGGAGCTCGTTAAAAAGGCCGTCGATGGGATTTCGCAGGACGAGACCTTACTTACGGAGCGCGAGCGCGCCATGCGACAAGCGATAACCGTTATAGGCAGTTCGGGTATCGACGAGAAACTGTTGAACAGAGTTGGCAGAAGGCTCGCAGCCTTAGGCTATGAGGCGAGCGTAGTATATGATGTCATTGCTGAGATAAGGAGAGAAAAATGATTAACACGAAACCATTGACCATTCTGCATTCCAACGACATGCATGGAGATTTTATGGCGGAGGAACTCGATAACAAACTCGTGGGAGGAGTCTCGCTTCTCTCCGGTTACATACAGAGAGCTCGCCGCGAGGATCCGAATGTAATTTATGCCGTCTCCGGAGACATGTTCCGCGGTTCGCTCATCGACAGCGAATACAAAGGAGTTTCGACCATCGAGATAATGAATATGATAGCTCCGGATGTCGTCACCCTCGGAAACCACGAGGTGGACTATGGCCTGGCGCACCTTCTGTTCATCGAAAAATGCGCAAACTTCCCCATCATCAACGCTAATATGTTCATCACCAGTAACCATAAGAGGCTTTTTAAGTCGCATCATGTAATCGAGATCGACGGCATGAGGATACTCTTCATCGGGATACTGACCCAGGATACCATAAAATCCATAAAGCCCGATCCTCTCATCGGATCTTTCGTAGACATAGCCGAAGCGGCCGCGGAGGTGGGGAGAATCTGCAATGCCAGAAGAACCGAGGATATGGATCTCACCGTGCTGCTCACTCATATAGGTTTTGAGGCGGACAAGGAACTGGCGGCTGCCTTGGACCCGGAGTGGGGCGTCGATGTCATAATCGGAGGCCATACTCACACCAGACTCGAAGAGCCGGAAGTTGTAAACGGAATCTACATCGTGCAGGCGGTAATGGGGACGGACCAGATAGGACGCTTCGATATAGTGGTGGATACCGACAACAACTGCGTGCACGACTGGAAGTGGCAGCTCGTGCCCATAAATGAGGAGACCTGCCCCTGGGACCATGAGCTTGAAGAAGTCATACGCAGCTACAAGGCGGAGACGGACAGCAAGTACGGACGCATAGTCACCAGGTTCGCCGATGTCTACACTCACCCCGCAAGGAATAGGGAGACTCAGCTTGGTCGCCTCTTTGCGGATGCCTTCAAGGATATCACCAAGGTCGACATAATGTTTGTGGGCTCAGGTTCCATAAGGGGGGAGGCTCTTGGAACCATAGTTACCCGCGAGGATCTTCGCACCATATTCCCATACAACGATGCCATATACAGAATTATGGTCAAAGGTTCCACGCTCAAGAAGATGGTGAAGCATGTATATAGAGATGCGGCCTGGCTCGAGGGCGGGCACACGGAGTTCTATCAGTTTTCGAGAGGTTTCCGCGCGGAGTACAACAAGAAGACCAAAGAATTGGTGAGCCTCTCCCTTAACGGCTACGAGATTTCGGATAACGATGAATTTTCTCTGGGACTTCAGGAGTATCATTACAATAATGTCGAGGGTTCCTTCAACCTGACCAGAGAGGAGATCGAGGCGATCGAAAAGCCCAAAAAGGTTTCCACCAACAGCACGGACATCATCGACGAATACTTCTCCGACAAGGAGCTGGTAAGAGTATCCGAAGAGACACGCATGGTATTCATAGAATAATTACAGAGCGCTGAAAATTGCATATTAAAGAGAGCGCCCGCCCCCTTCGGGGCGGGCGCATTATCTTGACGAAATACTCATATTTCAATATACTGATTAAGTTAAGAATTCAGCAAAATTATGACGAAACAGAGGAACGATATGTATAAAAATCTATCCGATATGCCGATAGCCGAGCTGCAGCTCGCACAGGCGGACAAGTGGGACGAGGAAAGGCTTCTTGAGAGATGCGTCGAGACGCGGGAAGGCAAGCCCGACTTCATATTCTATGAAGGTCCGCCGACCGCAAACGGAAAGCCCGGCATACATCATGTCGTGGCGCGCACGCTCAAGGATTCGGTATGCCGCTACAAGACTATGAAGGGATACAAGGTTACCCGCAAGGCGGGCTGGGATACCCACGGTCTTCCGGTGGAGATTGAGGTGGAAAAACAGCTCGATCTGGACGGCAAGAAAGATATAGAAAATTACGGAATAGAGGCCTTCAATCAAAAGTGCAAGGAATCCGTATTCAAGTACGAGGCTCAGTGGAGGGATATGACCCGCCGCATGGGTTTCCTCATAGATATGGACGACCCCTATATAACTCTGGATAACGACTATATCGAGAGCGTCTGGTGGATCTTAAAAAGATTTTATGATGAAGGGCTCATTTACGAGGGACACAAGATAATACCCTATTGTCCGCGCTGCGGTACGGGACTCGCCTCCCACGAGGTGGCTCAGGGCTATAAGGAAGTCAAGACCAATACCCTGACGGCAGCCTTCAAGGCGAAAGGCGAGGAGGACACATATTATCTTGCCTGGACGACGACGGCCTGGACGCTTGCCGCCAATGTAAGCCTTACGGTCGGCCCGGATGTCGATTATGTAAAGGCGAAGCAGGGAGGGAAGTATTATTATGTGGCTGAAGCCCTCGCGGAGAAAGTCCTGTCCGCCAAAGGTGATTACGAGATAGTAGCCCGGATGAAGGGCAGGGAGCTCGAGTATAAGGAGTATGAGCAGCTGATGCCTTTCTGCGAGGTCGAGGGCAAAGCCTTCTTTATTACCTGTATGGACTATGTGAGCATAGAGGACGGCACCGGCATCGTTCATACCGCTCCCGCCTTCGGCGAGGACGACTACGAGTGCGGCAGGAAGTACGGTCTGCCCGTGCCCAATCCCGTGGATTCGGAAGGTAAATATACGACGACTCCCTGGAAGGGGCGCTTCATAATGGAGAAGGGCCTCGATATCGAGATACTCAAGTGGCTGCTCGCGGAGGATAAGGTCTACGACAAGGGCAGCATACTTCACAACTATCCGCATTGCTGGCGCTGCGATACGCCGCTGATATACTACGCAAATCCCTCCTGGTACATAGAGATGACCAAGCTGAGGGATCAGCTCGTAGCAAACAACGACACGGTGGCATGGCATCCCCCCTCAATCGGGGCCGGACGCTTCGGAAACTGGATAGCCGATGTAAAGGACTGGGCGATATCCCGCACCCGCTATTGGGGAACCCCCCTTAACATATGGCGCTGCGAGGACTGCGGAGCCACGCAGTCGATAGGCAGTCGCAAGGAACTCGTGGAGAAAGCCATAGAAGAGATAGACGAGAGCATAGAACTGCATCGTCCCTATGTCGACGATGTTCACATGAACTGTCCGGATTGCGGGGGGCTCATGAGAAGGGTACCCGAAGTTATCGACTGCTGGTTCGATTCGGGCTCAATGCCTTTCGCTCAGCGGCACTATCCATTTGAAAACAGCGAAAACTTCGTCCCGGATTATTTCCCCGCGGACTACATCTGCGAAGGCATAGATCAGACCCGCGGATGGTTCTATTCCCTGATGGCCATATCCACCTTCATAAAGGGATGTTCGCCCTACAAGAATGTCTTAGTAAACGACTTGGTTTTGGATAAAGAAGGTAAGAAGATGAGCAAGTCCAGAGGCAATGCTGTGGATCCCTTTATGCTCTTCGATAAGTACGGCGCCGATGCGACCCGCTGGTACCTTCTGGCGGTTTCGCCGGTGTGGTTCCCGACGAGATTCGACGAGGAAGGCCTCCGGGAGGTTCAGAGCAAGTTCTTCGGAACGCTAAGGAATGTCTACAACTTCTTTATCCTGTATGCAAACAACGACGAGGTCGATGCATCGCGATGCTTCGTTCCCTACGAAGACAGGCCCGAGCTCGACCGCTGGATAATTTCAAAATACAACAGGCTCGTGGATTATGTAATCCGGGCTATGGACGACTACGACCATAACAAGAGCGTGCGCGCAATAAACGAGTTTGTGAATGAGGACCTCTCCAACTGGTACATAAGAAGGGCCAGAAGGAGATTCTATGCCGACGGTATGGACGAGGATAAGAAGGCTGTCTACAGTACGAGCTACGAAGTGCTCTGCGGAGTGGCAAAGCTGATAGCTCCCTTTGCTCCCTTCATAAGCGACGAGATATATGTGAATCTGACAGGCGAGGAGAATGTCCATCTTGCTTACTTCCCCCAGGCGGATATGTCGCTTATAGACGATGCGCTCGAGGAGAGGATGGACCTGGTGCGTTCCATAGTCAATATAGGAAGGGGCATCAGGGAGAAGGAGAGGCTCAAGGTTCGTCAGCCTCTTACCGGCATATTGCTGGATGCGAAATTCGAGGAGAAGATAGGCTACATGACGGACCTCGTCCGCGAGGAGCTCAACATAAAGGATGTCGAGTTCAGGGAGGATATGGACTCCTACCTGAGCTATCAGATAAAGCCGGATTTCAGGGTCGCCGGCCCCATGCTGGGTGCGAAGATTAAGGAGTTTTCCGCTGCGCTTTCGAAGGTCGATGCAAAGGCAATGCTCGCGGCGCTCTCTTCGGGCGGCAGCTACGAGATTGAACTGGGCGCTGAGCCCACCGCAATAAGCTCCGACATGGTTGCGGTTACGGTCATCCCCAAACACGGATTCGCTTCGGATCAGATAGGAGATCTCTGCGTTATACTGGACACCGAGCTCAGCGAGGAACTCATAGACGAGGGACTTGCAAGGGAGCTGGTTTCCAAGGTTCAGCAGATGCGCAAACAGAAGGATTTCGAGATGATGGACCGCATAGTCATCTATCTGGACGCGGACGAGGAGGTAAGGGCCGCGGTGAAGCGCCACGAGGAGAGAATAATGGGCGAGACGCTTGCGGATGCCATAATCGAGAAGAGCGGCCTTGCGCAATTCGATCTCAACGGTCACGATACCGGAATAGATGTCGAGAGGGTTAAAAAAAGCCTAGCGGCAACGGAAAAGATAAAGCCTATCCTGTTCGGAGATCGCGGAAAACGGAGTAGGCTTTAAACTGTCGATTGTAATCGTTATGGAAAGAAACATTTCTGAATATGTCAAGGATATAGAGGAGCTTTTGTCGGGGGCCGAGATACTCGCAGGGCAGGAGGCCCGAGCGCGCGCCCTCGGAGAAAAGCTCGAGGACAGCAGCCTGACGGTAGCCGTTATAGGGCAGTTTAAGAGAGGCAAGACCTTCCTCGTAAACGCGCTGCTCGAAAGAGAGATTTTGCCCACGGGAATAGTTCCCATAACCTCCGTGGCCGCCAAGATCAGCTATGGAGAGGACAGCTACTCTGTGAGCTTTCTCAACGGACTCGTTAAAAAGGTAAGCGGATCCGAGATTGGAACCTACATAAACGAGCAGGAAAATCCGGATAACCGGCTTGGAGTGGACAGCGTCGAGATTAGCGTGCCTGCAGATTTTCTGGAAGGGGGAATCTGCCTCGTAGACACCCCCGGTATAGGTTCATATCATAAAAAGAACACGGATGCCGCCTATGCCTTCATCAGGAAGAGCGATGCCGTTATATTTCTTTTATCCGTGGATTCGCCCATAAACGAGATAGAGATAGACATTCTTCGCAATACAGAGGAGTATGCCGCGAAGTTTTTCTTTGCGGTCAATAAGATCGACACGATAGGCGGCGAGGAGCTCAAAGCCTACCTCAATTACTGCCGCGAGCTGCTGTGCATGCTCACGGGAGCGGAGGATCTGACGCTCTATCCCATAAGTGCAAAGGAAGGGACGGGCCTTGCGGAGCTAAAGGCGGCTCTGAACGAGAATCTTAAGGGAAGACTCAGGGAGATTCTCGAAAAAAGCGCCGCACTCAAGCTCAAGGATATAATTTCCTGTGCACTCTCGCAGATAGAACTCTACTGGAAGGTGCTTCTGATGCCTCCCGCCGTGCTCAAAGGAAGCCTCAAGGATATGGAGCAGATGCTTCTGGAGATGAAGGAAAAGGCGCAGCTAATCGTAAAGGAGCTCGAGGCCGACCGCGATATAATCATCCCGGGTCTCGCGGATACCCTTGACCTTAGGCTTAACGAGTTCAGATGCGAACTCTCCGGGAGGCTTGCGCAGATATTCGGCATGGATTATCACTACGAGATATCGCAGCTGGGCGAGGGCGATGAAAGGCCCGGCAAACACGAGCTCGCGTCAAAGCTCGGGGCTGATTTTTTCGCTGAGTGCGAGCGGCTCTGCGAAGAGCTGGCTACTACCATGAAGGATGTGCTGATGTACAGAAACGAGAGCGCTGTGGATGTCGTCACTCGAATTTACAGTCTGAACAAGCTCACCCGCAGCCTCAGGAGGACTCTGCGCATACTCGAAGGAAGGGATGATGAAAATCCCGCTCCGAGCACTCATCCGATAAAGCCGACGAATCTCTGTCCGTGATTTGCCGCGGAAGCTTTTTAGGCGGAGGCGGGAAATTTCGTGCAGCCGCTTTGAGGCGCGGCGCAGGTATTTAAATATTTCATAGCCGACCAAGAAAATATAATACCTATAAAAGGAGGGCAAAAAGGGGTTGATTTTGAGTAAAAATCCCGATGATGCGCCTCTTTTTTATTTAAAAAATCTATGAATTGTAAAACTGTAATATATTGTGCAAATATGGTAAATATTTCATCAAAAAATCACGGATTTAATCGTTGCGGAGAGGGATGATATACTATATAATGTGTTTGCTCTCTCTCCAAACCACTACATCAAGGACAGAGAGGGAGGCATCTCAGGAACCCTAAACCCCGTTAAAATAAGGAGCAAAAAATGATTACCGTATTGAAGAGGAACGGCTTGGAAGTGCCGTTCGACGCATCTAAAATCCAGTCTGCAATAGAAAAAGCCATGCAGGAGACCCGCCTTGGAATAGATGTCGGCCTGTCTTCGGGGATAGCCGAAGCTATACAGCGTCAGGTAGAAAAGGCGGACAAGCCCGTCCATGTGGAGGACCTTCAGGATCTTGTGGAAAATTTCCTGATGGCCAGCGAGCGCAAGGATGTCGCTAAGAAATTTATCATTTACAGATACGAGCGGGAAAGAACCAGGGGTGACCGCACGGCGGATGCCGGCAGGCTCATCAGCGAGGACTTCATCAGCAAATACAAACACGCGCACAGCCCCATGGGGCAGCTGGGGAGCTTCGTCTACTACAGGACTTATTCGAGGTGGGTCCCGGAGGAGAACAGAAGAGAGTATTGGTGGGAAACCGTTCGCAGGGCCGTCGAGTATAACTGCAGCCTCGTGCCCACTCCCAGAGAAGAGGCGGAAAAACTCTTCGACAATGTATTTCACCTAAGACAGTTCCTTTCGGGGAGAACTTTTTGGGTGGGCTCAACCGATGTTTCGAAGTACTATCCCATGAGCAATTTCAATTGTTCTTTCCAGGTGATCGACAGCTTCAGCAGCTTCCACGATGTGTTCTATCTGCTGATGGTGGGCTCCGGAGTCGGTGTGCGCATACTCCGCTCCGATGTCGAGAAACTTCCGACGATCAGGAAGGATGTTCAGCTGATACACGAGGCCTACACGCCTTTGCTCAAGAGCCTCCGTCAGGACAGCACCTCGCTGGAGTTTTCGCATAACGACACGGTCAAGATAACCATAGGCGACTCAAAGGAAGGTTGGGTGCAATCGCTCGACTATTACCTTAAGATTCTATACAGCTCGGAGTATCGCAAGATAAAGACCGTCATACTCAATTACGACCATGTGCGCGAGAGGGGCGAAAAGCTCGCGACCTTCGGAGGAACCGCTTCCGGCCACTCCAGCATGAAGAATATGTTTACGAAGATCGATCGCGTAATCGAGAAGGCTGCGACCAGAGATGCGGGTGATCGCATAAAACTCAAGCCCATAGACTGCCTGGATATCGCCAACATCATCGGAGAGAATGTGGTGGTCGGCGGCGTGCGCAGGACAGCGGAGATAGTGCTCATCGACGCGGACGACAAGGAGTGCATCGAGGCTAAGAATAATCTCTACAAGAAGGTGGACGAGAAGTGGGTCATCGATCAGGAGATCGCCCACAGGCAGATGTCCAACAATTCCATATACTATCTTAAGAAACCCACCAGGGAACAGCTGAGCTGGCACATAACCCAGATGCGCTACAGCGGCGAGCCGGGATATATCAATGCGGAGGAAGGTTCCAGGCGCAGGCCGAACTTTAACGGCGTGAACCCCTGTGCGGAGATTCTGCTGGATTCCAAGGGACTCTGCAACCTGACGACCATAAACTGCATGGCCTTTGTCGGAGAAGACGGAAGCTTCGATAGAGAAGGTCTGCTCGAGGCCGAGCGCATGTCCGCTAGGGCGGGCTTGCGCATGACCTGCACCGAGCTCGAAATCCCCGAGTGGAACAATGTGCAGCAAAGAGACAGGCTTCTGGGCTGCTCGCTCACCGGCTGGCAGGATATGGTCAATGCAATCGGTCTCGATATGGAGGGACAGGCCGAGCTTCTCGTCGATCTGCGCAAGGCGGCCAAGGACGCCGCGGCGAACTACGCCGCCGAGCTGGGCATAAATGCACCGCTGCTGGTTACGACGGTTAAGCCGGAGGGAACCCTCTCGCTTCTTCCCACGGTATCCTCGGGCGTGCACTTTAACCACTCGCCTTATTATATAAGGCGCATAAGAATATCCGCCGACGATCCGCTCGTCAAGGTCTGCGAGGAGCTTGGATATCCGGTCTTCCCGGAGGTGGGTCAGGATCCGATAACCTGTGCGACGAAGGTCGTCGAGTTCCCGGTCAAGGCACCCGAGGGGCGCCACAAGGCACATGTGAGTGCCATTGAACAGCTCGAGATCTACAAGATGTTCATGGAGAATTATGTCGACCACAACTGCTCGATAACCGTCCATGTGCGCGACGACGAGTGGGCAGATGTAGAGCAGTGGGTATGGGATAACTGGGACTGCGCGGTTGCGCTATCCTTCCTCTCCTACAACGACAACTTTTACGAGCTGATGCCCTACGAGGCCATAAGCAAGGAAGAGTACGAGAGGAGAAGGGCCGAGATGGCGTCGTTTACGCCTTCGCTCATCAGCAAATACGAGAAGGAAGAAGTACAGTACGATATAGGCGACGACGGTTGCGAAAGCGGAGTCTGCCCTGTAAGATAGAAGAGAGGGAATTGAGATGGCGGAGAAGGAAGAGAAAAAGGAGTTTTGGGAAGGCAAGCACTATGCCTTTATGCAAAATAGAGAATGCGAGTTTTTCCCCTGCCACAAGACTTCAGATCCCGATAATTTTAATTGTCTGTTCTGCTATTGCCCGCTCTATGCACTCGGAAAAAACTGCGGGGGGAATTTCAAGATTATAGATGGCTGCACCAAGGATTGCAGCGACTGTCTCGTCCCCCATGTGCGCAAGGGCTACGGCTATATTATGAAAAAGTATCCGGAAATTACCGCTCTGGTGCAGAGGCAGATTCGCGAGGCAGAAGAAGCCGAGGGGCGAGATGCTTGCGAGAAGAAGCTTTTGAACGAATATGAAGAATAGAGAAGAAATTGGAGTAGCGCTGCTGGGTTTCGGCAATGTCGGCAGCGGTACATACGAAGTTATTGAAGAAAATTTTGCGTCGATCAAAGAAAAGTTCGGCGTAAAAATTTATGTGAAGAAGATTCTGGTGAGGGATCTGAGCGCACAACGCAGGGTGCAAGTTCCCGCGGAGCTTTTAACTTGCGACCCGGAGGAAATATTTGAAGACCCTTCGGTGGATATCGTTGCCGAGCTTATGGGAGGACTCGAGCCTGCGACGGAATACATGATTCGAGCCTTGGATGCAGGAAAGCATGTGGTTTCGGCCAATAAGGCGGCACTCGCGGCAAATCTGCCGCGTGTGCTTGAGGCTTCGGAGCGCAATGGATGCATGCTCAGATACGAGCCTGCGGTCTGCGGAGCGATTCCCGTTATGGATGTAATCGAAAATGCTATGGCCGCAAACAGGATAAGCGGCGTAAGCGGTATAGTCAACGGGACTACGAATTATATACTCACGCGCATGGGCGATGAAGCCGCCGATTATGCTTCGGTGCTCGCCGATGCCCAGAGGCTGGGTTTTGCGGAGGCGGATCCCAGCGGGGATGTGGAGGGTTTCGATGCGGCCAATAAGCTTTCGCTCCTCATATGGCAGGCCTTCGGAAAGTATATACATCCGGATAATATCCCTCGCAAGGGTATTACGGAGCTGGGCCTCGCGGATATCGAGGCTGCGGCCTTGCGCGGAAACAGGATAAAGTTGATTGCACAAGCCGAGGACCGCGATGAGGGCGTGGAGGCATCGGTAGCTCCCCGAGAAGTTCCTGCGGATTCCTTCCTCGGGCGCTGCGCTGCAGAATATAACGCAGTTCGCCTGGATTGCGATATGGCGGGTCCGATTTTCCTGATGGGCAAGGGCGCAGGGCCAAGACCGACCGGAAGCGCGGTAGTTTCCGACATAATAGCTATAGCCCGAGATTTGCGACCCGGAGTTTGATATAGCGACATTTTCACAGCGCGGGCCGAATGCTCGCGTTGCGTTTCTATATTACAGGAGGGAAGAAGATGGAAAGAAAAGATTATATAAGAAATCTGGCTTTTTGGGATACTTTGAACGATGAGGAAAGGGATTTCTTTGAAAGGAACTCTTCGATAAGGATCTGCGAAAAGTACGAGATAATATTCGGCGCGGGCGGGGCATGTCCGGGCATGATATATGTTATCGACGGTTCGATTAGGGTCTTCATCCTTTCGGAAGAAGGCAGGGAAGTGACCCTGTTTAGGATTGAGGAAGGCGAATCGTGCATACTTTCGGCTTCCTGCGTGCTGTCGCAGATAAGTTTCGAAACTCATATGGTCGCGACGGAAAAGACCCGAATACTTACGCTAGGAGCCGGCGCCTACGAGAAATTGATGAATTCAAACCTCGCCCTGCGCTGTTTTACCTACGAGCTGGCTGCGGAGAGATTTTCAAGCGTCGTTTGGGTTATGGAGCAGATACTCTTTGCGCGCTTTGACAGGAGGCTCGCCGGTTTTCTCGTGCGGGAGTTCGAAAAAAGCGGCGATCCCGAGATAAGGATGACTCAGGAGGAGATGGCCAGGGAGGTCAGCAGCGCGAGGGAAGTGGTCGCGCGCATGCTAAAGCAGTTCTCCTCCGACGGACTTATAGAGAGCAGGCGGGGTTCCGTGGTTATTACGGACATAAAGAGGCTGAGGGAGCTTGCCGGCTGAGATTTCGTCTTCAAATGAGACCAGGTCACTGAAATATTGTCCTTATCCCTGTAGAATACAGATGCTTAAGGAGGATTTACGCTGTGCAATATCTTATAACCTTTTTGGAAGGGCTGATTTCTTTTATATCGCCGTGCATGCTGCCGATGCTGCCCATATTCCTGTCCTACTTCGCAGGAGGCGATGAGGAGGAGGGGAAGAAAAATATTGTTCCGCGGGCGGTGGCTTTTGTGCTGGGCTTTACCTTGATTTTCAGTCTGCTGGGGGTCTTTTCGGGAAGCATTGGTGCTTTCCTGACGAATCACAAGGAAATTGTAAACATCGTGGGCGGTGCGGTGGTCGTGCTGTTCGGACTTTCATATCTCGAGATAATACCCTTGAATTTCCTTAAGGGCATGCAGAAGAATGTGGAGATAAAGGGTCTGCTTTCGGCTTTTATATTCGGCGTTGTCTATTCTGTCAGCCTCAGTCCCTGCGTTGGTGCTTTCCTGGGCTCCGCTATGATGATGGCGATGAATTCGGCGAGCAGCCTTAAGGGTTTTTTGCTGTTGTTTGTCTATTCACTCGGACTGGGGATTCCGTTTATACTTTCCGCGCTGCTTCTGGAGAGATTAGGGGATGCCTTCGAGTTTATCAAGAAGAATTACAATACGATCAACAAAGTGAGCGGCGTATTTTTGATAATCGTGGGCATAGCTATGATGCTCGGGCTCTTGGATAAGCTGGTTGCTCTTGTGTAGGAGAAATATATGAATAAGAATACCAAATTGATAGTTACAATAATTGCTTTTGCTCTGGTCTTGGTTGTGGCCACATTCGGCTATAAGACGCTGAGTAAAAATTATTCGCCGGAGGATGCCGCGAAAGCCGGCGACAGCTCAAAGGCTCCGGAGCAGCCTGCTGCTCCCGATGAGCCCGAGGAAGAAAAACTTATCGCGCCCGACTTTATCGTCTACGATATTGACGGTAAAGAGGTTAAGCTTTCCGACCAACTCGGCAAGCCCGTAGTAGTTAATTTTTGGGCTTCCTGGTGCGGTCCCTGCAAGTCGGAGCTTGGCGATTTCGATGAAGCCGCCGCGGAATACGGAGACGATTTGGTCTTCATGATGGTGAACCTTACGGACGGTTCACGCGATACTGTGGACGGCGTTAAGGATTTCGTGGAGAAGGAAGGATACAGCTTTCCGCTGTACTTTGATACGGAATACAGCGCATCCAAGGCCTACGGTGTAAGGTCCATTCCGAGCACGGCATTCGTGGATGCCGAGGGTAATTTCGTGGCCGGATATACCGGTGCCATGTCTAAGAGCACGCTCGAGGAATACATCGCCGTCCTGATAGGGGATCAGAATTGATCCGGGTGATTGAGTCACAGATTGGCGCGTAAGTTTCAGTTATAATTCAGATATATTGAATGACAGTAAATAAGGAGGATATAATTATGTCAGCACTTACAATAACACTCGATAATTTTGAAGAAGAAGTAATGAAGTCGGATAAGCCCGTTCTGCTGGATTTTTGGGCAGGATGGTGCGGACCCTGCCGCATGCTCGGCCCCGTAATTTCGGAGCTGGCCGAGGAGCTCGAGGGCAAGGTCAAGGTGGGCAAGATTAATGTCGATGAACAGCCCGAGCTCGCTTCCGAGTTCGGAGTGTCCGGGATACCGATGGTTCTCGTTATGAAGGACGGCAAAATAGTTAATAAAGCGGTGGGTTATCGCCCCAAGGCGGATCTGTTATCGCTGCTATAAAGGAGGAGATTGCGATGAAATATGTATGTGATGTATGCGGCTGGGTTTACGACGAGGAGCTCGGAGACGAGAATCTGGGAATCGCTCCCGGCACGAAGTGGGAGGATCTTCCCGGCAGTTTTGAGTGCCCCCTCTGCGGGGTGGGAAAGGAATCCTTTTCCCTCGAATGAGCCGTATAGGATTTAACAGGAGGTAATGCGAGCGTGAAGTATGTATGCAGCGTATGCGGATATGTATACGACGAAGAGAAGAGGGGAGTACCATTTGCGCAGCTTCCCGAGGATTGGAAGTGCCCCCTGTGCAAGGCGCCCAAATCGGAGTTCGAGGCTCAGGGAGGAGAGGATAAACCTGCAGCAGCGCCCGCCGAGCGGGAACTCGGGGTCCTTTCAGAGGAGGCTCCGGGGAAGCTGTCTCTCGGTCAATTGGCGGCAGTTTGCTCAAATCTTGCGCGAGGCTGCGAGAAGCAGTACAAGTTTGAAGAAGCGGAGCTCTTTACGAAGTTGGCGGATCAATTTACCGCTTCCGTGAGCTCCCTTGAAAATGTCAGCGCGGAGCGCCTCGCGGCCGAACTCAGGGAAGATGCGGGAAATTATGCATCCTTGCGAGCGACGGCCGATGCGGATAAGGACAGGGGCGCCGCGAGGGTCTGCGTCTGGGGAGAGAAAGTGACGAGGATGGCTTCGTCTCTGGTAGAGCGCTATCTGGCGGAAGGCGAAGCGATGTTCGAAGGCGGAGAAGTTTGGGTGTGCACGGCCTGCGGCTTTATATCCGTGGGAGATGCCGCACCGGAGATCTGCCCCGTATGCAAGGTTCCCGCCTGGAAGTTCGAAATGATGGAAGGGAGGGAGACAGCATGAAGAAGGCCTACAGAAATCTGCTGCTCTGCACCAAGGACTGCCTCTGCCTCTATGTCTGCCCGACTGGAGCCACGGATACGGAGAACAGCATAATAGATTTGGATAAGTGTATAGGATGCGGGGTCTGTGCGGAGAGCTGCCCGAGCAAGGCTATAAGCATGCTTCCCGAGAAGCTGCCCCCTCAGCAGCCTAAGACGGATACCGTAAAAGCCGCCCTCGGCGGAATGGCGCAGAGGAAGGCGGACGAAGAGAAGCAGGCGCTTCAGCTTGCTCAGGGCGCGGGTGCGGACGGCCTCTATCGCCTGATGAATGCAATCGCAAAGTCGAGCAGGCTCGTGGCTGAAGATCTGATGAGGGAAGCCGGTTATATGCTTCCGCAGAGCGCAAATTCAAGGGAGCTTTTGAAAGAGATAATGCAGATGTCCACCGAGGGGGAAATGCCTGCGGCGGCAGCAAAGAAGCTGCTGGAGAAGATTAAATTCAACGAGTAGATAATCTCCTTAAAACTTAAAGGGGTTTGGGATAAATAGAATAGATAAGGTAATTAATATTGGGGGAGCTCTCAGGGGGAGCTCCCTCAATATTTTTTGCCGCATGTACTATCACTTCCGATTTGAGTATACGGATGTGCGTTGGTATCATTTATCTGGTATTATAAACTTACATCAAAATATATAATAATATAACCAGTTTTTCGAGAAGGGAATAGTTCATGGGACGCAAAGAAAATTTATATTTAAAAATATACCGCCGGCTGCGGGAGGATATCACCGGCGGACTTTATCCCAAGGGAAGTAAGTTGCCTTCCAAGCGCAGCATGGCCGAGGCCGAGGGTGTTAGCGTAATAACCGTCGAGCATGCTTACGGGCTGCTCGCCGATGAAGGCTACATTGTGGCCCGGGAACGCAGCGGCTACTATGTTGTGTACGAAGAAAGCAGTTCTTTCCCGGTGGGGGGGCCGCAGGAGCCTGAGAGATACAGGCATGGAAAGAGCGACTATAAGTCGGAGTTCCCCTTCGGCGTCTATGCGAGGACGGCCAGGCGGGTTCTTGCCACATATGGCGATGAGTTGCTGAGGTTGGCTCCTAATTACGGCTGCATGATACTCAGAAATGCCATATCCCTGTATCTGGCCAGAAGCCGTCATATGTATGTTTCGCCGACCCATATCTTGATAGGTTCCGGAGCGGAATATCTCTACGGTTTGATAGTTCAGGTTTTGGGAAGGGATAAGGTATATGGCATTGAAAATCCTTCCTACGAGAAAATTTCCCAGGTTTACGGTGCGAGCCGAGTTAAGTGCGAAATGCTTCCTCTGGGGCCCGACGGAATAAACAGTTGGGATCTGTGGCATTCGGAAGCCCAGGTGCTGCATATAACTCCCTACAGGAGCTTCCCGAGCGGAGTAACGGCTTCGCCGGCCAAGAAGGCGGAATATCTGCGCTGGGCAAACGAGAGGGATGCCTACATAATCGAGGACGATTTTGAATCCGAGTTTACGCCGGCCAAGAAGCCGGAAGATACATTATTCTCGATGGATGAAAACTCCCGTGTAATCTATGTGAACACCTTCTCCAACTCGATTTCCGCTTCCCTTCGCACGGCATATATGATATTCCCCGAGGACCTGCACAGCCTCTTCGATGAGCGCATCGGCTTCTACACCTGCACTGTGCCGACTTTCGATCAGTATATCCTTGCCGAACTTATAAACAACGGCGACTTCGAGCGGCATATAAACAGGGTGAGGAGGAAGAGGCGCGGCCTCAGTTCCCGCATTCGATCGACATCTCGTTGAATATCTCCAGGAGGTCCTCCACCCGGCAGGCCTCCTTTTCCGCTCCGGCCATATCCAGCACGGCCTCGCCTTCGTGCATCATCATTATGCGGCTTCCGTATTCCACGGCGTAGCGCAGGTTGTGGGTCACCATTATCGCGGTGAGCCCCTTCTCTGCGACCAATTTATCCGTGAGCTCCATAACGGTCTCGGAGGAATTCGGGTCCAGCGATGCGGTGTGTTCATCGAGGATTAAGAGGTCGAGGGGGGTCATGGTAGCGATAAGAAGCGCCAATGCCTGCCTCTGCCCGCCGGAGAGTGAACCCGCCTTCAAATCCATCTTGTCCTCGAGGCCCATGTGCAGGGTGGAAACCATCTCGCGCATCCTCTCTCGCGAGGAGCTTTCGACGCCGCGGCCGAGCCCGTAGCGCTTGCCCTTGTTGTCGGCAAGGGAGAGATTCTCCATTATGCTCAGCTCTGGGGAAGTTCCGAGCGCGGGATTTTGGAAGACTCTGCCTATGCGCTTGGCCCTTTTAAATTCGGGAACCTTGCTGATGTCCTTTCCTTCGAGCAGTATCTTGCCGCTCTGAGCCGCAAGGCCGCCGCATATCAAATTCAGCATGCTGGTCTTGCCGGAGCCGTTTGAGCCGACTATGGAGACGAATTCTCCCTTTTCCGCCTTGAAATTGAAGCCTGTAAAGAGGCAGGATTCGTTCACCGTGCCGGGGTTGTATGTAAGATCTATATTCCTTAATTCTATGAGGGCATCAGTCATTTTCCACGCCTCTCTTTCCTATCTTTTCCGATACTATTGCGACAGTCAGCAGGGCGGCCATCAGCAGTTTCAGGTAGCTGTTGGGAAGTCCCAGCTGCAGGGCTATCATCAGGCAGGCCTTGTAGATTATCGCTCCGAGCACCGCCATCGTGGTGAATTTAATGAAGCTCAGCCTCTTAAACAGCGCACTGCCTATTATTACTGAGGCCAGAGCCATAACGACCATGCCCTTTCCCGAGTTTATATCCGCGTTCTCGTTCATCTGAGCGAGCACGCAGCCCGAAAGAGATGTGCAGGCATTTCCTATTGCGAGCCCCGCAATCTTCATTACGCCCGGGTCTATGCCGAGGCTCGTAACATAGCTGCTGTTGTCTCCGCAGGCCCGGAGCAGCAGGCCGTTCTTCGTCGACAGATACCAGTCGAGTATCAGCTTGACCCCCAGAGTTATCGCGAATATCACTGCGAGTCTGAGAGCTGTCGAGGATGCCGCGCTCGCAATTCCTTCCGGGAAGGAGTTGAAGATTGTCGGCATATTGAAGAACTGCTTGATGGCGCTGCCGCCCGTTATTATAAGGTTTACAGACCACATGGCCGTCATGACGAGTATCCCCGAGAGCAGGTCGCTTATCTTCAGCTTAACATGCAGCAATCCCGTTGCGCAGCCCGCTATGGCTCCCGCCGCTATGGCCAGGAGGCAGGCCAGGAAGGGGTTCATCCCCGAAGAGATTGCCCATGCCGCGACGCAGGCTCCCAGAGGGAAGGTGCCGTCCACGGAGAGATCTGGGAAGTTCAATATCTTATAGGTTATATAGACTCCCATGGCCATAATCCCGTAGATAAGGCCCTCGCGCAGTACATTTTCGGCCAGGCTTAAAAAGACTCCCATCCGACTCTCCTCACTTGCTCAGATCTGTGGCGTTTTCGTAGCTCGCCGGCAGGCTCAGGCCGAATTTCTCCATGTTGCTGGAGGAATAGAAAGGCTTGGATTCCGAGATTATCTGAACGGGCATCTTCTTGATGTCCGCACCCTTAAGGACATCGGCGGCCATCTTTCCTGTCTTTTTCCCCAGTTCAAAGTAATCAAGACCTTCCGCAGCGACGCAGCCGTACCGCAGAACCTGCTCTTCTTCCGAGCCGTAGCAGGGAATGCCGGCCTTGTCGGTCACGGCCAGAACGACCGAGAAATTGTTTACTACATTGTTGTCCGTCAGATTGCAGAGGCAGTCTATGCCGGAGGCGGCAAGGGATGTTATACCTGCGGAGACCTCCGAGGCATCCGTTATGCCCTGAGCCTTTATTTCAAAGCCCACGGCGGCCGCGCGCTTTTCGTATTCGGCGAGCTGGGCGGCGGAGTTGGGTTCCGAAGTCGTGTAGAGTATGCCTATGGTCTTTGCTTCCGGCTGGAATGCTCTGATGAGCGCAAGCTGCGCATCGTAGGGAAGCGCGTCGCTCGTTCCGCTGCAGCCGGTTCCGGGATTATCCATATCGTTGACCAGACCTGCGTCCACGGGGCTGGAGACGGCGCTGAATATAACCGGTATCTTTGCGTCCTTGGCCGCCGCATATGCCGCGCTCGCGGACGGCGTTGCCACTGCGATTATGATGTCGAACTTCTTGCTGACGAAGCTCTGGGCCGCCAGATTATTCGTCTCCGCTTCGCCCATTGCGTTGACGAGTTCTATGGAGCAATTTTTCCCGTCCTCGTATCCGGCTTCCTTTAGACCCTCGATGGCTCCCTCGCTGCAGTTGTCCAGCGAAGCGTGAGGCGCGAATTGCAATATACCTATCTTGGGATTCTCGCTTGCGCTGTTGTCTTTTCCGCATGCGGCTAGGCTCGTCGCGAGCAGCACTGTCAATAATACGGCAATAACTTTCTTCATTTCTTTCTCTCCATTTTTAAGATAACGATGGTAGTGCGGGAAATAAAATGCGCCTTTATCCAGGTTTCCCGGGACAAAAGCGCTTGCTTCTGCGTTGCCACCCGAGTTGCATATCGCTATGCCTCTCACTTACATCTGCCATCACAGATGCCCCGATTTGTAACAGGTGGGATCCCGTCGGTTTCTACTAGGCTTTCGCTTTTCGTTCCGCCCTCGGAAGTCCATTCACATGCGGCTGGCCGCTTCGCTCTCACCGCCCGAAGCTCGCTTTGGGTATCGCTTGGCATGCTACTACTCTTCCTCACAGGTTTGTCTTAATTCAATTACGATGATTATTGCATTATAAAATTCCTTTGTCAATCACTTTTGGAAATATGCTTTAGTCTTATTGCTTCGGAAGTAGCTTGCAACGGCAGGACGCTCCCGCTCCGTGGCGGTTCCCTAACGGTACTAAGCTCTGTCTGCGCCTACGGCTTGCCAATCGCTAAGTACCGAGACCGCCAAGCCCTGCCTAATGCAAGCTACATTTGTCCGCAATCTTCATGAGCGATACATAGAACAGGACTGCACAGACTAAACCTACGATGTAGCTTGCCGTGTATACCTCAGGTCCGCCCGGCTGCTGCATGCCCAGCACATAGCGATGAAGCCCTCGACGAGCATCATGTAGTAGAAAGTTGCTTTTCCTTCCTTCTCGTGTCCGATGGGAATGGTGAGGAAGGCGATGGGGCCGAACAATATGCCTTGAATAGGCCCGAGTACGGGACCCGTACCGGCGATATTGAGCAGCTGTATCAGCATGTTCTTCCATCGCGGCATCTTTACATAGTCTACGCCGTCCGCCATTGCGACTGCAGGAGTCTGCCTGTCGTCCGGTCCGAAGACCTTTTCGCAGTATGCGCCGTAAGCCAATCCACCGACAATAAGTATTGCGATACCTACCAGAAACAGTGTCATAACGACAACCTCCTTTCCTTAGGGAAATTAAAAAACCTTATGCGATGCAACCCGAAAATAAAATCGGGGTAGTGCCAATTATGGACTACCCACTCACTTGTAAGATGATGGAAACAAAAAGGATAATTTCTGTCAAGGTCTGTCGATTCCGCAAACAATTGCCTACTCATACGACTTTACGAGAAGCAGCCTCCCCTCTCCGACTTTTATGCGCGCGCTCTTTCCTTTGAGGGGCTCGTTGCTGATCGCATATTGATATTCACAGTCTATTTCCGCATGCGAAAGCTCGTACTTCGCGCCCTCGATGCTTATGTCCCGGGGACTTCCGTCTATATTAATCAGCGAGAAGAATGGCCAGTCATCTTCGACTTCGGCCGGCTTTTGCGAAACGACTTCGATGATGGACATATCGTCGGCTATCTTTCCCTTGAGGCCGAGGCTGTCGAGTTTTAACAAAATATAGATATTGCCGAGGCTGTGATCCACCCGCTGCCCGGTTACGCCGACCAACAGAAATTCTTCAAATCCCCGCCTTATGGCCTCCTTGACCGCAAAGAGCGTGTCCGTGTCGTCCTTTTCCCTCGGGAGCACTATAGTCTCGATGTCGGTATCGGGCTTTTCGTGCGAGTCGAAGTCGCCGACAATCAGATTCGGCGCTCGCCCGAGGGCGGCTTCGTTCAGCAGACCGCTGTCGCAGTATATAAAGAAGTCGCCCTCCCTGAAAAGTTTTGTTATGCGCTCGGGGCGGGAAATTTTCGCGCCGCCGACAACTACGCATCGTTTTTTCATAATGTTTCCTCCTCGGCGTCGCAGCTTGCGTTAAGCATAGAGCCGGCAGAAAAGTGGAAGCTTAGGGAAGTTTCCCTTGCCCGCTGCGCCTAGTTGTTCAATTCGACGAGGCTCTTATAGAAGTCCACCGCTCCCGGGAGGCTCACGCTGTCGACATTCTCGTTAAGGCCGTGCATGCCTTTCATCTGCTCGGGGCCGAAGACTACCGGCGAGAATCTTATGCAGGCGTCGCAGATTTCCTGATAATAGCGGGCATCCGTGCCGCCGGTCATAACATAGGGGCAGGGCGGCAGCTTGGGGAAGACCTTCTCGATGGCGTCGGTGATTATCTTATATGCTCCACCCTTTATATTCACCGGCTCGCAGTAATCCTCTCCGCTTTCGACCGACATCTGCAGGTCGTACTTTTTCGCGAGGCTCTCGATGACGGCGTTGCTTTCCTCCATGCCCTGATGCGGTATATAGCGCAGATTTATGCCGAGTGTCGCTGTCTGAGGAATAACATTGTAGGCCTCCGAACCGCTCTGCATGGTGAAAGCGATCGTGGTCTTGAGCAGCGCTCCGGCCTGCGGCGAAATTGTCGGGAGCAGTTTTTTAAGCAGGGGCCCGAAGAGCCAGAGATTGCCGAACAGCAGCCTGTAGGCGAAGGGGCCGTAGGCACCCAGAGTCTCGAACATAGCCCTCACTTCGGGTTCGAACTCGCTCCGCATCGGGTCCTTCTTTTCTATATCGCAGACGAATTTCGAGAGCCTGGCTATCGGCGAATTCTTCGGAGGATAGCTGGAGTGACCCCCTCTGGAGTTCGCAGTCAGAAGCAGGTCGCCCTGGCCCTTTTCCAGAACTCCCACCATGGCGTAGTAGCCCGGTATTCCGGCTATGGGTTCCTGCACTATGGCTCCGCCCTCGTCGCAGACAAGGTAAGGTCTTACGCCGCGCCTTTTCAGCTCTTCCACGAGCTTGGGCGCACCGTCTCCGCCTATCTCCTCGGTGCAGGAAGATGATAGATACACATCCTGCTCGGGCACTATGCCCTCTTGGAGCATCTCTTCCGCAGCCTGAAAGAAGGCCATAACGGAGCACTTGGTGTCCGCGCTTCCGCGGCCCCAGATCTTGCCGTCCTCGATGAGTCCGGAGAAGGGATCGTGAATCCATTCGCCTTCCGCGGGCACCACATCCTGGTGTCCCATCAGCACGAGCGGGCGCTCGCCGCTCTTTCCCTTCCAGTAGAAGAGCAGGTTGCCGTCTATCTCTGTCTTTTCGAGTTTTTCGTGGACCAGCGGGAAGAGTTCCTCTAAAAGCTTATGAAATTTTAAGAATTTTTCGCGGTTTTCCACTCCTCTTTCCGATATGGTCTCGCATTGCACCATCTTCGAAAGTTTTTCGCTGTAGACTTTCTCTCTTTCGGGTGCCGGCACGGGCTCCCATTCGGAGCGCTTCGCGGGGCTTGCGAGAGTTTTGATTACGGCAATAAGCAGTAGCAGCAATGCGAGAGCGAGCAGCCCCGCCAACAGATACAGTATGTAGATCATTTTTTATCCTCCGTGACCGCTTTCTTCGCGTCTTTTTTAAAGAAGAAGTATGCGAGCCCTATCGCTATCGCGCCGCTCGGTATTATCATAAAGCTCGTGGCGGAAGTGAGCGAAGGAAGCAGCGCAAACAGCAGGGTCATAAATATAAAGGGGAAGATTGCGACTCTCATATTTCCTCGGTAATACTTGCAGGCCATCGCACCGAAGAGTGCCGGAAGGACATTGTCGAAGGCGGGTTGAAGTACCGGCGACTGGAGCAGTGGCTGCAGTGGCTGCAGCAGGATTACTCCGACCGCGAGCACGACTATCGTAACCAGCGATGATGTTGCGATTGACAGTGTGGAAATAATTTCGTTTTCCGGGGTTCCGCTCTTTGCGCCGACTATATCGCGCGCGTTTATGGCGGCCGGAATCTTCATGTTCAGGAGATTGCCCGTTATAAAACCGAGGTAGCTTCCTCCTGCGCCCAGCATCGGCACATAGATTAAATATTCGGCGATGCAGCTTACGAGATATACTGTGCCTATCGCAAGAAAGCCTCGCAGGCAGGCCTTAAGATCCGGCATTGCGCCGAGGTAGAGGCCTATTACGAAGGGCGCTCCTATGAGAAGTACCGTCGACACTATGCTCGCTGCACGCCCTATGCGATGGGTGTTTTTATTATATTCGATGAAGCTTTGCATTTTCTGTTCTTCGTTCATGTCGGCCTCCTATATTACTCTTGCCAAAAAGACTGCGGCGCTCATGGCGAAAATCATGCTTCCCGCTATCGAGAAGTTGTCGACCCATTCCGCGTTCCACTTTTCTTTAATAAATGTGAACACAGCCATGGCCAGCGCGCCCGCGACCGCGACCGCGAGCGGCATGGGGCTGCCACCGAAGCTGAAGACTCCTCCCTTGGAGATCCACCCGCCTATATAGCTTCCGATGTAGGCGGATACCAGGCCGATGAACATAGCCGTCATTGCGGTATCGCCGAAATCTTTTAGATTCGGGCCTTTCTTGCCGCCCTCATCCTTCTTTTTCGCAGTTCCCGAGCCGACCCCAGCGAGCCTCTTCGTGTAACTCTCGCAGTTGAAGATGCAAAAGACCATGCCCCAGATTATGCAGACACTCATCAGCAGCGCTATGTTGACGAAGGCCTGTGGGGTCATTTCCGAGGCAGACAGGGACGAGAGACCCGTCGCTTCCGCGGCGGCACCCGCAACTTGAGTCTCGTAGTGAAGCGCACCGATTACGGAGAGCCGCAGCCAGGGCAAGGGGATTCCCAGAGCGCCCGAGAGCGCGATTACGCCGAGCAGTATGCCGACGCTGGGAATTACCGCGAATGTGGCGCTGGAGGTTATGACGCGGCGCATCTTTACCACATCCATGCCGATCGCTTTACCCTGTCTGTATGCGCGCAGCGCAAAGACTATGCACAATATTGCTACGAAGAGGAGTATAGAGCCGCAGATCAGATACATGAAGGGGGAATTTAATTTAGAGAGAATAGACATAAGCACCGTCCTTTCTTTCTTGGAATCTTGGTGAATACAGTTTAGCACAGATTGAGCAGATGTAGGTATTTGTATTGTGCTGCCCCTGCTGTTATAATTTTGCCTGCGAGGGTCGTGAGCCCCCGTGGAGGAAAGATGAATCTGCGCGAATTGTATAAAATTGCGATATCGAAACTCGCCGAGGCCGGAGTTGAGAGCGCCGAGGCGGAGGCTAAGATTATGCTCGAGGAGATCTCGGGCAGGGATTTCGCGTGGTTATTTTTGCATGCGGAAGACGAAGCCTCAGTCGATGCAATCGAGCGCCTAGGGGATATGATGGAACGCAGAAAGGCGGGCGAACCTCTGCAGTATATAATAGGCAAAACAAATTTTATGGGCATCGATATCGCTGTGGCTCCGGGCGTTTTGGTTCCCAGACCGGAGACGGAAGGGCTCTGCGAGCTGGCGGAGAGCGAGGTTCTTTCTCTTTGCGGCGACGCGAAAAGTCTGCGCTTTCTCGACCTCTGCACGGGAAGCGGATGCATAGCCGCATATCTCGCAGAACGATTCCCGGAAAGCGAGGTTTCGGCCTGCGACATCAGTACTGTCGCCCTGGAGTTTGCAAGGCGCAACTGCCCGGAGCGCGTCAAGCTTTTTCAAGGAGACCTCTTCGGAGCAATTCCGTCGGGCGAAGAGCCTTACGACATCATAATTTCCAATCCTCCCTATATTCCAAGCGGAGAAATTGTCGGGCTAGATGCGGAAGTCAAAGCTTGGGAGCCTGCCATGGCTCTGGACGGCGGGGAAGACGGCATGGATACCGTCTCGCGCATAATCCGCGAAGCTCCCGAGTTTCTGCGTCCGGGAGGAATACTGTTCATAGAGATAGACGAGAGCTGCGGAGAGGCCGCTCTGCGGGAAGCTTTGCACTCCGGAGCCTACGAGGAATTCGGAATACACAAGGATTTAAACGACCGAGATCGCTATCTGCGGGCAAGAATATAGAAATATCTACAGCGACAGCACAAACTTTCAAAAATAATAAGTTTATGCTATTGATTTCACAAATTTTAGTCTATTCCTATTCCGGCGTGTGTTCCGGCAACCCTTCAATTTCCATATAATGGCTCCTATACCAATAAAAGATAGTCTGTAATGCGTATCTGCAATAATTCGGCGAAAATTAAGTGCGTATTTGTAATAAAACGCTTGTTTTATAATGCGTATTTGTAGTACAATATGCTCAAGCACTTGATATTGCAAGGCAAAAGGGGAGCTCACATGTTTAGGCGAAAGATATACGATAAGCTGCTTGCCTGGAAGAACGACTCAAACGGAAGGACGGCTGTATTGATAGAAGGTCCGAGGCGCGTAGGGAAGTCGACCGTCGTCGAGGCATTCGGCAAAAACGAATATAAATCCTATATACTTATAGATTTCGCATTCGCTCCGGAAAGGGTGAAGGCACTATTTGATGATGTCAGCGACTTGGATTACCTGTTTTTGCAGCTTCAGCTGCAATTTCAAGTGGATCTGCACGAGAGGGATTCGCTGATTATATTCGACGAGGTTCAATTCTGTCCCAAGGCCAGACAGGCCATAAAAAAACTCGTTGCGGACGGGAGATACGACTATATAGAGACCGGCTCTTTAATCTCGATCAGGAAAAATGTGGAGCATATTTTAATCCCGAGCGAAGAGCGAAAAATCGAGATGTTCCCGATGGATTTCGAGGAATTTCTGTGGGCTGTCGGCGACAATTCCACGAACGGACTTTTACGGAAAGTCTATAGCGAAAAAATCCCCTTGGGGCAGGCGCAGAACAGGGAGCTGATGAGGAAGTTCAGGCTGTATATGCTCGTGGGGGGCATGCCTCAGGCAGTTAAAGCATATGTGGAGACTAACAATTTCAAGTTCGTGGACGAGATCAAGCGGGATATAATCAATCTTTACGAGGAGGATTTCTACAAGATCGACCCGAGCGGCAGAATATCGATGCTTTTCGATGCGATACCTTCGGAGCTCGGCCGGAATTCCTCGAGGTATCAGGTTTCCAGCGTGCTCAAGAATCAAAGAGCTTCGATAATATCTGAGGAGATTGCCGAGCTGGTCGCGTCCAAGACGGTCCTCATTTCTTATCATTCCAGCGACCCCTCCGTCGGGATTGCGACGAGTTTAAACCCACAGCGTTTCAGACTCTTCATGGCGGACACCGGTCTGATGGTGACGCTGATGTTCAAGGACAGGGATTTTACGGAAAACATAGTATACGAGAGACTTTTGAACGATAAGTTGTCCAAGAATCTTGGAATGCTATACGAGAATATTGTAGCCCAGACCCTGGCCTCCAACGGAAACAAGCTGTTCTACTATACCTTCTACGACGAGGTTCAAAAAAGAAGATTCGAAGTGGATTTCCTGCTGTCGCACAGGAATAAGCTTAGTCCCATAGAGGTGAAGTCATCGAGCTATAGAAAACACAGATCTATCGACGAGTTTTCGGATAAGTACTCGGACAGGATTAACTTCAAGTATGTTGTCCACAACAAAGACTTGAAGCAGGTCGGCGAGATGCTTTACCTGCCGTTCTACCTCGTGCAGTTCATCATCTGATGCTACTCTAGGAGTGGACATGAAGGTGTCCGGAATTTCAGCGTCAGAGCTTAAAAAGTACTTGCGTGCGACTGTGAGCCGTGCTAATATGATAAGGCTTGCAAAGCGAAGCGGCGCTTTCGGGTGCCGATTTACATACAATTCGGATGAAAAGGAGGAGCAGAACATGAAAAAGGGTATCCATCCTGATTACAAGGAATGCACGGTGAGTTGTGCCTGCGGCAACACTTTCAAAACCATGTCCACGAGGGACGAAATTCGTCTGGACGTGTGCTCGGAGTGCCATCCTTTCTTCACGGGCCAGCAAAAATTTGTCAACAGAGGCGGCCGTGTCGAAAAGTTCAAGCAGAAGTATAACATCGAGTAAATCGAAAAATCAGGGGCCCGGCCGAAGTCGCCGGGTCCTTTGCAATTTGAATCGGAATTTAAGACTCTATTCGAGGTAGATGAAGTTTAAGATTATTAAGGGAGGCAAGGATATATCCTCCTCCGATAAATATATACTCGCCAAAGGCGAAATAACGGACACCCGCCTGATGGGTGTGCTCGGCATGCACCTGCATTGGACCATACCCGAGGAAGGAGATTACAGGGATCTTCACCAGTTTTTCTATTACGACATAGAGGAGCTCGGCCTCGAAGAGCTCGATATATATAACGGCAACGATGTCCTGACGATCAACATGGCGCAGCAGAGTCGCTTCGGAGGCCTGGGTGCCGAGATGAAGCTTCTGTCCGAACGGGAGGCGCGCTGGGCGGTGTGTCGCATGATATCCGAGACCAGGCGCATGGGTCACCCTCTTCCCCCGGAAGCGGAAAGCCTCGCATTCATCACCGAGCATCCCGTAATACTCAGCGATGAGGAGCGCAGGCGGCTCATGCTCAAGTGCAGCGTGTCCGTGAAGACGGATTTCGGGGTGGTGAATTACTACCTTATGAGGCTATTCGGCAAGGACCGCGAGGGAGCGCAGCTGCTGATACACCCGCAGGCCGATCCAGCGGACTTGGAAGACATGGAGCCGGAGAAACATTGCACTTTTCTCAGAAACAGCATAAAGCCTTGCGAGGATGCGGAAGGCGGTATGGATGAGCGGAGCTACATAAGCGAGTCTCTGGTTATCGTGGATTCGGAGAATTCTCACCGCATAGTAATAAGCGAAGTCAAAGTCAGGGACGGCAAGGTTGTGGCCGTCGCAAAGCTCAGCGATTTCCGCATATCCGAGACCGAGGCTTCGATGAAGCTATCCAAGGACGAGTATGTAAATGTCTACGAAATAAAACAGGATGTCGATCTCTTCGATGCGGAATTTGCGTTTTATTCGATCGGAATGATGAAGACCCGTCACGACAACGGGATTATGCACATGGAATTTCGCAAGGATAATTCTCATGTGGAAAGAGATCTCTTCGAGCTGAGCGAGGACCTGCGAGCGCTCTATTTCGTTACGGACTTCGGGCAGCTCATAGTCGCCGGCAACGACAGGCTCTCCATAGACGATGCGGAGCGACGCATAAAGTCCGACAAAATTTCAAAAATGATATATCCGACGGGGAGGTATCGATTTACCAATCCGGTGCTCTTCGAATTCGCCCAGAGTGGATACGATGATTTCGAAGATTTTCTTAAATCTCTAGAGTAGGAGGACAATATGGATCCGAGAATTTTAAAACTTTCAAACTTGCTGGTAAATTATTCGACGCGCATTCAGCCCGGGGAAAATGTGCTGATAGAGAGCAGGGGCTCTGCTCCGCTCGGGCTCGTCAAGGCGATAGTTTCCGATGTTTACGAGGCGGGAGGCCGCCCCTTCGTGCAGATAACGGACAACTCCGTAAGGCGCAGGCTGCTGCTTGGAGCCTGCGAGGAGCAGATGCAGCTTAAGGCGGATGCGGATCTCGCATTCATGAAGAAGATGCAGGCATACATCGCCGTGAGCGGCCCGGACAATTCCTCCGAACTTTCGGATGTCCCGGCGGAGAAGATGAGCCTTTACAGCCGAATCTCCGGACCGGTCCTGGATTACCGAGTGGAGAACACCAAGTGGGTGGTCCTGCGCTATCCCAACCCCTCCATGGCCCAGCTCGCATCCATGAGTACCGAGGCCTTCGAGGACTTCTACTACGATGTCTGCACCATGGATTATGCAAAGATGGACAGGGCGATGGATGCCCTCAAGGCGAGGATGGATGCCGCGGAGGAGGTTCACATTACGGGGCCCGGGACGGATATCAAGTTTTCTCTTGCGGGGATGAGCGCGATAAAATGCGCGGGGGAGATGAACATACCGGACGGCGAGGTTTACAGCGCGCCGGTCCGCGAATCCGTGAACGGTGTTATATCCTACAATACGCCTTCGCTGGAGATGGGCTTTACATACGAAAACATACGCTTCGAGGTGGAGAACGGCAAGATCGTTAAAGCGACTGCGAACGACACTGCGCGCATCAACGAACTGCTCGATACCGACGAGGGAGCTCGCTATTTCGGAGAGTTTGCGATAGGCGTAAATCCCTACATACTGAGTCCCATGAAGGATACTCTCTTCGACGAGAAAATCTGCGGTTCCTTCCATTTTACACCGGGAAGGGCTTATGAGGATTGCGACAACGGCAACAAGAGCGCCGTGCATTGGGATCTGGTTATGATACAGCGCGCGGATTGGGGCGGCGGCGAGATCTACTTTGACGGAGAGCTCATCCGCAAGGACGGACTCTTCGTTCCCGAGGATCTGCACTGCCTCAACCCGGATCAGCTGAAAGATTGATTCCTTGACAGTCCGCTTCGGCGGTGTTAGAGTTATCGTGGCAACAGAATAGAGCTCATCGAGAGTGGCAGAGGGAATAGGCCCTGCGAAGCCCGGCAACCTTCTTTAAGAAAAGGTGCTAAATCCTACAGGTAATACCTGAAAGATGAGGTTGAATAGAAACGAAACCTCTTCTTTGAAATGAAGAGGTTTTTAAATGAGCTCTCGGCGGCGGGCGCCTTGCCCGCATAAACAGGAGGAGAAAATGAGAAAATTAATTACATCCGAATCGGTGACGGAGGGACATCCCGATAAAATCTGTGACCAGATTTCCGACGCGGTGCTCGACGCGGCGCTGCGCCAGGATCCCTTGAGCCGCGTGGCCTGCGAGACCGCGGTCACCACGGGACTCTGCTTCGTGCTCGGCGAGATGACGACCACGGGATATGTCGATATTTCCGATCTGGCGCGCGAGGTGATAGCGGATATCGGCTATACCAAGGGCGAATACGGCTTCGACGCGCTTTCGAGCGGGATTATTGTATCTCTGGACAGGCAGTCCCCCGATATCGCCATGGGCACCAACGATGAGGTCGGCGGAGCGGGCGATCAGGGCATAATGTTCGGCTATGCCTGCAACGAGACGCCTGAACTTATGCCGCTGCCGATATACCTTGCACACAGGCTATCCGCGAGGCTGGCTGCACTCAGAAAAGACGGCAGCATCCCTTACCTTCGTCCCGACGGAAAGACCCAGGTTACGGTGGAGTACGAGGATGATAAGCCGCTGTGCGTGGATACCGTGGTCGTTTCGACTCAGCACGACCCGGATGTTACGCAGGATCAGATAAGAAAGGACATAATAGAGCAGGTTATAAAGCCCGTGATTCCCGAAAAATTCCTCGACGAGGATACCAAAATATATGTGAACCCGACCGGGCGCTTCGTCATCGGCGGACCCCACGGAGACTCCGGCGTAACCGGCAGGAAGATTATCGTCGATACCTACGGCGGCTGCGCCCTGCACGGCGGCGGAGCTTTCTCCGGCAAAGACCCGACTAAGGTCGACCGCTCCGCGAGCTATGCAGCGCGCTGGGCGGCGAAGAATGTCGTCGCCGCGGGGCTTGCCGATCGCTGCCAGATAGCTCTGGCCTATGCGATTGGGGTCGCTCAGCCGGTATCGATTTTCGTGGATACTCAGGGTACGGGTAAATTGCCGGACGAACGCATCTCGAAAATTGTCGAGAAGAACTTTGATTTTACCCCCGGGGGAATCATCAAGAGGCTCGACCTCAGAAGACCCATATACAGAAAGACATCCAACTATGGTCATTTCGGAAGGCCGGACCCCGATTTTACATGGGAGAAGACCGATGTGGCGGAGGCCCTTCGAAAGGACGCGGGGCTGTAAATTAAGCGCGGGGCCCGAGGCATGCGCCGCCCTGCAGAATTTAATCGGAAGACAAAGCTATGGCGAAGTTAAATAAAAAACAAGTTGAGGAAGCCGTGCGGCTGCTGCTTGCGGAATATCCCGAAGCCGGATGCGAGCTGAAGTTCGGGAGTAATTTTCAGCTGCTCGTAAGCGTAGTGCTCTCTGCTCAAACCACGGATGCAGGGGTTAATAGGGTTACTCCCGGGCTCTTCGAGAAAGCTCCCGATGCCTTTGCCATGAACGAACTTTCGGAGGAAGAGATACAGGAATATATAAAGAGCATAGGCATGTATCGTACGAAGGCGGCTCATATATCGAAGCTCTCGAAGATTCTTGTCGACAAGTACGGCGGCGAGGTTCCCGGCGATTACGAAAAGCTGATAGAATTGCCCGGGGTCGGAAGAAAGACCGCCAATGTGGTCCTTGCGGAAGCCTTCGGCGTGCCGCGCATCGCGGTCGATACACATGTCTTCCGCCTCGCAAACCGCATAGGCTTCGTCGCGGAAAAGGATGTAAACGCGACAGAAAAAGCCCTGATGAAGCTGCTGCCCGAGGAGCTGTGGATTAAGCTCCACCATGCCATGATCTGGCACGGCAGGAGGGTATGCAGCGCGGCGAGGCCCGCCTGCGAGGGCTGCTGTCTGGAGGGGCTGTGCAAGCGAAACGCTCTACAAAAACGAAACCCGGATACTTAAAAACGAAACCTATATACGCCTAAAGCCTCCTTTCGGTTAAAATCCTCTAAGGAGGTTTTTTATGCTGTCAAGGGCCGCCAGACTTAAATATTTGCGCGAAAGAGAAGGGCTTACACAGGATAAACTTGCCGTAGCGATAGGGATAAATGTTCAGACCTACAAGGGATATGAGGACGGATGGCGAGATATGCCTTGCTTCGTGCTTATGGACCTCGCGAGGTTTTATAATGTAAGCGCTGATTATATACTCGGGCTCATCGACCTGCCATATTCGACACATTCGGACTGCGATGAGATGATCGGGCATTATTACGGGTTTTCCCGTGAAGATAAGTTGTTGGTGAGGGAGATAGTAAAGACAATCTATCGTCAACGCGTAGGAAAGGAAAAGTAGTTGGAAAACTTTCAATGAGTATGGAGGCAGGCACGAGTTCTTCATCGAAAATATAGTTTCCTGCAGGGAAAAGCTCTACGCATACAGTCTCAAGACCTTAAAAAATCATCACGATGCAGAGGACGCGGTGCAGAGCGCGTTTTGTATTGCATGGGAAAAGTTGGAACAGCTGCGCGACCCTAAAAAGGCGGAGAAGTGGCTGTTTTCTATTTTAGCCAATCATATAAAAGGCATGCTCTGCGCGCGGAAGGAATTGCCTTTTGAGGACCCGGCCTGCGGACTCTTCAGTCGCAGTGCGGAAGAGGAATTTTTGGAGCTGGCGCGCGGAGAACTGCTGCGCGAAGCGCTCGGAGCGCTTCCGCAAAAGCAGAGGGAAGCGCTTTATTGTTGCACTTACATCGGACTTAAACCTGCGGAGCTCGCGCGCAGGGTCAGCGTCAGCAGCCACTGCATTTCGGGACGAATCTACAGGGGGCTCGAAAATGCCCGAATAAATTTCGAGCGATTGAGCGGAAGAGACTCAACATAAAAGGCGATTGGTGGTACAATTTAATGTATGAAGCAGTCCTACGAATTAAAAACGGAACAGAGTCAGAAGCTCGCGCTCACGCCCGGACTCATCCAGGCGATTCAGCTGCTGCAGTTGAATGCTACGCAGCTTGAGTCTCATATTCAGGAGCAGCTGCTCTCAAACCCCATGCTGGAGATCGACGATGCTGCGGATGCGGAGCGCAGGGCGAAGAGAGCCGAGGAAGGGGAGCGCGCAGGAGAAGATTGGGCGCAGTACATGCGGGATATACCCGCGGCGGCATCCTATTCTTTTGCCGCGGAGGAATACGAGCCGCAAATTCCTGCGTCATCCATAACTCTCGCGGAGCATCTTTGCAGGGAGCTGGAGCTTAGCGGGCTTGCGGAGGACCTTCTTAAAACCGCATCGTATATCGCGGCCTGCCTGGATGAGGACGGCTATTTGAGGGTAAGTCTTGCGGAGATAGGGGAGCGCAGCGGCGCAAAAGCGCAGCTTGTGCGCGAGGCCCTTTTTTATATTCAGGGAATGGAGCCCGCCGGCATCGGGGCGAGGAATCTCTCCGAGTGTCTCGAAATTCAGCTGAAGCGCATGGGCCCCGAGGCCGCCGATGCGCTCAAACTGGTTAAGAATAACCTTGAGGATATTGCCGCAAACAGGATATCCGCCATCGCCGAGCAATGGGAGATGGAGCCCGAGAGAGTCCAGGCGGCCTGCGACATCATAAAAACTCTGGAACCCAGGCCCGGCAGGCTGTTTTCGGAAAGCGCAGCTCCTCGCTACATCCGCCCGGACATAATGCTGGAGAAGCGCGGCGAGGAATTCGTTCCGCATCTGAACGAGGGAAACTATCCTTCCCTCACTCTCAGCCCCACTTACAGGAAGCTTCTTTCCCATCCGGACTCCGACGAAGAACTCAAGGATTATATAAACAAAAAGATGGATGCCGCGATGTGGCTGATAAGGAGCATAGATCAACGCAGGAGGACGATATTGAGCGTCTCTTCTGCTATAATTGATATACAGGGAGATTTTTTCGCAGCTCTTTCGGAATTTCCCGCACCCATGAGGCTGGCAGATGTTGCGAAGATTGCAGGTGTTCATGAATCCACCGTAAGCCGTTGCTGCTCGGGCAAGTACATGCAGACGCCGCGCGGTCTTTTCGATATGAAGGCACTCTTTTCAGCTGAAATCCCTTCCGCGCGGGGGCAAGGAGTTACCGCGGCGGAGGCGAAGAAACGGATAAGGGAATGCATAGATACCGAGGACGAACGCTCGCCCTACAGCGATCAGCAGCTCTCGGATCTTCTGAGGCGGCGCTGGGGGATAGATATTTCCCGCAGGACCGTCGCCAAATACAGGGAAGCCGAGGCGATAGCCTCGTCCTCCGGTAGGCGGCGATATTGACCCGGGTTGCCGCGGAATAAGAGGGCAAGTCGTATGTGAGCATGTTCAATCGCAGGTAGTAGAACCTGTATCGATAAAGTAAGCCGGAGGAGAAAGAATATGAAGAAAAGCGTAAAAGATATAAATGTTAGCGGAAAGAGGACAATCTGCCGCTGCGATTTTAATGTGCCGCTTAAGGACGGGGAGATAAGCGACGACAGGCGGATTGCATCAGCTCTGCCCAGCATAAATTATCTTCTGGAAAACGGAGCTTCCGTAATACTCATGAGCCACCTGGGGCGTCCGAAGGGAAAGCCGAACGACGAATTCACCCTCGCGCCCGTCGCAAAGAGGCTCGAAGAGCTCAGCGGAAAAGAGGTGATATTCGCAAAGAGCGATGCGGTCGTGGACGACAGCGTGCGAAAGGCGGCTGCGGCCCTTAAGCCCGGTCAGCTTATGCTCCTGGAAAATCTGAGATTCAGAGCCGAGGAGGAGGCCAACGACCCCGCCTTCAGCAAGGAGCTTGCGGAGCTCGCGGATATCTATGTGAACGATGCCTTCGGGACGGCTCACAGGGCGCATGCATCGACGGCGGGAATAGCGGATTTTCTGCCCGCGGTCAGCGGATTTTTGATTGAAAAGGAATTGCGCTTTTTGGGGGAGGTCCTCGACGATCCGAAGAGACCCTTCGTGGCGATTCTCGGGGGTTCGAAGGTCTCGGATAAGATAGGCGTAATTGAAAATCTGATGAGCAAGTCGGATTCCATAATAATCGGAGGCGGCATGGCCTACACCTTCCTCAAGGCCAGGGGTTTTGATATAGGTACCAGCCTCTGCGAGGAGGATAAATTGGAACTCGCACGCGAGCTCGAGGAGAAGGCTAAGGCCGCCGGGGTGGAGTTGCTTCTTCCCGTGGACAGCAAGTGTGCGGATCGCTTCGCAGCGGATGCGGGGTTCTGTATAGCCGACAACGAAGATATGCCTTCGCAGATGATGGGTCTGGATATAGGGCCGAAGACGATAGAAATATACGAAAAGGAGATAAAGGGAGCCGGGACCATATTTTGGAACGGCCCGATGGGAGTATTCGAATTCGACGCCTTCGCCGAAGGAACGAGGGCTGTCGCCGAAGCGATGGCCAAATCCAAGGCCGTTACGGTGGTCGGCGGCGGAGACTCGGCTGCGGCGGTCGCCAAGTTCGGTTTAGAGGAAGATATGACGCATATAAGCACGGGAGGAGGCGCTTCGCTGGAGTTTCTCGAAGGGAAAATCCTGCCTGGAGTAGCCTGCCTGCAGGATAAATAAGGAGGAGAATATGAGGAGGATGCTGATAGCCGGAAACTGGAAGATGCACATGAGCACCGAGAATGCCCGGGAGTTTACGAGGCAATTTCTCTCGGTATACAGGAGGATTCCCGGCGTGGATGTGTGCATAGCCGCGCCCTTTACCGAGCTCTATGCTATAGAGGAGATGTTCGCCGGAACCGAGCTGTACACGGCGGCTCAGAATATGCACTACGAAGATGAGGGAGCATTTACGGGCGAAATTTCCGGATCCATGCTCAAGGAGATAGGCGTGGACTATGTAATTCTGGGGCACTCCGAGAGGCGCAAATACTTTGCGGAGACCGACGAGACCGTCAATAAGAAGGTAAAGAAGGCTTTCAAGTGGGGGATACTCCCCATAATCTGCTGTGGGGAAACTCTGGAGCAGAGGCAGCAGGGCCTGGAGAAGCACATCGTCCGCCATCAGGTCGTAATGGCGCTGGCGGGCTGCGAGGAAGAAGATGTACAAAAGGCGGTTATAGCATACGAGCCGGTATGGGCCATCGGCACGGGCAGGGTTGCGACCCCGGAGGCGGCTCAGGAGATGTGCGGCTTTATCCGCAAGGTGATTGCGGATATCTACGGCGCTGAAGTTGCGGAGGCCGTCATAATTCAGTACGGCGGCAGCGTAAAGCCGGACAATGCCCGCGAAATACTCGGGATGCCCGATATAGACGGAGCTTTGGTTGGCGGAGCGAGCCTCGATCCGTACAACTTTGTGGAAATTATAAATCTTGCCGAGCAGTAAGGGAGGAATGCAGCAATGAATTACATCGATGAAGTTTATGCCAGAGAAGTTCTCGACAGCAGGGGAAATCCCACTGTCGAAGTGGAAGTTCGTCTATTGGACGGAAGCTTCGGAAGGGCGATAGTCCCCTCGGGAGCCAGCACCGGTAGCCACGAGGCCGTGGAGCTTCGCGACGGAGATAAGAGCCGCTATCGCGGCAAGGGAGTGCTCAAGGCGGTGGAGAATGTCAACGAGATTATCGCTCCTCATGTGGAGGGTCTGTCCGCCTACGATCAGCTTCTGCTGGATAATTACCTTATAGAACTCGACGGCAGCGAGAATAAAGGAAATCTCGGAGCCAACGCGATACTCGGAGTTTCTCTGGCTGCAGCCGATGCCGCGGCAAATTCCCTTAAGCTTCCGCTCTTCAGATACCTTGGAGGAGTAGGCGCAAAGCATCTGCCCGTTCCGATGATGAATATAATGAACGGCGGAGAGCATGCGGACAATTCTCTGGACATACAGGAATTTATGATAATGCCCGCGGGGGCGGAATGCTTCTCCGAGGCCCTGCGCATGGGGGCGGAAACCTTCCACGCGCTCAGCGGACTGCTCAAGGAAAAGAATCTTTCGACTGCGGTCGGCGATGAAGGCGGCTTTGCACCGAATCTCAAGACCAACGAAGAGGCGATAGGCTTTATAATCAAGGCCATCGAAAAGGCGGGTTACGAGCCCGGCAGGGATATCTTTATAGCGCTGGATGTCGCGGCCACCGAGCTCTACGACGAGGAAAAGAAGTTGTACAATTTCAGCGGCGAGGGCGTATCCAGAAACGCGCAGGAGCTCTGCGAATACTACGAGATGCTCGCCGGAAAATATCCGCTCATCTCCATAGAGGACGGCATGGCCGAGGACGATTGGGAGGGCTGGAAGAAGCTTACGGATACACTGGGAAGCAAGGTTCAGATAGTGGGCGACGATCTATTCGTTACCAATACAGCCCGCCTTGCGCAAGGCATAGAAAAAGGTGTAGCGAACTCCATACTCATAAAGCCGAACCAGATAGGAACCCTCACGGAGACCCTGAATGCCGTGGAGATGGCCAAGCGCGCCTCCTACACCGCGGTAATTTCCCACAGATCCGGAGAGACCGAGGATACCGCGATAGCGGATATCGTAGTGGCTTTAAATACGGGACAGATTAAGACCGGTTCTCTTTCCAGAACCGACAGGATTGCGAAGTACAACAGATTGCTTCGCATAGAGGATATGCTCGGCGGCGGCGCGGTCTATGCCGGAACGGATGTGTTCTATAATCTGCGCTGAGTTTTAAAGAAAGTCTAAATTTTTGTTTGAAATGCGGAAAAGCAGAGGGTAGCCTCTGTTTTTACCTCAGGACTGAAGGCGCTAATGAAGCAACGCCCGGGAATAAGCCTTGAATTTTATCTTGGATACTGAATTCGGCTTGATTTAATAGGGTTCCTATGCTAGAATTCAATAGTTATTTATAAGGAGGTACCGAAAGTGAAAATATTTCTGTTGGTACTCTTAGCCATCGCTTCGCTTGCGCTCATCGCCAGCGTGCTGTTTCAGTCCGGAAGCAAGGCCGGTCTGTCCGGCGTTATAGGCGGCGGGGCGGAGCAACTCTTCGGAAAAAAGAAGAGCAAGGGCTACGATGCCATACTCTCTAAAGTCACGGTCGGGGCTGCGGTGGTGTTCATAGTCGCTGCCTTGGCACTGGTGGTAATACAGTGAGAGAACCCTTTTTTTGAGGGATAATTAAGCTTATCGCGCTGAGAGGCGGAGTCTTCAGATTCGCCTGTCAGCGTTGCGTTTTAAGTATTTGTTATATCGTTAAATATATAAGGAGGACAGATTCGTCATGGATTATTTATCTTGGGTTGCCCCTGCGGTGGGTGCCGCGGCCCTGCTGGTCGCATTCGGTCTCGTCAATTGGGTGGGCAAGCAGCCTGCCGGAAACGAAAGGATGAGAGAGATTGCCGGCTTTATTCAGGAAGGATCGATGGCATTCCTCAAGAGGGAATACAGAACCATGGTCTTTGTTGTAATCGCTCTGGTGCTCATTCTGGGCTTCGGGATAGATTGGGTTACCGCCATTCTCTTCGTGTTCGGGGCCTTATTTTCGGTGCTCGCGGGCTATTTCGGAATGAATGTTGCAACTAAAGGCAATGTGCGGACAGCTCACGCTGCGGCCGAGGGCGGAATGAACAAGGCTCTCAGCGTCGCCTTCAGAAGCGGCGCGGTGATGGGTCTGTGCGTGGTAGGACTGGGAGTTCTCGGCGTGGGCCTCGCCTGCGTTCTTTTGGACCCGGATACCGTCAGAAGATGTCTTACCGGATTTGGACTCGGCGCTTCTTCCATGGCGCTCTTCGGACGCGTCGGAGGCGGAATCTATACAAAGGCTGCGGATGTCGGAGCCGACCTGGTAGGTAAGGTCGAAGCGGGTATCCCTGAGGATGACCCCCGCAATCCCGCGGTCATCGCCGATAATGTCGGAGACAATGTCGGCGATGTGGCCGGCATGGGATCTGACCTCTTCGAGTCCTATGTGGGTTCAATCATATCCGCGATAGCGCTCGCATTTGCGGCGAGTTTTGAATTCGACGCGAAAAAGGGCATCGAGTTCCCGCTGATTATTTCCGCCGTCGGAATAGTGGCTTCGATCGTCGGAATTCTCTCCGTTAAGGGAGACGAGAAGTCCAACCCCTCGAAGGCTTTGAACGGCGGTACCTATGTCGCCGCGATACTGGCGGCCGTTGCTTCCGTCGTGCTCAGCAAGCAGTTCTTCGGATCTTTCAATATGGGCTGGTCCGTAATAAGCGGCCTGGTCGTAGGAACGGCGATAGGAAAGATAACGGAAATTTATACGGCTGATAACTACGGTAGTGTAAAAAGGATTGCCGCACAGTCTCAGACGGGTCCGGCAACTAACATAATAGCGGGCCTCGCCGTAGGCATGCATTCCACCGTTATTCCCATAATAATTATAGCGATAGGAACGATCGCGGCCTATTACTTCGGCGGACTCTACGGCATAGCTCTCGCAGCGGTAGGAATGCTCTCCACCGCGGGCATGACCATAGCGGTCGACGCCTACGGTCCCGTATCGGATAATGCCGGCGGAATTGCGGAGATGGCGGACCTTCCGGAGGAAGTCAGGCATATAACGGATACTCTGGACTCCGTTGGAAACACCACGGCTGCGATAGGAAAGGGCTTTGCGATAGGCTCGGCCGCGTTGACGGCACTCGCGCTCTTCGTGTCCTATTCCGAGGTCGTCCAACTCGAGACAATCAATATACTGGATCCCATGGTCATAGCGGGAACTTTCATCGGCGGAATGCTTCCCTTCCTCTTCTCGGCCTTCACCATGAATTCCGTAGGCAAGGCCGCTAACCAGATGATAGAGGAAGTAAGGCGCCAGTTCAGAGAGGATTCCGGAATAATGGCCGGCACTTCCAAGCCTGACTACGCAAGGTGCGTAGACATCTCCACGAAGGCTGCACTCAAGGAAATGATTGCACCCGCACTGCTTGCAATCATGGCGCCTCTGGCGATAGGCTTTATAATGGGAACCGAGGCTCTGGGCGGCATGCTCTGCGGAAGCCTCGTAACGGGTGTCCTGATGGCGCTGTTCATGTCGAACGCAGGCGGTGCCTGGGACAATGCCAAGAAGTATATAGAAGGCGGCGCATACGGCGGAAAGGGCAGTGAAGCCCACCGCGCGGCCGTAGTCGGAGACACCGTAGGAGACCCCTTCAAGGATACCTCCGGACCTTCGATTAACATACTTATAAAGCTTATGACCATAGTTGCAGTCGTATTCGCACCTCTCTTTCTGAAGTTCGGCGGACTGTTCTAATCGGACGAGGTAAACATCTTTAACATCATACATAAATTGCGGAGACCTGCGCGCGGCGCGGGTTTCCGTTTTAATGCACGGACGAGATTTTTGTGGTAAAATATTTTAGTAAGTTAGCGATTAAAAAACGGAGAAGGAGAGAGAGATGTTCGGGGCCATCATAGGCGATATCGTGGGATCGATATACGAATTCGACAACATTAAGACGAAGGATTTCGAGCTGTTTTCTGAAGGCTGCAGGTTTACCGACGACACTGTGCTGACTTGTGCCGTCTGCTATGCGGTAAGGGAATTCAAGGCAAACTCGACAGTCAATGTTATAGGACAGATGCAAAATCGCATGATAGAATACGCCAAGCTCTATCCGGATGCGGGCTACGGAGCGATGTTTACCGAGTGGTTCAATAACCCCTATCCGAGGCCATATAACAGCTATGGAAACGATTCGGCGATGAGGGTGTCCGCCTGCGGAATGCTCGCCGAATCTATGGACGAGGCCACCAATCTTGCCACCTACTCGGCCGAGGTTACTCACAACCATCCCGACGGTGTTAAGGGGGCGGTGGCGGTCGCTCAGGCGATATATATGGCGAGGATGGGCGAGACCAAGCAGCAGATAAAGGATCATTTAGGAAATTACTACGATTTGAATTTTACATTGGACGAGATACGCCCGAAATACAAATTCGACGATACCTGCGAGGGCAGCGTCCCGCAGGCGCTGGTCGCCTTTTTGGAGGCCGAGGACTTTGAAGACTGCATACGCAACGCCGTATCCATCGGAGGAGATTCCGACACGATTGCCGCCATAGCCGGAAGCATAGCGGAACCGTTCTTCGGAATACCCGCAAGGCTGACTGCCCGCGTATACGGCTACCTTACGCCCGAATTGCGAACGGCTTTGGGAATATAGCGGAACAACTTATTTCGAAACTCTTTATAACCCGGGAGGGTTAAGATGCAAGATAAGATTTATAAAATTATGGAGGAGCTGGTCGCGGATTACTTTAAAAATATACCGTATTTTAAGAAACATCCCGAGCTTACGGGGCTTGCGCCGCTGCCGGACGATATCTACGGTCGCGGAGTCGCCTGGGCTCTCGTCTTGGGGAATTCACCGAAAACCGTTATATCCTCAGGGCATTACGATGTCGTCGGAACCGACAATTACGGGCCCTTGAAGGATTTTGCCTACGAGATAGGCGACGATCTGGACTTCGAGACCATAGCAGAAAACAATATACCCTTCGTGCTCTACGGCCCGGTATCCAAGGAGTATCATCAGTGGACCGATAGGGTCGAGCGCAAGAGCCTGCTGGAGGAAGTGCCGCAAGTTACTCGAAAACTTATGGATTTTCTCTGGAGTTAGTATATACTAATTGATGGTATAAGGATAATCGATAGCGATTTCGCTGCCGGAGCTTGCATGTCGGGTCGAAAGCAGAGAGCATCAACTATATTTCGATGCGGAGCCGGAGGTAACCTTCGGCTCCGTTTACGAAGAATAACGGGGTAAAAATGGGTTTTACACATCTTCATGTCCATACGGAATACAGCCTCCTCGACGGAGCTGCGAGAATAGATAAGCTTGTAAACAGAGCCGTCGAGCTCGGGATGGATTCGCTTGCGATAACCGACCACGGTGCGATGTTCGGTGCCGTCCAATTTTACGACGAGTGCAAGCGCAGGGGGATTAAGCCGATACTCGGATGCGAAATCTACACGGCCACGCGCAGTCGCTTCGACAGGGACTCTGTGGCAGACAGGCATCAGGGACATCTGGTGCTGCTGGTAAAGAATAAAGAGGGCTATGAAAATCTCATAAAGATCGTTTCCGAGGCTTATAGGAACGGTTTTTACTACAGGCCCCGCGCGGACCGCGAGCTGCTTTCCAAATACAGCGGTGGGCTCATCGCCCTTTCCGCCTGCCTCGCCGGGCGTGTTCAGCAGCATCTGCTCGAGGGCAATTACGAAGACGCAAAACAGGAGGCTATCTGGCTCGAGAATTGCTTCGGCAAGGGTAATTTCTATCTGGAAATCCAGGATCAGGGTCTTGAGGATGAAATCCGCATAAAGCCCGCCCTGAAGAGACTCTCCGCAGAGCTCGACATTCCTCTCGTCGCCACCAACGATGTGCATTATGTAAACCGTGAGGATGCTTACGCCCACGATGTACTGCTCTGCATAGGAACCAAGTCCAACTTTACGGACCCCGATCGCATGCGCTTCGAGGGCGATCAGTTCTACATGAAATCCGAGGAGGAGATGAAGAAAATCTTCGCCGATATTCCGGATGCTGTGGACATAACTCAGGAGATTGCGGACAAGTGCAACTTCGATTTTGAGTTCGGCAATTATCATATACCGGAATGCCCCGTACCGGAGGGCTATACGCAGGAGTCATATTTCAGATACCTTTGCTGGACGGGTCTTGAGTATCGATACGGCAGCAGCGGCCAAGTTCCCTCGCATGCCAGAACATGTCCGAGTAAGCCTCCCGTCGATATGAAATCGCTGGCTCCCTCGGTCCCGGAAGAGTACAAGGAGCGCTTGAACTACGAGATCGAAACAATAGAGAAGATGGGTTATGTCGGATATTTCCTCATAGTGTGGGACCTGGTAAACTGGGCAAAATCGAGGGGGATAATGGTGGGCCCGGGCAGAGGTTCCGCCGCGGGCGCCATAGTCGCCTATGCACTGGAGATTACCAATATAGATCCGATTAAATATAATCTGATATTCGAGCGTTTCCTCAACATCGAGAGGATTTCCATGCCGGATATTGACCTGGATTTCTGCATCGAGAGGCGCGGGGAAGTAATAGATTATGTCAGGAGTCGCTATGGCGAGGATAATGTCGCCCAGATAGGCACCTTCGGGACCCTCAAGGCAAGAGCGGCATTCAAGGATGTGGCGAAGGTGATGGATGTGCCCATATCCAGATCTTTAGAGATATCGAAGATGATTCCCGCTGAGCTCGATATCACCCTCGACAAAGCCCTCGATCAGAGCCCGGATTTTCGCAATGTGTACGAACTGGATCCTCATATAAGGAATGTGGTCGATACGGCCAAAGTTCTTGAAGGACTCGCTCGCCACAGTTCTACCCATGCCGCCGGAGTGGTAATATCCAAGGACTCGGTGGACAGCTATGTTCCTTTGATGTCCACGGATCGCGGTCTTGCGACCCAGTTCAATATGGTCGAGATAGAGCGTCTGGGCCTGCTTAAGATGGACATTTTGGGTCTTCGAAATCTTACCGCAATCCGGGAATGTCTGGAACTCATAAAGCGGGATACCGAAGAGGATATAGATATTGATAAGATAGATTACGACGAAGCGCCTGTGTATGAGATGATCGCCCGCGGCGACACCGTGGGAGTTTTTCAGCTGGAATCCGCAGGCATGACCCGCTTCATGAGGGATCTGGGTCCCTCATGCATGGAGGATTTGATAGCGGGTATTTCACTGTTCAGGCCCGGCCCGATGGATTCCATACCTGTCTATGTCGCCTGCAAGAAGACTCCCGACAAGACGGACTACCTCTGTTCTCAGTTGGAATCCATACTCGCTCCGACCTATGGCTGCATAGTTTACCAGGAGCAGGTAATGGATATCGTGCGGGAACTCGCGGGGTATTCCTACGGAAGAGCCGACCTCGTAAGGAGGGCGATGTCCAAAAAGAAGGCCGATGTGATGGCCAAGGAGCGGGAGTACTTCGTGCACGGCAAGCTGAACGAGGACGGGAGCGTGGATGTGCCCGGCTGCATCAGAAACGGTGTCTCCGAAGATGTCGCAAACAGTATCTTCGACAACATGGCGAGCTTTGCATCCTACGCCTTTAATAAGGCGCATGCGGCCTGCTACGCCGTACTCGCATATCAAACGGTATGGCTCAAATATCACTATCCCGCGCAATTTTTGGCTTCGCTGATGAGCTACCCTTCCGACAACAAGGCCGTAGCGGTCCTCATAAAGAATGCTGCCGACAGGGGCATAGAGACCCTCAGGCCGAATGTGAACAAGAGCGAGAAGCATTTCTCAACCGAGGACGGCAAGATAAGGTACGGACTGCTCGGGGTTAAGAATGTCGGAGAAGCGATAGTAGAGGAGATAATAGAAAAGCGCGCCAAGCATATGCCTCGGGATATATTCGAGTTTATTGACGGGCTCGATGTTCATGTAATAAATAAACAGGCGCTCGAGAGCCTCATCAAGGCCGGCGCCATGGACTGCTTCCCGGGCAACAGGGCTCAGAAACTCGCTGTAATAGGCGATCTGGTAAGCTCCGCCCAGGCTTCGGCGAAGAACAACATTGAGGGACAAATTTCGTTGTTTTCGCTTGCGGGGCATGGGGATGTGCCGATTATCAAGATAGACAGAAAATTGCCTCCCGCCGCCGAATTCAGTCCGCAGACCCTCCTTCAGATGGAGAAGGAGATGCTGGGCATCTACCTGACCGGCCATCCGCTATTCAGCCTGCAGGACCGCCTTCAGAAACTTACGGACATGAATACCGCGGATCTTGCAGATTCCGAAAACGATGCTATCAAAGATAATATGAAGGTCAAAATGGCGGGAGTAATAAGCGCCAGCAAAAATTTTATCACAAAGAAGGGGCAAAATATGGCCTTCATGACGATAGAGGATCTCTACGGCGAGCTTGAGGTTGTTGTATTTCCAAAGACATTCGAGCGCGATCGCGACTTTATAGAGACGGATAATATCGTTTTGGTCGAAGGGCGTTTGGACCTTAAAGAGGAGGGTAATCCCAAGCTTCTCGCCAGCAGTGTAAGACTTTTTGATACAGGGCGCAATTCTCCGAAGGGTGCAATGCTGAGGGTAACAATACCGGAAAGCCATGGCGATGAAGAGGCTCTCGTGCTTTTCAGGGATATTGCGAAGCGCTTTCGCGGCGAGATGCCCGTGGCCATACTCGTAAAGTCCAGCGGCAATAAGTACAAATTGGATTATGACCTATGGGTTGACCCCTGCGAGTCTTTCATGGCGCAGCTTACGGAGGCCTTCGGCGCGGATATCATTATACAATAGGACGGGGCGGGATGGACAGAACCATACTTCACTGCGATATGAACAGCTTTTTTGCGAATGTCGAGCTGCTCGAACATCCGGAGCTTGCGGGGCTGCCTGTCGCCGTATCGGGAAGTCCGGCGGACAGGCACGGGATTATCCTGGCCAGAAATCAGAAGGCTAAGCTGTGCGGTGTAAAGACTGCCGAGACCATATTTCAGGCGAGGAAGAAGTGTCCGAATCTGCGACTTCTGCCGGCTCATCACGATAAATATGAGCGCTACTGCGGCATCATAAATTCCATCTATTTGAGATATACGGATATGGTTGAACCCTTTTCCATCGACGAATCCTGGCTGGACATAAGTGCCAGCCTCAAGTATTTCGGAAAGGACGGAAGGCAGATCGCCGACGAGATAAGGCAGGTGGTCAGGAGCGAGACAGGGCTTACGCTTTCGGTGGGGGTTTCATATAACAAGATATTCGCCAAGATGGGAAGCGATTATAAAAAACCGGATGCCACGACCGTAATCGACAGAGACAATTATCGCCGCTTGCTCTGGCCGCTGCCCGCATCCGAGATGTTCTTCGTGGGCAGAAAGACCGCCGAGCGCCTGGCCTCTATGGGAATAGAGACTATAGGAGATATAGCACTGGCCGACCCTAAATTACTGGAGGCGGCTTTGGGAAAGCAGGGGTTGGAGATTTACCGCTTTTCGAACGGGCTGGACGATTCGGTAGTAGCGCGCTATACCGACCAAAGAGAATGCAAATCCGTCGGCAACGGTATGACCTTTCGAAGGGACCTTAAGGGCAGGGAGGATGTGCGCACGGCGGTAATTTCGCTTTCGGACAAGGTTGCCGGTCGTCTGAGGAAGCATGGGCTATATGCCTCCGGAGTGAAGATCGATATAAAAAATCCCCAGTTCTGCACGATTACGCGGCAGATGAAGCTCGAAAGCGCGACAGACAGCGCCGCTCAGCTGGCCGCGGCGGCGATGGAGCTGATGGATCAAAACTGGCGCTACGAAGACCCGATAAGGCTGCTTACGGTCACCGGAATAAATGTATCCGCGGGAGAACCCGAGGAGCAGATCTCGATGTTCATTTCCGAGAAAGATGCGCGGGAAAAATATAAGGCTATAGATGCGGCAGTCGATTCCATACGAAGTAAATACGGTCGGCATTCCATCGTGCAGGCCGCGGTAATTGGAAACGACATGGGCATATCATATAAAAAATCAAAAGGAGAAGATATTGTAAATGAAGAAGAGTGGTAAAGTTATCGTTTTAGTGCTGTGCCTGAGCATATTGCTCGGCGCGTTTACAGGATGCAAGGCGAACGAGGGGAGGAAAAAGCCGGATGCCCTCTCGGAGCCTCTTAATATAGGCACCCTTATGGGGCCAACGGGTATGGGGATGGCCTCGCTTTTCGGAAGAGAGGAGGAGGGCTTTAAGCTTTCGCTTTTTACCGCTCCCGATAAGGCGGTCGCGGCCATACTCAACGGGGAGGTGGATCTGGCCGCAGTTCCTTCGAACCTTGCGGCCGTGCTTTATAACAAGACCGAAGGGGGCATCAAGTTGCTCGGGGTGAATACCGGGGGAGTGCTTTATCTGGTTTCCAATGGTGCGGAGCCGCTCGGCAGTTTAAAGGACCTCAAGGGGAAGACCCTCTATGCCAGCGGCATGGGTGCGGTACCCGAATTTGCATTGAACGCATTGCTCGAGGCCGAGGGCATGTCGCCTGAGGATGTGAACACGACTTGGATGTCTTCGCACGCGGATGTGACCTCGACCCTGCTCACGGAGGGAGGTTACGCTCTTATGCCTGAGCCTCAGGTTACGGTGGCTCTGTCGAAGAAAGAAACTGTCAAGATTGAACTCGACATCAATGCTCTGTGGAAGGACAGCTTCGGCTACGACCTTCCCATGGGTGTATTAATATGCCGCGGAGCCGTAGCGGAGAGCAGGCCCGGGGATATAGACTTTTTCCTCGATGCCTATCTTGCCGGGGTTAAGAGCCTCGAAAGCGACACCGATGCCGCATGCAGGATTATCGAGGAACAGGGGATACTTCCGAGCGCAGGGATTGCAAAGGACGCCTTGCCTCGCTGCAATATAATGCTCGAGACTAATTACGATAAGCTAAGCGCGATTTTGACGCCGCTGTTTGAAACGCTCTACGAGAGCAATCCGAAGTCCGTTGGAGGAAAAATACCGGGAGAGGATTTCTACTTCTCAAAAGATAATCCCTCGGATTATAGCTACAGACCGAAATTTTAGAGGCATTCGGACATCGAAGCGAAACGACGATTGAGTTGAAAGAGTGCAGATTTCAATTTAAAGAAATACAGACAACGAAGGGAAAAGACACAAGTTTAAGATGAGAGAATTAAAGGCGAAGAGCAGCATCGGAAAGAAGCTGGCCTATGCCCTGCTGTGGATTGCTCTGTGGCAGCTCGCGGCGACGGCTTTTGGCAAGTCTTTTGTGCTGCCTTCACCCCTGCTCACTTTCAGAGTCCTCGCGGATCTTGCGGGGCAGGCGTTATTTTGGCGCTCCTGTGCCGTCAGCTTGCTTCGGGTGAGCGTGGCTCTTGCCGCCGCCTGCGGCGCAGGTTTTTTATCTGCGTATTTAGCCTGGTATGCACCTCGGACTAAGGATTTTCTCCATCTTCCGGTCTCCACTATAAAGACGGTACCGGTGATGTCGGTAATACTGTTTGCACTGCTGTGCATGCCTTCCTTCGCCGTTCCGGTCTTCGTGTGCTTTCTGATGTGCTTCCCGGTTATGTATACCAATATCTTGCAGAGCTTTGAGAGCGTCCCTAAAGGTTATCTGGAACTCGCTCAGGTATATCGTATGAGCAGCGGAAAATACTTTTCAAGGATTTTGCTTCCGGCGAGCAAGGGATATGTAAAGGCGGGACTTGAACTCTGTGCGGGCCTCTCGTGGAAGAGCTGCGTGGCTGCGGAGGTTCTGAGCAGTCCGCGCACATCGATGGGTTTTCACCTGATGACGGCGAAGATGTATCTGGACGGGGCCTCGCTTTTTGCATGGACAATTGCGATAATTGTTCTGTCTCTATGCTTCGAAAAGCTGCTCAAGGCGCTTTTGGGGAGGCTGTGATATGGGCGAAATCGTGCTGAAGAATATAAATAAGAACTACGGCGGCGAGCAGCTGTTCAATAGTCTGAATCTCCGTTTTGAAGTCGGTAAGATTACAGCCGTTATGGGCCCTTCGGGTTTGGGTAAGACTACCCTGCTTCGCATATTGCTCGGCCTGGAGGATTTCGAGGGCAGCATCGTCGGTATGGAGGGAATGCGCATCGGAGTGATGTTTCAGGACAATCTGCTTATGCCATGGCTGACGCTCAGAGAGAACATAGAGCTGATAGCCGGTATAAGTGCGGATACGGACGAGGCCTTGAAGCTTTTGGAGCTGGAGAATGCTTCGGACAAAAAGCCCGCAGAACTCTCCGGAGGCATGCAGAGGCGGGCGGCGCTGGCGAGGACCTTTGCGGCAGGCGGAGATCTGTTGATACTTGACGAACCTTTTACCGGTCTGGACGAGGAGCTGAGGGAGAGGGTGGCTTCAAGACTCTGCGAGCGCTGGAAGAAAGACGGCACTACCGTAATCTTCGTGACCCACGACAGCGAAGAAGCGAAGAATTACGGAGACGATATTATAAGACTTAGTGAGGTCTGATTATGAGGATTCTCTATCCGGATTTCGCCGATGAGGTGTATTTAAAGGAACTGTCCGAGAAGCACGGAGTGCCCGGCTTTAACTATAGGCTGATCAAGGCGGGCGAAGCCTTGCCTGCGGTAGCCTTTGGTCTTCGGGACAGCCTCGCGCGCATGCCCGTGGAACAGGACACTATATTCGAGGCGGCATCGCTTACTAAGCCTTTCTTCAGCTGCGCGCTGATGCGCATGGTAGACAGAGGTATCCTCGACTTGGACGAGCCGCTTGCGGCGCTCGCTCCGGAGATAAAAATCTCGGCCGATCCGCGGGTGGATAAGATGACTGCGCGCATAGTCCTTTCGCACGGCAGCGGCCTTCCCAACTGGGGAAAGAAGCCTAATCTGGAGTTCAGGTTCGAGCCCGGCAGCGCATTCTCCTATTCGGGCGATGGTTTTTACTATCTGCAGAGGGTGCTCGAGCGGATTTCGGGCAAAGATTTTGTGAGCATGTGCAGGGAAGAGCTTATAGAGCCTCTCGGCATGGAGGATTCGGATTTGATCTGGAGCCCGCGCATAGCCGTAAAGGAAAGCCGCAAATTTGACAGGGACGGCAGAATGCTGCCCTACCGAAATTATTTAGACCTCGAAGGCGGAGGGCCCGAGCCGAACGCGGCCTGGTCGCTCTATTCGGGGGCTCAGGATTATTCGAAGTTTCTGCTCGAGATAATAAACGAACGCGGCGGCATAAGCGTTAAAAATTTCAGAGAGATGACCAGCCCGCAGCGCAGAGCCGCAGATGGCGTGCTCTGGGGGCTGGGATGGGGTATAGCGGAGGAAGACCCCTCTCTGCTCTGGCACTGGGGAGACAACGGAGCTTACAGAAGTTTCGCCTGTGTCGATATCGATACGGGGGACGGTGCCTGTATATTTTGCAACAGCTACGGCGGAGCCGAACTCTGCCTTGAGTTGATAGATAAATTGAGCGATGCTGAGTATTGGGGCGATATAGAGAGTTTTATCGCCCACGCGGAGGATTAACATCAGGAGGAAGACATGAAATTGGATTTATTAATTGAAAATGCCAGGATAGTCGACGGAAGCGGTGAAGCTTCTTATAAAGGAGCAATAGGCCTTAAGGGAGACCGCATAGAAAAGATCTGGCGAGGCAATGAGCCGGACTGCGAGGCTGTCGAAGTCTACGATGCGAAGGGCATGGCAGTTTCTCCCGGCTTCGTGGACATCCACAGTCATACGGATCAGACACTGCATAGATATCCGAAGGTGGAAAGCAAAATATTACAGGGCGTAACCACAGATCTCGGAGGCAACTGCGGCCTCTCCTACGCTCCCCTCAAGCCCGGTCAGGAAGCCGATATGGAGGCCGCCATGGGTGAGGCCCCTTACGCTTGGCACTCTTTCGGAGAGTTTCTCGATTCTCTCGAGGCTGCCGAGCCTTCCATAAATCTCGCTTGCGGGGTGGGTCACGGGGCGCTGCGCCTTGCGGCGGTAGGTTTCGATCAGCGTGAGGCCACCCCTGCGGAGATGGAAGACATGAAGTCCATGCTAGCGGATTCGATTGACGAGGGGGCCTTCATGATGAGCTCGGGGCTGATATATCCGCCGGGAAGCTACGCGGGCGAGGACGAGCTTGCGGAGCTCTGTAAGGTCGTCGCGGACAAAGGTGTGTATTACGCTACTCACATGAGATACGAGGGCCTGGAGATTGTCGAAGGCGTACGGGAAGCCATAGACACCGCAAGGAGAGGCGGAGCAAGCCTTCAGATCTCCCACCATAAGATGACGAGCAGGCAGTTTTGGGGGAAATCCGATATTACGCTCGGCATGATTGAAAAAGCAAAGGAAGAGGGCATGGATGTATGGGTCGACCAGTATCCCTATGTGGCCACTTCGACGAGTCTGTCTTCGAATATTCCAAACTGGGCCTTCGAGGGCGGGATAGAGGCATTGAAGGCGAGATTGCGGGATCCGCAAACGAGAGCGGAGATAATTAAGCAGGCCGACGAGGGCTATCCAGAACGCTGGAAAAACACTGTGCTGAGCTACGCCGGGCTGGAAGAATTTAACAAGTACCAGGGCATGAATTTAGAGCAGATAGGCGAGGCCATGGGATGCTCCGGGGTTGAAGCCTGCGTGCGCATAGTCGCGGCAGGCGGAAATATCCCTCAGAAGGTACATTTTGCCATGTGCGAGGAAGATATAGAAAACATTATGAAGCGTTCCTATGTTATGATAGGTTCGGACGGTTGGGGATATGATCTGGATTATCCCGGAATTCCTCATCCCAGATCCTTCGGGACCTTCCCGAGGGTGCTGTCGTATTACAGCAGGGAGCGCGGGCTTTTCCCGCTGGAGGAAGCCGTTCGAAAGATCAGCGGGCTGCCGGCATGGCGCATAGGACTGGAAAGGAGGGGGCTCATAAGGGAAGGATGGTTTGCGGACCTTACGATATTCAATCCCGATACCATATGCGACAATCCGAGCTACGAGAATCCGAAACAGCCTTGCAGAGGCATAGCGAGAGTCTATGTGAACGGCGTGCTTACGGCGGAGAACGGCAGGCACACGGGTGCGAGGAGCGGCCGGATACTGAGGAGATAAATCAAGGCATATACATGCGAGTTTATAGTTAAAGCAGGAGGAAGATATGAAAAAGAAATTGTTTTTTTTGAGCGCGGATATCGAGGGTGTTACGGATGTCACGCATTGGGATGAAACAAACAAGAGCAAGGAGGATTACAGAGAATCCAGAGAGCAGATGACCGCCGAGGTTGCTGCAGCCTGTCAGGCCATACTCGACAGCGGTCACGAGGTTATAGTGCGCGACGGCCACAGCTCCGCGAGGAATATTATCCATGCGAAGCTGCCCAGGGGCGTAAAGCTTATGAGAGGCTGGGACTGCCATCCCGGCTCCATGGTTGCGGGCGTAGAGAACGGCTTCGATGCCCTGCTCTTCGTCGGCTACCATTCTCCGGGAGGCGTCGGATATAATCCCTTATCGCATACTATGAGCAGCTCGACCCTGGCCTATGTCAAGATTGACGGGCGCATCGCTTCGGAGTTTACGATAAACCGTCTGTTTGCCGCCCAGTACGGAGTGCCCGCAATATTTCTCTCCGGCGACAAGGGCATGTGCATGCTCGCCGAAGAGGAGGTACCAGGCATATTCACGGTGGCTGTTAAAGAGGGAATGGGGGACTCCACCTTCAACATGCATCCTCTGGATGCCTGCGATGCAATCTACGAGCAGGTAAGGAAGGCCGTGAAGGCGGAGCACGAAAAGCCCGTCCTCAAGGACGAGTACGAGCTGGAGATTCGCTGCATTCATCATCAGGATGCTAAGGATGCCCTTAAGATTCCCGGCGTTAAGCTTCTGGATGACTACACAGTCTATTACAAGGCGAAGACCCCGACTCAGATGAATTTCGTAAGGTCTTATATCACGAAATAGCAAGGTTTAAGAGCGATTTAAAATAGATTTGCATTACAGAGAGACCCCCTCAAAGGTCGGATCAGAATAATCCGATTTGAGGGGGTCTTTTATAGATTTGAATCCGATTTTTCGGATCTGAATGCTATTTGATCAGGAGTTCCGCAATCTGAACCGCATTGGTGGCGGCTCCCTTTCTTACCTGATCGCCGCAGCACCAGAGGTTTAGCCCTTTTTCGTCCGTAAGGTCCTCTCTTATGCGGCCGACATACACGAGATCCTGATTGCTGGTGTCGAGGGGCATCGGGTAGATATGTCCTTTCAGGTCGTCCGCCAGCCTGCATCCGGGAGCCTTCGATATGGCCGCTCGGGCCTCCTCGACGCTAATCTTCTCCCGAGTCTTCAGGAGTATCGAGACGCTGTGACTCCTTATGACCGGAACTCTTACGCAGGTGCAGCTGACTTTTAGCTCCGGGCTGTGAAGAATCTTTCTGCCCTCGTTTTGAAGCTTCATTTCCTCGGAGCTGTAGCCTTTGTAAGTTTCGCCGCCTATCTGAGGGATGACATTGTAAGCTATCTGATGCTGAAAGACTTCAATCTTGGGCTCTTCGCCTCTTGCGAGAGCTCTTATCTGAGCATCGAGCTCCTCGGGTCCCGCCGCTCCCGCCCCGCTTACCGCCTGATAGGAAGAGGCTATAATGCTCAAAATAGGGCTGATTTTGTTGAGTGCATAGACCGCCATCAAAGATATGGTAGTGGTGCAGTTCGGATTCGCTATTATTCCTCGGTGCTTATTAGCGTCCTTAGGGTTAATCTCGGGAACCACCAAGGGCACATCTTCATCCAGACGGAAGGCGCTCGAATTATCGACGAATACAGCTCCGGCTTCTTTTATGTAGGGCGCGAAATACTCCGCAACATCGTTTTCCGCTGCTCCCAGAACTATGTCGAGCCCTGCGAAGGCCTCGGGAGCCGATTCCTTTATCTCCACATCTTCCCCGCGGAACTTGAGCTTTTTCCCCGCACTCCTGGCGCTTGCCAGAGGGCGAAGTTCAGCAATCGGGAAATTCCTCTCCTCGAGTATCTTTATCATCTCAGCGCCGACGGCGCCGCTGGCTCCTAAAATCCCTATCCTGTATTCCATGTTTTCCTCCTATATGCAACTTTCGTACAGCACCCTTATCGCCTGTTCGAAATCCTTCTCCTCGACTCCTACTATTATGTTCAGCTCCTCGGGTCCCTGAGTTATCATCCTTATGTTTACGCCGTTATCGCCGAGGACGGTGAAAAGCCTCGCCGAGATTCCCGGCCTGAAGGCCATCTTCCTGCCCACTGCGGCGACGACCGCCATATTCTCGGTAATTTTTATGTCGGTGGGCTCAATTTGCTTTTCCACCTCCCCGAGTATCGAATAAAGGTTTCCGCCGAGCTTTTCCGTCGAGACCACGAAGGAGGCGCAGTCTATGCCGTTTGGCAGGTATTCCACACTCACTTCGTGAGCCGCCAGTATCTGCAGCATGCTGAGCAGCACCCCGGGCGTGGAGGACATGCCGGGCTTGGAAATCGTGATTACCGTGTAGCCCTTCCTTCCCGCAATGCCCGTTATAAAACTGCCGGCCTCCGGTGAATCCTCCGTATTATCGTCTATCTGATCGAGTATCATGGTTCCCGGTGAGTCCGGGTCGTCTATGTTTCGGATATTGAGGGGGATTCCCTTATCCTTTACGGGGAAGACCGCATCTTCGTGCAGAACCTTTGCCCCTATATAACTGAGCTCGCGCAGCTCGCTGTAGGTGGCCTTTACTATCGGCCTGGGATTGTCGACTATGCGCGGATCCGCCATGAGTATTCCCGAGACATCGGTCCAGTTTTCGTACACATCTGCTTCCAGCGCCGCCGCGGCAAGAGCTCCCGTAATGTCGCTTCCGCCGCGAGTAAGGGTCTTAATCTTCCCGTCGGGCATTACGCCGTAAAAGCCGGGAATTACAACTTTCCGTCCCGCCGCAAGCTTCGAGAGAGTTTCGTAGGATTTTTTCAGGTCTATTTTCCCGTCGTAAGAAAACTTGAGCCACAGCGCGGCATCCAGAAAGTCGAAGCCCAAAAAGTCCGCCATCAGCTTCGCAGTAAAGTATTCGCCTCTGGATACGAGCTCGTCTTCCCTCATCCCTGAGCGCATCCTCTCCTTTAGCTCCGAAAGCTCGCTCTCTATATCCGTCTTAAGGCCACAGCCTTCCTTTATGCGCAGGTATCTTTCTTCAACCTGCCTGAATATTTCGTCGAAGGGGACCCCGTATTTTATATGAGCATGGCACAGGTAGAGCAGGTCGGTAACCTTGTAACCCGTCCCGTTCGTCTTTCCCGGTGCCGACACCACCACAACACGCCTTGCGGGGTCCGCCTCGACTATCGACTTTATTCTTTTGAAATGAGGGGCATCCGCCACGGATGAACCGCCGAATTTCAGAACTTTCAGCATATAATAACCTTTCTGTTTACAATCTCGGCGCAGAGTTCTTCCTCCCGGCGCCAGAGTCTCTTTTATGTCCGTGTTTTACGGACGGCTGCCTTTATAATGCAAACACTATATCACAATTGCGCGCAATTGCAAGTATTTTTTGAAATAGCCGCTACAAGTTTCGACTATACTCATGAAAAAAAGGTGGATTTCCACCCGAATTCTTCCAGCATGATTGATTTAATGTTTTGGACATGGTAAGATAAACTCGTGAAAAAAAGGCGGGTTTCCGCCCGAATTCTTCGCGTGGAGGTGCAAAGGTGGTAATTAAGAGAGATTTTTACTTAAAGCAATTAATCGATAGGAAGGACAACGGCAGGGTAAAGATTATTACCGGGATTAGGCGCTGCGGTAAATCATACTTGCTTTTTAAGCTTTTCAGAGATCATTTGCTTTCGGAAGGCGTTAAAGAAGACCAAATAGTCAGCATTGCCTTGGATGAGATTGATAATCTAGAGTATAGAAATCCGTTCAGACTGAACGAATATGTTAAAGCTAAAATTGAAAATAAGGATAGAAAATATTATGTTTTCATCGATGAAATTCAGTTTGCGGAGGCCGTCAAAAACCCTTATATCGAAAACTCGGAAAAGAATGTAACATTCGTTGATACTCTTCTCGGCCTGATGAAGGCAGAGAATTTAGACATCTATGTAACCGGCAGTAATTCAAAGATGCTCTCGAAAGATATTTTGACTCAGTTCAGGGATAGGGGCGATGAGGTGCATCTACACCCGCTGTCCTTTTCGGAAATATATGATTTATACGAAAATAAGGCTCAGGCTTTTAACGATTATGTTGTTTTTGGAGGTATGCCTTACATTTACTCTCTGGAAAATGATGAGCGCAAGAGTAAATATTTGAAAGATTTATTTGAGGAAACATACATAAAGGATATTATCGAAAGAAATAAGGTGCAGAACGATGAGGAAATCTTTGAGCTGCTACTCGATTTTGTTTCTTCGGCGATAGGGTCTCTAACAAATCCGAATAAATTATCCAAACGATTTTTGTCGGAAAAGCAGATAAGCATAGCGTCTTCAACGATATCCAAGTATCTTAGTTATTTTGAGGAGGCGTATGTGTTGTATCGTGCAAACAGGTATGATGTTAAAGGTTCCAGATATTTTACCACGCCGCTTAAATATTATTTTGCGGATATCGGTCTTAGAAATGCCCGACTTAATTTTCGGCAAGTAGAAGAAACCCACATCATGGAAAATATTATATACAACGAGCTGATTCGCAGGGGATATAATGTAGATGTTGGAGTGGTGGAGTACGAAGTCGAGAAAAACGGCGCGAGACGGAAGCTTCAATCGGAAGTAGATTTCGTGGTCAATAAGGGACATCAGAGATGCTATATTCAGTCGGCATTCTCTATAGCGAGCAGCGAAAAACACGAGCAAGAAACAGTTTCCCTCAGGAAAATTGGGGATTCCTTTAAAAAGATTGTGGTGGTGAGGGATAACATCGTTCCACGCCATGATAACGACGGTATTTTTTACATGGGGGTTGAAAGGTTTTTGTTGGATGAAAGAGTCGTAGAATAATAAGCCACAGCAGGCAATTCTATCTATGATTGTTTGACTCTTCATAATGAATTAAAAAAGCGCGTGTTGGTCCGGACACTTAAGGAGTGTGAGAACTTTTCTGCAAATT
>CAYFMW010000006.1:56994-60356 GCA_964344335.1 uncultured Oscillospiraceae bacterium | reverse complement strand
TATGACCATTGCGATAAATGTCGACACGAGTATTACTTTAATTCTCTTGTTCTTCCGCATGATTCAAACACCTTTTAGTTTCTATCTATAAAATTACAAGTGAGCCGATCGATATTGAGCTCGACAATGATTCAAAGTTAAGAAATATTTTTTGCAACATAAATTATTTTCCACTCAATTTAATGACAGGATATCGAGTTGAGATCTGTGAAATTTGAGGGGAAATAATTTAGCTCAATATTACAACAAACTCGACATTTTCAAAATCAATTTTTCAATTATTCTCCCGGGAATTGTTTCCGATGCATAATAAAAATTAAAAGTCCATTGCTTTTTTAAAGTAACGGACTTTTAATCTTAATATGTGGAAGCCACTACATTAACTATATGAACAGATTAACATTCGACTCTTCCGCATCGCCCAGATAGCTCCCGACTCCGGCTAGCTCCACGCCTTCAATTAGCTCCTCCGGTTTTATTCCCATAACATCCATGGACATGGTGCATGCGACGATTTTTACTCCGGCCTTCATCGCAGATGCGATAAGCTCTTCCAGTGAATTGACATTTTTATCCTTCATGATTTTTCTCATCATTGCGGCGCCCATACCGCCCATGTTCATGTTAGACAGCTTCAGCTTGTCCGCGCCTCTGGGCATCATGGCTCCGAACATGGATTCCATTAAAGTCTTCTTTACATTTTGCTTTTCGGGCTTGCGCAGTGCGTTCAGTCCCCAGAATGTAAAGAACATCGTAACAGGCCTACCCATCGCGGCAGCTCCGTTGGCTATTATGAAGGATGCCAGAACTTTGTCCAGATCTCCGGAGAAGACTATCAGCGTCTTACCGTCTGCCCGCTCATTCTTTGACGAAGTGGCAAGCGCGGCATCGTTCGATGTTCCTTCTGCGGTAATTGGATCTTCCGAGGCAGCTATACCTTTGCGCAGTACAGCAAAATATTCTCTGCCTCTCTTTCCGTTATCGACCAGCGTGTTCCCGGTCCTGCGGCACCATGCGTCGATATCCCGTACAAACCCCGGGTCGGATGCCGAAACTTCCAGAAGTTCGCCGGTGTTCATTTCCTTAACCGCTTCAAAGACCTTCATTATGGGGCCGGGACATTGGAGTCCGCTGCAATCCAGTTTTATTACTTTAGATTCTGCAGTTCCGGAGCCTAATTTTTGCGCGGTTTCCGAAATTGCGGCCGGCTTTTCAGGCGAATCGGCCTTCTTTTTAATGACGGGAATCTCCGACTTTATATAGTGCGTCGAACGATAAAAACCCATGCCGCAAGGGTAGGATAAGACATTTTCGTAGCCCGTCTGCATGAGTATGCGCGCCGCATTGTATGAGCGCACACCTATCGAGCAGATTATGAGTATCTTCCTGTCCTTCGGGATGGCCAGCGAAGGAAGTTTGTCGCGCAACTCTTCGAGTGTTACCTCGACCGCTCCGGGAATACTGTAGCCTGTGCGCTCCGACTCTTTGCGCACATCGAGGATTAGGGCGTCGGGATTCTTCTCCAGTCCGTCCCAATCGGTAAAGCGAACCTTTCCGCTAAGGACATTCTCAGCCACATAGCCGAGCATATTTACGGGATCTTTTGCCGAAGAGTAGGGCGGCGCGTATGCCATCTCAAGATGCTGCAGATCTTCTATGCTTGCGCCCAGCCTCATGGCGACCGAAAGGGTGTCTATTCTCTTGTCGCTGCCGAGTCCTCCGACGATTTGTCCTCCATATATCTTCTTGCCGTCCATGGAGAATATCATCTTCATGAACATGGGTTCGGCTCCCGGATAATAACCTGCATGAGAGTTCTGCCTTACGAGGATTGTCTGATAATCTTTACCTTTTACCATTCCTCTTTGTATCAGGGATTTTTCATTCGCGCCTGTTGAAACCGCGGTCAGGTCGAAGACCTGAGCGACCGAAGTACCCTGCGTGCCGCGGTATTCTCCGCCTTCTCCCGCGATTACATCCGCCGCTATTCTGGCCTGCTTGTTGGCAGGGCCCGCAAGGGGAACCATCGCGGGTTCGTCGAATACGAAATCATTAACTCCTGCGACATCCCCGACAGCATAAATGGACGGGTCTGATGTGCGCATATTTTTATCCGTTTTTATCGCGCCTCTGGGGGTAAGCTCCAATCCCGCTTCTTTGGCAAGAGAGTTATTGGGCCTTATTCCTATGGAAAGCACAACGATATCGCTCTCTATCGCGGCTCCGCTTTTAAGCTTTACCGTTACGGAACTGCCGGTATCCTCGAAGGAATCCACGCCGTCGCCCAGTCGCAGATCCACTCCGTTTTGAATTATATTTTCATGAAGAAGCTGCGCCATCTCGAAGTCGAGCGGGGCCATAACCTGATTGAGCATCTCTACGAGGCTCACATCGAGTCCCCTGTGCGCTAAATTCTCCGCCACCTCAAGTCCGATAAAGCCTCCGCCTACTACAACCGCGCTTTTGACATTTCCGCTGTCGACCGCCGTTTTTATCGTATCCGTATCCGGAATCGTCCATAGGGTGTAGATGCGATCGGAATCTATGCCTGGTATGGGAGGACGAAGGGGCGAAGAGCCCGTAGATATTACGAGTGTATCGTAACTTTCCCGGTAGACTCCGCCGGTATCGAGATTTTTGACTTCCACCTCTTTGTTTTCTCTGTCGATGGATATGACTTCATTTTTGACGCGAACATCTATGTTGAAGGCTCCCTTCATGGCTTCCGGAGTCTGAACCAACAGGGCTTGCCGTTCTTTTATAACTTCACCTATATGATAGGGCAGTCCGCAGTTCGCATAAGAAATGTATTCCCCGCGTTCGAAAAGTATTATTTCCGCCGATTCGTCAAGCCTGCGAAGTCTTGCGGCAAGTGTCGCCCCGCCCGCTACTCCACCAATTATTAAAACCTTAGACATTTAATCCTCCTTGCATTCCTTATATTTTCGTATGTGAATTTTGCATTAATATGATAGTGATTTAATCAAAGGATTTCAGTGACGCGGTTACATAGATGGCCGATAATTAAAAGAGTCCGCTGTTTTTAAAGACAGCGGACTTTATCCTTTCGGGCAGATCGCCGGGACGAGTTTTACTTTGTTATTTAGTTATATACAGTAAAATTACCAGAAGGATATAAATCCAAGTGGCAGGCGAGGTAAAGATTTCCAGCAGGGCTTCCTTCTTGATGAGCCTGCGCTCCCCGTCGAGACTGAATCTTTTTCTGTTCACGAAGAAGAGAATTATGTTCAGGATGCCCAGCACCATCATAATCAACATGTACAAGGACAATATATTTTCGGGAATGAGGTTGCCCATTACCGCACCGAAGAAGTTTGAGTGCGCATGAAGGAGTATAGGCA
>CAYFMW010000006.1:37312-56894 GCA_964344335.1 uncultured Oscillospiraceae bacterium | reverse complement strand
GAATCCTTCGGAACATCAGCTCTTCGATTATCGGCGCAGATACCAGAAACATAAGCAAATAGTAGATTAACTTGGGATCCTGCAAGTCGAATTCCAAAGGAGTTTGCAGGTTCAGAACTCCGATCGCAGATAATATCATCACTATAATTGTGGTCAAAAATGTCGCCGAGAAATTCGCAAAAATAAGTATTATCAGCTCGATGCCGCTCAATCCCTTTTCCTTTCTTTCTATTTCTATCTTTTCTGCGGGCTTTAAGCACAGATGTATCGCGAGGGCACCGAGCAACATCATTACCACCGATTGCATCAGATAGAGAAATAATTCGTTTTGGGGAAGAATCGGTCTTAGCAAGCGCCGGAAAACGCTCATAATGATCACAAAAAGGCCACAGCCGAGCGAAAATCTCCACAGAGTCTCGTTTTTAAAAAGACCTTTTTTCATGGCGACGCCTCCGAAATTTATAAGATGCTTTAACATTATAATTTTAGCATTGTTCTGTAAAATTTTTGCAAGCTTCAGGTAAATCTTAGGCCCGAATTTTCAGTATCGTACTGCCTGTTTGCACTTAAAATTCTTCTCGAAAGGACGGAAATAATCGAAGAATCAAGATATATCATCTTTCGAGCGCATTCAATTTGTGTTATGATTAATTGATTTAATGAGGGTCACAGGAGGTTTACGCCATGGATGCACCTTATGCAATTGAAATGCTGAACATCACCAAGAAGTTTCCCGGCATAATTGCAAACGACAACATCACGCTTCAGCTCAAGAAGGGCGAGATTCACGCCTTGCTCGGCGAAAACGGCGCGGGAAAGTCCACTCTCATGAGCGTCCTGTTCGGGTTGTATAAGCCCGAGGAGGGCATCATAAAGAAGGATGGCCGCGTCGTTGAGATAAAGGACCCCAACGATGCGAACAATCTCGGTATCGGGATGGTGCATCAGCACTTCAAGCTCGTGGAGTGCTTTACGGTTCTACAGAACATAATTCTGGGTGTCGAGACCGTCGACAAAGGCCTCCTGGAGCTCAGTGAAGCCCGCCGCAGGGTTATGGAGCTTTCGGACAAATACGGCTTTGCGCTCGAACCCGATGCACTCATAGAAGATGTAACGGTTGGCATGCAGCAGAGGACGGAAATCCTCAAGATGCTCTACCGCAACAACGAGATTCTAATTTTCGATGAACCTACAGCAGTGCTTACACCTCAGGAAATCGAAGAGCTCATTCAGATAATGAAGAGCCTCGCCGAAGAGGGGAAGTCCATCCTATTCATATCCCATAAACTGAACGAGATAATGGAGGTCGCCGACAGGGTTACGGTCCTCAGAAAGGGCAAGCGCATCGGCACCGTCAATGTGAGCGAGACCTCAAAGGAGGAGCTCTCAAAAATGATGGTCGGGCGCGATGTCGATTTTGTGGTTCACAAGCAAGCCAAACAGGCCGGCGAGGAAGTGCTGAGGGTGGATAATCTGACTGTCAGCTCCAAGGACCATAAGAAGGGTGCGGTAAGAAATGTATCCTTCAATGTCAGGAAGGGCGAGATAGTCTGCATTGCCGGGATAGACGGAAACGGCCAGTCGGAGCTCGTGTATGCGCTAACCGGACTGGAGCCTTTAAGCGAGGGGAAGATAGAACTCTGCGGACAGGATATTACGGAGGCATCGATAAGGGACAGATCTCTTATAGGTCTCAGTCATATACCCGAAGACAGGCATAAGCACGGGCTTATTCTGGATTATTCGCTCGAATATAATCTCGTTCTACAAAGATATTTCGAGGACGAGTTTACCAAGCGCGGTTTCCTCGTAAGGCCCGCCATAAGAAAATACGCGGAGAAGCTGATAGAACAATACGATGTCCGCTCCGGTCGCGGGCCCGTAACGAAGGTTCGCAGCATGTCGGGCGGCAATCAGCAAAAGAGCATAGTTGCGAGGGAGATAGATAGAGACCCCGAGCTTCTGATCGCGGTACAACCGACCCGAGGCCTCGATGTCGGAGCGATAGAATATATACATAAGCAACTCGTGGCTCAAAGGGATGCAGATAAGGCGGTCCTGCTGGTCTCGTTCGAACTTGACGAGGTCATGAGCGTTTCGGACAGGATTTTAGTTATCTACGAGGGCGAGATCGTGGGAGAGTTCAGGCCGGAGGAGACGACAGTCGAGGAATTGGGACTCTACATGGCGGGAGCCGGGAGACATAAGGCGCAGAATGAGCGCGGACGGGAGGTCGCACAATGAGGAAACTTTTAAAGAGCGAAGGGGCGAGGACCTTCCTGGCATCTCTTATCTGCATAATCATCGGCCTGCTTGTCGGATATATAGTGCTGCTGTTTATTAATCCTTCGGGAGCCGGCAAGGCGATAAGCGTTGTCATCAAAAACTTCTTCTACTATCCGAGCGCCGTTGCGCAGATGAAGTATTTCGGAAATACACTCGTTAAATCGGTACCTCTTCTGATGTGCTCTCTGTCGATACTCTTTGCATATAAGGTAGGACTCTTCAATATCGGAGCTTCCGGACAGTATACGGTCGGATCCTGCGCGGCACTCTATTTGGCGCTGAAATTTCAAATGCCCTGGTGGGTATGCATAATAGCCGCGATGATTGCGGGATCCTTGCTGGGCTCGATATCCGGCACTCTCAAGAGCTACGCGAATGTAAACGAGGTGCTTTCCTGCATAATGCTCAACTGGATTTCTCTGTATACGGTTAACATGATTCTGTCGACGGTAAAAGAGTCGACTTCTCCCTATACATTGTTGATTTCAACCGAAAGCCCCGGATCGCTTATTCCCTCCGCGGGTCTTCAGAAAATTTTCTCCGGAAACAATTATGTAACCATAGCCATGCCTTTTGCGCTCCTGATTACCGTGATGATTTGGATAGTGCTCGAGAAAACCACATTCGGTTATGAACTCCGCGCGACCGGCCACAACAGATTCGCCGCAAAATATGCCGGAATGAACGAAAAGAGGAATATCATAGTGACGATGGCGATAGCCGGAGCCCTCTCGGGTCTCGGCGGAGCATTCTTCTACCTGACGGGTTTCGAGCAGTGGCTCTGCACGGGAAGCTCCGTTGCCAACATGGGCTTTAACGGAATAGCGGCGGCCTTCCTCGGGGGGCTCAGCCCGATAGGTTCCATATTCAGTTCGTATTTTATTCAGCATATTACGCAGGGAGGAGCCTATGTCGACAAGACCATGTATTCTGCGCAGATCTCCGACCTGATATCTTCGATAATCATATATCTGTGCGGATTCGTCGGATTAATCAAGTTGAATCTGCATAGGATAAGCACTAAGGGCGAGGACGAATTCGAAATCTCGCAGAAAAAGGCTGAGGAAGATCTTCAAACTGTAGATGTTGCGGCGCAAGGAGGTGCAGAGTCATGATATTGTTGGTCCAGTACACGCTGATATTTACATCGGTACTGACGCTGGTGGCGATAGGCGGCTGCTTCTCCGAACGCTCGGGCGTCATAAACATCGGCCTTGAGGGCATAATGATAATGGGTGCGCTCGGAGGCGCCCTGGTAATGAAATTCTATCCGGAAAGCGGAAATCCCGCTCTGATGGTGATCTTAACCATGATTGTAGCAGCGCTATTAGGGTTAATCTTTTCGCTACTGCTTGCGGTGGCCGCGGTCAGCTTCGGTGCGGATCAAACTATCGTCGGAACGGCTTTGAATATGCTCGCTCTTGCCGGAGCCACGGTATTCGTCAAGGCCATGAACACGAGAATAAGCGTGGACAATGTCTCTTCGACAATACAGTACATAAATCCCAAGAAGGCATTTTTAATAAAGATTGGAAGCTTCGAGCTGAGTTGGTTCCTGCTGGTTACCATCGTGCTCCTCGTTATTTCCTACATCCTGCTTTACAAGACTCGCTTCGGGCTTAGACTCATGGCTTGCGGCGAGCACCCGCAGGCTGCCGATTCGGTGGGGATTAATGTATATAAGATGCGCTACATGGGCGTGCTCATTTCCGGTTTCTTAGGCGGATTGGGAGGTATAGTCTACATTACCTCGGGGGTATCGGAATGGAAGTTCGAAAACGGTGTGGCGGGCTTCGGTTTCCTCGCCCTTGCCGTAATGATATTCGGGCAGTGGAAGCCCCACAGGATAGCGCTTTCGGCGCTGTTCTTCGGACTTTTGAGGGCGCTGTCCAATGTCTATATGGGATTCGATTTTCTTGCGCGCCTCGAGATTCCAAGCGGCATCTACAATATGCTGCCGTACATAATCTGTCTGGTTGTTCTTGCGTTCACATCGAAGAAGTCGAGGGCTCCGAAAGCTTCGGGAATTCCATACGACAAATCGCTTCGTTAAGCAAAACACGGGGAGCGGCCTCGGCCGTTCCCTTTTATTAGGGGTATTCGGGATCGGACAAAAACTCGGAAGGAAGATAAATTGCTGTTTCAAATATTCATAAGCTTCTTTAAGATAGGCCTCTTTACGATAGGCGGAGGCTATGCCATGCTTCCCGTCATTCAGGAGGTCGTCTGTCAAAAGAAGGGATGGCTTCGCGACGAGGAGTTTCTAGATTCAATATCCCTCACAAACTCTCTCCCGGGCCCTCTGGCGACGAATGCGGCCACATTCATAGGATATCGCCTGATGGGCATAAAGGGCGCCCTGGCGGCGATTTTAGGCACTATAACGCCTTCTATAATAATCATTCTTCTTATAGCCATCCTCTTTAACACTTTTATAGATAATATCTATGTGCAGGCCTTCTTTAAAGCTGTGGGTCCCGCCGTATTCGCACTCATAATCAGCGCTGTTTACAAGCTTGCAAAGTCGGCGAAGGTGCATAAGAGCATCGTGGCGTTCTTAGTGGCATTGTTGTCGTTTGCGGCCATAGCCTTTTTTAAAGTGAATCCGATATTTACAGTGGTGGCCGCTGCGCTTTTCGCACTGCTCAGATTCCGCGCAGGGAAGGGTGAATCCCCCGAAAGCGAAGGTGAGAGCGATGATTAATTCTCTGCTTATCAAAATGTGTCTCAGCTTTATTAAGATAGGAGCTTTCAGCTTCGGAGGAGGCTACGCGGCTGTCGGGCTGATTCAAAGCGAGATTGTTCAGAAATACGGCTGGCTTACGGAGGAGCAGTTCATAAACATAATCGCCGTGGCCGAGATGACTCCGGGGCCTATTGCCGTAAATACCTCGACCTTTACGGGATATATGATGTTGGGAATTTTTGCGGGGATAATCTGCACCTTTTGCGTCATCTTAATTCCGAGCCTGCTCGCACTGCTCACCGCATTCTTTTTCGAAAAGGCGAAGAAGAACGAGTGGGTGAAAGTAGCCGTCAAAGGAATAAGGCCGGCGGCCATAGGAATAATCGCCGCGGCGGGCATAGGCATAGCGAAGGGTGGCTTTGTCGACTATTATTCGCTGCTCTTTTTCGGAATAGCGGCGTTGATTATCTTTGTGTTTAAAAAGAGTCCGATAATCGCTCTTCTTGCGAGCGGCGCGCTGGGGGTTCTGCTGTACGGCTTCATACTTTAGGCAATAGATGTTTTAGCCGCGATTACTCTGTTAAAAGGTGACAGTTTGTCTTATAATATAATAATATCTGCAAAAGGACAGATATTGTAATATGCACTGTAATTGTAAAGTGAGGGGTTCGAATGTATTTAGAAAAATATAAAAGCGATATAGCGTCGGCCAAAAAATTCTTAGCTACCTGCGATACGAAGACCAAAAATACCGCTTTGGATTTTGTAGCGAAGGCCCTCGAAGAAGATAAGCAGATTATCATCGCCGAAAATGCCAAGGATGTCGCGGAAGGCAAAGAAAATAATATGTCAAAAGCTCTGCTCGACAGACTTATGTTGGACGAGGGCAGGATAGACGGGATGATTCAATCCATATACGATGTAATCGCTTTGGACGATCCCGTGGGCAAGTCCAGATTCGTAAGCACCCTCGAAAACGGCTTAAGGCTTATTAAGATTTCGGTGCCGCTGGGTGCGATAGCCGTAATTTACGAGGCGCGACCGAATGTTACACTGGACAGCTTCGTCCTTTGCTTTAAATCCTCGAACGCCGTGATACTCAGGGGTTCATCGAACTCGATGAGGTCCAATATTGCCATAGAAAACGCCATCAAGAAAGGCCTTGCGAAGGCCGGCATACCGGAGAGTGTAATCCACCTCATTAAGGACCCGGATAGAGACATTGTCGACGAAATCCTTACGGCGAACGATATAGTGGATCTTGCGATTCCCCGCGGCGGCAACGAGCTTATAAAGAGAGTCGTTAAAAATGCCAGCGTTCCGACGATACAGACGGGCGAGGGCAACAATCACATGTATATCGACAAAGATTACGACAAGGATATGGCTGTGGCGATATTCAAGAACGCCAAGCTCCAGAGGGTGGGAGTCTGTAACGCCATAGAAAAACTGCTCCTGCACAAGGATATAGCCGAGGAGATTTTGCCGGTTCTCTATGAGGAAACACGCGAAAAGCTTGAATTTAGAACGGATAGCGCGTCGCACGCCATACTTCCCGATACAAAAGAGATTGCAGATAAAGACGAGTGGTTTACAGAATATTTGGATTATGTAATCGGAGTGAAAGTTGTCGCCGATGTGGACGAGGCAATAGAGCACATCAATACATACGGCACCATGCATTCGGAGTGCATAGTCACCAATTCCTATAAAAACGCGCTCAAATTCCAGGAGCAGGTCGATGCGGCTGCCGTATATGTAAACGCGTCGACGAGGTTTACCGACGGAGGTATGTTCGGATTGGGTGCCGAGATAGGCATATCCACGCAGAAGATGCACGCCAGGGGTCCTGTGGGGCTTGAAAATTTAGTGTCGGAGAAATACATCATATTCGGAGAGGGTCAGATAAGGTAGAAGCAGCTGATGGAAAATATACAGAAAAAAGACATAGTTAACGATGCCCGAAAAATTATCATAAAGATCGGTTCGTCCACGGTTACCGATAAGCGCGGCAAGATAGATGTGGAATTTTTAAGAAACCTCTCCGCCCAGTGCAAAAAGCTGATGGACGAGGGCAAGAGAATCATCATCGTTTCTTCAGGGGCCAGGATGGCGGGGGTCAGCTCAATCAATAAGTGGTCCAGAAAGGAAGATATAAACTACAAGCAGGCGCTCTGCGCCATCGGTCAGGTGGAACTGATGGGCGAATACAGGCGCATCTTCCTTGAAAAGGATTTGCACATAGCGCAGATACTGTTCACAAAGGACGATATTATAGACGAGAGTCGCAATCTGCACATAAGAAACACCTTGTTTACCCTTATAGATGAAGGCGTAATCCCTGTAATTAACGAAAACGATACCGTCTGCGTGGAAGAGATAAAGATCGGAGATAACGATATGCTCGCCGCGAGGGTTGGAACGCTCTGGGGAGCGGATTTGGTGATAATCCTGACGGACATCGAAGGAATTTACGATAAGAATCCCAAGGAAAATAAGGATGCCAGGCTCTGCGAGTATATAGAGGATATAGATTCTTTCGAGGTGGAGGAAGGTGAAAAGGGAAGTTTCGGCACGGGCGGGGTCACCACTAAGATAAAGGCCGGAAAGCTGCTTTCGCAGTACGGATGCTCGCTTGCGATAACCAAAGGCAAGCCTTCTCCGACGGCGGTGCTCGATATTTTTGAAGACAAGGTGAAGTACACTCTGATAAGGGGGAAAATTGAATGAAGATTGGAATAATAGGCGGCGGGAACATGGGCTTTTCCCTGTTCAAAGGGATGGTAAAGAGCGGTGAGTATGCCGAAGGAGATTTTATAATTTCCGATAAAAGCGAGAAGACTCTCGAGAATATAGGAGCGAATTATAATCCGGAACTTACGAACGACAACATCTATCTTGTCGAAAATTCCGGGATAATAGTCCTCGCTGTAAAGCCCAACATGATTGAGACAGTATTAAGAGAGATAGACAGCAAGCTGAGCTCCGACAAGCTGATTATCTCTTTTGCAGTAGGCTTGGAGATAGCGAGGCTCGAATCGTATATAACGAAAAAGGGTATAAAAATCGTCAGAACGATGCCCAATATTCCTATAGCTGTGGGGGAAGGCATGACGAGTCTGGCGTTTAACAAAAATTTCACTGAAGAAGATAAAGAGAAGGTCTTTAAAATCTTCGCCTCCTGCGGAGTGGTAAGAGAGCTCGAAGAGAGGCTATTCAATACGATGTCCGCGCTGACGGGGAGCGGTCCCGCGCTGATGTTCATGTTTATGGAGGCTCTTGCGGACGGAGCGGTCAGGTACGGTCTCGGCAGAGATCTGGCGTATCTGGCAGCCGCGCAGGTTATGAAGGGCAGCGCGGAACTCTATCTTGAATCCAAGACGCATCCGGGCGCGCTCAAAGACAATGTCTGCTCGCCGGGCGGCACCACCATCGAGGCGGTAACCGCTCTTGAAAAGAACGGCTTTAGATACGCGGCGATGGAAGCCATAGAAAAGTGCGTGGAAAAGGCCGGAAAGATGTAGCGGAGTTCTTTCAGCTTAAAGACGGGTTAGAGATTTTAAGGGGTTGTCAGCTTTGGACAGAATAAGAAAATTAACAAAGGCAAGCAAGTACACGGCGCTGAAATTTGCCGCAATATTTTTAGTAGTCGGAGTGCTGCTCGGAGTATTCTCCAAGTTCTTGGATACTACGGCATCGAATGAACTGCCGCGAATTTTTCAAGTTTTAGATATAACGAATTTCCTTGGAAGATTCGCTGTTTGGATATTTATAGCGGTCGTAATATCCGTATATACGAAATCTCCGTATAGGGCAGCTGTCTATGTATTTCTGTTCTTCGCGGGGATGATTGCGAGTTATTATCTGTATTCGTTCTATGTGGCTGGCTTTTTCCCTCAGCGATATGCGATGGTATGGATAACATTTACGCTGATATCGCCGCTGCTTGCATTCATCGTCTGGTTTGCGAAGGGGAGAGGTCCTATTGCGGTTCTAATCAGCGCCGCGATTATCGCTTTTATGATCAATTTCGCGTTTTATTACGGGATGTTTTACATAAGCCTGAGCCATGTATTGGAGTTGTTGTTGCTTATCGCAGCAGTGTTCATCCTAAAGAGAGACGGGAACGAGATGGTATATACTGCGCTTTTGGCATTGTTGCTGGCGATAGTCTTTCGCTGGCTGAGCGCAGAGATATCCCCTTATCAATTTTGGTGAGCCTCTGTCTCGTAGCTTCCCTCTTCGCGGCACGGACGATTACGGATCTCGTCGAATCCATCGAGACCATCATAGCGGGCGCCGAGAAGAAGAACGCAATTCTTTCCAAGGAGGAAAAGCGCATAGTCGCTTATCACGAAATCGGCCATGCCCTCGTCGCTGCGATGCAGTCGGGCTCCGCTCCGGTGCAGAAGATTACCATAGTTCCCAGAACTTCCGGAGCGCTCGGCTATACCATGCAGGTCGAGGAGGACGAAAAGAGCCTGTACAGCAAGGATGATGCACATAGGCAGCTTCAGGTTCTATGCGGCGGAAGAGCCGCGGAAGAGTTGGTCTTCGATATCGTTACGACGGGCGCTTCCAACGATATAGAAAAGGCCACGGAGCTTGCCAGAAACATGGTAACCCGCTACGGTATGTCCGAAAACTTCGGCATGATGGCGCTCCAGAGCGGAGGAAACAGATATCTCGGAGAAGCGGGACAATCGACCTGTTCGCCCGAAACAGCGCGCCTTGTGGACATGGAGATAAGGGACATTATCGCCGACGCGCACAAAGAGGCGAAAAGAATACTCTCGGAAAACAGGGAAAAGATGGACGAGCTCGCCGAATTCCTGCTCGATAAGGAGACGATTACCGGCGAGGAGTTCATGAAGATACTTGAGGGGGAACCTGCGTAGCTCAAATTCCGCCCGAGTCGGGCAACAAATATGCTGCATGCCTTCAGGGGGACGGCATGCAGCACAGATTTTTTTTAGGGTTCCGAGAACCCTTTTTTTATTTACTTAAATGACGACTTCCACGAATTCTATAGAACTTCCTCTACGGCGGTCATCACCTGCCTGCGGGTGTATTCACTGTATTCGAGGCCTCTGTCCTCATATTCGATCTCTCCGTACTGGTTGTCGTATGGGTCGCAGCGCCAATGCTTCTTTTCGATATCGAAATTCTGCTGGAAAGCGCTGTTGGCGACCATGCGGCCCGGATCGAGATTTCCGAAATAGAACTTGCGGCTGGCTTCGTCGCCCTTGCGCTCGGAGCCGGCCCCGAAGGAGCAATCCACGCGTAGCCATCCGTAGGGTTCCAAATAGAACATCGCCCAGTCGTGAGCCCCCACATCGAAGGGCTCGGCATCGAGCCCGCTTTCCCAGCGAGCGGGAATGCCTGCATAGCGGCACATCGTTATGAAGAGCAGAGCGTAATTGCCGCAGTCGCCCGTCAGGTTGAGAGCCATGCTGTCGGCGATATTCTCCATGGTAATGTAATCGGGGACGAAGCTGTATACGACATTCTCGGTTATGTAGTCGTAGATTGCGCGCGCCTTCTCCAGATTGTCCTTGCATCCGCTTGTCACCTCGTCCGTAAGCCTCTTAATATAAGGCGTAAAGACTATGTGCGGAGACTGCTCGTTGGTGAAGAACTTCGGTTGCCAGGGGTCAGGAACGAGATTGTCCGTATCAAAGTATTTCTCCGTGTGGAGATAGGAGTATTCGACGGAGAATTCGGTATTCTCTTTGAGCTCCGTCTCCCAGCAGACAGTCCTTGCGAGAGAATGTGCCGGGGCGACAATGCCGCCGCCCGGGTTCATGCTCAGAATCTGAATCTGGCTCTGGGTGTCGCAGGCTGCCGGAAGGGGAAGGTGAACCCTCACGAATCCCGGCTTAAAGGCCTCTTCCTTAATTTTTACGCTCGCGCGTATGGTAATCTTTAAGGACATCTTGCCGTTCTTCTTCATCTGAGCCATCGAGTATTCTCTGAAGCTTTTGTCCGTGCCCGGCATCATGGTGGGCTCATTCTTTCTGCCCGCGCGCCTGGCGATTTCGGGGTCCTTGCACATGCTGCCGAAGAAGCTGTCTATGTAGTGGGGAACACCCTTTATATATATCCAGTGAACCCGCCCCGTATCGATGCATGCATCGAACTCCTCTTCGCTGAAGTCGGGGATATCTTTGCGTATGCGTGCAAGCGCCTGCTCGTAGGTATAGGGATACTGCTCGGGCATGCGGCGCATTATCTCCTTTTGAGCTATCAGGCACTGTCTGAGGCTCTCGGGAAGATTCTCCTTTTCCAGATAGAGGTCCGCGAAGCGGCATGCGCCTTCGAAATCTCCGAAGTACTTGCGCTTTGCGACTTCCTTGGGAAGCCCGCAGTCTATGAATCTGAAGCTGTCGTTTATGTTCATATATGTCTACCTCCTCGTTAAATTACTTGCTCAGCGCTTCGTCTATGGCGGCCGCGGCATCCTTGCCGGCACCCATCGCCAGAATTACGGTAGCGGCTCCGGTTACGGCGTCTCCGCCGGCCCAGACCATATCCTTGGAGGTCTTTCCGGTGGCTTCGTCGGCTACTATGCAGCCCCATTTGTTCGTCTCAAGGCCTTTGGTGGTGTCCTTGATGAGCGGGTTGGGAGAGGTTCCGATGGCAATTATTACGGTGTCGACATCCATGACGAATTCGCTGCCTTCGACGGGTATTGGTCTTCTTCTGCCCGAGGCGTCGGGCTCGCCGAGCTCCATCCTTATGCACTTAATGCCGCTTACAAATCTCTTGTCGTCGCCGAGTATCTCGACCGGGTTGTTGAGAAGCTTAAATTCTATACCTTCTTCCTTGGCATGTTCGACTTCTTCTCTCCTTGCGGGAAGCTCCTCCTCGGATCTTCTGTAGACTATATAGACCTTCTCGGCTCCGAGCCTCTTGGCGCATCTTGCGGCGTCCATCGCGACATTTCCGCCTCCGACGACCGCGACAGCGCGGCTCTGCTTTATCGGAGTGTTGGCATCGTCCTTGTAAGCCTTCATCAGGTTGATTCTGGTTAGGAATTCGTTGGCGGAATAGACTCCCTTGAGGTTCTCTCCGGGTATTTTCATGAAGGAGGGAAGACCCGCGCCGCTGGCTATAAATATCGCTTCGAAACCGAATTCCGGAGTCATAAGTTCGTCCACGGAGACGGTCTTTCCGATTATTACATTGGTTTCGATCTTTACGCCGAGCGCCTTGAGGCCGTCGATTTCCTTGCGAACTATGGCTTTTGGTAGACGGAATTCCGGTATTCCGTAAACAAGAACTCCGCCCGCGAGGTGAAGGGCTTCAAATACGGTAACTTCGTATCCTTTCTTGGCCAAGTCTCCCGCGCAGGTAAGTCCTGCAGGTCCGGAGCCGATGACTGCGACCTTGCGACCGTTTGAAGCGGGTTTTTCCGGTGCTTCCTTAACATTTTCTATGTGCCAGTCAGCCGCGAATCTCTCGAGCCTTCCGATTGCCACGGGTTCGCCCTTTATACCGCGAACGCAATATTTTTCGCACTGGGTTTCCTGGGGGCATACTCTGCCGCAGACCGCAGGAAGGGATGAATCTTCAGCGATTACCTGATATGCAGCTTCGGGGTCGTCTTCCTTGAGTTTTGCGATAAAGCGGGGTATGTCGATCTGCACGGGGCAGCCCTGAACGCAGGGCTTGTTCTTGCAATCCAGACATCTGAGTGCTTCATCGACGGCGACTTCTCTCGTATATCCGGTCGCCACTTCTTCGAAGTTCGTTGCTCTCTGTATGGGATCCTGAGAGGGCATAGGGTTCTTTTGTAAAGACATATTGGGCTTTGCCATCTTATTAAACCTCCATATTGTAGAGCCTGCAGGCTTCTTCTCTTCTGTGATTTTCGAAATCCCTATACATGCTGCCTCTGTCTATGGCCTCGTCGAAGTCGACCTGGTAGCCGTCGAAATCGGGTCCGTCAACGCAGGCGAATTTGGTTTCGCCGCCTACAGTGACCCTGCATCCTCCGCACATACCCGTGCCGTCGACCATTATCGGCGACATCGATACTGTGCAGGGGATATCGAAGGGTTTTGTCGTTAGAGCGACGAATTTCATCATGACTATCGGGCCGATGGTAATAACTTCGTCAAAGCGCTCTCCGCTTTCGAGCAGCTCCTTGAGGGGGGCCGTGACCATGCCGTGCACGCCGTAGCTGCCGTCATCCGTGCAGAGTATGAGCCGGTTGGAGGCTGCGAGGAATTCCTCCTCTAAAATTACCAGATCCTTCGATCTGAATCCTACGATTACGGTGACATCGGTCCCCTGAGCGTGAAGTGCTTTTACTATGGGGTAGGCGATGGCGTTGCCGACTCCGCCGCCGACTACGCAAACCCTCTTTAGACCTTTAAGATTTGAAGGTTTTCCGAGGGGCCCCGCGAAATCCTGAATATATTCGCCTTCCTTTTTGGCGTTGAGAGCCGTCGTCGTCGCACCCACGACCTGGAAAATGATATCTACGCTGCCTTTGTCGCGGTCGTATCCCGCGATGGTGAGTGGTATTCTCTCTCCGTCCTCATCTACGCGAAGAATTATGAACTGCCCCGCGAGAGCTTTGCGCGCCACCAATGGCGCTTCGATGGTCATCATGGTTACCGTCGGATTGAGATCTCTTCTCTTAAGAATCTTATACAATCTGTGCCGCCTCCTTTTTTAAACCGCGTTTGCGGAAATTTTAACACACACATTATATTACCATATACGCGCAGAGAATGTAACAGGAAAGAGGGAGAATATAAAGGGATTCCGGGGCGGATGATACCTGTGGCAATGAGCGTTATGCCGTGTAGAGGATAATTAGGAAGAGGGTGATGAAAATGTAAAAATATGGTTGACAAAAACTGTAAATCAATTATAATTATGGTAATTTAAGTGCAATTTAGAAAAAAGAGGAAATTCTATGAAATGGAAGACAATAGTCGGAATTATTCTTATAATCCTCAGCGCGGCGGGGATGTTCCTGTGGGAGACGATGGGCAGAGAGAAGGTAATGTTGGTGTCGGTCCTCGCCTCTTCGAAGGATGTTCGACAGGGAAGCGAAGTCGAGGCGGGCGGATTTAAAGAGATTAAGGTCCTGCCCGAAAATCTGCCCAAGGATATCTTAAAGCCTTCGGATCTGGAAAAGCTCAAGGGGCAGAGGGCCTCGCGAAATATCTATGCGGGGCAGCAGCTCTGCGCGAGAGATTTTACGGAGGCTGGGGAGCTGCTTCCGGATGGCATTTCGATATATGTTCTTCCCGAATCCTGGATCTATGCCAGGAGCAGCAGCCTCAGAGCCGGGGACGAAGTCGAGCTCTACTGCATGCCCGAAAAGAAATCGCTCGGAGTTTATAAGGTAGCTTTCGTCAGAGACAGCGCGGAGAGGGAAGTGGTGGACCAGATTCCCGCGGATGCCGTCCTCGAAAGGAATACCCCGAGCGCGGCGATAGCGAGCGTGGAAATACTGTGCAATGCCCAGCAGTACTTTGAGCTTTTTGATGCGGTGCAGGCTGCCGGACCCGCCAGCCTGCTACTGGCGATGAGGGGACGCTGAGGCTCGCCGGAGGTTTTAAGATGGGTAGAATCGTTGCCTTTCACGGAGCCGATCATAAGTGCGGAGTGAGCCAGAGCGCGCTGGGCGTGGCCGAGATAATAGCGGAGCTTGCGCCTTCGCAAAAGATTCTGCTGCTGCACGCCGAGGGGAGGCTGGGCCTGGATTACAGCATCGGAGCGGGGCTCTGCATACAGGATATACAGAGCTACCTCAGGGAGAGCGCCGCCGCGGAGGAGATAAAGGAGAGGGCGAGGTGGAGGAGAAATCTTCATATCATAGGAGGCGACTTCCGTCCGGACAGCTCGGAACACTACAAACCCGAGGATATCGGAATATTCCTCAAGAATATGAGTGAACAAGTCGACCTTACGATATGCGACAGTGGAGCGGATATAGGACATCCTTTAGCTCTGGGTTCTCTGATTCGTGCTGACGGAGTATATATTTTCCTTCGGCAGTCGGAAATCTGCATGAGCAGGGCGGAATGGCTGATTCCGCTTTACTCGGAACTGCGGCTCAAAATATGCGGATACATAATTTGCAAGTACGAGGTAAATTCAGCTTACAGCCTCGCACTTGCGAGTTCCAGGCTGGGAATAGAGGGAGACATTTCAGTCGTGCATCGTTCGCGCTTCGGGAAACGCGCGGAGACTGAGGGCCGAAGTCTTATCGGCATAGGGGAAAGAAGATACAGAAAGGGTATTTCGCGCCTTGCGGAAAGTATTATGGCTTCGGCCGGGATTCAAAAGGAGGTTGGAGGATGGCTCAGGAAAGATACAGCTTCGGAGAAATTTTAAAGTCGAGGCGCTCCAATCAGGAGCTTTCGGATATTGAATTTGCCGCAGTTGCTTCAAGCGAGTCCTCCCACGCTGCTTCGTACGATTTTGAGGGATTGTGCAGCGAGGTTATGAGGAGCTTCTTTGCGGACTGGGACAGCAGGGAGAATCAGTCGGCTTGCCTCGAACTTCAAAAGAAGGCAATTATAGGTTACGAGAAAGAAAAGAATTTCTTTAAGATGCGCATAGAGGAGTTAATCGGGCGACTTGGGGCTCAATGCACGGAGTTTCCGCCCTGGTACGAAAATCTGTCCGATGCCGTGTATCACGAAAATTGGGGGCTGGCGGGGCTTTCTGAGTGGTTTCTTCCGAAATATGCTATGAGCAGTTCTGCGAAGATAATAGGGGAGGATATGTATTTCCTCGAGGGAGGGCGGATGGTGCTAAAGCCTCAGAAGATAGGCAGGGCGAGGAAGGATCAGCTCATAAAGGCCTTTCTTTTGCTCACTCCCGAGGAGCGCATGGATAAGAGCTATTACGAAACCTATCTGCTCGACGGCACAAGGGTTACGATTTTTACTGAGCCGATGGCCAAAAAGGGCAGGGAATCGATAATATTTCGGCGCTATATAATACCTTCCCTGAGTCTTGAGGAACAGGCCCGCAGGGGTACCATACCCGCAGCCGCGATTCCCATGTTCGAAAAAATGGCGGCAATAGGTTTCAATGTAGCTTTTCTGGGGGCGGTCAGGACTGCAAAAACCACATTTCTGAGCACCTGGCAGGCCATGGAAGATCCTTCTCTGGAGGGAGTTATGGTCGAGACGGATCCCGAAATACCCATGGAGAAGATACTGCCGGGAGCTCCCGTAATTCAACTGATTGCGGATGGAGATGAGCTGAAACGAATATCCAAGAACCTCTTAAGGAGCGACGCCGACTATTTTATACTTGCGGAAGCCCGCGACGGGATTGCGCTCGATACGGCGGTGCGCATCGCGAGCAAGGGTACCAAGCGCATGAAGATGACCTTCCATACCCGCTCGCCGAAACTCTTTCCTCTTGAGGCCGCAACGGAGATAGTCAAGAGCACGGGAGGAGATATGAACCTTACTATGTGCAAAGTGGCGGGAAGCTTCGATTATCTGTTTCACTTTATTCAACTTCCGGACAAGAGCAGGAAGAGGCTCAAAGGTATATTTCAGATGAATTTATGCGAAGGCGGAGAGATCAGCATAGAGCCCATATGCAGCTACGACCCGGTCGAGGATTCCTGGAGCTTTCGCTATGCGCTGGGCGAAGCGCAGGAGGAATACGGAAGAGAGAGCGGGGCAGGGCTGCTAGAAGCGATGAAATCGGAACTTAGAGCGCTTGCCGAGGGCTCGCCCTACAGATCGGAGTCTCGGAATGCATACGGCTAGGATAATAGCGCTGACGGCTGAAATAGGAATCTATGCCGTCTTCATATCAGGGGTGTTTCTGTTTTCCGGCGACAGCCTCGAGGCGGTGCTTGCTGCAATTTCCTTGAGGTCAAGGTTGAAGAAGAGAGGGGCGGTTCCGCGGTCCGCAGCGCAAAGCCCTTATCTTCACAAGCTGCTGCGCACGGTATTCAAGAGGGAAGTTAATCCGGGCATCTTGCTTGCCGCTCTTACGATGCTGTTTCTGATTTCCTTTGCGGCGGGGCTGAGACTGTTTTCGCCGGCGGCGGCATTCCTTACAGCTCTCATGGTTACGGCTCTTCCGCTTATGCTGGCATCAGCTAAGCTCGAAGGTGACAGAACGAGGAGCAGCAGGGAGGGGGCGGGTTTTGTAAGTGAACTCTATAGACAATATCGCATCAACAACAAAAATATTTACGCGGCGATTGAAAAGACCGCGCAATCGGGCGGAGACTTTCCCATATGCAAGAGATATTCCTCGAGGCTCCTGATGCGGATAAGGAGCAGCGGCAGCGAAGCGAAGATAAAGGAGTCTACGGATCAGTTCGCATTCGCTCTCGGAACGGTATGGGGTCACATGCTGGCAGTGTGCATAAACCTCGCCGCGGCGAGGGGAACGGATGTGTCCGAGGGGCTTGCGGATATCGTTGCCCAGCTCGGCAAGGCCAATGAGAGGGCCGAGGAGAGAAAGCGTTTAAACAGCGAGGCTGCGAGGATGACGGTGTTCTTGATTCCTCTGCTGTATGTGGGAACTATGCTCATATCCCTCTTCTATCTGGATGTTCCTGCAGGCAAGCTAATCAGAAATCAGTTCGCGACTCCCGAGGGTCTAATATTTTTCCTCTTCATCATTTTTATGCTGGCGCTGAATATGCTGATAATCCGCCTCGTAACCAATGTTCGTATAGATTATTGAGTGGAGCATGCTATGGTGATGAATTTGATTATGACAATAAGCCTCTGCGCGGGGATAATTATGCTCCTGCCTTCGTCGGAGCGCAGTCTTAGGGACGAGGCCCGGGGTTATGTATCGGCGTCGCGAGGGCTGGCTGAGAGAACTGCGCTGCATCGCCGGATTGCACGCATAAAAACTGTGCGAAGACAGGAAAGAATGCAGCGCGAGCTTACCGACTGCCTTTCCTATATCAAGAATCTTATAATAGTCGGCAGGGGTCTTACGATGAGCGGCGTGCTCATGCTGGAGGAACTGGCGGCAATCAGCAGGGAGCTTTCGCCGGTATTTCTGGATATGGCGGCTAGCCTGCACATATGCGATGAGGACAAAGCAGCCACGGAACTCTATAGGGCACTTCCCTTCAGTTGGGCAAAGGACATAGGCGCTTTTCTTGCAGGCTGGGAAAATATCGCCCCCGAAGACCTCCTCGGCAGCATAGAGATTTACATGAGCGCCCTCAGGGAGGAGCGCCTGACCGTGCAGAAGCGCAGGGACGAGATGATTTCCGATCTTGTGTATTTCCCCGTCGTCGTAAATGCGATGGCCGTACTGCTCAATTTTATATATGTGGCATATTTTATAGAACAAAGAGAGATTTTAAACAGGATTTTTATCTGAACATGAAAGGAGAAAAACGATGAAACAACTTATAGTACTGATTTCCATGATACTTCTGGGCATCGCCGTAGCGGTGGTGGTGCTCAGCTTTACGGAAACGGCGAACACGCTTTCGGAAGAAGTCAAGAGCAAGGTGCAGAGCACATTAAGCGACTACAACATACCGGCGGGCAATTAGGTGGAATCATGAAGGCGCTGATAGTTATGCTGGCGGCGATAATGCTGGGTCTGTTCCTGTTTACCCTTATAGCCGGGGAGCAGGATGACAGCATATACTCGAATGTCAAGAGGGTATGGAGAACCGAAATAGAGCTGAGGAGGATGGAGGATATTCCGTGAAGCCGCCGTATGTTACGAAATTGAAAAGGACGGTCGATGAGATATGAAACAATTTCTTGTGCTGCTTGCGATACTCCCGCTTATGCTGGTGTTCTTCGTGCAATTTTCCATGGACCAGATTAACTCGAGCAGGATAGGGATACTTTCGGATATGGTCTATGCCGCGAAGGAAGAGGCGAAGCAGGAGGGATGCTTTACGCAGAAGATCAGAGATGATCTGCGGGCGAATATATCGCGCCAATTCGGAATCGACCTTGACTCAATCCTGATAGATGCGACGGAGACGGTGCAGTACAGGCTGATGAGCGCCGATGCTTACTCGGAGGCCGACTGGGAGAGGGGGCTCATACACTACAGGGTCGAAGTCCCGATAGGGGAGATGATGGCCGGCAGGCGGCTCTTCGGAATAGGGGCGGATGAAAACAGCTATATCTATGTGATAGACAGTTACACTGCGAGCGAGAAGCTGCCATGAAGCTATTTATAACTTTTCTGGGGCTGCTCATCGTCTGCTTGAGCCTCCTGTGCTTCAGTTCGGATATCGACAGATATGCGAAATTGCAGTTGCACATGAAGGCTCTGGCGGAGGATTGTTCTGCCGGGAGCATGCTGTTTACGGATGCCGCGGAATATGCAGCCGGGAGAATAGTAATAAAAGAGGATGATGTCTCAGAATATGTAAACTTTATTCTCAGTCGCGCATCCGGGAGTCACGAGCTGCTTCGTGAAGGCCGCCTGGAGGCCGAAATTCGCCTCTTTGACGAGCGAAAGGGCTACGAAGGAGCCGATGCCTTCGGAATCGAAAAAGAACGCCCCTCCTGCGTAATAACGCTCAGATGGGAGGGGCCGGATATATTTCGTCTTCCGTTTTTCGAGCTGCGGAGCGCGTCCAGGACAGCGGTCTATGAGTGGGCTCGGTGA
>CAYFMW010000006.1:0-37212 GCA_964344335.1 uncultured Oscillospiraceae bacterium | reverse complement strand
ACCGAAGACGATGTTTTATTTATAAGTTTAATAAATCGTCGAACAAAATAATGGGTTGGCTAAAAAAAGATGGGCGCGAAGATATTTCTTCGCGCTCGTTCAACTCTTCTATTCTCTTTTGTCTTGCTTTCGCTGAGCGATATCTTTAATCCTCCGCCTCTTGCAACATCCTGCGGTAGCGCTCCTCTTCCTCGTTGTTAGCGAGTATAAAGTGTCCCTCCTCGATCTCTATCCAGCGCGGCGGGTCAGTATCGTACTTATGCTGCGAGGGATCGTATACCGTAACGACCTTCTTCTTCTCGTTATCCGGGTCGGGCATGGGTATCGCCGAGAGCAGGGCCCTCGTGTAGGGATGCAGAGGATGCGCGAAGAGCTTTTCGGTATCCGCCAGCTCCACTATGGTTCCCTTGTGGATTACCGCTATCCTGTTCGTTATAAACCTCATTACCGAAAGGTCGTGGGCTATAAACAGGTAGGTGAGGCCTCTCTCCTTCTGAAGCTTGCTCATAAGGTTGAGCACCTGAGCTCTTATGGATACATCGAGGGCCGAAATCGGCTCGTCCGCGATTATGAACTCAGGCTCCATAATTAGAGCTCTCGCTATTCCGATTCTCTGGCGCTGACCGCCCGAGAACTCGTGCGGAAACCTCGTGGCAAACTCCGGCAGCAGTCCTACATCGCACAGAGCCTGGGATACCTTGGCCTCGCGTTCCTTTTTGGGCATATCGGGGTGTATGTTTATTAGCCCTTCCGCCACTATGTAGTCTACCTTGGCGCGCTCGTTTAGCGATGCCATGGGGTCCTGGAAGATCATCTGAATCTTCTGGGTTACCATCTTATCCAGCTCTCTGCTTATCTTGCCGGATATCTTTTCGCCCTTAAAGATTACGCTTCCGTTGGATACGGGATTTATCCTGATTATCGCCCGGCCTATGGTGGTCTTTCCGGAGCCGGATTCTCCTACGAGGCCGAAGGTCTCGCCCTTGTAGATGTCGAAGTTTATGTTGTGCACCGCGACGAACTTCTTGCGCCCTCGTCCGAAGGTAACTTCAAGGTCGCGAACGGAGCACAGCACTTCTCTGTTTGTCTTATTGTCCGTCATTATTCTTCACCTCCATCCGCAATGCTCGCCGAGACTCCGCCTTCGCCCATCTTATCCAGCTTTATGTTGCGGATGTGGCTGATTATCTCCGGGGGCTCAACATGGGGAGCTCTGGGATCGAGCAGCCAGGTCCGAGCCTTGTGAGTGGGGGAGACTTCGTAGTACGGCGGTCTGTAGAGGAAGTCTATCTTCAGCGGATTGGGATTCCTCAGCGCAAACGCGTCTCCTCTTATCTCGTTGAAGAGATTCGGAGGCGTACCCCTTATTGAGTAGAGGTCTTCGCCCTTCATACCGAGCTGGGGAAGCGACGACAGCAGGGCCCAGGTGTAGGGATGGCAGGGATCGTAGAAGATCTCCTCGCAGCTTCCCACCTCGACTATATCTCCCGCATACATCACGGCGACGCGGTCCGCGACATTCGCGACGACGCCCAGGTCGTGGGTTATGTATATCGTCGTGAGGCCGTACTTTTCCTTGAGGTTTCTTATCAGCTGCAGTATCTGAGCCTGTATGGTAACATCGAGTGCCGTGGTGGGCTCATCGCATATCAATATCTTCGGATTGCAGGCCATGGCGATGGCTATTACCACCCTCTGGCGCATGCCGCCGGAAAACTCGTGCGGATATTGGCTGATCCTTCTTTCCGGCTCGGGAATTCCCACATCGCGAAGTATCTCTATGCTCTTTTGCTTTGCCGGCTCGCCCGTCATGTTCTGGTGGAGCATCAGGGCTTCGCCTATCTGCTGGCCTATGGTGTTGAGCGGGTTGAGGGAGGTCATCGGGTCCTGCATTACCATAGCGACTTCCTTGCCGCGGATGCTCTTCCACTCGTCCTCCGTCTTGAACTTTGCAAGATCCACGGGATTATTTTCGTCCATGCCGTAGTAGAGGATCTCGCCCGAGTCAACCCAGCCGTTCTTATCCAAAAGGCCGATAAAGTTCTTGGTAAACACGGATTTTCCCGAACCGGATTCTCCCACTATCGCGAGAGATTCTCCCTTGTAAAGGTCCATGGATATTCCGCGTATCGCGCTCAGAACCTTCCCACGGAGGCTGAACTTAACATGCAGATCTTTTACAGACAGTATTACATCGTTGTTCTTCATCTTTCCCTCCTTAGTTGTGGTTCTTCGGATCCGCCGCATCCGAGAAGGCGTTGCCTACCAGATAGAAGCAGATAGTGATAACTGACAGTATAATCGCCGGTATAAAGAGCTGGTACCTCAGCGTCGGCGCCATCATCATAGTCCGGCCCTTATTTACCAGGTTGCCCAGCGACGGAATATTCATGGGAATTCCAAGGCCGATGTAGGAGAGGAATACCTCCGAACCTATGGCTCCCGGTATCGCCAGCGCCATGCGCAGCATTATTACCGAGATCATCTGCGGAAGCAGATTCTTGGTTATTATCCTGCGGGTAGGAGTGCCGAGGCACCTCGAAGCGAGGTTGAAATCCCTGTCCCTGATGATCAGAACCAGGTTTCTGATGAACCTCGCGAGGCCTATCCATCCGGTAAGGCTCATCGCGATTATTATGGTGTTTAAGCCGGGCCTCATAACATAAGAAGCCAGTACGAGCACTATGGTGGTAGGTATGTTGTTTATCAGGTTGTAGAGTTCCGTAAAGAAGAAGTCCAGTCTTCTGATATATCCCCAGAGCAGTCCCACGATGATTCCTATTACGGCTTCTATCACAGCGACTACGATGCCGATGAATAGAGAGGTCCTCGTACCTGTCCACATCCTCGCCCAGAGATCCTGGCCGATATCGTTGGTTCCGAACCAGAACACCTTGCTGGGACGCTTGTTCTCTATAAATCCTGTCTGAGGCTCTACCTTCTGCGGCAGGACGGAAGTGATGGTTGCACGGTTCATGCCCTTAACAGTTCCGTCTTCCGACATGACGCTCAGCGCATTCTTCTCCACAGGTATAAAGCCGTAGTACCAGCCTTCGTCTTCAGCCGGAGTGAGCTTTAAATATTCCGCGTCCGCTCCAGCGAGATTGCCCGACTGAGCCCGAAGCTGCGGGACTCCCCAATTTTCAGGTGCCTGCAGATACACAAGTCCGTATCCTTCCGGTATATCATCCGGGAACTCGGCAGTGGTCTGCTTTACTCCGGAAGCGTAGACCGCGTATTTTTCTCCTATTACGGTAACCCATATCGCGTTGTGGAAGGTGCTGGCATCGCCGGATTCGGAATCTATCTGAAGATGCGGTTTTTCCTGTTTTACTATGCAGTAGTACCAATGGGGGTTGGAGGAATCCTTCGTAAGCATTACGCTTTCGAAGTTTTCGCCGTCCTCGTCGCAGACCATGGCCTGCGGCACTCCCCAGGAATCCGGTACCTTTATATAGGCGAGAGTCTCGCCTTTTTCGGGTTCGACTGCTAAATCGCCCTTTGTGTATTTGATTCCTTCCATAGTGTAGGAACCGTCATCCTGCACCTTGAACCAGACCGCCTTCGAATTGTAATAGTTTACCTTGTTCGGGTCGAACTGATTCGGAAGATAAGGCTGGATAAAGGTGAATATCACCAGAACCAGCATCAATATAAGGTTAGCTACCGCAATCTTATTCTTAAAGAACATGCGGACTGTGGAACCCCAGTAGGAATAGTTGGAATATCCCGTGCGTTCTGCTTCGTCATCGCTAATCTTTATCTCTTGGAAAATCTCCGGATCGAGATTCGCTATCTGTTCAGCGCTCAGATTGTCGTCGAGCAGTTTTTCGTCGGGCTCGATAATGCCTTCCTCGACGAGATATTGCTCGATGGAAGCTTCCATTTTTTCCGTGAGTTTTTCCTTAGTTGAATATTTACTCATCTGGAACCCTCCTTCTTTGAAAAGCTGATGCGCGGGTCAACTATGGCCATTAAGATGTCGCCAAGCAACAGACCCACTATACCCACCGTTGCGAAGAGCACGACGAGCACCAAGACCATATTGTTATCCTGTCGCTTTATAACATCGACGAGCAGGCCACCCATTCCGGGTATAGAATAATAAGATTCCGCATAAATCGCACCGGAAATTGTCATGAGAAGCGATCCGGGTATTAGGTTAACCATGGGAACCACGGCATTTCTGAATACATGATGTGACCAGATCCTTCTTGTGGGTACGCCCTTTGCAAGTGCGAGTTTTATGTAGTCCTTATTGGACTCATCGACCATGTATCTGCGCAGCCACATGCCGTAGCTCGAAATCGAGGGCAGGGCCAGCGAAACTACAGGAAGAATCAGTGTCTTCCAATCGTTTTCTTTGTAAAGCATGCTTATATTCAGCCAGGTTGAACCGTAGAGCTGAATGAATATGAAATATACGGCGTTAGGAACCGCCTGTATGAACACGATGTAAGCATTGCCGATTGTATCCCAAATTTTCCCCTTGTATCTGGCCATTAAAATTCCCAGAAACATTCCCAAAGGTAAGCTTATGGCCATGGAAATAAGGCCCACTTTTACAGAAATCGATATCTTGGGCGCTATTATGGATGTTATGGGCGAGTTAACCCTGTAGCGGTATGAGACTCCCATATCTCCCTTTAACAGGTTCATTATGAATCGCGACACCTGTACATATAGGGGATCGTTGAGTCCCATCTTTTGCAGGCCTACGGCGATCTGAGTAGGGGACATCTTCTCGTAGTTGTTAAAATAACCTTCCTCCGGCATAAAGCGCAGGAGGGTGAAGATGACCGTTATCAGTATCAGGAGCGTAAGCAATGATCGTGCAAGACGTTTCAGAGAATACTTTAGCACGTTTTTTCTCCTTCTTAATTGTAACTTTTATTAAAAGGAGCGGCTCTGCGCCACGCTTGATAGGCAGAGCCGCTCGATTGTGTCAACTATTACTTAAGTTACGAAAGTCGCATCAGAAGCCTTAGAGGCCCATCTCCGCCTTCCAATTAGCATACTGATCGTCGAACATATCCTGAGACATAGCTTCTTCATAGACATGCTGTCCCTTGTATCTGCTCGAGGACTGACCCATCATAGCAAACTGGCCTTCGAAGCCGTTCAGCTTAGTGGCCATGTAGGAGCCTCCGGAGATGAATCCGGGGAGCACTACCGCATTGTTGATGTAGAAAGCTTCGGCCTCCGCAAAGGCTTCAAATCTCTCGTCCATATCCTTTACGCAGGTACGGGCGTAATCCTGGAGCTTGAAGTACTCGTCGATGAGAGCCTTGGTTTCGGCCGTCTTGGTATCCTGGAATACGCGGTAGGTATCCGTGTCGGGGCAGAAGAAGTTGTAGGAGTTCTTATAGTCGAACGGATCCGCCCAAGTCTCGGGATCCATGAAGTCCGCACCCCAGTTGAGCTCCTGAATCGCATAGTTTCCGTTGCGCCTGGTCTCGTTGAGGAAGGAGTTTCCTGCGTACTCGACTACGATTACATCGATGTAGTCGGTGCCCAGAAGCTCTTCAAGCTGCTGCTCGAGAACCGTGGAGGCGTTTCCCCATGTGGTGCTGCCCGAGCGGTAGTTGATGGGTATCTGGATCGGGAATACCACTCCCGCAGCCTCGAGCTCGGGGATGGCATTCGCCTTGTACTCGAGTGCGAGCGCCTCGTTGAAGCTCTCGGTCTCGGAGATTTCCTTAAGGGATCCGTAGCTCGTGAAGTCCTTGCCTTCGTAAGTTGCAAATCCGAGCGGAGTTATCGTGCGCTGCAGGTGCATTTCCGGGCTGCTTGCGGGATACATCGCGGCTACATATTTGACCTTGTCGATGCCGTGGAACAGGGACTTTCTGAAGTTCGTGTTGTTTACGGCCTTACCCCAGTTGGAAGGATTATACTCTTCGTCGAACTTGGGCTCGAAGTTGAAACCGAAGAAATAGGAGTAGTCTCCGATGATGCGGCTGGTGGTTACCAGGTTGCTCTTTTCGGGATCGGAGAACCAGTCGTTTACGATGTCGGAACCGATTCCGGCATAATCGACTTCACCCCTCAGGAACATCTCGGGAGCGAGGCTCGCGGCTTCCTGGTTATAGGTTTCTTCTATTCTTTCGATGTAGATGTGCTCTGCATCCCAGTTGTTTGCGTTCTTTACATAAACTCTCTTCTGCTGAGGCTCCGCGACCTGCAGGATGTATGCTCCGTTGAACCACATCTTGCTGTTATCCAGCGCGAAGTCCGGGCCGTACTGCTCGAGCAATGCGGCGGGTGCAGGCCAATAGGTACCGAACTGCAGAGCAGTCAGGAAGTAGGGGCGAACATTCGCGAGATGATACTCCAGGGTGAGGTCATCCTTCGCGACGACTCCGAGATCCTCCGGACGAACTTCCGGATACTCGGTGTAAGTTCCGTCATCGTTGACTTCGAAGATGACACCGTTCTCGTCCTTGACATATTCGTTCTCGCCGATAACTTCGGTGCCCTTGTCAACAGCCAAGAGCTTGGCAGCAGTGTAGTCGAGCAGCTCGGTAGCATTTACGAGCCAGCCGTCCATCATGTAGCTGTTGGAGCAGTCGTTGACGGAATCGCAGACATATCTGGCAGCCGCTACATAGTCGTGAGCGGTTACCGGGGCCATCTCGTTTCCGTCCTTGTCGTACCAATTCTGATTCGGTCTGAGGTGGAAAGTCCATACCAGGCCGTCAGCACTGGTCTCCCAGCTGAGCGCGGCGCAGGGAACGATGTTTCCGTATGGATCGTTCTCTACGAGGGAGTCGATGGTGTTGGCTCCGACTTCGAGCTCGTAGGTGGTTCCGCTGGACAGATAGTTCATGGTCGTCATCTCGCTGGAGTACAGCGATCTGTAGACCTGTTCGGCTGCGATAGTGCGTCCGTCCGGTCCTGTGGTGGGTGCTACTACTTCAGGCGTTTTGCCGTCATCGGGGGCCGGCTTCGGATCTTCCTTTTTTCCGCATGCCGCCATCGATAGCACCATGGCCAAGGCTAGAAGGAATGCTAAAATTCTTTTTGTTTTCATTAAATTTTCCTCCGTTCTGGTAAGTTAACATTCCTGCTCCTTGAGGCAGGAATGCTAAGCGGGTTGCTTATAACCGGTTAATTGACACCGGTAATTAGGAACATTCTAACACAGAATACACAGAATTTAAACAATAATTTCAAAATCATGACAAATCTATTACATTTGGCTTGTGTAGAAGCACAAAATAGGAAAATATGCGGTTTTATTCAAAATTCATGTGTTATATTCAAAAAGTGCTTGACAGCGTATTATTCGCTATAGTACAGTTAATACATCAAAGGAAAGGAGGCCTTGGGATGATTCAGTTGGATTTAAAAAGTCGCAAATCGATCTACGAACAGATTGTCGACGGCTTTAAGGAGCTGATTGCGTGCGGAATCCTCAAAGAAGGCGACAAGCTGCCTTCCGTCCGCGAGCTCGCGAGCACGCTCACTGTCAATCCCAACACCATACAGAAGTCCTACAGTCGACTGGAGAGCGAGGATTGGATCTATACGGTCTCGGGTCTTGGATGTTTCGTGGCCGAGAGATCGCACAAGCCGGATCCCGCAGCACTGCGCAGCCTCTATACCGAAATAGAGGAGTGCATAATGCAGCTGCTGTTTCTCGGTGTCACGGAAAAGGAAATCCTGGCCAAGCTGCAGGAGTTTGTAAGCGAAAGGGGGAAGCAGGCATGATAGAAGTGAGAGGATTAAATAAAAAATTCGATAATTTTGAGGCGCTGCTCGATCTGAACCTGAATGTCCAGACCGGTTCCATATACGGACTTGTAGGTGTAAACGGCAGCGGCAAGACCACCCTCATAAGGCACCTGACGGGTGTGCTGCGGCAGGATTCGGGCAGCGTAAAGATGGACGGAGAAGAAGTTTACGACAATGAGAGTATAAAGAAGAGGTTAGGTTACATACCGGATGAGCTCTACTTTTTCAATTCCTACAATATATATAGTATGAGCCGTTTTTATAAAAATCTCTATCCGGGCTGGAGCGATGAGCGCTACAGTAGAATGATGGCGGATTTTTCCTTCAACAATGCGGATCGCCTGTCGAAACTCTCAAAGGGCATGCAAAAGCAGGCGCAGTTTATCCTGACCATGAGCTGCATGCCGGACTTTTTAGTGCTGGACGAGCCGATAGACGGGCTGGATCCGGTAATCAGAAAGAAAGTATGGAGATATGTGGTGGACGATGTCGCCGAGCGCAGCATGACGGTTCTGGTGAGCTCTCATAACTTAAGAGAGATGGAAGGAATCTGCGACAGCATAGGTATACTATCGGCCGGTTCAATGAAGCTGGAGCGCGAGCTTGACGAGCTTAAATCGGATATCCACAAGGTGCAGGTAGCCTTCCACAGCCGCGAGGATGCGGACAGAGCCTTCGCTTCGCTCAAAGTTCTCAGCCGCGAAGGCAGCGGAAGCGTCGAGCATCTGATAGTGAGGGGGGCGAGGCAGGAGATAGAAAACTGCATTTATGCCTATCATCCGATAATATTCGACATATTGCCTCTGTCTTTGGAAGAGGTATTTATATATGAAATGGGAGGTGCAAACGATGACATCCAAAGCATCTTATCTTAATAAAGCTATTATAAATGAGAACTTCAAGAGATTCTGGCCCATCACCGCGGTCGCGACGATGTTCTGGTTCCTCAGCGGACCCTTCGTGATGCTGCTACCTGCGCTCTCCGGTGTATCCGGTGATATACCGCATCTTTCGTATACGGCATACGATGTGATTTTTAAGCATATAAGTGCCGGCTCCATATTGCTGAATCTGGCGCTGCCGGTGGCACTCAGCGTGGCCTGCTTCGGATACCTGCATAAGTCTTCGAGCAGCAATGTTATGCATGCGGTGCCGGTGACCAGGACGAGCCTCTATCTGAGCAACTATCTGAGCGGGCTTATAATGAGCCTGATTCCGATGATAACAAACGCTCCTCTGGTGCCTCTGGCGCTGCTGGCGAGGGCCAATATTAACATGGGAGCCGCTCCGCTCTTGCGCTTTATGCTCGAAGAATTCGTGATTATATTCTTCGTATATGCTCTATCCGCCTTTGCGGCGATGGTCTCGGGCAACGGGGTGATTCACGCCCTTACGGCGATAGCATTCAACTTCCTGGCGCATGTGATGTATCTGCTTTACAGCTTCCACGCCTCGATGAATTATTTCGGTTATTCTTCCGCATACGGCGAGAGGGATATTACGATGTTGCTTTCGCCCTACAGCTATATGCTCAGGACCGAAGCCTTCGGAACGACGCAGCTTATAGGGTACAGCTTATTTGCTCTGCTGGTATCCGCGCTCGGGCTTGCGGTCTACAAGACCAGGCGTTTGGAGAGAGCGGGGGACAGTTATGTCTTTAATGCGGCGCGTTACATAATAGGTTTTCTGTTTTGCTTTATAGCGAGCAGCATAACGGCGGCATTGTTCGTAGATATAGGAGTATTTTCCTATGTTATAGGCTTCGTTATAGGCTATATATTCGGACAGATGATCGTCAATAAGACCACTAAGATCTTTAACGCTCAATCCCTGAAGGCGGGCGTGGTATATGCGCTCGCGATAGTGCTGCTGGTGGGTGCCGTAAAGCTGGATGTCTTCGGATACGAGAAGAGGGTGCCTCAGGTATCTTCCGTAAAGAATGCAAGATTATATTCCTGGACCGTGGTGAATTATAGCGCCGATGCCGGAGATTTCAGCTTTAAAAAGCCCGAAAATATCGAGCTTCTTACAGCCTTTCATCAGGAGATAGTGGATAACAGGGATAGCTTTAAGAATAGCGAAAGTCTTTATCAATCCTACGGTAATGCGAGGACCGAGTGGGTGACCATCGAGTACGAGCTGGGAGGGCGCTTGCATATGGGCCGCGAATACAGATTGAGGGCAGGTTTTCTGCGCCGCAGCGAAGCCCTAAAGGCTCTTTGGGAGTGCGACGAGAGCGTCGCGGCAAGAAACTTCGCCGGCAATTTCGCTCCCGAAAACTGCGAAATATTCCTCAACACAAGACCCTTCGGTTCAACACTAGGATATGAAGACCTTTGGCATGAATTTATCCCTTCTGGTGCCGATGATGTAAGGACGATAAGAGGATTTATGGAGGCTCTGCAGAAAGATATAGATAATTTAGAGTTCTCGGACCTCTTCGATGATCCGGGCGAAAGAATAATTGATTTAAGCATGTCGATTCGTGCGAGCAGAGCTGATTACGAGAAAGCCAAGGCAGAATCGGACAGTCCCGAGACATTCGATAACTACAATGATTATGCCCGCATGAATTCGCATTACATCAATATCAGCCTGGATTCGAGATTCGCAAGCACTATAAAGTATATAAGAGACTTAAATCTGAGCGAGGACTGGAACAAGACTCTGGATACGGTATTCCAGTAATAATTATGCAGCTCAATTCCTAAAAGGGGTATTGACATAGATGCGGAGGCGCGGCAGGGGGGCCGCGCCTCTTTGTTTGCAAAAAAACACGGAGTTTTAATTTTGAAATGCACATCATATAGTAGTCTGTGATATAATATTATCGCTATATATTGCAAAAATAAAATAGCGGGGGTTCATAAAATGAAGATAAAAAGAACGATATGCTTGATTTTGGCAATGCTCATGGTGTTTGCCTGCCTGCCTGCGATTGCATTTGCGGGGAACGGGGAGGCCGTAATCAGGAGCGTAAGCTATAACGGCAAGAGCTATATACCTTCCGGGCGGGAGATAACGCTGGATGTCCCCGCCAGCTCGGCTGCGGTGAATCTTCAGAAGGAGCTGGAAATAATATACGACGACAGCAAGGGCTATAAATATTATGCTCCTCTGTTTCCCGACGGTGCGGGGTTGGAAGCCGGTAAAAGCGTCAGGATAAGAGCTCAATACGAGCATAACGGCATCCTTTATGAGAGCGACTATACCGTAAAGCTCAATAAGTTGCCCTTTGCCGCAAGCGCCTTTACAGGAAATATATCAAGACTTATAGTGATCAGCGCCGGCGATGATCGCCCTGGCAAAAAGATTTTCCAGGACTGCTATATAAAAAATGACGGCGCTGCATTCGGCGGCATAGTGATTAACGGGGTGGATCCCAATATTGCGGTTTTTAAACTTGCGGGCAAGGAACTCGACAGCGCTGCTGCCGTAAAGCTTGCTGCGGAAGATTTGGACAATCTCTATATTTCTCCCAGAAATCCGGGAAAGATGAGCGTACTCCTGAAAGCTTACGCTGCGGACGGCAAGGATGTGCCGGGCCATGCTTCTCTCGACATACAGATTATAAAGACCGGTATCTTGGAGACCCTCAGGGCAAATCTGGATCAGTACGGAGCTCTCGCCGCGAGTTACTTCGGATTGGATGCCGCATTCAGCGATGCGGTCGGCCAGAAGCCGGCGAGCATAAAGATAGTTTCGGCTCCGAAATACGGGAATTTTATCTACGATTATAAGAGCGATGCGGATTGTGGCAAGAATCTTGCAAGCGGCGTTGCGATAAGCGCCGAAGAATTTGCAACACTCTGCTATGTGCCCGTTCGCGCCGCAATAGTATCGGATGTTACGGAACTGATTAGCTACGAGGCTTTCGATGCCGCAGGGAACAAATACGCCGGGACCCTCGAGATAGGGATAAAATACAAGAAGCCGGACAGCACGGAATTGAATATGCAGGTAGAGCTCAATACGCCCTACGCCTTTAAGGAACTCGATTTTACGAGTGCATTCAAGGCGCTTTCAAATGACGAACTGAGCTATGTAAAGTTTGCAAAACCCGACCCCGCTTTAGGAAGTATACGGGAAAACTATATCGATGAAACGCTCAGGGGTACAGAGATCGACGAAGCGACAAAATACTACAATAGCAGCTCGATTACAAAGAGAATTTCAGACCTGATCTTCGTCCCCGCTAAGGGCTACAAGGGAAGCTTTTATATTCTCTATAGCGCCTATAGCGCCGCTTCCGAGAATGCTTACAGCGGCAGGATCAGAGTCGATGTTCGCGATACCGAGATTCCCGCAATCGATTGTGAGCTGATGCAGGATGAATTCCTTCGCTTCGATAGAATATATCAGCTTATAGATGAACAGTTCAGAAAGCATGCCGAGAGCTCCGAAGGCTATAGTTATTTAAAATTCGAAGCGCCTACGAGCACTCAGGGTGAATTTTACTACAACTACAATGCCGAGCTGATGAAGGGCGAAGCAGTTACAAGCACGGACAGGTATTATCGCACAGATGCCAATCTAAAGCTCGTTAAAGACATATACTTCGTTCCCAGCCGCAACACCAGTGGTAACTTTGCGCTCAGATACAGCTGTTTTGCAGCAAACGGCGACAAATATAAAGGAACTCTAAATGTAACTTTAAATAAGGCGTCCTATGACATTAAAACTCTCACATATACTCTTAAGCAGGGCGAGATTTTCAAGTTTAGGGTAAGCGATTTAAGTGAGGAGCTATCCAAATTCTCGAGCAGCACCAAATTCAGCTACATATATATTAATGAACTGCCCGCAAAAAGCTCGGGGACTCTATATGCGAGCTACAGCGAGGGAAAACCCGGTGCGGAGCTGCTTGCAGGTGATGGCGACAAGTACTATCGCGAGGGGAGCGGCGTAAGACTGGCCTCCGATATCAGTTTCGTGCCTGCGAAGGATTTTTCCGGAATAGTTAAGCTGGAGTATAGCGCAAGTGTATCGGATGAAGTTAAATACATCGGCAAAATAGTTCTGGATATAAAGGATTCGGGAGGGGTTCTTCCCGAGATAAAATACAGCGCAGATACTGGCGGTATAGTAAAACTGAAGTCTGCAGACTTTGTTGCAGCTTTGGGGCAACTTACGAATAATAAGCTCTCCGAGATAAGGCTTGAGCTTCCCTCAGAGAACAACGGAACATTCTATATAGGCTATAAGTCTTCCGCATCCTACGATTCGAAGCTGGAGTCCAAGACTTCGCTCTACATTTCCGGTGAAAATCGCAAGTTGATAGATGATGTCAGCCTTGTGGCGGCTTCCGCTTATGAGGGCGGCTTCAGTATAAACTATACTGCAATTGACGAGCTTTCGCGGGAATACAGCGGGAAATTGACATTTGAAGTCTCGTATAAATCGAGCTTTATCGATGTTAAAGAGACGGATTATTTTGCGCTTCCCGTTAAGTGGGCGGTGGAGAAAAAGATAACCGCGGGCATTTCCAAGGAGAAGTTCGGACCGGAGATTGTTTGCACCCGTGCGCAGATGGTGACTTTGCTTTGGAATGCGGCGGGCAGTCCTCAGCCCAAGTCCGTCAACCCGTTCAAGGATGTCAAGTTCGATGATTACTACTTCAATGCGGTCCGCTGGGCTTACAACGAGGGTATTACTTCCGGCACGAGTGCGGACAGCTTCTCGCCGGATAAGGAGGTTACCAGAGCTCAGGTGATGACGATGCTCTACAGTTACCACGACAAGCCTGCGGTCAGCATCGTCAATCCCTTCAAGGATGTCGCAGCAAATCAGTATTATTACAAACCGGTGCTCTGGGCCTATCAGGCGGGTGTAACGAAGGGAACCGGTTCGGGAAGATTCTCGCCGAATGACGGATGCACGAGGGCTCAGATAGTTACTTTCCTTTACAACGATATGAAAGAATAGGGGGCATACAATTGGATAAAGAGCTTATGAAAAAAGTGGATGACCGCATAGACGAGCTCAAGGACGATATGATTAGGGATTTTCAGACCTTGCTGCGCATGCGCAGCGTAAATGAAGGGCTCAGCGAGGAGGGCAAACCCTTCGGTCCCGATATATATGCCTGCCTGGAGGAGGCTCTTCGCATGGGAGAAAGGCTCGGCCTAAAGACAGATAATGTGGACGGTTACGCGGGGGTTCTGAGCGCAGGTGAAGGCGAGAAGTCTATAGGTGTACTCTGCCATCTCGATGTCGTGCCGGAAGGCGCGGGCTGGGATTTCGACCCCTACGGCGGGGAAATTTTCGACGGCAGGATTTACGGCAGGGGTGCATTGGACGACAAGGGTCCCGCGATCGCTGCGATGTACGCGCTCAAGGCTATTGTCGATTGCAAAGTTCCTCTCAAAAAGAAGGTAGAGATTATACTCGGCTGCGACGAAGAGACCGGAATGCGCTGTCTTGAATACTACAAGAAGCACAGGCCCATCCCCGAGATGAGCTTTTCGCCGGACGGAGAGTTTCCGGTTACCAACTCCGAGAAGAGCATAAGCACTTCGCTCTGGCGCTGCGAATACGATTCCGGCATAAAATTCAAAGCCGGGACGGTTCATAATGCGGTGCCCGGGGACGCGGTGGCCCTTGTTCCGTATATAAAGCCGGATAAGATTGAGGCTCTGTCGGATAAAATCCGCGAGCTTAGCGGATGCAAGCTCAAAGCCGAATCCGAAGGAGAGGGCTCGAAAATTACACTGATCGGCAGGACGGCTCATGCCTCTTTACCCGATGAAGGCATAAACGCGCTGCAGGGCATGTTGCTGTTGCTCGATATGCTTCCGCTTAAAGAAAAGGATGCGAAGGCGGTTTGGGGTCTTGCGAAGTTGCTCGGCATGGATTATTACGGGCAAAATTTCGGGCTGGACCTCGAGGACGAGTCCGGGAGGCTCACATTTAATGCCGGTATAATGGATTGGGACGAGAAGGGCTACAGCATAACCTACGATCTTCGAATACCTATAAGTTTAAAGAAGGAGCAGGTGAAGGAGGCGCTGTCGGAGCATATGGGCGCCATAGGCGCACAGTGCGTGAATTTCGGATTCAGCCAGGGATTCTGCATTCCCGATGACAGCCCTCTTGTTCAGACCCTGCTTCGGGTCTTTAACGAGCGCAGCGGACTTAATCTTAAGCCTAAGCATATAGGTGGAGGCACCTATGCCCGCAGGCTTCCGAACGCAGTTTCCTTCGGCCCGGAGGGCTATATGTCGAAATCGAACGCCCATGTAGCGAACGAGCATATGAGCATAGAGCAACTGCTCTTCAACTGCAAGGTGATGGCCGATGCAATGATTGCTCTCGTCGCGCTGTGATGCTGCTCAATCCGCAAAGGACAAAATAAAAGAGAGCCTCGGATGCAGCGAATCTCTCAGAGAATGAATTTATAAAGCGGCCAATCAATTTTGAGTGGCCGCTGATTTTATATATACATAGTTATCGCCCGGGGGATATTTTCGATATGCACCACGCGCTTTGCAGGGGCTTTTTCTCCGTCCAGCGTCCAGTGAACCCCCCGCGGCATATGAAATTCTAATTCGGAGGCTTTGAAGTATTCGAACATTCGACTGTCTTCCGGGGTGCCGTTGCTGAGAGCTATAAGGATGTCCGTCATATCCAGAGCATCCTTGGGCGTTTTGAGAAGCATAACTTCGAAGAGTCCGTCGCTCAGGTCCACCTTGGCATCCTCGAGTTTGATTACTCCTCCCATGGAGCGCGAGTTCGTAACGGCCCCGAAGATATACTCGTCTTCGTATACAAGGCCGTTCGCTTTTACTTGCACATTGTAAGACTTAATGTTCGGTAAATCCTTAAGGCCCTCGAGTACATATGCGAAGTGACCGAGGTTGTTCTTCGCGGCCTGAGGGGTGGAGTAAGAGGTGCTCGTGAATGCGCCGAAGGACGCGATGTAACTGAAATAGCGCTCGCCGTTTTCGTAGCTGCCGACATCCAGTTTGCTGGGTCTTTTTAACATGATGTTTCTGGCTGCTCTGGCGGGGACGGGATTAAGGCCCAGAGTTCTTGCAAAATCGTTAGTGCTGCCGGAGGCTATATAGCCCAGAGGGAGCGGGTCGGGAGTGGTCATCAGGCCGCTTATGACCTCGTTGAGGGTACCGTCTCCGCCTATGCAGACTACGAGCTCGTGTCCTCTTTCCGCGGCGTTCGCTGCGAGTTCCTTACCGTGATTCTTATACAGCGTTATGGTGCTGGTAACTTCGTAATTTTCCTCGCAGAATACTTTTACCACATCGAACATGGCCGTCTTCGCATTTCGCCTGCCTGCGACGGGATTGATAATGAACAACATTTTTTTCATCGGGGTTGCCTCTGGAAAACGATTGATTTTTCAATACTTTCAGTACATTCATCTTACATCCTTCACCTTGCAAATACAAGTGCAATATTATAAACTAAAAAAAATATTATGCTTTTAATCATAAGCTCCGCGCAAAGAAATTCTTAGTTCAGGGCGGAGAGAAGGTCTACGAAAGGTAGGATTTCATCGCAGCCGGCTGCGGCCGGAGAAAGGATTTCATAAGAAAGCAGGTGGAATATGAGAAACAAAGAAAATCTTAAGAAGGCAATAGAATTCAGGCACGAACTTCACAAAAATCCCGATCTTTCCGGCGAGGAGAGGCCGACCTACGAGCGCATTCAAAAGTTTTTGGCCGAAAATGCGCCGAGCATAGAAGTGGTGGACAAGGGGGTATATATATACGGAATCTATCGCAGTCAGCATCCTGAAAGGCCTCGGATAGGTTTCCGCTGCGATGTCGATGCGCTTCCGATAGAGGACAAGATAGATAAGCCTTACAGGAGTTGCAAGCCCGGGCTCGGCCATAAATGCGGCCACGACGGGCATACGGCAACCATGTGCGCGCTGGCTATGGAGCTGGACGAGTTCGGAGCCGAAAGGGATGTGTATATGATATTCCAACCCTCCGAGGAGAACGGCGCCGGAGCGATTCAGTGCACGGGGTTTATTACAGATAACAATATCGCCGAGTTCTTCGGTATGCATTGCAGCACGGACGAGGATAAGGGTGTGGTTCAATACCGTGACGGCCTTATGAACTGCGCGAGCGTGGGCGTCTGCGTAAAATACAAAGGCGTTTCGACTCATGCCTCTCTGCCGGAGCTTGGGAAGAACCCCTCACAGGCTATCGCTAAGCTGGCTTTGGCCTGCGACGAGCTGGCTGCCGGCGACGAATACGAAGATCTGGTGATGGCTACCGTAATCTACATGAAGAGCGGAGAGGACGGCGCCTACGGAATCGCGGCCAATAAGGGAAAGTTTCAGGTGACCTTGAGGGCGGCCATAGAGGCAGAGATGGATGACTTGGAGAGCAAACTCGTTGCAAAGGCGAAGGAGCTTGCGCAGGAGTACGGTCTGGAATGCAAGATAAGTTACAGTGACAGGTTCCCCGAGACCGTAAACGACCCCGCAATGAACCGTAAGCTGCTGAAGGTCTGCGAAGAGCTCGGAATACCTACGGCAGAGCGTCCCGAGGCGGAGAGAGGCTCCGAGGATTTCGGGCATTTTGCCAAACTTACCCCGTCTACCATATACATGATGTGCATGGGGAAGGATAAGCCGCATCTGCACTCGATGGAATTCGATTTCGACGACGATATAATCGATGCGGCGGTGGATATCCACATGGGACTGATAAACGATATTTAAGTCGACGAGAACTTTATTACAGTCAACTTTATGAATTTGCAAAGAATTGAGCTCTCTCAAGTTCTGGCGCGCAGGGAAGCGCGGGTTGCGAGGCAGAGAGAGTTACTTGAAAAATATAAGAGACCCTTGGTTTGCTTGTGCATGAACATCCCGGGAGACATAAAGCGAACTCCTGCGGTGGATATGCTCTTTGAGAGCGGGGCGCGGAGGATGCTTCGCGCCGTGCTCGGGGCCTCATTTTTGCATATCGAAGACAGTTGTTCGGATAGCGCTTCGTATCCCTCTTTGATGCATGCGGAATATTATTATGCTGCGACCGGGCCCGAGGCTTTTTTAGTGTTCGACGGCATATCAGCTCGCAGTCTTAAGGAAATCGCCGTAAATGTGGAGGAGGCGGAGCCCGAGGCGAGGCTCTTCGACCTCGACATTATAGATGAGAAGGGGCTGAAGCTCTCCAGAAATACTCCCAGAACCTGCATAGTTTGCGGAAAACCCGCGAATTACTGCGCGCCTTCGAGAGCGCACGATCTCGGGCAGCTGCGGCGGGCGACGGATGAGTTGATTGCTGATTGGCTTGCTGACAGCCTGGCAGCCGCGGCGAGGGCCGCGATTGACGAGGAAGCCGAGCTCACGCCCAAGCCGGGGCTGGTCGATGCTGCAAATTCCGGCGCTCATTCGGATATGGATCTCGCCTTGTTAAAGCTTTCTTCGGCTGCGATTGAGCCGTATTTTCGCGAGATTGCGTACAAATCTTTTATTGGCGAAGCTTCTATCGAAGAACTGACTCGCATCGGCGTCGAAGCGGAAGCGGCTATGCTCGAGACTTGCGGGGAAGTGAACACGCACAGGGGCGCTATCTTTGCGTTTTCCGTTTACATAGCGGCTCTGGCGAGAGCACTCGCTTCTGGCGAAGCTGCGATTACAATAGCGAGAAGTTTGGTAGAGGAAAAATTCCGCGAAGCAGAGCCGGGCGAAGAAAGCCATGGACAGCTTGTGAAGAGAAAGTATGGAAGCGGCGGAGCGGCGGAGCATGCCATGCAGGGCTTTCCGAGCGCCTTAAAGGCTCGAAGGACCATAATTGAAACGGGAGACAAGTTGCTCGCGCTCTGCGGGATAATGAAGGAACTCTCCGACAGCAATCTTCTCTATAGGGGAGGATCCGAGGGACTTGAGTATGTGCGCGAAAGGGCTGCCGAAATAGAAATTATGGGTCCGGAGGATAGAATTTGTGCCCTCAAGGATATGGATGAAGAGTGTATAAAAAGGAATCTTTCGCCCGGGGGCGCCGCGGATATGCTGGCCCTTGCAATCTTTCTTTCCGACTTCGGCGACAGTCTGCTGGGGGAGGCTCAATAGGAGGTGGGGTCACTCTTTTAGGAAATATCAAATCAAATTCAAATGCAGATAAAGTTTTTGTCAGATGGGTTAATCGGCTCTTTTTTTAGTGTATACTAATTATGTATGTGAAGAGTTTTCACATAATGTTTTGCTTTAAATTAAAGATTTCTATAAGGAGGACAAAATGAGAAAAACTAAATTTCTTTCCCTTCTTCTGACGGTCGTAATGGTGCTGTCTTCAATGACAGCAATTTTTGCGGCAAGCGAAGGAGAAGACATCGTAATAATTCATGTCAATGATACTCATTGCGCATACGAAGGTTACGAAAAAGTAGCGACTCTCGCCAAGGAGGCGGATCTGCTCGTGGATGCGGGCGATGCCATCCAGGGAGGCACCATCGGAACCCTCTCGAAGGGCTCTTACATCGTGGACATCATGAACGAGTTGAAGTTCGATGTTGCGGTTCCCGGAAACCACGAGTTTGACTATGGAATGGATAATTTCCTGAACATCGCAAACAAGCAGGCAACTTTCCCCTATGTATGCTGCAACTTTACGGAGCTCGCGACGGGGAACCCGGTTCTGGATGCCTACAAGATTTTCGAGATCAAGGGCAAGAAGGTTGCTATCGTCGGCATCTGCACCCCCGAGACTTTCACCAAGTCAACCCCGACATTCTTCCAGAATGAAAAGGGCGAATATATATACAGTTTCTGCGAGGGCGGAGAGGGTAAGGATCTCTACGCTGCCGTTCAGAAGGCTGTAGATGCGGCAAGAAAGGCCGGCGCGGACTATGTTGTAGCTCTCGCGCACCTCGGAGTCGATCCCAGCTCGGAGCCCTGGACTTCCAAGAATGTAATCGCAAATACCACCGGAATCGACGCCTTAATAGACGGACACTCCCACAGCGTGGTTAGCGAGAATGTAAAGAACAAGGACGGCAAGGATGTATATCTGCAGCAGACCGGCACCAAGCTTAAGAATGCGGGCAAGCTCGTAATAAAGGCCGACGGCACTGTGAGCGGAGAGAATGTGGAACTGGGCGAAAATGTTAAGGCTGACGAAGGCGTTCTGGCTTTCATCGGCGGAGTCGTCGACAGGTTTAAGGCGCTGGCCGAGACGGTTGTTGCTAAAACTAAGGTTAAGCTGACGATCAAGAATCCCGACGGCAGCAGGGCGGTCAGAAACAAGGAGACCAACCTCGGAGACCTCTGCGCCGACGCATACAGAACGCAGCTCGAAGCAGATGTAGCCATCGTCAACGGAGGCGGAGTCCGCGCGGACATCGCAGCCGGCGATATAACCTACGACAATATCATCAGTGTTCATCCCTTCGGCAATATGGCCTGCCTCGTAGAAGTTACAGGTCAGCAGATACTCGATGCGCTCGAGCACGGAGCCAGGAGCAACCCCAACGAGAGCGGAGGATTCCTGCAGGTTTCCGGACTTACTTATACCATCAATAAGTCGATTCCCTCACCTGTTAAGGTCAACGACAAGAAGGAATTCGTATCCGTTGACGGGACGCGCAGGGTCAGCGATGTTAAGGTCGGCGGAGTTGCAATCAATCCCGCGAAGACCTACAAGCTTGCATCTCACGACTATATGCTCAAGTCCTGCGGAGACGGTTATGCAATGTTCGGCACGAAGAATATCAATATCCTGCGCGACGGAGTGCTCGTCGATAATCAGGTACTCATCAACTACATAATCGACACCCTCGGCGGAGTGGTAGGTGAGGAATATGCCGAAGCTCAGGGAAGAATCAAGATTGTCACATTTAATGATGTCAAAGATGACGATTACTTCAATGCGGCGGTTTCCTGGGCCTTCGATAAAGGCGTAACCACCGGAAAGGGTGGAGGGAAGTTCGGCCCCGATGATAAGTGCACCAGAGCTCAGATGGTAACCCTGATGTGGAACGCGGCAGGAAAGCCCGAGCCTACAACGGAAGTTACATTCAGTGATGTCGCCAAGGATGCCTGGTACGCAAAGGCCGTTGCCTGGGCGGTAGAGAAGGGCATAACCCAGGGAACGAGCGCCGATAAGTTCAGCCCCGATGCAACTGTATCCAGGGCTCAGGCGGTTCAGTTCCTGTTCAACGAGGCCGGAAAGCCGGCTCAGACCAAGGCGCCTGTATTCAACGACCTCGCTACCAATGCATGGTACAAGGATGCCGTGGTTTGGGCTACAGAGAAGAAGATAACCTCCGGCACCGGAGCGACTACTTTCTCGCCCGACAAGGCCTGCCTGCGCGCGCAGATTGTACAGTTCATCTACAACGCCAACAAGGCCGACTAGAGGACTATTATTGCATATTAGGCTTGACATCAGCGCTTTAGAGTGTTAATGTGATAGCATATTTTGAGAAAGGAGACAGCACGAAAATGAAGTCCGTCGCAAGAGCATACGCATATTATTACTACTATGACGCTGCGGTGGTTCGTTGTTGTGCTTTGCTCTAACATCTCGATTTAATTGAAGCAGATAGCGTCCGCCGTTTAGAACATTCATCGAAACGGCGGATGTTTTTTGTTTGCTACCACTGTCAGGAGGAAAGATTCATGAAGAAGTTATTGGCAGCGGCTATGGCCGCAATCATCTGCCTTTCTCTGGTCGCATGCGGAGCGGGCGGTAAAGCATCGGACGAGAAGTTCAAGATAGGAGTAATGCAGTTCGGCGAGTTCGACGCCCTTCAGAGGGCATTCGAAGGTTTTAAGGAAGGCATGGAGGAAGCCGGATATGTGGACGGCAAAAACATTACCATCAATTACCTGTCCGCTGCGGCAGATCCTTCCAACTGCCCGTCTATCGCCGATACGCTCATCAACGATAAGAGCGATCTGATATTCGCCATCGCTACTCCGTCGGTCCTATGCGTAAAGGACAAGACCAGCGATATCCCGGTGGTGTTTACGGCGGTTACGGATCCAGTGCAGAGCGGTATAATGAGCAGCTACGAAGGATCGGGCACCAATATTGCAGGTAGTTCGGACATGAATCCGGTTAAGGAGCAAATAGAGTTGATTCCCAGAGTATTTCCGAAAGCCAAGACGGTTGCGGTCATGTACTGCAGTTCCGAATCGAACTCTCTTATCCAGTTCGAGATTGCCAAGAAGGAGATAGAGAACTTAGGTCTTAAGTGCGTCGAAAAGACCATATCGGCGATAGATGAGGCGAGGTCCGCGGTTGAATCTTTGAAGGGTGTTGCGGATGTCATATATGTTCCGACTGACAACACCATGGCAGACGGGATGAATCTCGTGTCGGCGGCGGCTGTGGAAGCGGGAATTCCCATAGTCGGGGGCGAGGCCGGACAGGTTAAGAACGGCGCGACTATAACTTTCGGAATAGACTACTTAGAGCTCGGAAAAGCGAGCGCTAAGATGGCTGTGGATATCCTCAAGTCGAAGGATCCCGTAAAGACTGCCGGAAGCCTCCCCGTTTTCTACCAGACTGTCGAGTGTAAGTACAGCGTAAGCGAGGCATCCGTAAAGGCGCTCGGAATAGATATTCCTAAGGACATTATGGATGCGGCTGAGGTATTTTAGGATCGGAGATTTTGATGATTACTGTAGCTACAATTCAAAGTGCGACAGCGCAGGGACTGTTGTGGGCAGTGCTCACGCTGGGGGTCTATTTGACATATAGGGTGCTGGGATTTTCGGATCTCGGCTGCGAGGGAAGCTTTCCTCTTGGAGCGGCGGTGTCCGTGGTGTTGATGAACGGCGGCGTACACCCCCTCCTTGCGGTCGCAAGCGCTATGCTCTGCGGCGCTATTGCGGGAGCGATAACGGGAGTTTTGCACACGCTCTTTAAAATCCCCGACATACTGGCGGGCATACTGACCATGATTTCCCTGTACTCGATCAACATCAGGATTATGAGCGGCAAGGCCACGGTTACGATTGCCTCCGATACGCTCAAGAGCATGGTGAGCGGCCTCTTTCCTCAGAATGCAAGCTCTTACACGGTTGCCATAGTTACGGGCGCGTTCTTCTGCATCATCATAATGGGGGCTCTGTATTATTACTTCGGTACGGAAGTAGGTTGTTCAATAAGGGCGACCGGCGACAATGCAAAGATGGCCAGAGCCGTCGGGGTCAACACGGACAGGATGATTGTGCTCTGCCTGCTTATATCGAATTCCATGATAGCTCTCGCCGGCAGCCTAATCGCTCAGTTCGACTACGGCTCGGCGCTGGTGAATATGGGCCAGGGGACAATAGTTATAGGACTCGCGAGCATAATAATCGGCGAGGTGCTCTTCGTAAGAGAGGAGATGAATTTCGCCCTGAAGATGTTTTCGGTGGTAGCGGGCGCTGTGGTATATAGGATAGTGATAGCATGCGCGCTGACACTTCCCTGGTTAAAGGCGACGGACCTGAAGCTTATAACCGCGGTTACGGTTGCGATTGCCCTGGCTCTACCCGTCGTAAAGCAGAGGGTGGCGCTTCGCGCAAAGAGACGCGATGCGCTGAAGGAGGCGGAAAATGCTGAAGCTTAAGAATCTGAGCAAGACTTTCAACCCCGGCACCGTCAACGAAAAGCTTGTTTTGGACAATGTGAGCCTCATCGTAAACGAAGGGGACTTTGTGAGCGTTATAGGCTCCAACGGCGCGGGAAAGTCGACTTTACTTAATGCAATCGCGGGTAGCGTCGATCTCGATGCGGGAAGCATAGAGCTCAACGGCAGGGAGATAAGCCAGATGCCCGATGTGGCGCGCGCTCGCTTTATAGGCAGGGTCTTTCAGGACCCGATGATGGGCACGGCTCCGGGGATGTGGATAAAGGAGAATCTCTCGCTTGCATACAGGCGCACGAAGAGACCTACCCTTCGCTGGGCGCTTTCCTCGGATGATGACGATATGTACATCGAAAAGTTGGAAAAACTGGGCCTGGGGCTCGAAGGCAGGCTCAAGACCAAGGTAGGTCTGCTTTCGGGGGGACAGAGGCAGGCCTTGACTCTGCTGATGGCGACGATACAGCAGCCGGAACTGTTGCTGCTCGACGAGCATACGGCAGCTCTGGATCCCAAGACCGCAAAGACCGTGCTGGAGCTTTCAGCCGATGTAATCGAAAAGAACAATCTGACGACCCTGATGGTTACACATAACATGCGCAACGCAATAGATTACGGGAACAGACTGATAATGATGCACGAGGGAAGGATAATATTGGATATTGAGGGCGAAAAAAAGAGGCGGCTTAGTGTAGCCGCACTCATGGAGATGTTCGAGCGTTCCAGCGGTGAGGACTTCGCATCCGATTCCGCTTTGCTTGATAAATAAGCTTACTTAGTTTGCATGAGAAAAGCTGCCTTGACATAGTGTTTGCTTGCGAAGGACAGGGCGAAATTGTCCATAAGATACTTGTTTTCTCTGCCTTCGATATTTTCTCTTACGACATGGATTTCTCCTTGGAAAACGGCATCTACGGCCTGTTCGAGGGCATCGCAGAAACGGTCGTAGGTGAGCTCGACATTGTCGATTTCTATTCCCAAGCGTATGAGTTGCCCGACCTCCTCGGTCTCGTAGCAGCTCTTAAGGATATACACTACGATTATCATCGCGATGCACAGTTTGTCGTAGCGCTTATTTTGGGGGGCATTTACGATTTTAGCTTTAACATAGTTGTTCACCATATTTTTGGTGAGCGGAGAGCCCCCTACGATTTCGAAGAAGGGGCCTATGCGGGAGTTCACAAAACCTGTGACCTGATCCATGTAGAGTTCAATCGAAGGCAGTTCCTGCCAACGAGGTATATGAAAGTTTTCTGCTATTTTCGGGTCAAAATTTTGCAAATCCATTTTATTTCCTCCTAAATTTGATAGTATATATTATAGCATCTTAAGTCGTTTCAGTAAATCTTGACAAAGCATAAAGCACAATTTAATATAGTATCTGATACTAGATTGATGAATTTTATTATACCTATAATTTGGAGGGGTTGAGAGAAAATGAGCAAAGCTGAGACAGGGATGCAGAGAGCCGAGCGCTATGTTGCGGCGATAAATGCATCCGACAATAAGAACTTCCTGTACAAAGAGAGCAGGCCGATATACAACATCAAGCAGATGATGGAGAGCAGTGCGGCTATGTATCCCGACAACAATGCTTTTTGGCAGAAGTTCCCGGGCGATGCCGAGTATACTCCCATTAAATATCGAAAAGTTCTTGAGCAGATGAATTCCCTGGGCACCGCTTTTATGAAGAGGGGTTTTTCGGGCAAGCGCATAGGGATTATCGGTGAGAACTGCTACTATTGGGCGCTGAGCTATCTTGCGATATTATGCGGGGTCGGAATAATCGTTCCTATGGATAAGGATCTCTCGGACGAAGCCCTGCGCGATCTGGTCGTCAGGTCCGATGTGAGTGCGGTAATGTGCACTCCGAAGTATAGCGAGAGGTTCGCGAAGATGGTAGAGGACGGGGTAGGAAGACTCGAGACGGTCATGGATTTCTACGCAGAAGAGCACGAGGGGTGCGTGCTTTCACTCGAGAGACTTCTGGAAGAAGGCAAAAAGGAAATAGATGCGGGCAATACCGAATATATGGATGTTGAAATAGACGAAGATGTTATGAGCGTCCTGCTGTTTACATCGGGTACCACCGGGAACGCGAAGGGCGTTATGCTTTCGCATTGGAACCTCTGCAGCGATCTGATGAGCGCGCCGAACCTGCTTCAGGTTCTGCCGACGGACCTCTTCTTCTCGGTGCTTCCGCTTCACCATACTTACGAGTGTACTTGCGGCTTTTTGATGCCCATTTACAAGGGTGCAGGTGTAGGTTACTGCGAGGGTCTTAAGCATGTACAGAAGAACCTCAAGGAGCTTCAGCCCACCTTCCTGCTGGCGGTGCCGCTTCTATTCGAAAGCTTTTACAATGCAATCTGGAAGAACATAAGAAAGCAGGGCAAGGAAAAGGCTGTTAATACAATATTAAAGATTAACAGATTTACCAATAAATTCGGCGTAAATATTGCGCAGAAACTCCTGAAGGAGGTAATTGCAGCCTTCGGCGGAAACATGGATGTCTTGATTTCCGGCGGCGCGGCTATAGATCCGGCGATACTGGATTTCTTTAACGAGCTGGGTTTCCAGGCGGTTCAGGGCTACGGCCTTACGGAGTGCTCGCCCATGGCGGCGCTCAATCCCGATCGCCACGGCATGATGATAAGCAGCTCGGTCGGACACTTCCTGCCCAATCAGCAGGTTAAGATAGTCGATAAAGGCGAGGACGGCGTCGGCGAAATTTGCATAAAGGGCGACAATGTAATGCTCGGCTATTACGAGATGCCCGAGGAGACCGAGAGATCCATCGTGGACGGATGGTTCCATACAGGCGACCTGGGTTATGTGGATGACCGGGGATTCATATATATAACCGGACGCAAGAAGAATGTAATAATCACCCGCAACGGCCAGAATGTCTATCCCGAGGAGCTCGAATATCTCCTGCAGCGCAGCAAATTCATCAGCGAGTGCATGGTATGGGCGGTGAGCGACGATCGTGGATACGACAGCGTTATAATCGCCACGATAAAGCCCGATATGCAAGAGGTCGAGTCAGAGCTCGGTGAAGCCGCCGCGGATCCCGCAGCCGTGGAAAAGCTGATAGGCGAGGTGGTCGACGAGGTTAACGATGTTCAGCCTCTCTACAAGAAGATAGTTCGCTTTACGGTTCGTCAGGAAGATTTCGATAAGACGACGGGCAAGAAGATAAAGAGATTCTCCGAGGAGAATAAGCGTTAAGAAATATGTTTTATGAGGATCGGCTATGCCGGTCCTCTGTAATTCTATAAGGATAGTAATAGTCATAATCATAAATTGAACGGGGGTAGGGATAAGATACTGAGTGGGGCATACATTTCGATTTTAATGTATACTATAATACCGGAAATATAAATCATCTGACCATATATAAAGAAATAATCAGACATGACGAAAACGATAAGTATTTCCTGGATATCAATAATAAGGATGCGTACAATCTCTTTTTCAGAAGAGAATTGTATAATCCCGAGAGCGAATTTTATATAGACCAGACGGAGCTCTATCCGAAACTTGAAACGGTATTGAAGATTATACGCGAATCGGGTGGATTGGCCTTTCTGGCGCACCCGTATATTTATACGAATAATATCGTCGGCGACTTGGAAAACATTTTAACTGATTATCCTTTCGACGGAATCGAATGCTTCCATACCGCCATTACAAAGGAGCAAAGCGCGCATCTGTTAAAGATAGCAGAAAAACTTGACATCTATGTATCCGGCGGCAGCGATTATCATGGAAGCCGCAAAAAGGATCATTCATTAGGACATTTTTGTGAAGATAATAACTTGGTTTATGAATACTTTCGGAAATGGTATAAATAATAGCTGTCCGGTATATTGAAAGGCCGGCGAAGCTGCAAATGGTAAAATGGCAGATATTCAGAATATAAATTGGTATCCGGGGCACATGAAGAAGACTCGCGAGCTTATAGCCGCGAATCTTAAATTAGTGTCCGCGGTGATGGAAGTTATAGATGCGAGGATTCCCGATTCCGGAAGAAATCCGATAATTTCGGAACTCTGCGGGGACAAGAAGAGGATTATCGTGCTCAACAAGAGCGACCTCGCAGACGAAGAAGTGACCGCCCTCTGGCTCGATAAATTCAGAGGCGAGTTTCGTTATGCCGCGGCTACGAATTCCGAGAGCGGGGAAGGCTGCGGGCGGCTCATGAGCCTCCTGGAAAATCTGCGCGACGAGATGAACGAGGATAGGGCGCGAAAGAGGGATCTGAGGCTGATGGTTGTGGGGATTCCGAATGTCGGAAAATCCTCGCTTATAAACAGGCTCGCAGGAAGAAAGTCCGCAAAGACGGGCGCAAAGCCCGGTGTTACCAGGGGAAAGCAGTGGATAAATTTGGGCGAGAATATGATGCTGCTCGATATGCCCGGGATACTCTGGCCCAAGTTCGAGGACCCTAAAGCAGGCGTACATCTCGCGTTCTGCGGCTCGATAAAGGACGAAATTTTGGATTTGGCGACTCTGGGGCTTAATTTAACGGAGTTTTTGGGGCGCGAATATCCGCAGCTGCTCTGCGAACGGTATAAGTTGGAATCTTTGGAGGACGAGCCTCTTGCGAATATGGAAAATATCGCAAAGAAAAGAGGCTTTATAATGAGCGGCGGGCGCATAGATTACGAGCGCACGGCCCGCACCCTGCTGGATGAATTTCGAAACGGCAAAATAGGCAGGATTAGTCTTGAAAAGCCTTAGGAGCTCCTTTTTAGCAGTTCTTCGGCCTGTTTTCTGGCCGCATCGGTGACGGTTGTACCCGAGAGCAGCGCGGCGAGTTCCTCAATGCGCTCCTCGTTTGTGAGCGGAACGACGGTCGTGTGAGTCGAAATCTCGTCCGAAACCTTTGCGATTTTATAGTGATGGTCTCCCATGGCTGCAATCTGAGGAAGATGTGTTATGCAGATAATCTGATGTTCGCGAGCTATCGACTTGAGCTTTTGTCCGACCACGCCCGCGGTAGCGCCCGAAATTCCGGTATCTATCTCGTCGAATATCATGGTGGGAATTCCGTCCAGTCCTGCAGTTACGCGCTTTAATGCGAGCATTATTCTCGAGAGCTCGCCTCCGGAAGCGATCTTTGCGAGCGGCTTGCTCGCTTCGCCTTTGTTTGTCTTTATCAAAAACTCCACATAGTCCGAACCCTTTTCTCCTGCGGGACAGGGCTCTATGAGCACGCTGAATTCGGCATCTTTGAAGTTGAGTTCCTTGAGTTCCCCGTTTATCGCCTGCGAGAGCTTCTGCGAGGCCAGTCTGCGCAGCCCTCCGAGCTCGCTCGCGCCTTCTTCGTAAGCTGCAGAGTGCGCGGATATTTCTTCCTTTAGCCGCCTTGCTTCGGCATCCGCATTCTCAACCTCTCCGAGCAGCCTTTCGAGCTCGCGCGAGTGGGCGCGAATGCTCTCTATGCTTCCTCCGTACTTTCTCTTGAGGCGCTCAATCGAATCGAGCCTCTCCGTCTTTTCGTCCAGCTCCTGCTGGGAGAAATTTACGGAATCTCGCAGATCTCTAAGCGTCCTGCCCAGATCGTCGAGGCGGTAATAGGCATCGGCAAAACTCTCTGCGGCTTCCGCGATATCCTTCGAATATCTGGCAGCATCCTGAAGCTGCGCCAGAGCGCCCGAAAGGCCCGACATCGCCGAATTATCGCTCTCGTAAACCCTCTCGCAGGCAAGGGCCAAGGCTGCGTAAACCGCTTCGCCGTGCTGCATTAATTTTATATCTTCCTCGAGCAGTTCGTCCTCGCTGTCCTTTATAGCTGCAGCTTCAATTTCGGCAAGTTCGTAGCGCATCAGATCCTTTTGCCTCTCGGAATCGGCCAGCCTCTTTTTTAGAGAGTCCAGCGCTGCGCGGGCGGCGCTCAAACTGCGGTAAATATCCCGCACTTTAAACAGCAGGGGAGAAATCTCCTTCCTGCCGTATAAGTCGAGTACATCTATATGATTTTCAACATTCAAAAGAGATTGATGGTCGTATTGACCATGGATATCGACGATTTTTTTACAGAAATTGCTGAGTGCGGACAGGGGTACAATCTGTCCGTTTATTCTGCATAGACTTCTGCTCGCGGAACTTATCTCGCGATTGAGTATTACCGGGCTATCGGCGGGAACGCCGAGCTCTGCGAGCTCCGATAAAACGGCGGGGTCATCCGCTTCCGCGACTATGCTTATCGTGGCCTTATCCGTCCCCGTCCGTATATAGTCCGTATCGGCGCGACTTCCGAGCGCCATAGAGACAGCTTCGATTATTATCGATTTGCCCGCGCCGGTCTCTCCGGTGATTATATTGAGCCCCGGGTGAAGATCCAGCTCCAGCTCACGGATAATTGCAAAATTCCTTATGGAGATATGCGAAATCATAAAATCGCCTCTTTACGACACGAGCTCCGAGAACTTCTTAAGCAGGGCAGCAACGGCTTCAGAGGAGGAGATAACCATGAATATTGTGTTATCTCCGGCGATGGTTCCCACGATCTCCGGGAAATTGGATGTGTCGATCGCCTCTGCTGCAGCATGAGCGCAACCGCTTAGAGTCTTTATGACTATGATATTCTCCGCTGCGTCGATGCTCAGTATGGTTTCTCTAAGAATCTTTCGAAACCTCTCGCTGATAGGTGCTTCGATGTTGGTGTTCTGAGCATAGCAACTTCTGCCCGAAGATCCGGGCTGTTTAATGAGTTGCAGATCCTTGATATCTCTGGAAACGGTGGCCTGCGTGATGTTGAATCCGCATTCCCGTAGTTTTTCTGCGATTTTTTCCTGAGTTTCAATCTCGTAGTTGTTTACGAGTTCCAGAATTTTCTTTTTTCTCGCGTATCGCATACTTCACCTCCTAGGTGCATATTTATTCATCCTATGAATTAACTATACCATAGTTTCCAAGTCCTGCCAACTATACAAAATGAAGCTCTTGTGATAAAATTTTACGAGCGGCCGGCGACTGCAATTTAAGCATAACGGAAGGCTTATGGTAAGGATTTTAGGTATAGACCCCGGCTATGCGATAATGGGCTGGGGAGTCGTTGAAAAAAACGGCAACAGCTTTAAGCCTCTTGCTTACGGGGCGCTCACTACCGACGCGGACATGGCTATGCCCGACAGGCTCAAGAGCCTATACGGCGGGCTCATGGAGATAATCGCCGAGTACGAACCCTCCGAGATGAGCATAGAGCAGCTGTACTTTAACAGCAACGAGAAGACGGCCATCTTCGTCGGACAGGCGAGGGGGGTCGCAATTTTGGCTGCCGCAAACAACGGGCTGGAAATATACGAATATACGCCGTTGGAAATAAAGATGAATATAAGCGGATACGGCAGGGCCGACAAGGCTCAGATGCAGTTTATGGTCAAGACCATGCTCTCCTTGAAGGAAGCCCCCAAGCCCGACGATGCCGCCGACGCGCTGGCTGCTGCGATATGCCACGGAAGAAACGGCGATGCGAAGAAGAAGATGTTCGAAATGAGGTAGCTATGTTTCACTATATTAAAGGCGTAATAACGGAGAGGATGCCGGGAAAGGTATGCATAGAAAATTCGGGGATAGGATACGAGGTGTTCGTTCTCGACAATTGCTCGGCGCTCCTCGATACGGGCGCGGAGACCGTGACCCTCTATACGGCGATGGCGGTGAAGGAGGACGGCATAAGCCTTTACGGCTTCGGCGACAGGGAGAGCATAGATATGTTCAACCTGCTTCAGACTGTGCAGGGTGTAGGTGCAAAGGCTGCAATGGCAGTGCTTTCCGTATTGCGACCAAAGGAGCTGAAAAAGGCGATCGCCTTCGACGATACAGCATCTTTGCAGAGGGCGGTCGGTGTCGGAAAAAAGACGGCTCAGAGAATAGTTATGGAACTTAAGGACAAAGTCGGAGCTTTCGAAGGAATCGATGGGGGCGAGGAAGTTTCGCTGCAGGGCGAGGTCTCGGGCAACAGGGAGCAGGCACTGGCCGCTCTTATGGCTCTGGGGTTTTCGCGCACGGAGGCTCTAAGCTCGCTTTTGGGGATTTCCGGAGAGGATCTGAGCGTTCAGGATTATATTAAACTGGCTTTGAGGAACAGAGGATGAACATTGAGAACAGAGTGGTCGGAGCAAATCTGCATCAGGACGAGGATTTGACAGAAAAGTCCATAAGGCCGAAGCGATTTGAGGATTATGTAGGTCAGACCAATGTAACCGACAATCTTAAAGTATATATACAGGCGAGCAAGATGAGGGTTGAGCCCCTCGATCATGTGCTCTTTTACGGACCGCCGGGGCTCGGCAAGACGACTCTTGCCGGGATTATCGCCGAGGAGATGGGCGTGGATCTGCGCATAAGCTCGGGGCCCGCCATCACTCGAGCCGGCGACCTTGCTGCAATACTGACGAACCTTAATGAAGGGGATGTTCTCTTTATCGACGAGATACATCGTCTAAACAGGGCTGTGGAGGAGGTTCTGTACTCGGCCATGGAGGACTTCGCCCTGGATATTGTGACGGGCAAGGGTCCGGGCGCAAGCTCCATAAGGTTCGAGCTGCCGCATTTTACGCTCGTCGGAGCGACGACGAGAGCGGGGAGCCTCTCGGCTCCTTTAAGAGACAGGTTCGGTATAATCTCCAAGTTCGATCTCTACAGTCCCGAGGAGCTGTCGGAGATACTCAAGCGCAGCGCTCGCATCCTCGATGTCGAGACGGATGAGGAATCGAGAGTTATGCTCGCGGCGCGTTCGAGAGGTACGCCGAGGGTAGCGAACAGGCTTCTTAAGCGGGTGAGGGACTTCGCTCAGGTGCTCGGGAGCGGGCGCATAGATCCGAAGACCGTCGACAGCGCTTTGAATGCCTTGGGAATAGACGAGCTGGGCCTGGAGGAGCTCGACAGGCGAATACTTACGCTTATAATCGAGCAATTTCAGGGCGGCCCGGTCGGGATAGATACAATAGCCGCATCCATCGGCGAGGAGAGGGTGACCATCGAGGATGCTTACGAGCCCTTCCTGCTTCAGTCGGGGATGCTCAACAGGACATTAAAGGGGCGCATGGCCTCTATAAATGCATATCGCCACCTCGGCATCGAGCCGCCGGACCGAGAGGAGCCCGAGCGCGAAGAGAGCACGGATGACGGAGAACAGTTGACATTATGAAGAGACAGAGCATAAATAAATATTTACTTTCATTCGCCATTATCTTTACGCTGATTACAGTGCTCCTTGTATTTTCAGTACCTCGGGCTTTGGCTGAGGAGACTCAGGGAGGCGAGGGAACAGTGGAAGGGCAGGACCCTCAGGCTCAGGATAAATTTCCTTGCTATCTTAAGATTGGCCTGAACTACGCATCTACCGCTGTGGAGAGCTTTACGGTCGAATGCGATGACGGTTTTATAATCGCCACCGGCGATTCCACGGGATGGGTCGAGACGGATATCAAAACGCCTGCGATGAGCCTCGTGGTGAGTGCGCAGTCGGGGAAGGTTATACTTTCGGAAGCCGGCGGAACGGTCTTGCTCTCCGATATGGAGGGCTATGTGATTCTCAGCGCCGCCGAGGGAGAGGAAAATAAAATTATTCGCATAGACGGCAAGCGCTATCGCGGGGGGTTCTGTGCGACGCCTTATGGCTATACGAAGGCTAATATAATCAATTATGTGGAACTGGAGCAGTATCTGCGCGGTTGCATACCGACCGAGATGCCTTATTATTATCCACATGAAGCATTGATGGCTCAGGCTGTGACGGCGAGGAGCTACGCCTGCATGAGCATAGGCGCTCACAGCACCTATGGCTTCGATATGTGCAGCGGTCAGCATTGTCAGGTCTATAAGGGGGTTTCATCGGAGCGCGAGAGCACGGATTTGGCCTGCGTCGCGAGTGAAGGCCTGGTGATAACCCATGAAGGCAAGCTGGTTCGCGGCTACTACTTTGCCGCCAGCGGTGGCTGCACGCTCAACAGCGAGGATGTCTGGGTCAGCGCGTTGCCTTATTGCCGCGAAGTAAAGGATGAGTTTTACGAGGACATAAAGTGGCAGAGGAGCATCAGTTTTGAGGAACTGCAGACCAAGCTCGAAGAGGCCGGCCAAAATATCGGAATTCTCGAAAGCATTCAAATTACAGGGCGCAGCGAGCACGGTGCGGTAAAGGAAATTACGCTTAACGGCAGTCTGGGCAGCTGCACATACACAAAGACGAGGATGACCGGGCTGATCGGAGCGAGGTCCTTCGTGTTTGCTATAGCGGGCGAACCGTTCATATTTGACAACAATTATACCGAAAATGTGCCTGATTCCATAACACTTATTATGTCAACCAGTGAGGCGCAGAGCGGTGAAAGCATCTTCGTGTTGGACGCAAACGGGGAAATCGTTGAAATCAGCCTTTTGGATGCCAAAATTTACGACGGAATCGAACAGCACGATACCGCATTTCATACCGTTGAAGGCTACAGAGACCAGCCCGTCTTCGGCCCGGAGCTCCATATCGCCGGCAACGGAACGCTTCACGGGGTGGGTATGCCTCAGACCGGCGCGCGCAACATGGCGAATGCAGGTTACAACTTCGAACAGATTTTGAAATATTATTATACAGGGGTGGAAATCGAGAGCCTCCGGACGCTATATGAAAGTATCGGATTTTGATTACGAGCTGCCGAAGGAGTTGATAGCGCAGCAGCCCTGCGAGCGGAGGGATGCAAGCAGGATGCTGGTTATAGACCGCGGCAGCGGAAAACTCTTACACAGACATTTTTACGATGTGCTCGATTATGTTAATCCGGGCGATTGCCTGGTCTTTAACGACTCGAAGGTTATACCTGCACGGCTCTACGGAACTAAGGAGAGCACCGGAGCGCGTGTCGAATTTTTGTTGTTAAGAAGAATAGAAGGCGATTTCTGGGAGAGCCTCGTCAGGCCGGGCAGAAGACTCGGCGACGGGGATGTAGTTGTTTTCGGCGAAAGCGGAGAATTGCGGGCGGAAATAGCCGGGCGCGGGGAAGATGGCTCGCGGCTCGTAAAATTCGCTTATTCGGGCGATTTTATGCCTCTTTTGGAAAAGCTGGGCGCCATGCCTTTGCCGCCCTACATCGAGCGCGCGGCGCGCGAGGAGGATAAGGAGCGCTACCAGAATGTCTACGCGTCGCAGGAAGGCTCCGTAGCCTGCGCGACCGCAGGGCTTCATTGGACGCCCGAGCTCTTGAAGAAGGCGCAGGAAAAGGGTATAAGGATTGCCTATGTGACCCTCCATGTGGGTCTGGGAACCTTCAGGCCCGTCAAGGCCGAAAATGTCGAAGAGCATCACATGCACTTCGAGGAATACAGCGTCTCCGAGGAGGCGGCGCGGATAGTAAATGAAACGAGGCGCGCGGGAGGGCGAATAGTAGCCGTCGGGACCACGGCCTGCAGGACGCTGGAGAGCGCCTGCGCGGACGGAGAGCTTAAGCCGGGAAGCGGCTCTACGGGCATATTCATATATCCCGGTTACGAATTTAAGCTCACGGACAGGCTTATAACCAATTTTCATCTTCCCAAGTCGACCCTGCTGATGCTGGTCTCGGCTTTTTATGCGAGGGAAGGGATGCTCGAAGCCTACAAAGAAGCGGTTAGGGAGCGATACAGATTTTTCTCCTACGGGGATTCTTGCTTTATACTTTAGGAACAACGATATGAAACACGCAGTTACATTTGATTTACATAGGACCGATTCGAGGACGAGAGCGAGGCGGGGCTGTCTGCATACCCCTCATGGGGATGTGCAGACACCCGTTTTTATGCCTGTCGGAACTCAGGCGACCGTCAAGGCCATGAAGCCAGAAAGCGTTGCGGGGCTCGGCCATGAGGGAGTTAACATAATCCTTTCGAATACATATCATCTTTACCTGAGGCCGGGTCACGAGATTGTGAGGAAGGCCGGGGGGCTTCATAAGTTCATGAACTGGAAGGGCGCGATTCTTACGGATTCCGGGGGATTTCAGGTGTTTTCTCTGGGAGATCTGCGGAAGATTACGGAGGAGGGTGTCGAGTTTCGCTCCTTTATCGACGGCAGCAAGCACATGTTTACGCCGGAGAAGAGCATGGAGGTTCAGAACGCGCTGGGAAGCGATATAATTATGGCTTTCGACGAGTGCGCGCCTCCGGATGCGGATAGGGGATATATAAAAAAATCGCTGGAGAGGACGACCCGCTGGCTTGCGCGTTGCAAGGAGAGCCACAAGGATATCGAAAGACAGAGCTTGTTCGGAATAATGCAGGGCGGATTTTTTAATAATCTGCGCTACGAGAGCGCAATGCAGATCTGCGAGTTGGATTTGCCGGGATATGCCATCGGCGGTCTTTCGGTCGGCGAGCCGAAGGAAGTTATGTACGATGTGCTGGATAACTGCGTGGAGCTGTTACCCGCGGATAAGCCAAGATACCTGATGGGCGTGGGCTCTCCCGATTGCCTGTTTGAGGGCGTGGAGCGGGGTATAGACATGTTCGACTGCGTGCTTCCGACCAGGATTGCCCGAAACGCCGCGGCTTTTACTTCCGTTGGTAAGGTTAACCTGCGTAACGCGGTTCATACCGACGATTTTGAGCCCCTGGATCCGAACTGCGACTGCTACTGCTGCAGAAACTATTCCAGGGCTTACCTCCGGCACCTGTGCAAGAGCAACGAAATTATGAGCTCCATGCTGCTTACGGAGCATAATCTTTATTTCCTCGTGCGCACGATGGAGAAGATTCGAGAGGCGATAGAGGAAGACAGATTCCCCGAATACAAGCGGGAGTTTTTCGATATGTACGGAGAGTTTTGATGCTTAGTTGTCCATCCGCCGGAATATGCGGAGGCTGTCAGATTCATCTGGCCTCTTACGAAGAGCATCTTGCGGAAAAAGAAAGAAATTTAAGAAAGATATTGCGGGACGCGGATTTGGAGAAACATTTCGACGGCTCGATTTCTCCGTGCCCGGATATGATTCATTACCGCAACAAGATGGAGTACAGCTTCGGAAACGAGGCGATAGGAGCTCCGCTGGAACTCGGACTGCATGCCAAGGGGCGCTATATGTCCGTGGTGTATGCGGGAGCCTGCCTTATCGCGCCCGAGGATTTTAATAAAATCGTTAATGCCGTAAGGAATTTCGCGCGAGAGAAGGGCTACGATTTCTACCACAGAAAGCGCCACGAAGGCCTGCTGCGGCATCTGATTTTGAGGCGGGGCGTTCGGACGGGCGAGATTTTGGTGAATATTGTGACGACGGGCGGCTCATTCGACGAGGATGGATTTTTAAAAGTCGTGCTTGGAGCGGGGACCGATGACCGCATATGCGGGGTTTTGCGTACCATAGATGAGAGTGTATCCGATGCGATTAAACCCGAATCCGCGAAAGTTCTTTACGGCGCGCCGTATTATATGGAGTATTTGATGGGGCTTGATTTTAAGGTCGGCCCGTTTTCCTTCTTTCAGACGAATGTGCCTGCGGCGGAGCGCTTATACACGGATGCGATAGGCTTGATTGAGGGGCTGGAAGGCAAAATCGTCTACGACCTTTATTGCGGCACGGGGACGATTACTCAGGCGCTTGCAACCAAGGCTTCCAAGGTCTACGGCGTGGAGATTGTCGAGGAATCCGTTCTCGCTGCCAGGGAAAATGCCGCGATAAACGGACTCTCCAATTGCGAATTTATCTGTGGGGATGTGCTTACCGCGCTCGACGACATCGAGGCTTTACCCGACATAATCGTCGTCGATCCTCCCCGAAGCGGCATTCATCCAAAGGCGATGAAGAAGATCTCTTCCTATGGCGTAGATCAACTTGTCTATATTTCCTGCAATCCCAAGACCATGGTCGAGAACCTGCAGACCGCAATCGAAGCCGGCTACGAAGTTAAGATTATCAAGGCTTACGATAATTTTGCGTTTACTAGGCA
>CAYFMW010000005.1:0-62018 GCA_964344335.1 uncultured Oscillospiraceae bacterium | reverse complement strand
CTAAAGGAAAGAAATATTATAAAATTTTAAAATATTTTTAAGAAACCCCTTTACAAAGAACATATGTTCTGATACTATTGTGTCGCGAACATATGTTTTTATTTTAAAGGGGTAAGAGTATGGGAAGATATAGAATAAAAAATAAATTCAGATTTACTCTATTCGCAATTATTCTGATGCTGGGATTGGCTTTCAGCTTCAACTCGCTCCTGGGACTCGATAAGGCTTCAGGCGCAGAGCCTCAGGAATACATTCAAGTTAAGGTAGAACCCGGCGACACGCTTTGGGCATTGGCTGCAAGATATGCTCCCGAGAACGCGGATCTTCGCATGTATATATATCAGATATGCGAAATCAATAATATCAGCGCCGATACACTTTATGCGGGGAGCTATATAACGATACCTGTATCTTTCTAAATTAAATATGCCTGTGCAGAAGCGTCCGGAAAATTCTATTGGTCTTTGCCCGATCAAATTCCGGGCGCTTTTATTTAGACTTAAAAGGGAGATAGATCAAAAAATGCAAAATAACGCTTTGCTGCGGTTTAAGAAGATTTTTGAAGGTATAAAGTATCGAGACACCCTAAAAAAACCTCTTAAATCGAAGAATAGAGCCTCGCACTCCTCTGGCCCAGCAAAATCAAGGCTTACAGCGATTCGGACCGGTGTCTGGCTGAAATCGGAGGTAAATTCAAGAAATAATGTGCTTATCATCGTGAATTTAATCTTATCGTTTGCGATTACTAAAGATAAGAGCGATAGAGTTATTCACAACATAGTTATGGGCGCCGGACTCAAAACTTTAATTTCATTTGTAGTAGTGGAGTTACCGTTATTTCAGTAAGTAGAACTAATAAAATGCGCAATCGACTAAGGTAAGCAAAAGAGGAGGATATTTAACAAAATAGAAGTCTTTGACCAATCATGGAGATGAAGAAAGGATTAAGACAAGCATCTAAGCATATTTACATAAACGGTACCGCTAGCCGCAAAGGCTTGATTTTATAAGAGAGGGGGGCTAATAAGGACAGGTTTTGAATTCGAAGGGTCCATCTGTTCCCAAAATTCATCTTTTAGGAATAGATAAATATCTTTATAGACATAAATTTATTACAGTAAACTATCCGCTCTCCCCCTCCCAAATATGTCTGATTTTAATTTTTCGAGTAATTTTGAGCTTATTCCAAAGACTCGGATTTATCCGCAAGTGCCTTCCGTGTTTCTTCGTTTCTTCGGCGTTCGAGATAACTCTGCAGAATTACGACTGCAGCCTGGCGGTCGATTATCTTGCGGCGCTTCTTGCGGCTCAGGTCCCCTTCTATAAGGACGCTCTCCGCAATTTTGGTTGTAAAGCGCTCATCCTGAAATTCGAAATTGAGTTTCAGGCCGGTACTGCGAGCCTTGTTTTCCATCATCGTTGCGAATTCTCGCACCTTTGCGGTCTGCTGGCTGTCATCGCCCGAAAGCATAAGGGGTAGCCCCGAAACGATGGTGTCGACTTCGTATTCCTCTGCCAATTTCAATACCTTATCGGCATCCTTTCGAATGCCTGTACGCTCTATAGTTCCAATCCCCTGTGCGGATATGAGCAAGGGGTCGCTCACCGCTATTCCTATCGTTTTGTCGCCTATATCCAGGCCCATGCATCTCATAGTTTATCTCCATTCAAAATGAGCGGACTCGCAAGTCCGCTCCGCTTTGAAACTGTTCTATTTTTCGAGGAATTTCCTGAGCAGTTCCTCGACAAGATCGTCCCGTTCGATATGCCTTATCAGGTTTCTCGCGTTGTTGTGCCCGGTGATATAGGAAGGATCTCCGGAAAGAATATATCCGACCATCTGGTCGATGGCGTTGTAACCTTTTTCTTCCAAGGCATCGTATACGGTTCTGAGTATGTCTTCAGTCGTCTTTTGCTCGGGTTTCTCCGGGCTGCTGAAAAGTATCGTCTTTCTTTCCATATCTGAATCTCCTATCAAAAACTATCCGGCTGAGTTATATTATACAATCATTCAAAATTTATAACAAGTCAATTCAGTCGATGCCGGCTCGTATCCGCCTTACGCATGAATCCACCCGTCATCCCTCCATTTTCTCGCGCATAATATTTTCGGCCTCTTCGAAGGCTTCGGCAAGCTTTGAGATATCTCTGGCGCCGGCCTGAGCCATATCGGCCTTGCCTCCGCCCCCGCCTCCGACAATCTTCGCGAGTTGTTTAATGATATTCCCCGCATGGTAACCCATCTGCGTCAAATCGTCGCTCACGGACACCATAAGCGTCCCCTTCTCTCCGTTTATATCGGCAAAAACCGTAACGACACCCTTGCTGTTGGCCCTTACATCGTCGGCAAGCATGCGGAGTTTATCGATGCCTGCGCCTTCAAATCTTTGCGCGACGAGCTTAACATCTCCGAAAGTCTTGGCTTTTTCCAAAAGCTTCAGGGCTCCTTCGGCCGCCTCGCCGGCCTTAAACTCTTCGAGCTGCTTGTTGAGGCTCTTGATTTCCGCGGCAGTATCCTCCGCTTTCTTTTCCAAAGAATTTATGCTCGTCTTAAGAGATTTTGCGACAATGCTAAGACTGCGTCTGGCCTCCGTAAGCATTTCTGCCACTGCGATGCCAGTAACCGCCTCTATTCGCCTGGTTCCGGCTGCGACGGCCGATTCGGAAATTATGTAAAACGAGCCGATCTGTCCGGTATTATCCACATGAGTTCCACCGCAGAGTTCCATGGAAAATCCCGGGACTTCTACAACCCTTACGCTGTCGGAATACTTTTCACCGAAGAGCATCGTTGCGCCGAGAGCTTTTGCCTCTTCCATCGGGAGCACTTGAGTCTCTATATCTATAAATTTAAGAATCTCAGTATTTACTATATCCTGAACTTCCGCTATCTGCTCCTCCGTCATGGCTTCGAAGTGCGTAAAATCGAAGCGCAGCATATCAGGTCCTACGAACGAACCCGCCTGATTGACATGATCGCCCAGCACAACTTTAAGTGCTTTATGGAGCAGATGTGTGGCGCTGTGATTCCTGGCCGTGGCGTTTCTCCTGGCAACATCAACGCAGGCTGTAACGATATCTCCGGCCTTGAACTCGCCTTCGATTGCGGCGAGCTTATGAACATAGACTCCGCCGGAACTGGTCGTAGATGTAACTACGGCGCGGGCGGATTCACTTTGTATTACTCCTTCATCCCCGGTCTGACCGCCGCCTTCGGCATAAAACGGTGTTCGATCGAGAACGAGTGTAGCTTCGCCGACATTTGCTCCGGGCCTTACTTCTATTATGCGAGCATCCATGGCGAGGCTCTCATAACCGGTAAACTCGGTAGCATCCAGCCCATAGCCCTTCCCCTCTTCGTCTATCCAGCCTTCGTGTTCATCCGTCTTTCTGGCAGATCTCGCCAGCTCCTTAGCCTCCATCATTCGTTCGAGAAAGGCCTCCTCATCTATGCCGCAGCCCATCTCGGCGGCAATCTCGCAGGTGAGCTCGGGCGGAAAGCCGTAAGTGTCGTATAGCTTAAAGACCTGCTCTCCACTCAGGCAATTGCAGTCGCTTTCGTTGGCATCCTTAACATAGGCGTCGAGAATTTCGGAACCGGAAGCAAGAGTGCGCGCGAATCGCTCCTCTTCTATATCGATTATTCGCTTAATATAATCGGCGCGCTCGATAAGTTGCGGATACGCCTTCCCGTAGACCGCGAAAACCTTGTCCGCAAGGCCCTTGAGGAAGGCCTCTTTTATCCCCAAAAGCCTTCCGTGGCGCACCGCTCTTCGCAGGAGCCTTCTCAATATATATCCGCGGCCCTCATTGCTCGGAAGTATCCCGTCTCCTATCATGAATGCGACCGTCCTGACATGGTCGGTAACTATTCTGATGGAGATGTCCGAGGGGGCTTCACCTTCCTTATAGTCGACACCGCTGATGCGGCAAACTTCATCGAGAATTGACTTCATGGTATCTATATTGTAGATGGAATCAACGCCCTGCATTATGCAGGCCATGCGCTCCAGTCCCATTCCGGTGTCTATATTCGGATTTTCGAGAGGAACATAACTGCCGTCCTCCTGTTTGTCGAACTGTGTAAAGACATAATTCCAGAATTCCATGTATCGATCGCACTCGCATCCCGGCTTGCAAGTTTCTTTGCCGCAGGCATACGCGGGACCTCTGTCAAAATATACTTCGGAGCAGGGTCCGCAGGGACCTGTGCCTATTTCCCAGAAGTTATCCTCCTTACCCAGGCGCACAATTCTCTCCTCGGGCATTCCGATTTCGTTTCGCCATATTTCAAAGGCTTCTTCATCATCCTCGTATATCGAAGCCCAGAGCTTTTCCTCGGGGATACCCAGCCACTGCGGGGAAGTTATAAATTCCCAACCCCAGACTATGGCCTCCTTCTTAAAATAATCTCCAAAGGAGAAATTGCCCAGCATCTCGAAGAATGTCGCATGCCTGTCGGTATGTCCGACATTATCTATATCGTTTGTTCTGATGCACTTCTGCGCCGTGGTCATACGCTTGCTCGGCACCAAGGCGGGATTTGAAAAATAAGGCTTCAGCGGGGCCATGCCGGCAGCTATCAGCAAAATTGACTTGTCGTTTTCGGGTATTAGAGAGTAGCTTTCGTGCCGCAGATGGTCCTTCGTCTCCCAAAAGGACAGAAACTTCTCTCGAATTTCGTCTGCTCCCATGTATTTCATTAAAAATCCTCCGGAAATAAATTAATTATCTTAATCGTCTTTTGCTCCTTACGCGAATTTACTGCTTGTAATCAGTTTCCTTACAGCTTGCAAATGATGCTATCCATTCTTTTAATCATACGGCTATACACATTGAAAAGTCAAGGCCTTGGGTGAATATATCCCCCACCTTCCAACAAGTCACCGTTGTAGAAAACTGCAGACTGACCGGGAGTTATCGCCCTCATGGGCCGCTCGAATTCAGCAATCAGTCCGCCCTCATTTTTATAGACTCTGCAGGGGGCTTCCTTGGCCGTGTACCTTAGTTTGCACATTAGGCGTGAACCCTCCGCCGGAGCTTCGCCCTGCCAAAAGAGATTCTCCACAAATGCTTCGTTATCGTAGAGCTGTGCATCCTCTGCCAGCAAGATATCTCCGGTATCTGCGTTCAGAGACTTTACATAATAAGGTTTACCGAGCGCCAGGCCCAGGCCCTTGCGCTGACCGACCGTATAAAGCGCAACCCCGCCATGTTCGCCGACCACGCTACCGTCGCTCAAAAGAAATCGACCACTCTTGCCGCAGCAGCCTCTCGCAGCGATAAAGTCAGCGGAACTTTCGCCGACTACAAAGCACATATCCTGACTCTCCTTTTCCTCGCTGCTCGGGATTCCGTGATTTCTTAGCAGCTCCCTCAATTCTTCCTTGGAGTCGGCATCGCCGATAGGCAGAATGAGTCTCGAAATGATATCGGGATTAAGTCTATAGAGAATATATGACTGATCCTTATCCGCACAGCGTGCCCTGTAAATGCGCCTGCCTCCGGGTCCGTCATCGATGCGTGCGAAGTGGCCGGTAGCGATAAACTCGGCTCCGATTTCGTCGGCAATTCTTTTGAACAGTGCAAACTTGACGGCAGGATTGCAGTTTACGCAAGGATTCGGAGTAATTCCGGCTCGTCTCCGGGCCAAAAACGGCTGAATTACGAGTTTTTCGAATTCTTTTGATATATCTGTGCTGAGAAGTTCTAAGCCGAGCGCAGAGGCCGCATTTTCGGCCTTATTAAGCTGCAACGAATCTGTTTCGGGCAGAACATTAAAATAAAGAGGCGCAACTTCGTAGCCGCGCTCCTTCAGTATCAGCGCTGCGGCGCTGCTGTCGACACCTCCAGAAAATCCTAGAAGAACTTTTTTAAGACCGTTTTGATTCATCAGTTGTTTCTGTTCTTCGCCCTCTGCTCAAGCAATCTCGGATCGTCAGGCTCGACAATCTCTATGCATTCGAGCTGCTCCTGAAAGCGCTTGCGGAAATTTGCGAGAAATTTTTCCCTAAGCTTTGCCTGCTCTGCTGTCTCGCTCTCAGTAAGCCCTTCCGTTTTCTTCTTTCTTGCCAACTCGTTTATCCTGGCGAGCTCTTCATCCGTAACTAAGTCCGTAAGCATCGGAATCCCCCTTATCGCTTAGCATTATAATATTTATCGCTATTTTCGTCAATTGATGGGTACATTGCTTGAGCTAGAATGCATCGATACTTACGAAAAGATAGGCCTTAGTCAATTTATGCAAATACTATCTTTTATAGAATTGAATGTCGCCTGCCCTATCCCTTTCACTTCCATTATTTCTTCCAAAACAAGAAATCCTCCATAGGCCTCCCGATATTCAATTATAGCCTTTGCCTTGGAGGGACCTATGCCTTTTAAAAGTTGCAGCTCTTCGCTGTTTGCCGTATTTATATTTATCTTCTTTTCAGCCTCATCGATCTCTTTCGCACCGCCCTGATGCACATCGGATAGTTCAGACTCCATTTCATCTATCGGAATCTCTCTTTGAACGGCATACATCACCTTAGGCCCTTCCACTGCGCGCCCATGTAAATATGTGTTAATACTGCCTGCCGCAGAGATCGCACAGAAGACCCAAATCACCGCATTCGTTATCTTGCGCAGATTGATTTTTCTAAAATTAATCATGGGCGGCTTCATTACATTATCCTCCTTTATATCCATATATTACCATATTATGTATAGGAAGGAAAGACCCTGGGATCTTTAAGTGCAGCAATTTACTTTATGCCGGTTCCATTGCCTTCCTTTTATTAGTAAGCAAAAACAAAATCGCCCGGGGGAAATATCCCCCGGGCGAGCGACTGAAGACCTTTCAATTAGCTTCAATTAATGTATTCGACTATACCGCCATCATCTACAACAGGCTCGTTTCCGCTCAGGTTCGCTCCCGGCATAACCCGGATTTTCCCGATGGGATAGACGCGCACAGTATTATGGTTTTCGAGTCTTGTGCCACTGTTTAGTTCAATTGTCGGGCGATCCTGTTCAGGCATATCCCCAATTGAGCACCCGGGATCGAGGCCGATATGCTTCGCAGTTGTCGTGTCTTCTTTTATCTCCGCATAGCAGCCTTCATGCAGATATACATCGGTGTAATCGCCGGCCAATGCTTTGTCGAATCCGCTTTGGGTATATACCGTAGCTTCTTTGCCGATGTTCAGCTTGGAGCCCCCGGCTTTCTGCTCTATTTCCGCCAGCGTAACTTTTGTGTTCCCATGCAGGCTTACATTGCTGTTTTCGGCAGCCAGACTCAGGCTCGTAACATCGGCATCTTTGAGAAGAATTCTATTATCGGATTCCACAACAACCCGGTTAAACTCGCCCTCGAGGATAACATCATCTTTGCCGTCGTCGATATGTATAATCTCCACCCGGCAACCCTGCTCGGTACGAACCCGCAGGCCTCCGCTGGCGCTCTTGCTGACAATCAGATTTCCTACGCTGGTTTTGTTCCTGATGATTATGGAATTTTCACCTCCGCCTCTCACCACGAGGCGACCGTTTATCTTGACATTGTCGAGGGTGAAGTCACCGTCACCTACACCGTCGCCGACAATTACATCTCCCTTGACTTCCATATCCTTAAATACGACGCCCGGTGCATTTACCATTACATTCCCTTCTGCAAGCTCTGTATAGGTTCCTGCAGAACTGATATATACCTGCACCATGTTGTACATGATCTGAGCGAATTCCGCGCGACTTATGGGCGCCAGCGGTTTAAGCTGTCCGTTGCTGCCGCTTATGTATCCCGCTTCGTATAGAGCCGAGAGCTTTCCGATTGCCCACGAGCTTACATCCGCGGCATCTTTAAAAGCATCGAGGGAATCGGCCTTGCCGTCTTCAAGCTTAAAGACCTTGGCCAGCACCGTAAATGCTTCCTGCCTGGTTACGGGATCCTGCGGCCGCATCAACGCGCCGGAGCCTGCAAAACTCTTCATGGCGACAGCCTTAGCTATCTCCCCGGCATACCAGCTATCCTTCGGCACATCGCTGAAGACGCTTATATCGGTCTTTTCGACGGCGCCGAAAGCGCTTAGAACGAAGGAAGAAAAAATCAGGCATACCGTCATGAATATCGACAATAATCGTTTTCCCATAACTCAACCTCCTGGAATATTGAAAAATCTATATAATAAAGTTAGCATCGGAAAACTAAAAAAAGGTGGGCAGGCTGCCCACCTTTTTAATTTTATACTATAGAATTGCCCCGCGTTAATCCGAGATATTATTTATCGAGCCTCCGAGAGCGGCACAAGCTCGCCTTTTACATCGAGAAATGAATCGAGCCTCGTTATCCGCATATCTTCGCGCGAAATTTCAATTCCTGAAAATTCGCAGAGGGATTCCAGAAGGCTCGCGGGGTTGAGCGTCTCGTTTGCGGCGCTCCTTAGAACCATATTAAGCATTGCCACGCCATCGCTATAAAGCACGCACTCAAGCGATCGTATCAAAGCTTTAATTTCGCGCTCGACCGCCTTTTTACTGCGCTTATCGCGCCTGAGAACGCAAATCCTTTCCTGTGCGAGAAAGCCCTCAATATCCGGTCTTTTATCAGTAAGAAAAATTGCCCGATATTCGCTCCAATCCATCCTTGCGGATATTTTTCTGCCTTCGAGCGAGATTTCCCGGCAAAAAGTTATCTTGATGCCTTCAGGCAGCGCGGAATTGAACATCTCGGATAGCGCGGAAGGTTCATACAGTCGCTCGGAATAGATTTCAAAATAGTCCTTCTCGCTCTCAAAACCCAGAGACAAAGGCTGAGCAATGTAAAGGCGCTCGTGCGGATTGAAGCCCCCAGTGTAGGCGGGTTCGATCCCCGCCCTCTTCATGCTGCGGCGAAAGAGCCTCTGCAAGTCGAGGTGAGAGATAAAACGCATATATCCTTTTTTGTAGAAAGCCAATAGATATCTATGCATAGATCCCGCCCCAATCGCAGCTTGTGTATTCGTTTACTCCGCAGCCGTTGCAACCGTACCTGCAGTCCTTCGTGGTATCGCCACGCATCGCCCTCTCCCATTCGGAAAGCAAGTATTCTCTGCTTACTCCGCAGTCGACAATTTCCCAGGGCAGAACGGAAGAAGTATCGCCTCCCGCAAGGGCCGGGTAATATTCGTCGATTCCGAATTCTTCGAGAACTTGTCTCCATATGCCCTCTTTAAAGCCCTCCGTCCAGGCATCGAAGCAGGCGCCGAGCTCGGAGGCACGCTCGAGCACCGGGGAAAGTTCCCTTCCGCCCCTTGCAAAGACCGCCTCAAGCATGGAGGCAAAGGGGTCGTGATAGCGGTAGGATACACCTTTAATCTTCTTTAGTTCGTCCTTCAGATAGAATTGCTTGTCCTTGAACTCTTCCGGGCTGTCCTGCCTTGCCCACATAAAGGGGGTGCAGGGCTTGGGAACGAAGTTGGATACGGAGACCGAAACATTAAAGCGTCCGACTTTTCCCCTATTCTGTTCGCGAGCCATATCCATAATTCTGGCAGCCAGATCCACAATCCCGTCGAGGTCTTCGCGGGTCTCTCCGGGAAGGCCTATCATAAAGTAGAGCTTTACCGAAGTCCAGCCCATCTCGAGGGCGCGCCCGAGGCTCCCGAAGATATGCTCCTCGGTAATATTCTTGTTTATTATATCCCTCAGCCTCTGAGTACCGGCCTCGGGTGCAAATGTGAGTCCTGATTTGCGGTTTCCCTGAATCTCGTCGAGGAGCTCGAAGCTGAAATTATCCATGCGCAGAGATGGAAGGGATAGGTTGACCATATTATCCCTGCAGTAATCCTTGAGCCTGCTTACCAGAGACTCAAAGCGGGTGTAATCCGAGGTCGAAAGCGAAAGAAGCGACAATTCCTCGTGCCCGCTGCTCTCGAGTTGGCTCACTGCGATATCCATAACCCTGTCCTCGCTTCGCTCGCGGACCGGTCTGTAAATCATGCCCGCCTGGCAGAATCTGCAGCCCGCGCTGCAACCTCTAAAGAGCTCGGCGACGGAACGATCGTGAACCACCTCTATAAGAGGAACTATGCTCTCCTTAGGAAAATCAACTTTGTCTATATCGCGCACGATGGCCTTGAGTACCTTGTTCGGTGCGCATTCCCGCAGTTTCCTATGGCTCAGATACTTTCCGTCCCCATCCCGCTCGACTGCGTAAAACGAAGGAATGTAGACGCCTTGGAGCAGAGAAACTTCTTCGAGGAATTCTTGGCGGCCTTTGCCTTGCGCCTTGAACTCGGCATAGATTCTACAAAACTCGGGAAGCAACTCCTCGCCGTCTCCGAGCAAAATCACATCGAAGAAATCCGCAATAGGCTCGGGATTGAAGGCGCAGGGGCCTCCGGCAATTATCAGCGGGTGCTTATCCGTACGCTCGGAAGTTCTCACAGGAATTCCCGATAACTGCAACATCAGAAGAATGTTGCTGTAACAAAGCTCGTATTGCAGCGTAAAGCCGATTATATCCATCTCGGACAGAGGGGTCTTGGTTTCGAGAGTGAAAAGCGGAAGCTCCGCCCTTCTCATCTCTTCGGCCATATCGGGAGCCGGCGTAAAGCAGCGCTCGCAATAGGTATGATCGGTCTTGTTCAAAAGATGGTAGAGGATACTGAGCCCCATGTAGGACATCCCTATCTCGTAGCTGTCAGGAAAACAAAAGGCGAATCGCAGCTGCGAAGCGTCAGCTTTTCTGACGACGCTGTGAAGTTCCCCGCCTATATAGCGCGCGGGCTTTTCAACCCGCGGCAGCAATCTGTCCAATTTTGTCTGAAAATCAGTCATCATAGTATTCAAAGTCGTAATCTATGACGGTTACGGTATCGCCCTCTTCGAGACCCATACTGAGCATCTCTTCCTTTGCGCCGCTGTTTTCAATATACTTGTACAAGTGACGCAGAGATCCGGCGTCGTTGAAATTCGTGGAGTCGAATATTTTTTTAAGCTGTTTACCCGTAAGCAAAAAGCCCTCCGGAGTTCTTTCAATATATACCTTTCTGTAATCAGCCTCCTGCTGAAGTGCAATATCCTCAAATTCGATAACGGGTTCCTCCTCTTCAGGAAGCGAAAGGAGTATAGTCAAGGTGGCCTTGAGCAGCTCGTCTACGCCCTGATGTATGGGCGCGCTGCAGGGGTAAACTTTATAACCTTTGGAATTGACATATTCCTTAAATTCTTCATAATCTTCCGGCGCGCAGATATCCATCTTATTCGCGCAGACTATCTGGGGTTTATCGGCAAGTTTAGAGCTGTATGAACTGAGCTCGGCATTTATCTTGTCGAAATCATCCTTGGGATCTCTGCCTTCGCTTCCGGCGACATCGACCACATGAATCAGCATTCTGGTCCGCTCGATATGCTTGAGGAAATCGAGCCCGAGTCCGGCTCCTTCGCTCGCACCTTTAATTATTCCCGGAATATCGGCCATTACAAAGCTCTTGTCGAAGATATTGACTACCCCTAAATTCGGCGTAAGGGTAGTGAAATGATATCCGGCTATCTTCGGGTTTGCATTCGTGGATACCGATAGCAGAGTTGATTTTCCGACATTCGGAAATCCTACGAGCCCGACATCCGCAATCAATTTAAGCTCAAGTATTACAACTCTTTCGCGCGCAGCGCCCCCGGCTTCCGCAAAATTCGGAGCCCGCCGCACGGAATTCTTGAACATATCGTTGCCGCGTCCGCCTCTACCGCCTTTAGCCGCAACGAATCGCGTCCCCTTCTCCTTAAGATCGGCCATCAAAAGACCGCTTTCGGCGTCCCTTATAACAGTGCCTTCGGGAACTCTTATCACAAGATCCTCCCCGTCCTTGCCGAACTGCTTTTTGCCGCGGCCGTCCTCACCGTTCTCCGCTTTATATTTGGTTTTGTATCGGAAATCCATCAGAGTGCGAAGGCCTGAGTCGACTTCAAAGACGACATCTCCGCCCCTTCCTCCGTTTCCGCCATCGGGACCGCCCTGAGGAACGAAGGCTTCCTTTCTGAAGGAGACAGCTCCGTTTCCGCCCTTGCCCGATTTAATTTTAATAGTTGCTTTATCTATAAACATTTTCTCAAATAAAAATCAGGCCTCTATGTTCTCCATAGAGGCCCGGATGTTTATGCGTGTTCCGGATAGACGCTCACCTTTTTACGCGTCTTATCCTTCCTTTCAAATCTTACGACTCCCGACTGCGTGGCGAACAAAGTGTCGTCTCCGCCTTTGCCGACATTATTGCCGGGGTGAATCTTTGTGCCTCTCTGCCGTACGAGTATCGTTCCGGCACTGACGAACTGACCGTCACCTCTCTTGACTCCGAGTCGTTTAGATGCGGAATCGCGGCCGTTCTTAGAGCTGCCTACACCTTTTTTACTTGCCATCTTAGATACCTCCGATCCCTGATTTACTCGTTGAGAGCTTCTTCAATCGCTGCGATCATCTCGTCCTTTTTAAGACGCATCGAAACCTCAATCCCTTTGGTCTCCGCAAATTCCGCAAGCTCCGCCTTTGTCATGACATTTAAATCGACTTCCGTCACGGGAGCTGCCTGCGGCTTTTCGGATTCAGCCTTCGCTTTGGCGGAAGCTGCGGGCTTTTCGGCCTTCTTCTCGCTCTTTCCGCCGCTCTTGGCGATCTTCTTAATCTCAAGTTCCGTATAAGGCTGCCTGTGGCCCTGCTTCTTACGATAGCGCTTCTTCGCCTTATACTTAAAAATTATTACTTTCTTTCCTTTTCCGTTCTCGAGGACTTCAGCCTCTACGAAGGCTCCGTCCAGATAGGGTGAACCCACCAGAGTCTCGGCCTCGCTGCCGATAATCAGAACCTTATCCAGCATTACGCTTTCGCCGGCGTCCGCTTTAAGTCTCTCGACACGGATTATCTCGCCTTCGGAAACTCTGTACTGTTTTCCTCCGGTCTCTACAATTGCATACACTTATAAATTACCTCCTCTAACCGGTCTCGCCTTTGCGGGTGGCTTCTCGCACTCAAAAATTACCCACTCGGAGCGGCAACGCGCATAGTATAACAGAGAGGTAAAACGCTGTCAAGCATTGATTCCTCAATTTTCGATTATTACCCCGTCTTCGTCCACTTCAAGGCCATCATCGTTCTTGACAACGAAGATTTCCTTAATCCGTTCTTCGAGTTTATCCATAATCTCGGGATGCTCTTCGAGGTAGCTCTTAACATTCTCTCTGCCTTGGCCGATTCGCTCTCCGTTGTAACTGTACCAGGAGCCGCTTTTTTCGAGAAGGTCCGCGCTGACGGCGCAGTCCAGAATATCTCCCGACCTGGATATACCCTTGCCGTACATAATATCGAATTCGGTTAGCTTAAACGGCGGAGCGACCTTGTTTTTGACAACCTTGACTCTGGTCCTGTTTCCGAGGATTTCGTCCCCTTTTTTTATGGATTCTATGCGCCGCACATCGAGCCTGACGGTGCTGTAAAACTTGAGCGCCCGGCCTCCTGTCGTAACCTCGGGGTTGCCGAACATTATTCCGACCTTCTCTCGCAGCTGGTTAATGAACACAACCGTAGTCTTGGTTTTATTTATGACACCCGTAAGCTTTCTGAGAGCCTGGGACATTAACCGCGCCTGAAGGCCGACATGCGAATCGCCCATATCTCCCTGTATCTCCGCCTTCGGGACCAGCGCAGCGACCGAGTCTATTACGACTATGGAAATCGCACCCGATCTGACAAGCATCTCGCAGATTTCGAGTGCGTCTTCTCCGGTGTCCGGCTGAGAAACCAGGAGTTCGTCTATATCCACTCCTATACCGCGGGCATATATAGGATCCAATGCATGCTCCGCGTCTATGAAGGCAGCCTTGCCGCCCTGTTTTTGAGCCTCAGCAATAATGTGCAGAGCAAGAGTGGTCTTACCTGAAGCCTCGGGCCCGTAAATTTCCACTACTCTACCCTTGGGCACGCCGCCTATACCTATGGCGATATCCAGACTTACCGACCCGGTCGGGATAGCTTCGATATTGAGCCTTGCGCCCTCGTCTCCCAGAGACATTATCGATCCCTTTCCGAAGCGTCTGTCTATCTGTGCGATTGCGGCTTCCAGGGCCTTATCTCTTTCGTCTTTATTAACCTTGTTTGCCATTTTTCCTCTTTCCGGCCAAAAAGCCATATCAGTTACAGAAACAAGAACATTTGTTCTCGTTTATTCTACCCCAATGCGCTGTCTTAGGTCAAGCACAATTTTATTGCATAATACCATTATTTTACATATTTGTCAATATTATTAAAACAACACTTCGTGGATGGCCTCGAACATCTTGTCGCAAGCGTCAAGCCTGATTTGAGCCCTGTCGTCCGAAGAGAGGATATGTTTCCGTATCTTGAGTGCCCCCGCATACCATATACCGATATAGTACTCTCCCACTCTCTTTCCTTCAGCGGGATCCGGACCCGCATTGCCGGTCACCGAGATGCATAGTTCGCAGCCGGTCCTTTCGTGCAAACCTTCAGCCATCTCCCCTGCGCATTGCGCGCTTATGGCACCGAATTCCGCAAGCGTGCTCTCCGAAACGCCGAGTTCCTTTATCTTCGCCTCATCGGAATAAGTTACGCAGCTTCTGTCAAAGAATATCGAAACTCCGGGACGATCGGTAATCTCTTTGGCAAACAACCCGCCCGTCATCGATTCGGCCGCAGCGAGCCTGATTTTATACTCCTTAAGCCTATCTATCACCTTCTCAGTTATCTCCGCGGAATTCTTTCCTCCCGCAAGTCTAACTCTTGAAGCCTCGGCCTTCTGCGATGCACCGCTGCCTGCATCGGAAGTCTCATTTAAGCTGAATATTCCTATGTTTTTGATTACATATTCCGCCCCGCTGTACACGGTCATCGCAAGACTCGCATGAAACAATATATAAGCAGCGGTATTTACAACGGGATTGAGGGAGCGGACAATTAATAGCGGTACGGCAAGCATCTGCAGAACCGTCTTCGCCTTACCGCTTGCACCTGCGGCTATAACTATTCCCTCGGCGGCAGCAACCGTCCTCATTCCCGATACCGTAAATTCACGAAGAAGTATAATTATGAGTGTCCAGGCGGGAAGAGTCGCATCTTCGACCATCAAGCAGAAGGCCGAATAGACGAGAATTTTATCCGCCAAAGGGTCCATTATCTTGCCGAAATTCGTAACCAGACCTTGTTTTCTTGCAATATATCCGTCCAGAAAATCCGTGAACGCAGCAACTAAGAACACGGCGCAGGCCGCTATAAACATATCCGAGATGTACAGGGCTACGAATACAGGCACGCATATTATGCGCGCGACAGTTAGCTTATTTGGAAGGTTCATAATATTCCCCCGTTAAATCATAATCAAAAGCATCGTTAATCTTGACCGTCACAAAGCTGCCGGGTTCAAGTTCCTCCTTGCTTGTAAAGAGTACGCCATTGTCAATTTCGGGCGCATCGAACTCGCTCCTGCCCTCGTAGCTGCCGTCCTCGAATTTTTCTTCGACCATCACTTTAAGGGTCTTTCCGATGTATTTCTCGTTGTTTTCCAGAGAAATAGCCTGCTGAAGTCTCATGATGCGATCCTTGCGGCGTCGCTTTGTCTCCCTGCCGATCTGATGCGGCAATTCCGCGGCCAAAGTACCTTCCTCCCTGGAATATTCGAAAACTCCCAGGCGCTCAAAGCGCATCTCCGAAACAAAGTCGCAAAGTTGCTCAAAGTCTTCGCTGCTTTCACCCGGAAAACCGACTATGAGCGTAGTTCTAAGGGCAATGCCTGGAATTTGTTTACGTAATCTCTTTATGGTAGCTCTTATGGATTCCGGAGTGGATTTGCGGTTCATGGCCTGGAGTATACGAGCGGAACAATGCTGAAGCGGTATATCGATATATTTGCATATCTTTTCTTCGCTTTTTATTGTCTCTATAAGCTCGTCGCTAATCTCATGCTCGTAGCAATACATCAGCCTTATCCACTCAAAGCCGGGGACTTTACACAATTCTGCGAGCAATCCGGGCAGATTTGCTCCTCCGTCCAAATCCCTGCCGTAGGATGTAGTATTCTGAGCGATAACTATCAGCTCTTTGACCCCCTGCGTTGCAAGCATCCGAGCCTCTTCCAGTATCTTTTCCGGCCTTCTGCTTCTGTAGCTGCCTCTGATATACGGAATCGCGCAATAACTGCAAACATTGCTGCAACCCTCGGCAATCTTTATATAAGCGCTCGCGCCGCTCTCAAAATGCCTTGGAAGCTCCATATATTCGGAATTACAAGCACTCGCCATCAGCCTTTCGGGCCCTTCAGCGAGGGCGCTTACGAAATTCTCGTATTCGTTTACTCCGATTATAAAATCAGCCTCAGGTAGTTCTGAGGAAAGTTCCTTCGGATATCTTTGCGCAAGGCAGCCCGCCAGAACCATCCTGGCTCCCGATTTCCTTAAATTTGAAAGCTCAAAGAAGGCGTCTATCGACTCCTTCTTCGCATCCTCGATAAAAGCGCAGCTGTTAAGTATTATCAGGTCGGCATCCTGCGGGCCCGGCACCATCCGATGACCTTCCCGCAACAACAAAGCCGCAAGATTATCCGAATCCACGCCGTTCTTATCGCATCCTAAAGTTCTAATATAAAAATTTAAAAAGTTTCCCAATTCGAATCTTCCGTCGCTTCAAGGCTTTGGCTTTGAAGTTCCTCAAACTGTTCAGGGGAGAGCATAACCTTTCTTGGGCGTGAACCGTCCGCCGGCCCCACTATGCCCCGCTCCTGCATGCTGTCCATAAGTCTGGCCGCTCTGTTGTATCCGATTCGAAAGCGCCTCTGAAGCATTGAAACGCTTGCCTGCTCCGCCCTGACAACGCATTCTATGGCATCGGGCAGAAGCTCATCCTCCTCGTCTATGTAATCATCCGCAGACTGAGAACCCCCGGAGCTGACCGCCTTTATAACTTCCGGGTCGTATTCGTTCTCCTGAGAATTCTCCCTGAGAAAATCTATAACCTTTACAACCTCCCCTTCCGAAACAAAGCAAGCCTGAATTCTCTCGGGCTTGGGCTTTCCTTGAGGATAGTAAAGCATATCCCCTTTGCCGAGAAGTTTTTCCGCTCCGCCCATATCCAATATGGTTCGCGAATCCACCTGAGAAGAGACGGCAAAGGCGATCCTGCTCGGGATATTAGCCTTAATAACCCCGGTTATTACATCCACCGAGGGCCTCTGCGTAGCAATTATCAGGTGCATGCCGGTCGCTCTGGCCTTCTGAGCTATGCGGCAGATCGAATCTTCCACCGCATTCTGAGCCGACATTATAAGGTCTGCGAGCTCATCGATGATGATTATAATATTAGGCAGAACTTTTTCTTCTTCGCCGTTGGCCCGGACGGTTTCGTTATAGCTCTGAAGATCCCTCACGCTTTCTTCCGCGAACTTATTGTAGCGCTCGTTCATCTCCGAAACAGCCCAACCTAAAGCGGCCGAGGCCTTTGCGGGTTCGGTAACCACCGGCATAAGCAGATGAGGTATGCCCTTGTAAATGCTCAGTTCGACAACCTTTGGGTCTATGAGTATCAGCCTCACCTCTTCGGGAGAAGCCTTGTAGAGCAGCGACAGTATCATGGAATTTATGCATACCGATTTTCCGGAGCCCGTGGCGCCTGCTATCAGCAGGTGAGGCATATCGCTGAGGTTTGCAACCACGCTGCTTCCGGTAACATTTTTGCCGAGGGCGACAGAAATCTTGGACTTCGCCGATCTGAATTCCCGCGATTCCATAACCTCTCTGAGAAGAACCGGAGTGGCGACATCGTTTGAAATCTCAATTCCCACAGCCGCCTTGCCGGGTATCGGAGCTTCAATTCTTAGCGACTTTGCCTTTAGATTCAGGGCGAGGTCGTCCTGAAGCGAAACTATCTTGGAAACCTTTACACCGGCTGCAGGATGAACCTCGAAGCGAGTTACGCTCGGACCCTTAACCATGTCGACGACGGTAGCGCTCACGCCGAAGCTTGCGAGGGTCTCCTCGAGGACCTGCGCCTGACGGCTCATTACAGCAGCCGAGCCACCGCTCTTTGTCTCGGAAGGCTTGTTAAGAAGTTCCATGGGAGGATATCTGTAGGCAGGTTCCTTTCCTTCGGCTTTTTCAGAACCTGCCGCCGGGGATTTTTTTGGCGGTGATACTTCCTTCTTATGCGAGTTATCGTCGAGAACGCTGCCCGGAGCGCTCTCCGGGAAAGGCGAAGCGTGGAGCCCGTAACCCTCCTTAGGCTCCTCGGGCTGGCCGAAGAGTGTATCATCCGTAACATATTCCAGAATCTGCTGCTGGTTTCCGCTGTATTCGGAATCTTGACTCGTAGGTCCTAAGCTCTCTGGTCTAAAGTCAGGATTAAAGCGAGGTAATCCGTCATCGTTTATTTGCTCAAACTGCCTTAGCTTTTCCTCGGCCGCCTTGGCAGCTTCGATAGCTCTTTGCTTTTCCGCCTCCGCGGCTGCGAGCTTTGCGGCCTCTTCCGCCTTTCTCTCTAATTCCTTGCGGATTTTATCCTCCGCTAAAATCTTTTCATTTTCCTCCATCTGAGCCTTGCGGGCATTCCGTATGGCTGCCCGTTTAATCTTTAAATTATCGAAAAATACGGAAATCGGTGTGTCGATGATAAACATCAATGTTATTAATATTCCGCAAATTCCGATTATCCATATACCGACAGGTCCGGTGAGCTTATACAGCAGATTCCCCGTAACAGCGCCGAATACTCCCGCAGCTTCGCGCCCGGATTTATATGCTTCTGCGATGAGTTTAAAGCTGAAGTCCTCTTCCAGGCCCCCTACCAGCGCGGCGTTTATCAGGCAGATGCTGATAAAGAAAAAGAGTGCGCAGATAAGCGTCCTCGTCGAAATATAGCTCGTCTTATTAAGGAATATTAAGATTCCCCAGAGAATAAGAAAATAAGCCAGCACATAGGCTACCCTGCCGAAGATGCCGAAGAGGACCGAGGCGGTGAAAGTTCCGAAAGCTCCGATCAGTTCTGTGTGAAGGCTGAGTACGACCAAAACGCCGAAGGCGATTATTCCAACGGCGAAAATTTCGTCTTTAAGCCTTTTGCTGCGATGCAGCTTCTCGGCCTCGGCGCTCTCCTTGGCCTTTATGCGTTCTCTCTCCTCAGCGGCCTTGCTCTTAGGCCTGGGATTATTTCTTCCGCTCTCTGCCATTTGGCTTCATCCTTTCTATGAGTGCATAAAATTTCACAATAATTATATCACAACCATGACATCAATGGTGATACAACATTTTCTACCTATAATTTGGATAAAGCTGAGAAAATGTTATACCACAACATAATCGCCTCCTGTATAATTACAAACGAAAGAATTCCGAAACAGAGGACGAAAATTATGGAAAAAAGACCTGAAATTAAAGACTGCGCCATCGGATGGCTCGCTGCCCTGCTTCTGGCCTGGGGAATCTTTGCTCTGGCGCTGTTCATCGCCGTTTCGCAGACTTGGGTCTATCCGCACTTCGCCTCCGATAGGATCAACGAGAGGGGCCTCAGCGAGTACACGATGCAGGAAAACTATAGAACTCTTATACGCTACAGCTTGGATCCGCGGGATAAAGTCTTGGAATTCCAAGGCCTAGAAATGTCGGATGAAGCCGAAGTTCACTTTGAAGAAGTTAAACAAATTTTCAAAGCTATATTGATTTCGGGATTCATTTCACTTGGCGCTGCAAGCGCTCTGGGAGGACGCCTAACTCAAGTAAAAAATGACAACCGCTACATGCTTCGCGCCGTCCGGCTGAGCATTGGAATAGTTATTGTCGGCGGGATTGCTGCCGCATTTTTCTTTGACGACGCTTTCGTGCTCTTTCATAAACTCCTTTTTTCCAACGACTACTGGATCTTCGACCGCAGGATCGACCCTATAATCGATTATCTGCCCGAATCATTTTTCAGGCGCATTGCAATTTTTATCGGAGGCGTTTGGCTGATGCTGCTCTGCATACTTCGCTTTTTTCTCTACCCTTATCATCACATCCGCGAGAAGGAACTGCGAGGGAAGATAGAATAGCCACATAGCCGGTCTCGCAAAGCTTTGGAGCACTTCGGGCCCGAGATTTGTAAGAAGGACGGATATATCACAAAGTATAAAGAGAATGTACGCGAGGGACAGTTCCCTTTTTTTGTTTATAAAGGCGCAGGCGGTATTGCCCAGCAGGAGAATTGCGTAGCAAAGGCCGGCGCAAATCAGAGCCGGAAGAAAAATCTTTCCGGCGATACATATCGGAACCAAAACTGCAGCTCCCCTCGCCCAGGACGGGCATTCCCGGCGGAGCCTGGCAAGATGAGCAAAGCAAAATATCAAGATGCCGAGTATAAAATGTTGCGAAAACAACAGGAATATGTCGGCTATTACGGTTATAAAGGCTGCGGCCACCCAGAGCCGATGAGCCCTCCCGCCATAATGCAGCTGAGCCAAAAACAAGATTGCGATGCACAGGAATTTTAAGCAGTCTGATAGAAGCGCAAAGCCCTCGAAAAAGAAATCGAGGGCTAAAAAGCATATATACATAAGGCCCAGAAGTATGGTAAGCGACTTCCACAAATTTAGTTTCCCTGCTCCCGGTTCCGGCAAATTTTCCAATTGTCTTCTCCGCTAAACTCCCGATATCGACTGTTTTTGCGCCGAAGCGGAATAATTGGCTATCTCCTTATCGGAATTTTTCTTGTTGACCAGAGTGCCGTTACCCTGTATACATCCGCCGGGGCAACACATGCCCTCGATTATGTTCGCATCGAGCTTGCCGAACTTCTTTTTCATAAGGGCGGCTCTGCATTCCTCGATGCCGTCGCAGATTACGGCCTTTACCTCGAAATCCTCTCTTCCGAGCTCCTTAATGGCCTGAACGACGGAGGCCGAAACTCCTCCGGTCTTGCAATAAGCCCTACCGTAGGCGCTTCCGTCCTGAAGTTCGAGGCCCTCCAGAGTGGCCAGATCGATATCCTTCGAACCCAGCAGCGCCTGCAGCTCGAAGAAAGTGAGCACATGGTCGATATATGGAGAAGCCTTGTCCTGCTTCCTCTCGTATTTCTTCGCCATGCAGGGACCTATAAAGACAACCACCGCAGTCGGGTCCTTCTCCTTTATAGCCTTGCCGGTGTAGACCATCGGCGACAGCGTATGGGAGACATATTGGCTGAGTTCCGGAAATTCGATGTCTATATACTCTACAAATGCCGGGCAGCAGCTGGTCGTCAGGAAACCCTTTTCGAGGAGCTCTTTCGCCTCGTTGAGGGCGGTTTCGTCGGCGCCCATGGCAACTTCGACCACTTCGTCGAAGCCTATCTCCTTAATCCCTCTGAATACCTGGGCTGTAGTCGCCTCGGGGAACTGCACGGCGACCGCGGGTGCAACAATAGCATAGACCTTGCGTTCGTTCTGATTTTTTATGGCTTCTATTACCTTGACTACGGCGGATATATCGCTGGGAGCTCCGAATGGACATTCATAGACGCAAAGTCCGCAGACTATGCACTTGTCCTGATCTACCACGGCTTCGCCGTCTTCACCCATGTGAATCGCTCCCGTGGGGCAAACGCGTTCGCAGGGGCGCGTCAGATTGATAATCGCGCCGTACTTGCAGGCCTTCGCGCAGCGACCGCAGTTTATGCATGTATCCTTGTTTATAAAGCTGCGTCCTCTTTCGTCGGTTCCGATTGCATTCTTCGGACAGACATCCTTGCAGTTGTGAGCGAGACATCCTCTGCAAAGCTCCGTAACCGTATATCCCGAACGGGGGCAGTCGTCGCAGGCGATATCCACGACCTGTATAGTGTCGTTCTTGCCGTGATATTCTCCCAGTCCCATTCTTATTCTATCCGCGACTATAGCCCTGTCCTTATAGACACAGCAGCTCATGGGAGGCTCTCCCTTCTTAACTACCGAGCCGGCTATCTCGTCGAATACGGTAAAGGGATCCCTGCCCGCCCAGGTGGCGCGACAGAGCTCCCTCATTATTTTATATTTAATAACCTCTACCTGAGTTGCAAACTTGGTTTTCATCCCTATACCAGCCTTTCTTTTATTGCTTTTTGAAGCTCCATTCGAAGCTTTCCTATACCTTCATCGTTTATAATTATGACATCGGACATCTTCATCTTTTCCTCTTCGCTCATCTGCAGGCGAATACGGGCCCGTATCTGCTCCTCGCTTAGATTATCGCGTTTTTTAATCCTCTCGATTCGAAGGTCTTCCGGTGCGGTCACAAGCCAAACCTCTTGCACATATTTATCCCAACCCGCTTCAAAGAGCAGAGGAACTTCAAAAAACAGGACCTTGTTTCCGTTCTTTATCCTGTATTTATATGCTCTCTCGCAGGCCCGGCAGAGTATTGCCGTCTGCACGAATTCGTTGAGCCTGCGCGTTTTTTCTCTGTCGCCGAAGCATATGTCGGCTAAGAGATTTCTGTCCAGCTCTCCATCCTGCCTGATTATATCTATCCCGAATTCCTTTACAAGTAAACGAAGCAAAGGTTGACCCTTACGAGTCACATCTCTGCTCAGCTGATCGGCATCCATCACCTTATAGCCCATTTCCCTCAGAATTGAAGCTGCCGCACTCTTGCCGGAACCCATTCCTCCGGTAAGTCCGTATAACATCGATATCCTCCTATTTCAGAGCGTACCAATTTTCGCCCGAATTTAAGTCTACAACGAGATTTACATCGAGGCAAGCGGCATTTTGCATAGACTCCGCAAGAAGAAGCTTTGCACTTTCGGCATGCTCCTTTGGTGCCCTAACGATGAGCTCGTCATGGATTTGAAGTATAAGTTCGGCTGCCGGACATTCCGTCTTTAAAGCCTCGGCGACTCTTATCATGGCGATTTTAATTATATCCGCCGCTGTACCCTGTATGGGCGTGTTCATGGCGAGCCTCTCGCCCGCCTGGCGAACCATGTACTGCCGCGCATTTATCTCCGGAACCCGACGCCTGCGTCCGAATAGCGTGCGTATCTCACCGCTCTTCTTGCAGCTCTCAACAGCCTCGTCCAAAAATTCCTTAACCTTCGGAAAACGACGAAAATACTCTTTTATGTAATCCTCCGCTTCTCTTCTTGAAATAGAAAGCCTGTCCCCGAGTCCGAAGCTGCTCATTCCGTAAATAACGCCGAAATTTATAGCTTTCGCATTAGAACGCATCAGCGGCGTAACATCGCCTTCGGGCACCCCGAATATTCTGGAAGCGGTCTCTTTGTGTATATCCTTGCCTTCATTGAAGGCGGCAATCAGAGTCGGGTCGCCGGACATATGCGCAAGAACCCGAAGCTCTATCTGCGAATAGTCCGCGCCTATAAGAACCATATCGCCGGAGCCGGCCGTAAACGCCTTGCGCAGCTGCCTTCCCAGCTCCTGCTTTATGGGAATATTCTGAAGGTTGGGCTCCGTGCAACTGATTCTTCCGGTAGCGGTCACCGTCTGCTGAAAATGCGCGTGAATCCGCCCGTCCTCCGCAATTAACGGCAACATCCCTTCAACATAGGTGGAATTGAGCTTTGACAAAGTCCTGAATTCGAGGACCTTCTCCGCAATGGGATGTTCTTTCGCCAGTTTTTCCAATATGTCCGCGCTGGTCGAATAACCCGTCTTCGTCTTCTTTCCGCTGGGCAGATTCAGTTTTTCAAAGAGAATAACCCCCAGCTGCTGAGGAGAATTGACATTGAACTCCTCGCCCGCAAGCTCGTAAATTTCCTTCTCGAGCTCAGCAATTCCGACTTTCAGCTTTTCGCCGAAATTTTCCAGCACCTCGGCATCCACATCGATTCCGGAAAGCTCCATCTCGGCGAGCACGCGACACAAAGGAAGCTCAATCTGCGAATAAAGCTTCTCCAGCTGCGCCCCGGCGATCTCTCTTTCCTGAAGCGCTCTCAGGGCCTTCAGACAGGCGTATTTAAGTCCGGCGTTGGAGTCCGCCCGCTTGAACATGGCTATCTGCTCACCGGCGGCCTGCTGCTCTATATCAAGGTGAAAGTATTCGAATATTAGATCCCTCAGTCCCGAAGATCTCCCCGATGGCGATAGTACATATCGGGCGATATCTCCATCGTATGCGGTCTGCATCTTCGAGATGTCAACTCCATGCCTTGCGAGTACATAGTAGACCTTTCCGAGCTCGTAGCCGCAAAGCTTGAGTGCCTTTCCGGAAAGCAGGCTTGGGTCCGCAAAGCCCGTATAAACCGTCTTTTCGTCGCTTAATTCCATGCCCTCCAGACTCGGATTCTCCGTATGAGAAAAATCGGAAATTACATCAATCCAGATTTCCTGACCGTCCCTGAGGCCCATAAGAAACGCGTCGCTAAGCTCCTGGACAGGCAAGGCCGCAATCGTCTCGTCATCCTGCGCCGCTAATTCGCTCTGCGAAGAATCCTTTGCGAGCTCCTCCACGAGCTTGCTCATGAAGGTTTTAAATTCGAGCCTTGAGTAGAGCTCTATGAGTCTGTTATTATCCTGCTCGCCTATCCTGCATTCTTCCACGCTGTATCCGACGGGAAGATTCGTGACTATGGTCGCAAGGCGCTTGCTCATAAGCCCTAGCTGAGCCCCCTCCTCTACCTTATTTCTGACGCTCTTGCTCTCTATCTTGTCGGCATTAGCAATTATATCCTCGAGACTTCCGAATTCTTTAATGAGCTTTCTTGCGGTTACATCTCCCACCCCTGGGATTCCCGGAATCCTGTCTGAGCTGTCCCCGGCGAGTCCCTTGTAATCTATAAATAGATTATGGTCGAAACCGTACTCCTCAAACATCGCGGCATCGTCGTAGAGTTTAAATTCGGATATCCCCTTGACGGTTATCACCACCGAGGTCGCTTCGGTAGCAAGCTGCAGCGCATCGCGGTCGCCGGTTATGATGAAAGCTGGCAGGCCCTCCGCCTCGGCCATCTTTGCGGTTGTGCCTATTATATCGTCCGCCTCGTATCCGTCGAGCTCGCAGCGCCTTATACCCATGGCATCTATAACTTCCTTGAGCACGGGAATCTGCATCGCGAGTTCCGGAGGCATCTTTGCGCGACCTTCCTTATAGCCCTCGTACTCTTCGTGCCTGAATGTGGGGCCTTTTTTGTCGAAGGCTATGAGCATGTGGGTGGGTTCATATTCCCTGCGTATCTTTTGAAGCATAGAAATAAAGCCGTACACGCCGTGCGTGTACAGCCCGTCCTTTGTTATCATGGGTCTTCGGATTGCGTAATAGGCCCTGTTTACAAGGCTGTTAGCGTCGATTATTACTATTCTTTCTTCCATAGGATGCTCCTGATATCCGCATTGTTAATATTTTCGCAATCGAATCCCTGTACACTTGATTCCGGATAAAAGTATATCATAAATTCGATGCTTTCTGCAGTATCGTGGAGCTCGCAGATATAAAAACCGTATCCCGGGTCGGCAGCCCTGAACTCCTCCGCAAAGCTCTCGTCTTCGAGAGCCGTCCAGAGCATCTCGTACCAATCGGGATGTTCGTCCATGTTAGGCTGCATCTTCTGAACATCATATCCACTGTAGCAGGGTTGCTCCTGTCCGGCCTTCCACTCGGAATCGAAATCACTCGCAGCTTTATTTACTTCGGCCGGTGCAATCGAATCGACCGCTTCGGGCAGTGCCTCAGACTTCATGCCTCCCATTCTCAAATTATTGAGACCGAAATACGCGACGCCCGCCAGCACAACAAAGGATGCGCAAAGCCCTGCAACCATGCGCATGCGCCTCGGGCTCCTCGTCCTCGATAAGCGGATCTCCTCGCGCTCGGGACTGCGCCTCTCTTCGGCAAGCTTCATAATCAGAGATGCGTCAAAATGAAGATCTTCGGGAATCTCCACTTCGGGGACTTCGGCAAGAAGTTCATCTATTAATTTATAGTCCTTTTCTCTTTTCATCTCGCTTATTAGACGCTCATTTCGGGGTTTTGTTCCAGCAATATCTTCTTTAGGTTCTCTTTCGCCCGCGAAAGCCTCGACTTGACCGTGCCGGGCTGAATTTCCAAGCTCTGAGCTATCTCCTCGTAGCTTAGCCCCTCCAATTCGCGAAGTATAATAATGCTTCTGTGATCCTCGCTGAGGCTGTCTATCGCTCTTCTGAGCGCTTCCCGGCGCTCTTTTAAAATCAATTGCTCAGGGGCGCCCGGACTCTCGTCCGCAATATCGAAGCTCTCGTCGATATCGCCTTCGAATCGTCTCTTTCTGAGAGCATCTAGGCAGCAGTTTATAAGGATTCTGTAGAACCAGGTCTCGAACTTGCTTCGGTACCCGAAGCTGCTCAGGTTCAGATACATTTTTATGAATGCCTCCTGCATGGCATCGCGGGCATCCGCATCGTTCTTCATGTACCTGTACGCTATCGCATAGGCCTTATTTTGGACAAAAGAAATGAGAGCGGCAAAGGAATCTTCGTCGCCTTCGATCGCTCTCTCTATATATTTCCTGATTTCAGTATCGTCCATTCAGCTCTGCCGTAATATAATCCCGGAGATGCCGTCAGGCTTCAATTCACGCCCTATCTGTAGATAGGTGGGTCGCCTGCGAACTTTTTTCTGCCTTCCGCTCGGGGGCGGCCCGACATACTCAAAGGCCGACATCCGGCATCCCAAGAATGAATTGTAGGTTGAATTAATAGCCTTAACGCACACCCCAGGATTAATGTCAACGCTTTATCAGCTTAAATCCACATTGCTGTTGGTGAAAACATTCTGCACATCGTCATCGCCTTCCAACAGCTCGATTATCTTTTTGAGGTCCTTTATGTCTTCTTCCTTTTCCGGACTGCTCTCGACCGAGGGGACCATCACTATATCCGCTTCTATAGGCTTTAAGCCTTCTTTTTCGAAGACATCCGATATGTCGGAAAAGAGCTCCGCTCCGCAGCTTACCTCGAAGCTGTCCTCGTATTCAACGATGTCGTCGGCGCCGGCGTCGAGAGCGAGCTCCATCAGATCATCCTCCGTTATCCCGTCCTCCTTATCGAAGATAAAGACCCCTTTTCTGGAGAACATATATGATACGCAACCCGGCACGCCGAAGCTTCCGTTGTATTTATCGAATGCATGTTTTACATTCGCTGTCGTTCTGTTCCTGTTATCCGTGAGCGTCTCTACGATGATTGCGACGCCCGACGGCCCGTAACCTTCGAAAGTTATATTTTCGAAGTCCTGTCCCCCGAGCTCGCCGCTTCCCTTTTTAATCGCTCTGTCTATGTTGTCGTTGGGCATTCCCATACCCTTGGCCTTATCTATGGCCTGCCTTAGCGTAGGGTTGTAATCCGGATCCGCTCCGTCCTTTGCCGCTACGGATATCAATCTTCCGTATTTAGTGAATATCGCGGCTCTTTTGGCATCCTGTGCAGCCTTTCTGCCGGCGATTGTACCGTGTCTTCCCAAGGGAATCACTCCTTCCTGTTAACTATTGGATAAATAATATCATATAATTTCGGTTTCTTGCAACCGAGGCGATTCATCGGCTCCCCTGCAAACTCTGTAATCCTTGAATCGACTACAATCTTCGCTCTGAGCTACAGATCGATATAAAGTTCCACCGGGCAATGATCGCTGCCGAAAATATCGCTTCTTATGCGCACATCCTCAATTTTATCCGCCAGACGATCGGAGACAACAAAGTAGTCGATTCTCCAGCCCACATTGTTTGCGCGGGCGTTCATGCGATAGCTCCACCAGCTGTATTCGACCTTGTCGGGATACAGATACCTGTATGCATCCGTAAAGCCCAGCTCCAGCAATTGTCCGAAAGCTTCGCGCTCCTCGTCGGAAAAGCCGGGATTTTGGCGGTTGGATTCGGGACGCGCCAGATCTATTTCGTTATGAGCGACATTCAGATCCCCGCAGAGAATCACCGGTTTCTTTTCATCCAAACTCTTAAGATAGTCGCGATTTGCAGCCTCCCAGCTCAGCCTGTAATCGAGGCGCGCAAGCTCCGGCTGAGCATTCGGAGTGTAGTTCGTTACAAAGTAAAAATCGGGGTATTCCAGGGTTATCGCTCTGCCCTCGTCGTCGTGACCCACCGCTTCTATATCGTACAGCGCATAAAGAGGTCTTTCCTTCGTAAAGACGGCAGTGCCGGAATAGCCTTTCTTATCGGCGCTGTTCCAGTATTGATGGTAATCGGGCAAATCTCCCCGCAGCTCCACCTGGCCTATCTGGCACTTCGTCTCCTGCACGCAGAAGATATCGGCATCAGCCTCCCGCACATATTCCGTAAAACCCTTCTTAATGGCAGCTCTTATTCCGTTGACATTCCAAGTAATTAACTTCATCCTTTTCTCCATTTATCTCAAAACACGCAGGGCAGGAATATACCTGCCCCTTACAAGCGCATTATAACTTGCCCGGCAGTTCATTGCAAGACGGATTCCAAATGGCCGATAGCACGATTGTATTATTCGATTAAAATCATATAATTTTATACAAGTTATGATTTTTTATCTGTACGACATTGATATTTTAATTTAGGTAAATTTTTTTGCGCGAAAGGAGCCCTATATGACTAAAGAACTTGCGATTTCAACGAAACTTATCCACGGTAAAAGGGAGATCGAGAACCCTTTCGGATCTCTTCAAATGCCGATATTCCAGACTTCAACCTGGCTCGAAGCCAGAGACGGTGTTGAAGCGGTTTACTATGCGGGACTCAAGTCGCATCCGCAATACAGGCTTGCAAAAAAACAGCTCGCCTACACGGGCGGAATGATTGCCTTTGAACTTGAAAACCCGCAGATTGCCGAACGCATGATGAATAATGTAAAGCTCTGCATCCTCGCGGTTTCTTTAGGGGATTGCGAGACCCTGATAGAGCATCCGGGAAGCATGACCCACAGCAACTTCAGCGAGGAAGAGATGATCGAGGCCGGATTTTCAAAGAATCTCATAAGGCTCTCGGTGGGACTCGAAGATGCCGACGACATTATCGCCGACTTGGATCAGGCGCTCGAAGAGGCATTGAAAGCCTAGCGCCGCTCGCCTTTTTTAAATCTTTCGTAGAGTATTCTAAGACCGTCTAAGATAAGATTGTCATCTACAATATCGATAAAGCTACTGTTGCCTGCGACGAGGTGGACGAGGCCGCCTTCGCCGATGACCTTCACTTCGTCGCCGCAGCCCATCTCTTCCTTAGTGCGCTCGACGAGATATTTCATGCCGCCTATGTAGCCAAGAATTGAGCCGATCTGTATTTGCGTAATCGTATCCAGACCCAGGACGGTATCGGGTGCGACGAGCTCAATCTGAGGCAGCATGGCCGCCTGTTTAAACAGTGCATCGTTCGAAGTTCTAAGACCCGCAAGGATGCATCCGCCAAGATAGTTGCCTTCTTTGCTTAAGGCATCGATGGTTGTCGCCGTCCCGAAATCGAGGATTATTAGAGGCGTGCCGTACTTTTCCATTGCGGCTATGCATGAAACCGCCCTGTCGGCTCCGAGTTGTCCGGAGACTTCGCAGGGTATGACGGGATGAATGTCCTCGTAGATTACGAGGGGCTTTTTATTCAGATATTTTATCATTGCGGCGTTGAGGATATTCATTATGCGGGGAGCGACGGATGAAATTATTACATCGTCCACATCCTGCACTTTAAGATTGAAGCGGTTAAAGTAATCGCAAACCGAAAAGCCCAGTTCGTCGGAAGTTCTCCCGGAATCGCTCATGAGGCGAAAACTGCCCGCCAGCTGATTGCCCTCGAAGAGCCCGAACACCATATTGCTGTTTCCCACATCTACAGTAAGCAACATCTGAAATCTCCTCCCTGCGCTGATTTATCGATTTTTAGAACGCGTAAAGTATAACACAATAAAGCTCTTTTTAACATCCTGTATTTAATTTGCTCGGTTGCAGTTTGCATATAGCGGATATATTAAAAATTAATTTATTTTTCAGCTTCGGAAGTAGCTTGCAACGGCGAGACGCTCCCGCGGTTCCCTAACGGTACTAAGCCTCGCCTAATGCAAGCTACATTCCTTCGTTAACCTATAACAATAATTTAAGTTCTCAAATGGTTTAATTCTTAAAAACCATGAGCAGCACTTAAGCCGTGTTCTGTGTTAAGCAATCATCTTTCTAGGACCTGTGTTACCACAGGCCTCAAGCGACCTACCTTCCCGGGAAGGAACGGGCAGCTCCCTTTCAGGCAGTATACCTTTCGGCACTTGCCTCCCTTTACGGTCTTGCTCCGGATGGGGTTTACACTGACGCCGCATGTTACCATGAGGCCGGTGAGCTCTTACCTCACCTTTTCACCGTTGCCTGTTAAGGCTGTTATTTTCTGTTGCACTTTCCCTGGGGTCACCCCCGCCGGCCGTTAGCCGGCACCCTCGCCCTGCGGAGCACGGACTTTCCTCACGCGAATCTTCACGATTCGCCCGCGATTGCATGTACTGCTCATGGATTTAAACGCACGAAGATTCCGCGGCATTGATTATAAACATCTTTTGATAAATTGTCCAATGCGCCGCGGTATTAAACCAGCATCGGCAGCGGATCGCTCTCGTAATCTCCTATTACTACTTCCAGTTCGCCTGCGCAGCGCTCGCGGAGTTTTTCGCCCATATTGCGGGCAAATTGATGCTCGGTGCCGAAGTGCCCGGCGTCGGCTATGCAGAGTCCCAGTTCCAAGGCCGACATAAGTTCGTGATGTTTAAAATCTGCGGATATAAAGCAATCGGCGCCCTCCGAAGCTGCAAGGCCGATATAGTCTCCTCCGGAACCGCTGCAAACTGCAATCTTGTAAATAATCCTCTCGCTGTCTCCTCCGAAGCGGACGAAGCTGCATCCGAAAGCCTCTTTTATTCTTCCTGCGAAGTCCCTTAGGGGCATAGGTTCCGCAAGCATTCCTGTAAAGACAATCTGTTCATCCCCTACCGCATTCCAGTCGTAGCAATCGAGCAATTCCAGCAATAGTTCGTTATTCCCTCCCGGCGCCTTGTCGAAGCAGGTATGAGCAGAATAGACGCTTATGCCGTTCTTTATGCATTTGATTACATATCTGCCCTTCGCCTCATCCGCGTCCACGCGATTGATATTGTTAAATAACAGCGGATGGTGAGAGACGATAAAGTCGCAGCCTTCGTCGATGGCCTGAGCAAGGGAAGCGTCGCATACATCGAGGCAGGTTAAGACCTTGTGTACTTCCTGCTCTCCCAAATCTATCTGCACTCCGCTATTATCCCAACTTACTTGGAGATCCAAGGGAGCAATATCATTCAAAACATTAAGTAAATCGAACTTATTCATCTCAAAACCCTTTCTTTAGAGATTCCTTCTTATCTCTTCGAGGCTCAAAAGTTTTAATTTCATCGCTTCGCGAAGTTCGAGCGCATCCGGATTTTTAGAATTCTCTAGATTGTCGATAATATTATTTATGTCAACAATCCTTTTATCCAAGAATTTTCGCATCAAAGCCCCTTCCGCCCTTGGAATATCGGGGTCTTCGTAGGGTTCCTGATACCCCTTGGAAACGCATAAAATCTCGCAGATGCGCCCGTTTTCCTCAGCCAAATGTTCCGAATCTATGCGATATCCGGCCTTCCAAAGCCTCGTCCTCAGATCTCCCGACCTGCTTCTGGGTTGCAGCACGAAGCGTTCGATCCCGGAAGCTATCTCGGGCTCGTTCTCGATTATCGAAGCTATCAGCTCTCCGCCCATCCCGGCGATAACCGCGCTCCCGACTTCCCGGCCGCGCAGGGGGCTCAATCCGTCGCCCTGCAGAAAACTGAAACGCACCATTTCAAGATTTGCGGAGGCTACATTCTCCTTCGCCCTGCATAGGGGCCCGCTGTTTATGTCCGTTATAATTACATTGGGAACTAAGTTATTAGCGATGCAGAATATGGGCAGAGCGGCATGATCGCTTCCTATGTCGGCCATGCTTCTGCCCTCAATTAACAATTCCGATATCTTTTCGAGGCGTTCGGAGATTTTATTCAAGATAGTCTCTCAGTCTCTTGCTCCTATTGGGATGGCGCAGCTTCCTGAGGGCCTTTGCCTCTATCTGGCGGATGCGCTCCCTTGTAACTTTGAACTGCTGCCCTACTTCCTCCAGGGTTCTCTGCCTGCCGTCATCGAGTCCGAACCTGAGGCGAAGCACCTCCTGCTCCCTGTCCGTGAGCGTCGCCAGCACTTCGTTCAGCTGCTCTCTGAGCATCGAAAATGCAGCCGCGTCTACAGGCGAAGGCACATCTTCGTCGGGTATAAAGTCCCCCAGATGTGAATCCTCTTCCTCACCTATCGGAGTTTCTAGCGAGACCGGTTCCTGAGCAATCTTGGAAATCTCCCGGACCTTTTCGACGGGAATTTCCATTTCTTCCGCAATCTCCTCGGGAGTCGGATCTCTTCCAAGCTCCTGCAGCAGTTGTCTGGTAATCCTTACCTGTTTATTTATCGTCTCGACCATGTGGACGGGAATTCTTATTGTTCTCGCCTGGTCGGCTATGGATCTTGTTATGGACTGCCTTATCCACCAAGTCGCATATGTCGAGAATTTGAAACCCTTGCGCCAGTCGAACTTATCGACGGCCTTGAGAAGTCCGAGATTTCCTTCCTGAATAAGGTCCAGGAAAAGCATGCCTCTTCCCACATATCTCTTGGCTATGGACACGACGAGCCTCAAATTCGCCTCGCAGAGTTTATCCTTGGCTTCCTTTCCTCTGTATATCGCATCCGCATTCTTTTCGCGGAAATCATCGATGTAAGCCTGCAGTTCGGCTTTCTCTTCTTCATCCTCAGCGTCCTCCAGCTCGTCCTCCAGGGTTCTGAGCCTCTCGAGCACATCCCTTCCGACCTCCATGCGCTGGGCGAGATCCATCTCCTCTTCCGCTGTCAGAAGCGCCACCTTTCCGATTTCCTTCAGGTACATGCGCACCGGGTCGTCCACGGAGACTCCCTTGGGAACTTCCTCCACATCCTCGCTCTCCGCTTCGCTGGCCATCTCCTCGAGTTCGGCCTCGTCATCGGTATCGAGGCTGTCCAAATTGAACTCTTCTCCGGGTGCATTATGGGTGACCTCAATCCCAGAATCCTCCAACTTGTCGTAGAAGGCGTCCTTTTCTTCCTGAGTAATGTCGAGCTTCGCAAAGCCGTCCTCAACCTTGCTGAAAGTTATGGAGCCGGATTTCTTGGCATTTACAAAGATGCGGTTCAGTTTTTCGTAGCTTCTGTTTTCCTGTTCGTTCTTCATCTGCACCCCTCTATTTTATATATTTCTTCTGCAACTCGAAAAGCTCCGCAATCAAAGCTTCGAGCTTTTCCGATTCTTCTTCCTTGGCAATGGATAAAATATCCTTTATCTCTTTGATTCGTTTCTCCCCCCGGCGCCTGTCGAGCGTATCCATACAATCCTCGAAGGCCTGCTCCTCGCTGTATCCGACGAGCACATCCTCGTCTATGCTCTCGAGATACGCGGCGGCTTCTTCGCTCAATCGCTCCTTAAGATCGTCCATCCTGAAAATTGAATCTTCTTCGTACAGCTCGTTCATCGCGGCTGCTATCTCAAACCCGCCCTCGCTTACAAAAGCATCTTCTCGCTGCGCTGCGCGCGGCCAGAACTTGCTCTGCTGAAGACAGAGTTTCAGCAATGTTTTTTCGAGTAAAATTGCAGCCTCATCGCCGGGATTATGCCTAAGCGATGCAGCGGCATCGCTTCCGGCGGGCTTTCCGGATTGCTCGCGAGCTTCGTCGCGGCCGACTTCTCTTCGAAGCGCGCCCTCGGAAACGCCGTAGTCGTCGGCTATTTTCCGTATATACAGGTCGGCTTCAACCGGCGAAAGCTTTCTCAGCACCTGCGCGCAGGCCTTTAAAAACTTTACGCCCTGAGTTATGTCCCCGGTGTCGTATTTTACTTTTATCAGCTTAATTTTATATTCTACATCCGGAACCGACTTTTTGTCTATAAGTGCGTAAAATTCTTCCGCACTGTGCTTCTTTATGTAATCGTCCGGATCCTTGCCGTCATCGACATGAAGCACCCGCACATCCGCGCCTTCCTCGCGCAGCACATCGATACCTCTGAGCGCAGCATTCACGCCGGCGCTGTCCGCATCGTAGCAGAGTATTACCTTCTTCGTGTATTTCGTCAGGAGCTTGGCCTGCTCGCTCGTCAACGCTGTCCCGAGAGTTGCAACAACATTCCGCACCCCCGCCTGGTAGAGGCTCATCACATCCAGATAGCCCTCGACGAGCACCGCGAATCCCTTCTCCCTGATATCGCCCTTGGTGAGATTCAGCCCGTATAGATTTCGCTTCTTCTCGAACACGATGGACTCGCGGGAGTTCAGGTACTTCGGAACGCCGTCACCTAAGACGCGTCCACCGAATCCGACTACATTTCCGACTGTATTAATTATCGGGAACATTACTCTGCCCCTGAAGTAATCGTATAGACTCGCCCTTCTTTCTTGCCTGGAAGAAAGCCCCAGCTCAGTGAGCATCTCCTCGGAAATCCCCGCGGCCTTCATGTAATCTGTAAGGCTCTGCCAGTTCTCGTCGCTGTAACCGATTCCGAACTGAACCAGGGTTTTATCCTCGAACCCCCGGCCTTTCATGTAGCTGTAGCCGGGATTGGCCTTGCCGGTCAGGGCGTCAAAGAAAAAGCGCGCCGCCATGCGATTGGCCGCGTAGTACGGAGCCCTCTTTTGCCCTTGTCGGGCATAGCTGTCCGCTATCTCTACGCCGTACTGATTCGCCAGCTTTCTTACCGCATCGGGAAATTGCAGATTATAGTATTTCTTTACGAATTCTATGGCATCTCCCGTAGCTCCGCATCCGAAGCAGGTGAATATCTGTTTGTCTTCGGAAACTATGAAGGAAGGGGTCTTTTCCCTGTGAAAAGGACAGCAGGCCTTATAATTCGAGCCGGTCTTCTTTAAAGGCACGACAGCGTTTATCACATCGACTATATTCGACCTGAGCTTAATCTCTTCAATTGCCGAGCTCAAAGAATTGAAAGCCATCGCGGCACCCCCTTGCGAATATAATACAGGAAATGCGGGACTTTTACATTACTTTTCCAACTTCCATCCCGAGGGGACGAATTTCTCGTTGAACATATTGATGGCGTAGCGGTCCGTCATACCGGATATGTAGTCCTTTACAGCCTCCTCGGCACCGTCGTCCGCCATTATCTGCCTGTATTCCGGCGGCATCTCCTCAGGGCGCTCCAGAAAATAATCGTATAGCATATATATAAGCCCGCGTATCTTTTCCAGCTCCGCGTTTTTCTTTACTACCGGACTTTTATACACATTCTCGAACATAAAATCCCTGAGCAAAAACATGTATCTTCCGGCTTCCTCGGACAGCTCTATGCTGCCCGCTCCGTCCGAAGTCCTCACTATATCGTTTATAAGAGTATTGATTCTGCTGCGGTGGTCCTTCCCAAGATACTCGACGCATTCCGCGGGGAGATCTTCCTTGCTTATAATTCCGCCCCTTACGGCATCATCGATATCGTGGTTGATGTAGGCTATGCGGTCGGAATGCCGCACGACCTGCCCCTCCAAAGTGAAGGGCCAGTCCCTCCCGGTGTGGTTGAGTATGCCGTCGCGCACTTCCTCGGTCAGGTTCATGCTGCGGCCGTTCTCGTTTTTCTCGATAACATCGACTACCCTAAGGCTCTGGACATTGTGCATGAAGCCCCCGGGATGAATCTCATCCAGAAATTGCTCGCCGTTATGCCCGAAGGGCGTATGCCCCAGATCGTGGCCCAGCGCTATGGCCTCAGTCAGGTCCTCGTTGAGATTGAGCGCACGCGATATGCTCTTCGCAATCTGGGCAACTTCCAGGGTGTGAGTGAGCCTCGTCCTGAAATGATCCCCCTCGGGGCTCAAAAATACCTGAGTCTTATGCATGAGCCTTCGAAGCGCCTTGCTGTGGATTATCCGGTCACGGTCGCGCTGAAAATCCGTGCGGAGAGCGCAGGGCTTCTCGGGAAAGCTGCGCCCTTTGCTCAATGCCGATTTACACGCATAAGGAGACAAGGTCTCCATCTCTCTGATTTCAAGATCTTCTCTGCCGATCATTTTTCATCTCGCCTGTCCGTAGAACCCAGACCGCCCGTCCTCCTGGCACTCGCCTCGTCGTCTGTCGTTATGCCGTAAGGAAGAAATACAGCCTGCGCAAAAGCTTTTCCCGCCTCTATTTCGAGCTCTTTGCCGCTCCGCGAATCGTTTGTGACCTGTACGATTATATGTCCTTCGTTATCCGCTCCGTAGTAATCCTCGTCGACTACGCCGACCGTATTGTCGAGCTGCATCCTGTATCTGAATCCCAGTCCGCTCCTCGGAAAGATAAGCATCACCCAGCCCTTCTCCATGCGGCAGCGCAGTCCCGTGGGTACTCGCATGCTCTCGCCCGGAGCCAGCGCGATATCGAATGGAGTAATCAGGTCGTATCCCGCGCTGCCCGAAGTGGCACGCAGTGGCAATTTAAGCTCGCAGGCTTTCTGGGATATCCCGCTGCAATCGGCAGCAAAGCGTTCCCGCGAGACGAATTCAAATTTTGCAATTCTCGGTGCAAGCATCCGATTTCCTTTCATCTTTCAAACCCTGTAGTCTTTATAAAAAACTTGCCGGCCCGGAATCAGCCGCCCATCAGCTTCCTTATATTTACGCGCTTGTTGCTGATGCAGACCGCACTGTAAGTAGCGAAGTCAGCTATGCTCCGCGCATATTCCTTAACCTGCTCCGCCGTTACGGCCTCTATCTCGGCCACAATCTCCTCGTTGCTGTAGTTGCGTCCGTATATCAGCCTGTCTCTTCCCATCAGAAACATCCTGCTGCTGAGCGATTCCATCGAAAATATCTGAGCGCTCTTAAAGCGCAACTTTACTTTGTCGAGTTCGTCTTCGGATATGCCGTCTTCGGCCAGCTCGACCAACTGATTTTCTATCTCCCGCAACACCCTCTCCTCGGTTCCTGCCTTTATACCGGCGTAGATAAAAAACATCCCGGTATTCGAAAAGCTCTGCGGCGCGCTGTAAACGGAATATGCCAGCCCCTGCTCTTCCCTTATCGACTGAAAGAGTCTGGAGCTCATGCTTCCTCCCAGTATATCGCTGACTATGGCCTGTACATAGTACATATCCGAATTCATCGCAGCGCCGGGTGTGCCGAGGGCCAGATGGCTCTGTCCGATATTGCGCACAAGACTCGAGAAGCTGCGCCCGCCGGGAGGCGCGAAATCGGGCATTTGCGCGGTTTTATCGCCGAATTCGGACAACTTTTCGTCAACGAGGCTTTTAAGCGCCTTTTCGTCGAAATTGCCGGCCACCGAGACGACCATATTCCCGAGTGTGTAGCGGCTGTCTATGTATTCTATGAGCTTCGCCCTATTTATGCTCTGTAAACTCTTCCTCGTTCCGATTACGGACTCGGCATATGGAGTACCCGCCAGAGTCCTCTGAGTAATCAAATCGATAATGTGATCGTCCGGTGTGTCCTCGATCATCTTCATCTCTTCGAGGATTACGCCCTTCTCCTTCGAAAGCTCCGAAGGATCGAAGACGGAATTGCAGAGCATGTCGAGCAATATCTCCGCAGCATTAAGGAGATTGTCGCTCAGCACCTTTATATGAAAACAAGTTCCTTCTTTTCCGGTGAAGGCGTTGAGGGTGGCGGCCAGATCGTCGGCATCGCGAGCTATCTGTTTTGCACTCCTGTTCTTTGTTCCTTTAAAAAACATGTGTTCCGCGAGGTGCGAAACGCCGCTGTTATTTTCGTTTTCGAAGACGGAACCCGCTCCGATCCATATGCCGAGGCGTGCAGAGGCGAATTCCGGAAGCTCCTCGCTCACAAAGCCCACCCCGCACGGCAGTTTCTCATATTTTATCATCTTTTGCCCTATTTTAAAAATCGGGGCCTGCAAGAGCAGGCCCCCGCTCATTTTACTATTCTTCGCCCTTGATTATGGGAATATCCTCAAGGCCTTTTCTGGTAAGGTTGATCCTGTCTCTGTCGTCGATCTCTTCGACCCTGACGGTGACCGTATCTCCCACATTGAGAATATCCGTAACATTGGGAATTCTGCGCTTGCATATCTTGGATATATGAAGCAGACCGTCCTTGCCGGGAAGTATGTTGACGAAGGCGCCGAGTTCGCCGCCCTTGGCCCCCATGAGTATCCTTACGACCTTGCCGGTGTAAGTCTCTCCCACTTCGACATCCTTTACGAGCATCTCTATCTCCCTGCGGGCGGCTTCACCCGACTCCGTATCGGGAGCAGCTATGTATATCAGGCCCGTATCGTCGATATCTATCCTCGCACCGGTGCGGACGATCAATCCGTTGATGGTCTCTCCGCCCTTGCCGATGACTATCCTTATCTTGTCGGGATCTATCATCATGCTGGTGATGAGAGGCGCGTACTTGGAGAGTTCCTTTCTGGGTTCGGGGAGCTCCTGCAGCATCTTGCCCATTATGTGCATGCGGCCTTCCTTGGCCTGCTTGAGCGCCATCTCGAGCACTTCTCTTGAAAGGCCGTGGACTTTAATATCCATCTGGATGGCGGTGACGCCCTTTTCGGTTCCGGCTACCTTAAAGTCCATATCTCCCATAAAGTCTTCGATACCTTGAATGTCGGAGAGGACCGCATATTCGCTCGTTCCGTCCTTACCGACCCTCTCTATGAGCCCCATCGCTATGCCGGCTACCGGAGCTTTAATCGGAACACCCGCGTCCATAAGTGACAGGCATGAGCCGCAAACCGAGGCCATGGAAGAAGAACCGTTGGAAGAAAGGACCTCCGAGACGACGCGAATCGAGTACGGGAACTCCTCTTCGCTGGGAAGAACGGGGATCAGCGCTCTTTCCGCGAGAGCTCCGTGCCCTATCTCTCTTCTTCCCGGGCCGCGCATGGGCCTTGCCTCACCGGTGGAATATCCGGGGAAGTTATACTGATGCATATATCTCTTGCCGGTCTCCTCGAAGATTCCGTCGAGAATCTGGCCTTCCGCAATCGTTCCAAGGGTAGTGGCGGATATGACCTGAGTCTGGCCTCTCGTAAAGAGTCCCGATCCGTGAACCCTGGGGAGCACGCTCGTCTCGCACCATATAGGCCTTATCTCGTCGAGCGCCCTGCTGTCGGGGCGTATTCCCTTGTCTAAAATCATTCCGCGAACCTGCTCGCTGATTATATCGTCGATTACCGAGTTAACATCCTTTTCTCTATCGGAGAAAATTTCAGCGAAGTATGCCTTCGTATCGGCCTCTACGGCATCCATGTTGGCAATTCTTTCAAGCTTGTCTTTCGTGAATATAGCCTGGCGCATCTTAAGTTCGGCATATTCGCGAACCGCCGTGTTTATCTCCGCGGGGGGCTCATAGAGCTCAATCTGAAGCTTTTCCTTGCCTACTTCCGCAGTAATTTCTTCGATGAAGGCGACCAATTTCTTAATCTCTTCGTGCGCAAACATTATTGCATCGAGGATGACATCCTCGGGGACCTCGTTTGCACCCGCCTCGACCATCATTATGGCATCCTTGGTGCCCGCAACGGTCATATTCAAATCCGAGGCTTCCTTTTCCTCCGAAGTCGGATTGATGATGAATCTTCCGTCGATTCTGCCTACGATTACGCCCGCGGTGGGACCGTCCCATGGAATATCGGAAATCGCAATGGAAATCGAAGAACCAAGCAGAGCGCAGAACTCCGGCGGACAGTCGTTATCCATGGACATGCATGTGGCGACAATCTGTACATCGTTGTAAAATCCTTTAGGAAAAAGCGGGCGAAGCGGTCTGTCAATAAGCCTTGAAGTGAGTATCGCCTTCTCGGAGGGTCTTCCTTCCCTCTTGATGAATCCCCCGGGAATCTTTCCCGCGGCATACATCTTCTCCTCGAAATCGCAGGAGAGCGGGAAGAAATCTATGCCTTCCCTCTGAGTTTTGGACATCGTCGCAGTACAACTTACGACTGTATCGCCGTACTTTATCCAAGCCTGGCCGTTGGCCTGCTCGCAGACCTTTCCGATCTCGACTTCGAGCAGTCTGCCTCCGACGGCAGTCCTGAATGTCCTGTAGTCAGTAAATTCCATTAAAAAACCTAACCTTTCTTTATCAGGCCCGGCTTGACAAGTAAACCCATGCAGCGGCATGAATTTAATTCTCAAGCCCGGCCCCTGATGTGAATAATAACAAGGCGGGGGTGTCAGCCCCGCCCGAGAAATAACTTACTTTCTTAAGTTCAGACGGCCGATGAGTGTCCTGTAACGCTCAAGATCCTTATCTTTGAGATAAGCGAGCATATTTCTTCTCTGGCCGACCATCTTCAGCAGACCTCTTCTGGAGTGAAAATCCTTGGGATTCTTTTTCAGGTGCTCGTTAAGGTGATTGATTCTGTATGTGAGAATTGCCACTTGAACCTCCGGGGAACCGGTATCACCTTCGTGAGTCGCATACTCCTGAATAAGCTCTGTCTTTTTTTCCTTTGTTAACATAGTCTTCTCCTTTGAAAATTCGCCCTCCCCGAGCACAGCGTCGGAGCCTCGGCTGCCTCAGCGGAAGGTAGTTATAAACTGACGAGTTATATTAGCACATGAAGCGCGATTTGTAAAGCGTTTAGGCAAGTGCTCAGCTATTCATCTAAGACAGCTGCGAGCTCTTTTCGCTCACCTGTGGATTGCGCTTAGCTGCGCGGTCGGCATCGACCTTATCGTAGACCTTCGACAATGCCACTATCAGCTGCCTGGCGACCTGTTCGTTCATTATGACGGTCTCCAGTTCGTCCGTCTGCTTCGCTTGGCCCTTGGGTCTTGTCTGCAGGAAGGTTATGAAGCATTCGCTGCCCGTCGCGTTTATCGTAAATCCGTTGGCATAAATCATTTCTCTCTCTCCTCCTCAAAATATCGCTCCGCCTCGATGCAGTCGCTGTGTATCTGCTTATGCAAAGCTTCAAGGCTTGGAAATTTAAACTCGGGGCGAAGCATCTTAATAAATTCGATTCGAACATCGCGTCCGTAGAGTTCTCCTTTGAAGCCGAAGATATGTGTTTCGGCGTTCTTTGCGAACTCTCCCACCGTAGGCTTGTTGCCTACATTTGTAATCGAGGGATGCGATTCGTGGTTTACATAAGTCTTGGTTATATAAACTCCGTTCTTCGGGAAGGCCTCGTCGCTGTCGAGGCTCAGGTTCATGGTAGGATATCCCAGTCTTCTGCCAAGATGCTTTCCTTCCACCACCCTGCCGTCTATTCTGTAGAGCCTTCCGGTGTACGCGGGATATTCATCTATTCGCCCTTCGTCGATAATCCTTCGAATCAGCGTGCTGGATACTATTTCACCGTTAATTTTTAGCGCCGCTACCACACTTACGCCGAAGCCCATCTCTATGCCGCATTGTTTAAGCAGTTTGGCATCTCCCTGCGCCTTGTATCCGAAACTGTAGTCGAAGCCGCAGACGGCGTGTCTCATGCTGAATTTGTCCTGCAGCAGGAAATTAATGAAATCGACCGGGGAGAGATTGCGAATATTTTCATCGAATATTATCGAGAACATATTCTCGATACCCGCCGCTTCGAGCTCCGCGGCCTTCTCCTCGAATGTCATTATATTCTTGACCACGGTCCTGCCCGCTATCTCGTTGGCCGGATGATTCGTAAATGTGAATACGGATGGTTCAAGATCGAGTTCTTCAGCCATTGCGACGCATTCCGCAAGAAGTTTCTGATGCCCCTTATGAACCCCGTCGAAATTACCCAGCGCAAGAGCCGTAAAACCCGTATCCTTTATATCTTCAAGCTTTGTGAATATCTTCATAAGCTTAGTACCTTCTCTATCTTCCCATCCCTTGCGGTTCCGAGGAGTCCGGAATCCGAAAACACCGCGCGAAGTCCTTCGCTTTCGAGGCCGGCGGACCATGAGGGAAGTCCGTTTACGAAACGCTTTGCCCTATCCTCATCGAGCTCCAGTCTTTCAATGTGTCCGAGCGCCGTCTCCATCGGCAGCAGTATGCTTTCGAGCTTCTGTGCGGACATTTCCTTAACCTCTTCGAGCGGTACGGATTTTTCTATATCCAGGCCGCAGGTCCGTGTCCTCAGCAGCGAACTCATGCTGGCCCCGCATCCGAGTAACTCGCCTATATCGCCGCAGATACTTCTTACATATGTCCCTCTGGAGCACTCCAGCTCGAATACGGCTTCCTTAAGCTCATCATTCCATTCAAGAAGATCTATATTAAAAATGCTGACCTTTCGCGGAGCGACTTCCACGCTCTTTCCTTCGCGTGCATACTGATATAGTCTCTTGCCGCCTACGCTGACGGCGGAATACATCGGAGGTGTTTGCAATATTTCGCCGCGGAATTTTTGCAGCGCGGTCTCGAAATCGTCCTTGCTTATCTTTCCGGCTCCTTGTCTGTCCTCGCTGAGCGGCTCACCCCAGATATCCAGAGTGTCTGTGCGCAGTCCTAGCCGGCAGCCGCAGATATAGCTCTTTGAATTCTCATCCATGTATTCGATCAGCCTCGTGGCCTTCCCTACACAAATTGCAAGGACGCCTTCGGCCATGGGGTCGAGCGTCCCGCCGTGCCCGGTCTTTGCTCCCTCCGCAACTCTTCTGACCGCGGCTACGCAGTCGAAGCTTGTAGGGCCCGCCGGCTTATGAAGATTCAAGATTCCGTTCATAAATGCTTTTCCATCTCTTCTTTGAGCATCTTTATTGCGCTCTCAAGATCCGCATATATGGTGCATCCGCTGGCTCTCTCGTGGCCGCCTCCGCCGAAGGCCGAGGCAAGCGCCCTGACATTCGCATAGTTCTTGGAACGCAGCGAAACCTTATACTTATTCTCGCCCCTCTGTTTAAGAAAGGCGCTCATTTCAACTCCCTTTACGCTCCTGAGTCTATCGCTGCAGTATTCGCTCATCGCCTGCGTAGCACCGATTCTTTGCAGATCCTCCTCGGTCGTATAGGAAATCGCCGCAAGACCTCCGGCAAAGCGCTCCATTCTGTCTATTACCAGATTCTCCAGCTTCCACCTGGCCTCGGGAAGCTCATCGTAAATATTCGCACATATTAAAACATGATCTATACCGTATTTATAGAGCTCCGCGACATCTTCGTGCGTCTTCGCCGTACAGTTGTTGTAACAAAACCTGCCGGTATCCGTAAGTATCGCGGCATAGATATTTTCCGCAATATTTTTATCTATGGGCGCACCCATTTCTTTGAGTAAATCGAATACCAGGCTTGCAGTGGCGGAAGCTTCGATATCTCTAAGTTCCAGATCCGTAAATTTTTCGTCCGAAAGATGGTGATCGATGGAAATCGTTACGGGTGCAGTATAGAATAGGTCCTTGCGGTTTTCGAGTCTTGTAGCATCCCCGCAATCTAAAACAACTGCGAGATCCGGCCTTCCGGGGGATTCATGAACGAAGCAACCCTCCGCATCCAGAAAAGCCAGATCGTCGGGCACTTCGTCCTCTAAAAGTACATGGCAACGCTTGCCGAGCAATCTCATGCTGCGGCAAAACGCCACAGAAGAACCCATAGCGTCGCCATCCATATTGACATGCGTAAAGCAAAGAATTCTTTCGGCTTTTTTAAGCTCTTCTATGATTTGTGACCAATCGTGCTTCAATCGCCAAAATCCTCCTCACCCGGCTCCTCGTCATCTTCGGGAATATCGAGGCTGTCGAGCAGCCTGTCTATCTTCGCCCCGTATTCCAGACTGGCGTCGTATTTGAATAAAAGCTCGGGCACATGGCGGGTCTTGATACGCCTGCTTATCTCTTTTCTTATAAAACCCTTGCTCCTGTCCAGAGCTTCAAGAATCTCGCTGCGCTTTTCCTCAGCGCAGTCGCCCGACGAATACTCAAGGCAACTGATATAGACGGTCGCGTAGCTGCAATCCTTTGTTACATGCGCCGCGTTGATGCTTACCATGGTGCCCGAAAAAGCGGAGTCCTTAATCTCCTCCTTTATGAGCATATCTCCGAGTATCTTTCGGATCTGCTCCCCCATGTGCTGCGGCTTGTGGGACTTACCCATTATCTCTCCACCTCTTGCATTTCGAAAGCTTCTATTACATCGCCTTCTTTTATGTCGTTATACTTCTCTATTCCTATTCCGCATTCGAAGCCGGTGTTGACCTCTCTGGCATCGTCCTTGAACCTCTTAAGCGACGAAATCGTACCCTCGTGGACGACTATTCCGTCCCGGAGCAGCCTTATCTGAGCATTCCTGAGTATCTTGCCTTCCATGACATAAGCTCCGGCTATGGTGCCCGCACCGGGAACCTTGAAGGTCTCTCTGACCTGAGCCTTTCCGAGTATCACTTCCTTGAACTTCGGAGCGAGCATGCCCTTCATGGCGGCCTCGATCTCCTCGATTACCTCGTAGATGACCCTGTAGGTTCTAATCTCGACGCCTTCTCTGTCGGCCATCGCCTGAACGGCCGAGTTGGGCCTTACATTAAAGCCTATGATAATCGCGCCTGAAGTGGTCGCGAGCATAACATCCGACTCGGAGACGGTGCCCACCGAGCTGTGTATTATCTGAACGCGCACATTCTCGTTGCGGAGCTTCTCTAAAGAAGCCTGCAGAGCTCCGACCGAACCTTGGACATCGGCCTTTATTATGAGGTTGAGATCCTTCATCTCTCCCTCCTGCAGGTTTGCAAAGAGCTCCTCGAGGCTGGTACCCGCACTCCTTGCAAGCGTCTGCTCCCTTAGCCTCTCCTGCCTCTTGGCGGCAATCTCCCTTGCGAGCCTCTCGTCCTCAACGACATAGAACTCGTCTCCGGCCTGGGGAACATCGGTAAGTCCCGTAATTTCAACCGCGCGCGAAGGCCCGGCCTTGCGTATGCGGTTTCCTTTCCAGTCGACCATCACGCGAATCCTTCCGGATACCGTGCCGACGACTATCGCCTGGCTCACCTGCAATGTACCGTTCGTAACGAGCAGGGTGGCTATCGGACCTCTCGATTTGTCGAGCCTCGCCTCGATAACCGTTCCCGTGGCTAGCCTGTCGGGATTCGCCTTGAGCTCCAGCATCTCCGCCTGAATGAGTATCATTTCGAGCAGATCCTTGATTCCCTCTCCCGTCTTTGCCGATACGGGGACGGTTATAGTCTCTCCTCCCCAATCCTCGACAAGCACATTATTTTCCGCAAGGTCCTTCTTAACCCTGTCGATATTCGCGGCAGGTTTGTCTATCTTGTTTATAGCGACGATTATAGGCACGCCCGCAGCCTTAGCATGAGTTATGGACTCTATCGTCTGGGGCTTTACCGAGTCGTCGGCGGCCACCACCAATACGGCGATATCCGTAACATGAGCCCCCCTCGCCCTCATTGCCGTAAATGCCTCGTGACCCGGAGTATCCAGGAAGACTATCTTCTGGTCGTTTATCTCTATCTCGGAAGCGCCGATGTGCTGCGTTATTCCACCGGCCTCCGCCTTTGTAACATTGGTGCTCCTGATAGCATCCAGAAGCGATGTCTTTCCGTGGTCTACATGGCCCATAACGGTGATTACCGGCGGACGGTCCTTGAGTTCGTCCTCGCTGTCCTCTCGAAGATCGAGTATCTCCTCGAGATCGGGAAGCTCTTCCACCTTATTGACGACGACGACCTTTCCGAGCTCCATTCCTAAAAGCACGGCTGTCTCTTCATCGAGATTCTGATTGATATTTGCCATTATGCCCATCTTCATGAGGGTCATAATCGCATCGGCGGCTGAAACATCCAGCTGCTCGCAGAATCCTCCCACGGTTATGGGTACATCTATAAGGGTGCCTCCTGTCGCAGCGGCCTCGATCTCTGCGGCGCTCTGAACGACTTCCTCCGGCCTGTTATCCCTATACTGACTGTGCTTCTTTCTGGTGGCCTTTGTCAGGTTGGGAACGACGGCGTCCTCGTAGCTCTTCTTGCGCCTGTCGGTTTTTCCGCGCCTCCTGCTGCTGCTCTTTCCGCTCGGAGCCGTATAGGCGACAACTTTCTCTCTTCCGCCTTCGCTGGTCTTTTTGCCCTTATAGCTCATCCTGCGCGGTGCAGTTTCCTCGCTCGCCTGGTCGGCATCCTTCTTATATTCCTTAGGCTTGCGCTCCGGCTTTTTCTTTTCGGCCGCGGCCCTCTTTGCCCTTCTCTGTTCCTGCTCCTGCTCTACCTGCTCGGCAGTCTTGACTATCTTTACTCCGATATTCGGGAAGAAATCTCTCTTCTTGGGCTGCGCCGGCTTCTTGTCCGCTTGCGGCTTTGCGGGAGCCTGCTTTTCGGCCGTTGCATCCTTGGCGGCTTCGGACGAAGTCTTCGCTGCCGGCTTCCTTGCTTCGGGTCTCTTATCTGCGGGCTTTGCCTTGGCTCGGGGCTCTTCTTTTCCGGAGGTTTTCGCCTCGGCTTCCGGCTTTGCACTCACTTCTTCCACTTTCGCAGAGGGCGCAGCTTCGGGCTGCGTCTTCTTTATAATCTTTACGCCGATATCGAGACTCTTATCTATATAAAGTTCCGGCTCCTTCTTTTTATCTTCGACAACGCTCGCTGCGGGTTTTGGTTCGGGCTTAGTGTCAACCGGAGCATCGAGCTTGGGCTCTTGCTTGGGTTCAACCGGAGTCTCAAGCTTTGTCTCTACCGCCGTATCGGTCTTGCTCTCTACCTTCGGAGCCTCCGCGGGAATGGTTTTTTCAGGCTCATCCTTGCTTGCAGCCGGAGTATCATCCAGGTTCTGCGGAACCGCCTTCTTGGGCATGGGTTTGCCGAACTGGAAATTTGCCCCTACAGGCGGCATTCCCGACCTGGGAGCTTGACGGGAAGACTGAGCGGAACCTGCCCGTTTTTCGGATTCCGCAGCCCTTTCCCGCTGGGGAGCCGTCGACCTGCTTCTTCTTGCCTGCTGCGCCTCGATTACAGATATATCGACAGGGCGAATTTCGACCTGGGACGAGCCGGCGGGCTCTTTTTTCTTTCTTTTTGTGGTATTTTTTGCTTTAACCACCTTAGTCTCGTTATCGACCATAAAACACCTCCGGTATTATTTCAACATTTCAGCGAGCTCTTCCGCCAAGATCTGCACTTCCTCTCGGCTCATTTCCTTCTTTAAATTCCGAGAAAGCGCTTTCTTCTTCAAAGCAAGTTCGAGGCAACTCATGCTCCTGCATATATATGCACCTCTTCCGTTCATCTTGCCTCCCGGATCGGCCTTAACCCCCGTATCCGTCGCAACTATGCGAAGCAGCTCGCTCTTTGGGGCGACCTTCATGCAGGCTATGCATCTCCTCTCCGGAACCTTCTTGGCTTTCATCTATAGACCCCGTTCCTCCAAAGCGGCAATTATCGTATCTGCCATCACGGCATTCGTGGCATCGGGATCCATTTCGATCTCCATGCTCTCCGCAAACTCTACGAGCTCCGCCTTTTTCATCCGCTTAATCCTGGAAGGAGTGGGTATATCGAATTCGAGTTCTTCGACTGCATCCTCCGCTTCGAAGCCGGCTCCATCGTAATCATGTGCAAGAACCTCATCCTCGCCGTACTCGAACTCATCCGCCGCAGCACTCATGGCATCGAGGGTGGGCTGATACTGAGTGTGGCTCTTGATATCTATCTTCCATCCGCAGAGCTTAGCGGCGAGTCTTACATTCTGACCCTCCTTGCCGATCGCAAGCGAGAGCTGATAATCGGGAACCACCGCCGTCGCGGATCTTCCGACCTCGTCTATCAGCACCATCTCGACCTTTGCCGGAGACAGCGCGCTGCTTATCAGCTTGCCGGGCTCCTCGCTCCAGTTGATTATATCTATCTTCTCTCCTGAGAGCTCATCGACTACTGCCTGCACTCTGGTACCCCTCGTTCCGACGCATGAACCCACCGGGTCGACATTCTCGTCGTAGGTGCAGACTGCAATTTTAGTCCTCGATCCCGCCTCGCGCGCGATGCTCTTTATCTCCACAACGCCTTCCTGAATCTCGGGAACCTCCAGCTCGAAGAGTCTTTTAACGAGTCCCGGATGAGACCTGGATAAAAATACCTGAGGCCCCTTTGAGGTCTTTTTAACATCCATTACGAAGACCTTAATCCTGTCGTTATATCTGTATCTTTCGCCGGGAATCTGCTCGTTTCTCGAAAGTATACCTTCCGCTCTACCCATGGTTACAAAGACCGTGTCGTTGCTTACCCTCTGAACGGTTCCGGTTACTATTTCGCCCTGACGGGCAATAAATTCATCGAAGATCATCCCGCGCTCGGTCTCGCGTATCTTCTGCATTACGACCTGCTTTGCGGACTGTGCGGCTATGCGCCCGAAGCCCTGCGGATTGACCATGTATTCGATTACATCGCCAAGCTCGTAATCGGGGTCTATCGACTGAGCCTCCTCCAGACTGCACTGGGAGAAGGGATCCTCGACCTCCTCAACTATGTCTCTTCGCATAAAGACATGGACGGCACCGCTCTCCTGGTCTATGATTATGCGCACATTCTGCGCATCGTTGTAATTCTTTTTGTACGCCGAAACCAGCGCGCTCTCTATAGCCTCGAATAGCGCCTCCTTGGGGATGCCCCTTTCGCGCTGAAGAGCCTCAACAGCTTCGATGAAATCTATGTTCATTCAGAACCTCCTTAAAAAGTGACAGCCAAATTAACCTTGGCCGCATCTTTATAATTAAAAACTCTCTCCTTGCCGTCGTCGCCGACGATTGTTATATTGCCTTCGCTATAAGCGATGAGCCTGCCCGTATGGAACTTCCTTCCGTCCACGGCCTTATAGAGGCTTATCTCTATAAGCTCGCCCTTAAAACGCTGAAAATCCTTCTCCGATATGAGCGGCCTGTCCAGACCAGGAGACGAAACCTCCAGGAAGTAGGCATCCTTTATCGGATCCGCCTCATCGAGTCTGGCGCTTAAATACCTGCTTAGCTTGACGCAGTCCTCCGTGCCCATTCTGCCGTATCCGTCGCCTTCGAGTTTATCCACGAAGACCCTCAGGTAGCGTTCCTTTCCCTCCTTGGTATAGGTAACGCGGCTGAGCTCGTAAGAGCCCGCTTCTTCAAATTCCAGCAACCACTGTTCTATCAGTTCGCTCAGATTTTTAGCAGCCATTCCTCCTCCTAAAAACTGAAGAGTGGGCCCGCCCACTCTTCAGGAATAACTTATCGTTTATTATAGTACCACAGTTTACAGATATTGCAAGAGATTTTGACGCAAAATCGCAGGAAATCCAGCTATTACAATCTTTCCTCGTACAGTGGATATCTGCTGCAGAGCCCCTCCACTTCCTTGCGAATGCGCTCCTCGTTATTTATGTCCTTCGCGGCCATGTAAATCAGCTCCGCTACTTTGTCCATATCCTTTTCGTCGAATCCTCTGGTCGTAACCGCGGAGGTTCCAATCCTTATGCCGCTGGTGAGCATCGGAGGCTGGGGGTCTCCGGGTATCATGTTCTTGTTGACGGTGATATAAACATGGTCCAGCCTCTCCTCCATCTCCTTGCCGGTGATGCCGAATTTGCGCAGGTCCACGAGCAGCAGATGGGTATCGGTTCCGCCGGATACCAGATCGAAGCCGCGGTCGAGCAATCCCTTTGCAAGAGCGCGCGCGTTGAGGATTATGCGGTGCTGATATTCTTTAAATTCAGGCTTTAGAGCCTCTTCGAAAGCGACGGCCTTGGCGGCGATTATATGCTCGAGCGGACCGCCCTGGGTGCCCGGAAAGACAGCCGAATTCAACTTCTTTGCGACAGCCTCGTCGTTCGTAAGTATCAAGCCTCCGCGGGGTCCTCTGAGGGTTTTATGGGTGGTGCTTGTAACGGCGTGCGCATAGGGAAGCGGCGAAGGATGTTCGCCCGCCGCGACGAGTCCCGCAATATGAGCCATGTCGACCATAAGGTAGGCTCCTACCTCGTCGGCAAGCTCGCGGAATATCTTAAAATCTATGGTTCTGGGATATGCGGAGGCGCCGGCGATTATCATCTTCGGGCGACTCTCTAAAGCTATGCGTCTGAGGGCTTCGTAATCTATGGTCTGAGTCTCGGGGTTGAGCCCGTAAGGAACGATATTGTAATGCTTGCCGGACTGGTTGAAGGGAGAACCGTGAGTCAGATGTCCTCCGTCATCGAGGTTCATTCCCATAACGGTATCTCCGGGCTTGCAGAGCGCAAGGTATACCGCCTGGTTTGCATTCGAGCCCGAATGAGGCTGAACATTTGCGAACTTGCAGTTGAAGAGCTTCTTCGCCCTCTCGATGGCCAGCGTCTCGACAATATCGATATACTGACAGCCTCCGTAGTAGCGCCTTCCGCTATAACCTTCAGCATATTTATTTGTAAGTACTGTTCCCGCCGCGACGAGCACCGCTTCGCTTACGAAGTTCTCCGAAGCGATCAGTTCGATATTGCGCTGCTGCCTCTTTAATTCCAATTCGATGGCGGCACCCAGTTCCGGATCCTTTTCGATAAGGAATTGCATCATTGCTTTGACCATATTACCCTCCAAAATAAATAATCTATATATGGAATTCTTTTTCTATCAGCTCTATCAGCTCCGGCACTATCCTGTCTTCCGGGACAGTCCTAAGCGTCTTTCCGCGTTTAAACAGCAGTCCGCACCCCTTACCGCATGCTACTCCGAAGTCGGCATCTTTTGCTTCGCCGGGGCCGTTAACCTCGCATCCCATAACGGCCACCTTTATATATATTTCTTTATTTGCGAGCCTTTCGGAAAGCGGCCCGAGTCGCTCTTCGACTTCTCGTGCAATTTCGTCCAGATCGACCCTCGTCCTGCCGCAGGTCGGACAGGATATAAAATCTATGCCTCTTCTGCGCAATCCCACTGCTTGCAGGAGCTCCGCGGCAAGTTTAACCTCGCGCACCGGGTCGCCCGTCAAGGAAATTCTCATAGTATCTCCTATGCCTTCGAGCAGCAGCGCCCCGAGAGCCGCGCAGCTCTTTATCTCGGCCATGCGACCCGCACCGGCCTCGGTGAGCCCGATGTGCAGCGGCCTGTCGCTCCGGGCCGCAAAGAGCCTGTGAGCCTCGTGGTTGACTTTTACATCCGAGGATTTAAGGGAGACCACGATGGATTCAAAACCCTCGGATTCGGCGAATTTGACGGACTTAAGGGCGGATTCACACAGGGCCTCGGCACAGACCCCACCGTATTTGGCCAAAAGCTCCTTTTCGAGAGAACCTGAGTTTACGCCTATGCGAACAGCTGCGCCGCATTCCTTTGCCTTGGAGAGAACTTTTGCGAATTTCTCCTCGCCTCCTATATTGCCGGGATTGATTCGCACCTTATTCGCTCCGTTTTCGAGTGCAGCTATTGCGAGCCTGTAATCGAAGTGGATGTCCGCGACCACGGGTATGGGACTGCCCTTTTTAATCGCAGAAATACTTTGCGCAGCCTCCATATCGGGAACGGCGCAGCGCACGATTTGGCAACCCGCATCGACCAGACGCGAAATTTGCGCGAGCGTAGCGGCCGCATCGCGTGTATCCGTGTTCGTCATCGATTGTATGCTGACGGGAGCGCCCCCTCCAATCGGAACATTCCCGCAGAAAACCTGCCTCGTCATTTATTCTCCTATAGGACGAATCTCTTTACATCCTTGATTACCAAAAACACCATCAATGCCATCAGGAGAATCATCCCCGCGGCATGTACATAGGCCTCCGCCTTGTCGCTTATTCTGCCTCCGAATATGAGCCTCACAAACACGAAAAGTATTCTGCCCCCGTCCAGCGCGGGAAGAGGCAGTAAATTCACAAGTCCCAAATTGAGAGAAATTATCGCGACCAGATACGCGAGCGAAGCGAAGCCGTACTTCGACTGTTCGCTCATTATCGAGACTATTCCCACTACTCCGACCACATCGTCGGTATTGACTTTGCCGACAAAGAGCTGAGCAAAGAAGAGTCTCATCTGATTGAACATCTCCGCCGTAGCCGATAAGCTTTGCCTGAAGGCCGCAAAGGGCGAATGGCTCAGCTTGCAGATGATTCCAAGTACCCACCTTCCCTCCCTTTCGACGGCTGCGCAGTCAAAAGTGAGTCTCTCGCCATCCCTTAAGACGCTCACGCTCATGGGCTTTCCATCGGAACCGGAAATAACTCCGACTATCTTCTCCCACTCGCTGTAATCCTTGCCGTCTATGGCGATTATCCTGTCGCCGGGCTTTATACCCGCAAGATCCGCGGGGCCTCCGGGAAGCACTTCATCAAGATAATTTGTGCAAGTTCCGCTATAGACGAAGACCATGGTCAAAATCAAAAGACAGAGCAGGATATTCATAAAAGCTCCCGAGGCGAGTATTATGACCTTCGCCCACCAGGGCTTCTTCGCAAATGAGCGCTCATCATCGGAGCCGGATTCGGAGTCGCCGTCCTCTCCTTCTATTCTGCAAAATCCACCTATGGGAAGCGCCCGAAGCGAATACTCGGTCTCCCCTTTCTTCCTCTGAAAAATGAGGGGTCCCATACCTATAGAAAACTCGTTGACGCGCACGCCGAGCAGCTTTGCCGACGCGAAGTGTCCGAACTCGTGCGATGCAACCAAGAGCGCAAACATTATTATTGCTGCTATAACAAACGGTACTGTGTTCATCTCAGAAACTCCCTTGTTTCCCTTTCAATCTCAAATACATCCTCTATCGAGCCTATCTGCATCGGGCTGTGATGCTCAAGTGCGGACTCGACCATTTCCCCTATCTGTAAAAAGCTGATTTTATCCTTCAAAAAGGCCGCGACGGCCTCTTCATTTGCCGCATTGAGCACCGCCGGATAGCCCGCCCCAAGCTCCATGGCCTTTCGAGCGAGGCGAAGGCATACGAAGGTCTCCTCGTCTGGCTTTTCAAAATTAAGACTTCCTACCTCGAATAAATTCGGCGGCTCGGCTATATTCGAAAGCCTCTTCGGCCAGGAGAGCGCATAGGCTATCGGCACTTTCATATCGGGGATTCCCAGCTGCGCCATAAGCGCGCCGTCGGAAAACTCTACAGCCGAATGAACTATGCTCTCCGGATGCACATGGACAATTACATCCTTCTGGTCGAAATCGAAGAGCATGCAGGCCTCAATTATCTCCAGCCCCTTGTTCATCATCGTCGCGGAATCTATGCTTATCTTAGGCCCCATATTCCACTTGGGATGCGCGAGCGCCATCTCCTTTGTGACATTTTTAAGCTGTTCCCGGGTAAAGCCCCTGAAAGGTCCTCCGGATGCCGTGAGTATTATCTTCGTCGGGCGATTGCCTGCGGCACCCTGAATGCACTGAAATATCGCCGAATGTTCGCTGTCTACAGGAAGGAAATTCACCCCCTGCTTCTTTACCTCAGCCATGATGAGAGGCCCCGCCGCAACCAGAGTCTCCTTATTTGCAAAGGCTATATCCTTGCCCGCCCTTACGGCCTCGTAGGTCGGCCTTATGCCCATCATACCGCTGAGGGCGTTTACGACCATATCGACTTCCTGCATGCAGGCGGCCTCGACTATGCCGTCCATTCCCCAGGAAAATTTAATCCGCGGAAACTCAGCCGAAAGCCGGAGCGCATCTTCCTTCTTTGCGCAAACGGCTAAGGAGGGTTCAAACTCTGCAAGCTGCCCTCTGAAAAGCTCGATATTTGAGCCGCAGGAAATGCTGCTCACGGAATACAGAGAGCGATTTTCCCGAATGACGCTCAGACTTTGAGTACCTATGGAACCTGTCGAACCGAGAACGGCGAGTCTCTTCATAATCACCTGTTGACGATTAAAACTATGTAATAATAAACGAAGGGGGCGGTCAATATCACCGAATCGAAGCGGTCCAAAATCCCGCCGTGCCCGGGTATGAGCCTCCCGTAATCCTTTATCCCCATCTTGCGCTTAAAGGCGCTGGCTATAAGGTCTCCGAACTGCGCGAATATCGAGCCCAGAATCCCGATAAACAGGCCCGCGGCCAGATGCTGCGGAAACATGATTGCACAGAATATGAGCGAAAGTATAGTGCTTCCGATAACGCCCCCGATCGCTCCTTCGACAGTCTTCTTTGGACTTATATTCGGAATAAGCTTGTGCTTTCCGAAGAACATCCCCGAAAAATACGCGAATGTATCGGTGCCGAAGGCGGTTATAAATACCAGCCAGATCATGCGCGAGTTTTCTTTAAGGCCGTCTATCAGGGATATATGCGAAAAGAAGAAGGGCAGGTAGATGACGCTGATTATAGTCGCAAGGCCGTCGGAGATATTGTTCTCGTCCGTGGTAAACAGGCACAGCACCAGCCCGCTGGATACGGTTATGAACAGCCACAGCAACAGCCCTTCGGATAATTTCGCATGATCCGCCCCGGTAAACATGTAAACATAAAGGATTATATAGAGAATCGTGGCGCATATATAGCCTGCGATTTTGAATGGGTGTATACCCATATTTTCGAAGCCCTTGTAGAACTCGTACATGGCTAAAAGGCCGAAGAGCATCACCAAAAAGTACAGCGGACGCCCGCCTATCACGACGAATCCGAGCAGAGGAAGCAAAAAGAGAGCTGAAATTATTCTGGTCTTCATTTAATTCCTCCGAAGCGCCTGTCCCTTTGTCTGTAATCGTCCAGGGCCTTTTCGTACTCCTCGGGACTGAAGTCGGGCCAATAGATATTCGTAACATAAATCTCGCTGTAGGCGCTCTGCCATGTCAGAAAATTCGAGAGCCTGCGCTCGCCGCCCGTCCTTATAATCAGATCCGGGTCCGGGATATCCGCCGTGTACATCAGCTTCGAAAAATCGGCCTCACTTAAGCTTTCCGGATCCGCCTCGCCCTGAACACATCGGGCTGCAAACTTCTTTGCAGCACGCAAAATTTCCGCCCTGCCGCCATAATTGAGGGCTATGTTAAAAATCAGTCCCGTGCAATTCTTCGTACTTTCGAGAGCGTTATCTATTGAGCGATTGACATCTTCTGGCAGCGCCGAGCGCTCGCCGAAAATCCCGACCTTTACATTGTTTTGAACGAGGTTTTCGAGCTCTCTTGCGACGAACGATATGAGGAGTTTAAAGAGTCCCGAAACCTCCTCAAGGGGCCTCTTCCAGTTTTCCGTGGAAAAGGCGTAGACAGTCAAATACTTAATACCGAGATCCGAAGAAGCCCTGACTATCTCTATCAGGGACTCCACGCCCGCATAATGGCCACGGAGGCGGTTCATGCCGCGCTCCTTAGCCCAGCGCCCGTTGCCGTCCATGATTATCGCAATATGTTGAAGATCTCGCATAGGATATCAGATCTCCATGAGTTCCTTGTTCTTTTCTTCGACGATCTCGTCTATCAACTTGATCTTCTCGTCCGTGAGCTTCTGGATTTCCTCCTGCTCCATCTTCTGTTCATCCTCGGATATCTCGCCGTCCTTCTCGCGGCGCTTGATATCGTCCATTATGTCCCTTCTGATGTTCCTGACGGCCACCTTGCTGTCCTCGCCCATCTTCTTTATGAGCTTGGTGAGTTCGACTCTCCTCTCCTCGGTGACGGGGGGGATTACAAGTCTTATATTCTTGCCGTCGTTGGAGGGATTGATGCCGAGGTTGGATGTCATAATCGCCTTCTCGACGGCCTGAATGTTCGAGGGGTCGAAGGGCGTTATCATCAGCGTCCGCGGATCGGGGACGGAAATATTCGAAAGATTCTTGAGCGGTGTGGGTGTACCGTAATACTCCACCGTTATCTGATCCAGCAGAGCGGCGTTCGCTCTTCCCGCACGCACGGTGTTTAGTTCCTGTTTGAGGACGCTTATGCTCTTTTCCGATCGCTCCTTAAATTCCTTTGTGGTACTCATATCTTCCTCCTGATCTTATCGTTTCCGGCTTCTCTGCGGAAAGCCTACTGCGCTGTTTTTCTCTATCTAAGGCCCATCAAGCCTACTCAATAATTGTTCCTATCTTCTGTCCTGTGACGGCTCTGAATATTCCGTCAGGCTCTGAAAGGCCGAATACATGTATTCTGATTCCGTTATCTCTGCAGAAACTGGCTGCCGTGGAATCCATTACCTTTAGGTTCTTTTCCAGCACCTCGCTATGGCTGATGCGCTCGTAGCGGCGCGCGTTCGGGTTTGTTAACGGATCGCTGTCGTAGACCGCATCCACCTTCTTGGCAAGCAGAATAACTTCCGCTTCCATCTCCGCCGCTCGCAGTGCCGCCGCGGTATCGGTGGAGAAATAGGGGCTTCCAAGACCCGCCGCGAATATTACTATCAGTCCCTTTTCGAGCTGGTGGATTGCCCTGCGCCTTATGTAGGGCTCGGCGACTTCTCTCATCTCTATCGCGGTATGAACTCTTGTTGGCATTCCGTTTCTCTCGAAGGCATCCTGCAGAGCGAGTGCGTTTATGCAGGTGGCGAGCATTCCCATGTAGTCGGCTGTCGCTCTGTCCATATCGCCGCTGGTTCTTCCTCTCCAGAAGTTGCCGCCTCCGACGACTATCGCCACTTCGACACCCAGCTCCGTGAGCTTCTTGATATCCCGGGCCACACTTCCCAAAACCGCATCGTCGATGCCTGTCTGCTTTTCCCCGGCTAGAGCTTCTCCGCTTATCTTCAGGATTATCCTCTTGTACTTTGCTTCCATGAACTCTCCTAACGCTCTCTTACATCAAATCTGCAATTTTACCCTAACCCGAAGTATAACACATGGAGATAGCAATTTCTATAAAAAGCATTCTTCACCGCTCGGTCGTAGCTTACACTGCGGACACGCTCTCGCTAACACGGGTACCCCGAGCGGTTCTATGCTCTGCCTTCATCTTCGATTCGACACTCGCTAAGAACCGCGACCCGTGATTGTCCGCGTGTGCAAGCTACATCCCTCGCCGAGCAGATTATCCGTTTTTGCAAGTACATACCCTCTTGTAGATTCTATAATTATTAGCAATATTTTTTATGATAGTAAATAGTAATTATAGTATATCGAATATAGAAAGGTGAACAGCAAAAGAGTCGGGCCGTCGGAGAATTGCGCCCGTCTGAATGCGAAATCGCTTTTCGGAAAGGTTAACTATATGGAGCTATTAATAAGCATTTTATTCAAGAGCTTTGCAGGAATTATCCTTTCCTTACTTGTCCCCTTCTTCTGGTGGGTAGGTAAATCCGGAAAATCCGGGAAATTTTTCGAGTGTATCGGATTGAAGGGGATGGATAATCGGAACATCGCTCCTCTCCATGGTCTCGTCCTTTATGCTGTTGAATTTGACTATGTATTCCACATCGGGGGTTTTCATTTTTAGCGGCGGAGGCATAGTAAAGAGCGTCCACAGCGCAATTCTTATAGCCATAATCGGATGGCTCATGGGATACATTAACGAGGAAAAGGCACGCGGCTCCATTTTGCCTGGCTGGGGCATACATGCGATTACGGTAATCTACGCGGGAATTTGCACAGCCTTTTCACTGCACTACTACTAAACAAAAGGCGATTCCCCTGCCCCGTCCTTTCGGTAAATATAGATTAGATAGAAAAATCCGGCGAGCGCATATAGGGCTGCAGGAAGCGTCAGATATAAGATTCTGTCGAGTCTCACAAGCAGGCAGCCGACGCCGGCTCCGACCAAAAATCCAAGAGTCTGGAAGGTCAAGAACCAAAAGCGAGGCATATCCTCCCTATTGCCTCTGATTCTCCTTCCGAGAAATACGGCAGCATCCGTAATGTAACCCGTAAGGTGCGTGATTCTCGTCGTGAGCCCCCTGTATTTGAAAAGGAATGCGTTCTGACTGCCTAAAATGAAGGCGATAATAAAATACCTCATAAAAAGATCTCTCATAAGAAAATGCATAAGCAAAAGCACTGCAGCGTCCAGAATAAGCTTAATTCCAAATTTTTTAGAAGAGCTCGCAGGCTGCTCGTGAAAGATGAATCCGGAGAGCACGCCGCCCAGAAAGAACGCTGCCATTATCGCAAGAAGGCTTAGCGCCGTGTCAGGTCTATTCGTGAGCAGATAGATGGCGAGATTGGTTATATTACCGGTGTGATGCGAGACGGCACGGGTATATATGACCAATGACGCCGCATCTAGATAGCCGGAAGTGAATATCAATAAAAAGAGCCATACGAAGATTTTTTGTTCGTACTTTAACTTCATGTTTTCGTTACCTCGCAGTTTACAGATTAATCTTTAACCCTTGCCTTCCGCGCCGCGGGCAGGAATAGCGGGTAGTTTCAGTTTAGCATAGCTCGCGGGAAAAATCTTCCCTGAAACTGCGCTTGCGGGCGGGTTAATGCGGGCGAAAATGTACGAAAGAGCAGCCTGTTGTTTTGAGAAAAACAATTACTGTAGTAATATAGATGAGTAATACTGGCGAAAGGAAGAGATATCATGGAAAGAATTGAATGGGAAAAGGCGGCCAAGGAGCGGACCGATCATTATCTCAACTTGGGAGACGGCGGTTTCGACGAGACCATGAAGGCGCATTTTTACGCCTGCGATTTCGACGAGAAGAGCCTTACGATAGAATTCGAAACCCAAAAGTGGCAGATTAACGAAAGGGGCGGCATACACGGAGGTGCCATCGCGGGAATGTTCGACACGGCCTTCGGTGTTATGGCCAACTTCATCGCCGGAGTAAACGAAGCAACCACCGTGGATATGACGGTAAATTTCATAAGACCTCTGGAATTGGGCGAACACTGCAGAGTAAAGGTTATAACGGTCAGAGCCGGAAGAACGCTCATAAGGCTGCGGGCGGAAGCCTACTGCGTGGAGAGCGGAAAGCTCATAGGAACCGGAAGCGGAATCTGGATGCCGCTGTAAGGCGGAATCAGTTCCGCCCTCTCCTTTTCTTCGCGTCCTCGCGGATTTCGTCCAAAGACGAGCTGTCTACTCTACCACTTTTGCGGAATCCGGCAACGGTCTCCGCCATAACCATAAAATTAAGCCTGGTTCCCTGACTGTCGGCGACATAATCCACCGCCCTGTCGGCATTAATTCCGAAGCGCCCGGCAGTTTCAACCGCGTCGATATTGGCCCCGAGGAAGATAAACTCCCAAGCATATTTTTCCTTTTGCTTCTCAATAAGAGCCTTCACCTTGTCCGAGCTGTATTCGCGGCTGGAATTCTCGTATCCGTCCGTAATAATTACGAACATCACTTTGCCTGCGCGATATTCCTCGCCGCTGCGCTTTTGAACATTGATAATCTTGTTGACGGTTCGTCCGATCGCATCCAGCAGAGCCGTCGAACCTCCGACCTGATACTCCTTGTCGCTTATCGGAGCGATTGCCTTGATGTCGATGCGGTCATGCAGCAGTTCATAATTGTTGTCGAAGAGCACTGTCGTAACATTGCACTCGCCCTCCACCGCCTTCTGCTTTTCGAGCATCGAATTGAAGCCCCCGATGGTGTCGGATTCCAGTCCGCTCATAGACCCGCTCTTGTCCAGAATAAATACCAGTTCAGTTAATTCTTTCTTCATTTCAGTAGCCTCCTTTAAACTTCAGAACTCTTTTTCTGGTTTAAGGATACTACCGCCTTTAAAACCTGTGGTCGCTTTAGAAGCGACAAATATCAGCTCCCCAAAAGCGGCTGATCGTATTCGAAGAGGACTTCGTTGATTGTGAAGATATCGTAGTTGCCACTCACTATGAAAAACTCCACGATAACATCGAACTTAACGGCGCGGGACAGCGCGTAACCGGCTCTTTTCAGGAGAGCATTTGTTTCTTCCAGCGATAATTGCAGTGCTATGGCAAGCGACAGCACCGTGCGCTTGCCGGGCATATACCCCGCGACATTCTTTATTTTATTGAAAAGCCTCCTATCGAGATTGGCTCGTTTATATACTTCTACATCGGTCATTCCTTTTGAGTCTATAAGCCGGAAAAGAAAGTCCGAGAAAGGTTCGTCGAGATCTTCCAGCAGGTTTTCGAGAGGTACTGCCGCTTCCTGAGGAGTATAAGAAGGCTTCTCGTCAAGAACCGGAGCTCCCGCAGCCATATCTTCGGACTCAAGGCTTATAAGCTCCATATAAGTATGCTTAGCTCGTCTCATCGCCCGCCGCTCGACATTCAGAAGCGATCTGCCGACCTCCCTATGCTTGTCTACATAATTATCATTTATGTAACTCTCCACCTCGCCCAAGAGCTCCCGACTTATTACAAACGCTGATTTATCAAAGAGTACGAGCTGTACATCTAAATCGTAACCCTCTAAAAAATCTCTGATTGCGGAAGTGGCAACTTGGAGCGCCTCGTCTTTGGGGTATCCGAATATCCCGCTCGAAATAAGCGGAAATGCAATGCTTTCCAGATTATTCTCAACTGCAAGCTTAAGGGATTCCGTATAAGCCGAACGCAGTAGCCTTTCGCTGCCTTCGGGGTCGTACCTTCTATATACAGGGCCCGCCGTATGAATTACATACTTGGCAGGAAGATCAAAACCCGGAGTGATGACCGCCTCACCCGTCTTTATAGGCGCAAGCTTGTCGCAGGCCGCCTGCATCTGTTTTGGTCCCGCCTTTTTAAATATGGCTCCGCAAACCCCGGAACCCATCTTCAGTTCCGTATTCGCAGCGTTGACTATGGCGTCGACCTCCATATTTGTTATATCTTGGCGAATTATTTTAAACGGCATAGTGGTTTACCTCGCGTTTCATAATTTATAGGTCTAATTCTTATTTAATTTTATCATTTATCGATAATATAGCGAATCTAAACAATAAAGGTTTTTCCATCTTTCTTAAGGATAATCTTCTCCGATAACTCGACAAAGGCATCTGGAACCATGGTATGTATCGGAATTATCTGCTTCGGCTCAAGCTCTGCCATTACCTTTTGTATATCGGAAACGGTTGCATGACCGCTGGTATGCAATTCAACAATTGTGAACCCGGATTTGATTAATTGGTCTTCAAAATTCTTTTGATATTCACTGTCCCGGTATCCGCTCCACAGTGAATATATAAAGATTCCATGCTCAAGTCCGGCAATTTCAATATCTCTACGCATAGACGGACGAGCCATCATAATAATATTGCCTTGTTGTGCTTTGAATTGTTCTTTTGAGATATGATAATACGAAAAACGCTTGGCGTATTTCGGATCGATTCTATTAAAAATCTTTTGGGTGAGTCTATAGGGATAAAATACTTTGATGTTCGAGTAATCGATAGAGGGATATGGCAGATTGTTATTTCCCAGTTGCCTCAGCTCATACAGAACATTTGCGGTATAAACATCAATGACAAATGTTCTCTTAAGTCTCAATGCAGCCCTATAAAAACTAACAATCCGGTCTATATTCTGGCTTGAAGGCTGGAAAAGCACAGGTCCTTTGAAATCCTTGATTTTATTGACAAGTCGCTCCTCCAATTCGGACTCGGTCAATACTTCTTCGTCCTGCCGCCCGAACATGGTTCCTTCAATCAGTAGTGCATCTGCCCCTTTGCTAGCCCCTTTAAGAAAATAGTCAAGACATACTGCTTTTCGTCCATGACCACGAAAGTCGCCTGTATATATTACGGTCTTGTCGCCATCCGATATTTCAAATGCAGCCGCGTCAAAAGCTGAGTGATCCATAAATCCCCTTCTGAAAATTTGTTTTCCCAGGTCTAATCTCGCCCGGGCAACGAATTATTTTTTTGTGACAAACAGAAAATGATTGGTCTTCCCCAAGTGCTCCGGCCTTTCGCAATAATGATAGTGCATTTTTAAATACTGCGAATATCCGGCATCGTCGAGTTGATTGATTTTATCCTCCATAAGCTCGCTCATGCCGTCGGAGGCAACTTCATGGAGAATCTTAAGTCCGCGCTCCCGCAACATCTCTCTGCACTGCGACAGGTTGAAAAACACGAACGGGAAATCATCCGCTTTAAAGGTTTCTTTGTCATAATCGCCCTGGAGCAGATAGTCGGGATTATAGACCCATTCCGTAAAGGGAATCATATCATTGTTGATAAACGAAACGAACAATGTTCCATCCTTTTTCATAACCCTTTTGGCTTCGTCGATTGCCCTCTTGCGGTCGTTTTCCATTTCCAGATGGTATAGAGGCCCGAACATCAAAACAACATCGAACGCTTCACTTTTGCTTAAAGCATATTATAATATAATCCAGAGAATCGGGATAAAGTGAAATCTTAA
>CAYFMW010000004.1:58355-66246 GCA_964344335.1 uncultured Oscillospiraceae bacterium | reverse complement strand
GTCCATCCGCTCAAATGCGGAACATTTTAGATTATAGAGGTTTACAAATGCATTGGCAACCACTATTTTTTGATTTTTGCGTATTTGTGCGATCAGTTTGCGATCAGTTACAATAATCCGATGAATGACAAGAAAATCCCCCGGGCAAAACTCGGATTCGCTGTTTAACAAATCGTACGCTTCGCAAGGCCGGGGAATCTGTATGTATTTACTCTTCGCTGCAGATAGCTATTCCCGCGGATGCACCTATGCGATCGGCACCCGCCTCTATCATAGCGAGGGCCGCCTTTCTGTCCCTTATCCCGCCGGAAGCCTTTACCTGAACCTTATCGCTTACGCTTTTTCTCATGAGCTCGACCGCATGGACAGTGGCTCCGCCCTCTCCGAATCCCGTGGAAGTCTTGACGAAGGCGGCTCCTGCCTCCTCGGATAGCTTGCAGGCCTCTACAATCTGCTCGTCGTTGAGCGCTCCGGTTTCGAGTATCACCTTTACGATGGAACCGAAAGCGGCAGCAGCATCGACTACAGCCTTTATATCCTTTCGCACATCATCCTTAAGTCCTTCCTTGAGGAGCCCGTACTCCATAACCATGTCTATCTCGTCGGCGCCTTCTCTGCAGGCGTACTCGGTCTCGAATACCTTGGCCTCGGTCGACATGGCTCCCAGGGGAAATCCTACGACGCAGGCCAGCTTTACATCGCTTCCCTCAAGACACTTCTTTGCTAAAGGTACAAATACACTGTTGATGCATACCGCGTAAAAGTCGTGTTTCTTCGCCTCCTCGCAGAGCCGGACAATATCCGCTCTCCCCGCTCCGGGTTTAAGAAGCGTATGATCTATGTATTTATGCAGAGCTTTCATATCAATCCTCCCTGATCCATGAAACATAGGGCAGATTTCTATATTTTTGATTTATATCCAGACCATAGCCCACTATGAATTTATCCTCGACCTCAAAGCCCACATAGTCTACCGCAAGATTCACCTTCCTGCGGGCGGGCTTATCCAGGAGGGTCACGATGCGAAGCGACTCGGGACCGCGCTTTTCGAGATACTCCTTGATATATGCAAGTGTCAGGCCGGTATCGATTATGTCTTCCACTATCAGGACATTCTTTCCTCTTACATCTTCGTCAAGGTCCTTTAGTATGCGAACTACGCCGCTGGAGCTGGTCGCTCCGCCGTACGAGGATACGGACATAAAATCCATCTCCAGATCGAGGCGGATGGCCTTCATCAAGTCGGCCATAAATATTACCGAACCCTTGAGTATACCAATCAGCAACAATTCCTTGCCCTCATAATCCCGAGAAATCTGCTCGCCTAATTCTGCGACTCTGTTCTCAATCTCCTTTTGGCTTATAAGCACTTCGGAAAAATCATACTTTTTTTTAGTCATTTAATCCGTCTCTCCCGGCGTCCCGCCTTCATTATTTTTGAGTATCTTTTCCATAATATCGAGAAGTTCCTGAGCCCCCGTTCCGTTTTGAGCGGATGCGGCCACGAGATTGTCCTCGGGAGAAAGCTGAAGAACTCTCCTGATATTCCTTAAATTGTTGCCGAGCTGGCCCCGGCTGAGCTTATCCGCCTTAGTGGCAACGACAAGGCCGTCAAGACCGTAATATCTGAGATATTCGTACATCTGAATATCCTGAGCGCTCGGATCGTGTCGAGAGTCCACAAGTTGAACCACCTTGAGAAGGCTCGCGCGCTTTGAGAGATAATCCTCCATCATCGGCCCCCAACTCTCCGCCTCCGCCTTGGAGACCTTGGCATAACCGTAACCGGGCAGGTCGACAATGCGAAACTCGTCGTTCACATTAAAGAAGTTTATCGTCCGAGTCTTTCCGGGACTCTGAGAGACCTTCGCCAGGCGCTTTTTGTTCATCAGAAGATTAATTAGCGAAGATTTTCCCACATTCGAGCGTCCCGCAAAAGCTATTTCGGGGACATCATCTTCGGGATATTGGGATTTCTTTACGGCGGAAGTTATAAATTCCGCCTTCTTTATAATCATGCGAAGGCCTCTTTAATCGCATCGTCTACGCTCTTGATGAGCACGAATTCCATCTCATTCTTAACGACTTCGGGCAGTTCTTCCAAATCCGGCTTGTTCTCGTCGGGAATAAGAACCTTGCTTATACCCATGCGATGAGCTGCCAGAGTCTTCTCCTTGATTCCTCCCACAGGGAGAATCTTCCCCCGCAGCGTAATCTCGCCCGTCATCGCCACATCCTTTCTTACGGGCTTTCCTGTCAAAGCTGAAATGACGGATATGCACATGGTTACACCGGCGGAAGGACCATCCTTGGGAGTTGCCCCTTCGGGCACATGCACATGTAAGTCCTTAGTCTTATAAAAATCCTTCTCAACTCCGAGCTTCTCCGCCTTGGATCTTATATAGCTTATCGCCGCCTTTGCGGACTCCTGCATAACCTCCCCGAGCTGTCCGGTAAGCTGAAGCTGTCCGCTTCCCTCCACTACCGCCGTCTCGATAAACAAGGTGTCTCCGCCCACTATAGTCCAGGCGAGCCCGGTGGCGACCCCAACCTCGTTTTCTCCGAGCAGCTTATCGTAGTGGAACTTCTTCTTTCCAAGGTACTTGTGGATATTGAAAACAGTTATTGAATGCTTGGATTCTCCGACTTCAACCACGCTCCGGGCAACCTTCCTGCAGATATTGGAAATTTCCTTCTCCAAACCTCTAACCCCGGACTCCCTCGTATAGGAATTTATTATCTCGTATATTGCTCCCTTGCTGAAAGATATATGATCGATCATAAGGCCGTTGTTTCTCACCTGTTTGGGAACCAGATAATTCCTTGCGATATTATATTTCTCCTCTTCGGTATAGCCGGAGATATTTATCACTTCCATCCTGTCGAGCAGGGGGCGCGGTATTGTGTCGGTAGTATTAGCCGTCGTCACGAAGAGCACTCCGGACAAATCGAAAGGCACTTCGAGGTAGTGATCCACAAACTCTTTGTTTTGCTCAGGGTCGAGAACTTCCAAGAGGGCCGAAGCCGGGTCTCCCCTAAAATCCTGTCCAATCTTGTCGACCTCGTCGAAGAGAAAGACCGGATTGCTGCTGCCGCACTCCTTGATGGCACTCATGACCCTCCCGGGTATTGCCCCGATATATGTTCTCCTGTGGCCGCGTATCTCCGCTTCATCGCGTACCCCGCCCAGGCTCATATGCACGAATTCCCTGCCTACGGACCTTGCAATCGACCTCGCCACGGAAGTCTTTCCGACTCCCGGAGGCCCGACAAGGCAAAGTATCGGTCCTTTATCTCTGACAGGCTCCTTGGAATCTTCGGCCTTTTCAGCCTTGGCATCCCTTGCTACGAGAACCTGAACTGCCATATACTCCAATATTCTGTCCTTGACTTTCTCAAGGCCGTAGTGATCCTCATCCAGAATCTTCTTCGCCTCCGACAAATCTATATCCTGCTCGGAGCGCTCATTCCATGGAAGCGAAAGTATCCACTCCACATAGTTTCGGATTACCGACGCATCCGGGGAATTCGGAGCCATTTTGGAAAATCGATCTATTTCCTGATTGAGTTTTTTTGTGACGAGTTCGGAAAGATTCAGTTCCGCAAGCTTTCTCCTCCATTCGGCCGCCTCATCCTCGCTCGATTCATCCCCGAGTTCCTCCTGTATGGCCCTTATCTGTTCGCGCAGGTAATACTCGCGCTGCGACTTGTGCATGCGGGTCTTAACCTTGCTGGATATCTTGTCCTCGAGCTTGAGTATCTCGTTTTCCCGCATAAGATATTCGATTACTATCTGCAGGCGCTTGTCGGGGTCTATTGTCTCCAGAACCTTCTGGTACTCTTCGGTTTTCAAATCCATATTCGAAGCCACGATATCCGCAAGTCTGCCGGGGTCCTCTATGGAATTGACTCCGCCCAGAATCTCCACGCTAAGCTTGGGATTTGCCATGAGGTATTCCTCAAAAAGCCCCAGAACCGCACGCATGAGCGCAATCTGATCCGAAGTCCTGTTCTTAACCGGAGGGTCGTCTATCTCTTCTGCACTAACCATAAAATACGGCAGCTCCTGCAGAACCTCCTTGACCGAGGCCCTGTGAAGGCCGTCCACCAACACCCGGATATTGTCTCCCGGCATCTTAAGCATCTGCTTTATTCTGACGACAGTTCCGACGCGATAAAAGTCTTTGGCGGTGGGAAGATCGGTATGAGCATCCTTCTGAGTCGTCAGGAATACCGTCTGATCCACCATCATTGCACGCTCGAGCGCCAATATGGACTTCTCTCTTCCCACATCGAAATTGATCATCATGTTCGGGAAGACCGTCATACCGCGAAGCGGAATAAGGGGGAGAATCATAGTGTTGTCGTCCTTTTCTCCGCCTTTGACATCAAAATCGTCCATCAACATATTTCCTTATCTTCTTTTTCCGCAAGCAGGAGAGTGGGCTCACCACCCTCGATGCATGCCTTATTTATTATAACTTTCTTTATGTCGCTCCTCGAGGGGATCTCGAACATTATGTCGGTCATAGTCTCCTCCAGGAGGCTTCGCAATCCCCTGGCTCCGGTCTTTCTTTCCACGGCGCTGGCTGCGACGGCGCGTATGGCCTCTTTATCCATCTCCAATTCCACACCGTCTATCGCAAAGAGCTTCCTGTACTGCTTTAAAATCGCATTCTTCGGCTCCGTAATTATCCGCATGAGCGCGTCCTCGGAGAGCGGGCTGAGCGTCGCTATTACGGGCAACCTGCCTATGAACTCGGGAATCAACCCGTAGCGAAGGAGGTCTTCGGCCTGCACCTGCTCGAGTATCCTGGGATCCTGATCGCTCTTCGATACCAGCTCCGAATTAAATCCTATCGACTTTTCTCCTATGCGGGACTGAATTATCTTATCGAGCCCTTCGAAGGCTCCGCCGCATATGAAGAGCACATTGGTCGTATCGAACTGTATGAATTCCTGCAGGGGATGCTTGCGTCCGCCCTGGGGAGGAACGCTCGCGACGGTTCCCTCGAGAATCTTGAGCAATGCCTGCTGCACGCCCTCACCCGAAACATCTCTTGTGATGGAAGGATTCTCCGTCTTGCGAGCCAGCTTATCTATCTCGTCGACATAAATTATCCCCCTCTGAGCCTTCTCTATGTCGTTATCGGCAGCCTGTATCAGCTTAAGAAGGATATTCTCCACATCCTCTCCGACATAGCCGGCCTCTGTCAGAGCGGTGGCATCCGCTATCGCAAAAGGTACATCGAGTATCTTCGCCAAGGTCTGTGCGAGCAGAGTCTTGCCGCAGCCCGTGGGGCCTATCATCACTATATTGCTCTTCTGTATTTCAACATCGGCGCATTCCGTCTCTTCACCGCGAACTTGCTTTTTAAAATCGGACTTGCCCGAAGCGCTTATCCTCTTGTAATGATTGTAGACAGCGACCGCCAGAATCTTTTTGGCACGGTCCTGATCTATAACATAATCTGAAAGCGCTGCGGCAATCTCCTTCGGTTTGGGCAAATCCCCTACGAAATCCAGACCGGCTCGTTCCTTCAGTTCGGGAAACTCCTGTTCGAGTATATCTGCGCAGAGCTCTACGCACTCATCGCAGATATACACATCGGGGCCCGCTATCAGCCTCCTGACCTGCGATTGCGGCTTTCCGCAGAAACTGCAGCCGAGTTCTTTCTTACCATCAAATTTTGCCATTCTATCTCTTCTCCACGACCTTATCTATCAGGCCGTACTCCAGCGCCTCCGCAGCGCTCATATAGTTATCCCTGTCGGTGTCTATTTCCACCTTTTCTAGGGGCTGACCTGTCAACTCCGACAGAATTTTATTCATATTGGAGCGAACCTGAACTATGCGCTCCGCCTGTATCTTTATATCGCTGGCCTGCCCCTGAGCACCCCCCAAAGGCTGATGAATCATAATCTCCGAATTGGGCAGAGCATAGCGCTTGCCCTTGGCGCCGGCAGCCAGCAGAAATGCTCCCATGGAAGCTGCCATCCCTATGCAAATGGTAGAGACATCCGGCTTGATGTACTGCATGGTATCGTATATTGCCATCCCCGCCGTTATTACCCCGCCGGGGCTGTTTATATACAGACTTATATCCTTATCGGGGTCCTCTGATTCCAGAAACAGCAGCTGCGCCACAACCAGGCTTGCGACATCGCTGTCGATAGTTCCGTCCAAAAATATAATTCTGTCCTTAAGCAGTCTGGAATAAATATCGTAAGAGCGCTCCCCCCTTGCGCTCTGCTCCACCACTATGGGTATTAGATTGCTCATAATCTCTTCCTTTCTCCAAAAATACTCCTCTGTTAAAAGCAGGCGGAACTTATCAGTCCCGCCCTTGCACTTACTCTCCTTCGGTCTCGCCCTTCGAGGCTTTCGCCTCGGGCTTCTTCGCCTCCTCGGGAACTTCCGTTATCTCGGCGGCTTTGTACATCAGGTCTATCGCCTTGCGGCTTCTGATGTCCTGTTTGATATATTCGATATTATCCTCATCCATGATGCTCCTGAATTTCGCCGGGTCCATTCCGTACTGAGCAGCCATGGCTTCCATCTCTTTTTCCGTCTCCTCCTCGGAGGCCTCGATATTCTCCTGATCTGCGACAGCCTCGACTATCAGCCTGCTCTTGACGCGCTTTTCCGCATCGGGCTTGAACTCCTCAATCAAATCATCCTTGCTCTTATTTAGAATCTCGCAGTAGGTATCGATGTTGAGACCCTGATAGCCCAGTTGCTGCGCGAACTCGTTCATCATGTTCGCAGCTTCGTCTTCTATCATTATAGCAGGTATTTCGATGGGATTGGCTTCGTAGACCGCGTTCATCACGGCATCTTTGGCCTGATATTCCCTCGCATCCGCGAATCTTTTTTCGAGCTTGGCGCGCGTGTCCTCGCGCAGCTCCTCCATTGTATCAAACTCCGAAACATCTTTCACGAATTCGTCGTCGAGTTCGGGATATTCCTTCCTCTTTACCTCGTGAAGCTTGCACTTGAAGACCGCATCCTTTCCGGCGAGTTCCTCGGCATGGTAATCCTCGGGGAACTTCACTTTTACATCCTTCTCGTCTCCGGCCTTGCAGCCCTCGAGTTGCTCCTCAAAACCCGGAATAAAACGCCCGCTTCCGAGCACCAGAGTCTGGTTCTCAGCGCTGCCGCCCTCGAAGGGGCCTTCATCGGTGCTGCCGGCATAGTCGAGCACCACGGTATCTCCTTTTTCCGCGGGGCCCTCGAAGACCACGAGCCTGGCGTTCCTCTGCCTGAGCATATCTATATCCGCATCTATGTCGGATTCCTCGACCTTATGCTCGCTAATCTGCGCCTTTATGCCTTTATAATTTTTTACCGTGATGTCGGGCACCACAGTGACGCTCACCTTTACCTCAAAACCCTTGCCCTTAGCCAGCGGTTCTTCACCGAACTCGAGGCTCGGCCTGTCCACGGGCTTCAGCTTCAGCTCGTCAAGCGCCTTGGGATAAGCCTTTTCCAGGCAATCATCTATCGCATCTTCAAAGAAAATTCCTTCTCCGAAGTGTTTTTCTATAATGCTCCGGGGAGCCTTACCTTTGCGAAAACCCGGGATTACTATCTTCCCCCTCTGAGATTTATATGCCCGTTCCAGCGCAGCATCGAAATCCTCCGCACTGAATATCATACTGAACTTGGCTTGGCTCTCTATTTTACTTTTCAAAACAGCCTTCATCGATCAAATCCTCCTTAATTATTCTCATACCGAGACAATATGGAAATATACCATATTTCCCTTGCAATTTCAATTGTAGTTTGCTAACATATCTTCCGCCCGAATAAATAGCTTTATGGAGGTAACATGGAACTTGAACTTAAATATGTACCGGCGGATAAATCCATAGCCGATACCATATGGGA
>CAYFMW010000004.1:0-58255 GCA_964344335.1 uncultured Oscillospiraceae bacterium | reverse complement strand
TTTGAAAAAGGCAGGGAAATTCTGGAGCTCATAGGCGATGAACCTCTCGTGAACCTCCTGGAGATGCGCTTTTTGCGCAGAAAATGCAGGATAAACTACGGAGCGTCCATCATGGAGCTCTCGATAGATACGGGCAAGATGATAGGCGACGGGGGCGAAGTCCCCATACTCGAAGTTGAGCTCGAACTCTTTGCCGGAGATTCAAAAGATCTGCTGAAGTTCGGAGAAAAGTTAAGCGCTAAATACAAGCTGCAGCCGGAAAACAGGACAAAACTGGCAAGAGGAGTCGCGGTTCTGAAAAAAGAAATTTCCCTGCCAGAATAAAGGCAGTCTTCCGCAATAAAGCAAAGCTGCGCAAATTAAATTTGAGGAAACGAGAAGTTGTAGCCGGCCTCAATAAATCAATAACAGATACTTTAAAACAATGCTCCCGAGCCTCGGCCCGGGAGCATTTCTAATCTGCTAATTTGCTCGATTACTTAACTTTGTCGAGGAAGTAGGTGTAGCATTTTACCATGAATGCCGCAACTTCCGCGCGCTTGCTGTCCGCACGCGCCGCGATTATATTATCGCCGCGACCGGAAATCAGGCCTTCTGCGGTGAGCCACGCCAGAGCTTCTCTGGCATAGGACGAGACATAGCTCACATCCTTAAAGCCGTCCAGCTTGCTGTAGTCGACTTCTCCACCGGCCACACCGAGCTTCTTCGCATAGGAATAGACGAATACTGCCATCTGCTCTCTCGTCAACTTCTGGCCGACACCGAATCTGTCACCCATGCCTGCGCTGAGGCCTTCCGCATATGCCCAGTTGACGGGCCCTTCGTACCAGGCACCCGCGACAACATCGGAAAATCCCGAGCTTGCTGCTTCAGTTTTCTCTCTGCCGAGAGCCGTGTCCAGGTTGCTCAAAACCGTTACGAACATCTCGCGGGTCATGCCTTCGAGGCCTCTGAATTCGTAGAGGGCATCGCCTTCCCTCTTATATCCCTTGAAAAGCCCATATCTTGCGGCCTTTATCGCAGAGCTGCCGTACCAGGCCTCCTTCCCGATATCGCTGAACTCGGGTTCGCGTACGACCTTCATTTCGGGCGCTGCTACAACTTCGTTGCAGTCCTTTGCGTCGATATAAAGATGGAAGGCTTTACCGCTCTGCTTAAAGCGCGCATACGCGACCAAGGCCCTAAAGCCCTGCTCCGTCGCATAACCGTCGCCCGTGTTTGCATTGTCGTGACCGAATCCCGAAGCATCCTTCAAGGCGAAACTGAGCAGTGCGTCAAGAGCGCTCTTACCGTTCTTGACGAATCTTTCGTCGCTGTCGGCGTCTATACCGTACGCGGAAAGTCCGATTATCACCATGGCGGTGGACTCGGTGTTACCTCCAACCCCGCCGAGGGTACTGGTCCAACTGCCGTCGGCAAGCTGGTTTTTGCTGAGCCATGCGAAGGCATCGTCTACCGCTTTTTTAACTTTGTTGTAATTGGCTTCGCTTATGCCCAGATTAGCCGAATATTTCTCTGCAAAATAGTACTTCTGCAGAGCCGGAGTAAGTATACCTGCCAAATCCGCGTCGTAATAGGGATTTTCAAAATTGGAGAGAACTTCTATTATCTTGCTGACGAGAGCATCCCTGTCCGATTTTACATCCTTCAGCTCGTAGGACGGATAGGCGTCATATGCCATCAGAAGATAAGGTGCCGTATATTCGGCAAAGGCGCTCTTCGCATCGAATTCCGCCAGTGCCGCGAGTGAGGTTTTTATTTCCTCCTCCGAGGCATTTGCGGCTATGGCTGCCAATGCTTTAGACACATCGCTTCCCGATGTCTTCGAAGGGGCTTTTGCTCCGTATGCCGCAAGGCTTATGCAGGCCCAGGCATTGTCGTAATCCGCATAGGCGGCCGCAATGTTTTCCATTAGTGTTCCGTATGTAAAGGCGCCCTGAGGATCCGCTTCGCTTTCGGAATCTTCCTGAATGAACTTGACCGCATAGAGCGTGTCGCTCTTCCAATCGGAAGTATAGGGAGTCTGAACGACCAGGTAAGTCGGGAACTTGCCGTCCTTCTGAAGCTTAACTTCCGCCGTGAGAGCTCCGGTCTGTCCGCCGTTTTCATAATTTCCGTCCGCTGTGGGTGCGCAGGAGCACACATATTGTCCCGCGGCATCGTAGCCGTAAGCTATCCTCTCCTCGGTAAAAGTGAATACCTCGGACTCGGCACCCGGCGTTGCGCTGACTGTATAAAGATCTGCAGTTTTCGCCTCCGGATCGCCATAAATTGTATAGCTATAACCTCCCTCTATGTAATCTTCGACCTTGCCCGCGGAGATGCTGAACGGAATCTCAGCAGGAACTTCCGCGAAAGCCGCGAGAGGTGCCGCCGTCAAAACCACGGCCAGCGCGAGCAATAAACTTAGAATTTTCCTCATAATAATTTTTCCTTTCACTATTAAATATAAATTAACCGTGACGAGCCGCGGGAGCTCATCGCGGATTGCGAGTCGCTTTTATATCCGCGCAAAAGGCGGCGTATATCTTAAAGTCGCTCAGCGAGTTTCGAGTCTAGGGCCACTCCGAAGACATCATCAGGCAATACGCCGGGTATTGCTCACCCATATATAACCAAACATTGTCTCCTCTTTCGATTTGTGTTCCGAAATACAAATCCGGTATTAACATTTTGAGCGTGGTTCGCCTCGTCCCTCTTACGCTCATCCCTTCGCGCCTCGGGCGCAGCCAGAAATTCTCGACTTCCTGCCTGAGTCTCGGTATTCCGGTCTCGGAGCCGAAGTGATCCAAAAATTCTTCGGAATCGACAAAAACAACATTCTTCGGGTTTTCAAACCATTCCTGTCTCATTTTCCCCTCCCTGATTTGTTGCGGATCGACACTGAGCTATGAAGGAGCAGGGATTCCGGGCAAGTCTGGAATCTTGCCGCGGAATCCCTGCGGATGGAAAGCATTTGAAAGGGCTGTGGAGTAGGAGTACTCCACAGCCCGTATTTGCTGCTCGCAATATAGCCATTCCGATTTCCGCGTCGGTTGCTCTTGCACTCTGCGCAGGTCTCCTGGCTCTCGCGTCTCAGCTCGGACTCCTTCTCGGGTTTCCCCAATGGATATCGCCTTCGCTACGCGACTACAGTGGCGGGACCGCACCGGCATCGGACCGGTTTCCCTCTTCGCCGGATTGCTCCGGAACGCAAAGTGATATTGATTTGTGGCTATAGTGTATCACAGGGAAGCAGGCTACACAAGATGTTGTGCCTACTTTCCTTCGGCCATCTTCTTGTAGCCCTCGATTCTCTCCATAGCATCCTTTTCCGCCTTCTGATACAGTGCTTCCGCGCTGTCGGGGAATTCGCTCTTAAGAGATGAGTAGCGAACCTGATCCATCAGGAACTCTCTGAAGTTTCCGGTGGGCTCCTTGCTGTCAAGCGTGAAGGGATTCTCTCCGGCCTCCTTCTTTAGAGGATTGAATCTGTAAAGCTGCCAGTAACCGCATTCGACCGCGAGCTTCATGTTCTCCTGAGTCTTGCCCATGCCTCTCTTGAGGCCGTGGTTGATGCAGGGGGCGTAGCAGATAATCAGTGAGGGTCCCTTATAGCTTTCGGCTTCCTGAATCGCCTTGAGGAACTGATTCTTATCCGCGCCCATCGCGCACTGCGCAACATACACATAGCCGTAGTTCGCCGCCATCATGCCGAGATCCTTCTTCTTGGTCTTCTTTCCACTGGCCGCAAATTTCGCTATGGCTGCCGCGGGAGTAGCCTTCGAAGACTGACCGCCCGTGTTCGAATATACTTCGGTATCCATGACGAGCACATTTATATCCTCGCCGGAAGCGAGCACATGATCCAGCCCGCCGTAACCGATATCGTAGGACCATCCGTCTCCGCCGAAGCACCATATGCTCCGCTTGACCAGATAATCCTCCTTAGCCTTTATCTCTTCTGCGAGCTCCGCGGCCCTGCCGCTGAACTTTGCCGCATTAAGAGCAGCCATGAGAGCCTCGGCGCGATCGAAAGTGCCTTCGCCCTCGGCTCTGCCCTCAAGCCATGCCTTTGCGGCTTCCTTCAGGGCGACATCGTCCGTAAGCTCTGTGAGTTCCTCTATTACATCTGCAACCTTGTCTCTCATCTGACGAACCGCTGTCGCCATACCGAGGCCGAACTCGGCGTTGTCCTCGAAGAGCGAGTTTGCCCATGCGGGACCTCTGCCCTTCTGGTCTACAGTGTAAGGCATCGAAGGCGCGGATCCGCCCCAGATCGAGGAGCAGCCCGTGGCGTTCGCAATCATCATTCTTTCTCCGAATAGCTGGGTGACGACCTTTACATAAGGTGTCTCTCCGCAGCCCGCGCATGCGCCGGAGAACTGCAGATAAGGAGGCGCGAACTGGCTTCCCTTTACTGTAGTCTTCGCCATGGGCTCCTTCTCTTTGAGAGTCATCGCAAAGTCCCAATTCTCCGCTTCGGAAAGCTGTGTATCCAGCGGCTCCATTGTAAGCGCCTTGACCTTCGAAGGACAGATATCCGCGCAGTTGCCGCAGCCGAGACAATCGAGCGGGGAGACCTGCATCCTGAATCCTAATCCTTCCATGCCCTTTCCTATAGCTTTAAGAGTCTCGAAGCTTTCGGGAGCATTCTTCGCCTCCTCCTCGTCCACGAGGAAGGGTCTGATCGTGGCGTGCGGGCATACGAAGGAGCACTGGTTGCACTGGATGCAGTTTTCAGCATGCCACTTCGGCACCATCACAGCGACTCCGCGCTTCTCGTATGCGGAAGTTCCCGTCGGGAATGTTCCGTCCGCCATATCGCTGAACGCGGATACGGACAGCTTATCGCCTTCCTGGCGGCTCATCGGAACCAAGATATTTTCAATGAATTCGGGAAGCTTCTTTGCGCCTTCGGCGGCAGAGTCCTCGGCATCCTTCCAGGATGCGGGAACTTCGACCTTGCTGAACTCGATCTTGCCGGCATCTATGGCCGCCCAATTCATCTTGACTACCTTTTCGCCCTGACGTCCATAGGCTTCCTCCACGGATTCCTTCAGATACTTCTCGGCATCCTCGACAGGGATGACATTAGTAAGCGCGAAGAAAGCGGACTGCATTATCATGTTGATTCTGTTGCCCAGACCTATCCTGGTCGCAATCTTTGTGGCGTCTATAGTGTAGAATCTTATCTCGTTCTTTGCCAGATACCTCTTCATGGAAGCAGGCAGATGCCCGTCGAGTTCCTCATCGCTCCAGTTGCAGTTGAGAAGGAATATTCCGCCCTTCTTAAGGCCTGCAAGCAGATCGTAGGAGTGCACATAGGCCTGATTGTGGCAGGCCACGAAGTCCGCTTCGCTTATAAGATAGGTGGACTTAATCGGGTTATCTCCGAATCTGAGGTGGGAAACGGTAATCCCTCCGCTCTTCTTGGAGTCGTAGGAGAAGTAGCCCTGAGCGTACATATCTGTATTGTCGCCTATTATCTTGATGGCCTGCTTGTTGGCACCGACCGTTCCGTCGGAGCCCAGACCCCAGAATTTGCAGCGCTTAGTCCCCTCGGGCTCCGTGCTTACCTCGACAGTCTTAAGCGAAGTATTGTTTACATCATCCTCTATTCCGATGGTGAACTGATTCTTCGGTTTCTCCGACTTGAGATTTTCGTAAACCGCGACAATCTGTCCGGAGGTAGTATCCTTTGAACCCAAACCGTAGCGCCCGCCTATAATCATGGGAGCATCTTCCGCATCGTAGTACATGGCCTTCATATCCATGTAGAGAGGATCGCCCATTGCACCGGGCTCCTTGGTTCTGTCGAGAACCGCGATTCTCTTTACTGTCTCGGGTATGACAGCCTTGATATGCTCGGGAGACCAGGGTCTGTAGAGGCGAACTTTGATTAGTCCGACCTTCTCTCCCTTGGCCACAAGATAATCGACTGTCTCTTCTATCGTCTCGCAGGCCGAGCCCATTGCGACGATTACATACTCCGCATCGGGAGCTCCGACATAGTCGAAGAGCTTGTACTTTCTTCCGGTCACTTCACCCAGCTTGTTCATGTAGTCCTCGACGATTCCGGGGACCGCATCGTAATAAGGCTGAGAGGCTTCTCTTGCCTGGAAGAAGATGTCCGGGTTCTGGGCGGTGCCGCGAACCTCGGGACGACTCGGGGAAAGGCCTCTCTTGCGGAACTCCTCGACAGCCTTCTTATCCAGAAGCTTGTCGAATACCTCGTAATCGATGACTTCTATCTTCTGTATCTCGTGAGAGGTACGGAATCCGTCGAAGAAATGAAGGAAGGGGACTCTAGCCTTGATTGCCGATAAATGAGCGACACCCGCAAGGTCCATTACCTCCTGAACGGAACCGGCGCAGAGCAGCGCAAAGCCCGTCTGACGGCATGCCATTACATCCGAATGGTCGCCAAATATCGAAAGCGCGTGTGTAGCAAGAGTTCTGGCGCTTACATGAAATACTCCGGGAAGCAGCTCGCCTGCTATCTTATACATATTCGGAATCATGAGCAGCAAGCCCTGAGATGCCGTGTAAGTGGTAGTGAGTGCCCCTGCGGTAAGCGAGCCGTGAACGGTTCCCGCCGCTCCGGCCTCGGACTGCATCTCGACTACGCGAACACTCTGCCCAAACAGGTTCTTCTCAGCTTGAGCAGCCATCTCGTCGACATTCTCCGCCATATTCGAGGAAGGGGTGATGGGATAGATTGCGGCAACATCCGTAAATGCGTACGAGACATACGACGCTGCGGCGTTTCCATCCATGGTCTTAAATACTTTTGCCATATATGTTCTCCTTTGCCTTTATATTAAGATTTATAAAACTGTACTTGTCGGGACACAATTGTCACCAAATAAATTATATAACAAACACACAAAAATACAACCAAATCCGTGGCTTAGGTGGAGATTTTTTGCATTTTTTCAAAGATTTCCGAATTATCGATTACTAAAACAGATGCAGACGGGACTTATCTATCAAAAAAGTATAAGGAACAAGTAAATTTTCGGTTTTATACTCCCGCTTCTTCCACTGCCGAACAGGGCGACGAGCTTGTGAATATATCGACTTATGTACAAAACGATGAGTCCCGGGAGATATCCCCGCCCTGCTCTTGCGGATTTAACAAAATGCTTCCATGTGTTAAAATCATTTTGACAGAGCGCCGCCGGACGGCGCAAGGAGGAAAGATGGGAATATTGGAACTCACCGCGACTTCCGCCTTCGGGCTCGAAGCCGTGGTTAAAAGAGAAATAGAGGCACTTGGATACTCAATAACGGATTCCTCGGACGGGAGAATAAGCTACGCTGCGGATGAGCGGGCTATAGTGCGCTCCAACCTGCATCTGCGTTGCGCGGACAGAGTTTACCTTAAGATGGCGGAATTTGAAGCGAAGAGCTTCGAAGAACTATTTCAGGGCAGCCTCAGGGTAGCCTGGGAGAAGCTCATCCCTCTGGACGGGAAATTCACGGTGGAAGGAAGCAGCATGAAATCCACCCTTCACTCCGTCCCCGCCTGCCAGTCCATAGTAAAGAAGGCAATGGCAAAGAGGCTGGGAGGGCATTACGGAATTGAAGTTCTTCCGGAGACGGGTGCCGAGTATAGCGTCAGATTTATGATGCAAAGAGATAAATGTCTGCTGCTCGTCGACAGTTCCGGAGCGGGCCTGCACAAGAGAGGCTATAGAGTTCGGGATGTCGAGGCGCCTATTAAGGAAACCCTCGCGGCTGCGTTGGTCCAACTCTCCTTTTTTAGAGAAGGACGAATAATGGCAGACCCGATGTGCGGCTCAGGAACCATCGCCATCGAAGCCGCAATGCTTGCAAAGAATATTGCGCCCGGGCTCTCGCGCAGCTTCGCCGCCGAGGGATGGAATCTGATACCCCGAGACATTTGGAAAGAAGAGCGCAAGGCTGCCTTCGAAGCCATAAGGGAGCCGGAGAATACAGTGATTTACGCCTCCGACAGCGACAAGAGAGCCCTGAATGCCGCCCGCGAGAACGCCATAGAAGCCGGCGTGGACGATATGATAGAATTTTCGCAGCAAGCGCTACAAAAATTCAAGGCGGAGGGCAAACGAGGGATGATAATCACGAATCCGCCATACGGCATAAGGGTCGGAGAGAAGGAAGAACTTGATTCGATATACCTCGCGCTCAAAAATATCTATAAACTGAATCCGGACTGGTCGCTCTTTTTGATCAGCGCGGACAAGGACTTCGAAAAAAAATTCGGAAGGAAGGCCGACAGACGCCGAAAGCTCTACAACGGTCGTATAGAAAGTTGCTACTATCAGTACCACGGAGCAAAATGAGATTTTGCCGCGAATCGGCAACGCGAAAAGCAAACGGGCGGTTCATGCATGAACCGCCCGTAAGATTTTTATTTTCTATATGCAATATGCAACGCTATTTGCTGTAATCGTAGAAGCCCTTGCCGGTCTTTCTGCCGAGCAAGCCTCCGCGCACCATCTTCTTGAGCAGAAGTGCGGGACGATATTTGGAATCTCCGGTCTCGACAAAGAGAGTATCCATGATTGCCAGGCACACATCGAGTCCTATAAAGTCTCCGAGCGCGAGGGGTCCCATAGGATGGTTGGCCCCGAGCTGCATTGACTTGTCGATATCTTCGACGCTCGCTACGCCGGTCTCCACAAGGCCGATCGCCTCGTTGATCATCGGCAAAAGTATCCTGTTGACGACGAATCCGGGGGCTTCAGCGACTTCCACGGGATCCTTGCCTATCTCCTTGGAGAGATTGAATATAAAATCGAAGGTCTCCTGAGTCGTATTCGCACCGCGGATTACCTCGACCAGCTTCATGCTGGGTACGGGATTGAAGAAGTGCATGCCGATTACGGGATGCTTAATGCCGTTGCCCATCTCGGTTATTGAAAGAGAACTGGTGTTGGATGCGAAAACGGTGCTCTCCTTGCAGATTTCGTCGAGTTCACCAAGGAGCTCCTTTTTCGTCGCCATGTCCTCCTTGACACACTCTATAACGAGGTCGGCATCCGCTGAGGCAGCCTGTTCCTCGATCAAAATGTTTTCCATTATGACATTTTTCTCTTCCTCGGTCATTCTGCCTCTTTCGACTCTCTTGTCAAGCGAAGCGCCGAGTCTGTCCTTATGCCTCTGAGCCGACTGCAGGCTGCTCGCATAGAGCAGAACCGTGTGTCCGTTCTGGGCAAATACCTGTGCTATGCCGGAACCCATAGTGCCGGCGCCGAATACTGCTACTTTCATTTTAAATCCTCCTTGTTTTATATAATGTTATTGTTAGCAATGTTTAACGGTTTATAAACGGATTGCGCTCTCGCTTTTCGATGAATGCGCTCATCGCGTTCTTCTGATCGACGCTTTCGAAACAGCTTGCAAAAAGCTTCTCCTCCACCACCAGCGCCTCGTCCATATTCAGGTGGATACCGTCGTTGATAGCTTTCTTGGCCGCTCTAACGGCTATAGGAGCGTTATTTGCTATGCGCTGAGCCATATTTTCGGCCTCCGCCATCAGCTCTTCGGCGGGATAGACCGCCTGAACCAGACCGATTTCCAAAGCCTCCGGTGCTTTGAAGTTCCTCGCCGTATATATAAGTTCTTTCGCCTTGCCCGGACCTATGAGTCTTGCCATGCGCTGAGTTCCCCCAAATCCCGGGGTGATTCCAAGACCCGTCTCGGGCTGCCCGAAGATTGCTCTCTCTGATGCCAGACGAATATCGCAGCTCATGGCGAGCTCGCATCCTCCGCCCAATGCAAAGCCGTTTACGGCGGCTATAGTCGGAATCGGGAGAGTTTCCAACTTTCTGAAAACATCGTTTCCATGCTTTCCGAATACCTCTGCTTGCTTTTTGCTGAGATTGTTCATCTCACCTATGTCCGCTCCGGCCACGAAGGACTTGTTACCGCCCCCGGTTACGATAAGGCAGCGCAGTTTATCCAGATCCAGCTCATCGAGAACCTTGCTCAGCTGCCCGATGACTTCTGTGTTAAGAGCATTCAAGGCTTGCGGCCTGTCTATCGTAAGTATACCCACATGGTCTTTTACTTCAAGTTTCACAAATGTCATAATACCCTCCCTTACACGCGCCCGAAGGCAAATACCATTAACTAAAATTATATAATTTGCTTGAATTTTGTCAATTATTTACGGCGACAGTTCAAATAAATTCAGACAAGTTTCTTATGTTAAAAATGTCCGAAAATAATGCGCATCCAAATGTGAACCCTAAAGCTCCTTAAAAGGGTTTAGGCTCTCCGCGGCATATGCGATTCCCGCGGCGATATCTCCGGCCATAAGACCGGTCTGGCCGAGCCTGCGCGCCATGATGTCGCCTGAAAGAGCGTGTAGATACACGCCCGCCGCGGCAGCTTGCCAGCGCGGATAATTGCGAGGACTCCTGCGCGCAAACCCGGCAAGAGCAAGTATGGTTCCGCTCAGCACATCTCCGCTCCCAGCGGTGGCCATGCCCGGATTTCCCGCTCTGCTTTCCAAGACGAGCTCCCCGCTGACGACGAGGGTTCCCGCCCCCTTCATGACAGCTACGCAGTCCAGGATTTCGCTGAGCCTTCTGCCGCAGGCCTCGCGATTCTCATCCACCTCCCCGGCCTGAACCCCCAAAAGTCTGGCGGCCTCGGCGCAATGAGGCGTTATTGTCAGCTCGCAGCGGATATCCGAAATCCGGGGCAGACCGTAACGCGCAAGGCAGTTGAGCCCATCCGCGTCAAGGATTACCGGACCCTCAAATTCCGTGAGGATGCGCATAACCATATCGTAAGATTCCTCGGAGACTCCGATTCCGGGACCCGCCGCTATGGCATCGAAACGCGCGAAGTCCAGCCCCTTGCGCTCCAGACAGATTACCTCGGGGACATTGCACTGCACGGGAACAAAAAGTTCGCGCTCGCAGGCTACGCTCACCAGGCCCGCACCGCATCTGAACGCGGCCTTGGCGCACAACACCGCAGAGCCCGCCATACCCGGGCTTCCCGCAACTGCCAAAACCCTGCCGAAATCGCCCTTATGTGCATTTAGCTTTCGCGGAAAGAGAAGTTCCGACGCAAACTCCGCTCTTATCTCTTCAATCATCTATATCACCAATTTTTTATAATGCCTTACAAGAAAAAGCACCCGAAAGCTCCAAGTTAAAAAACTTCGGTTTCCGAGCGCTGTTACTTTACATTTTATAAACACCCCGCCTAACGTTCCTCTCTGAAATACGGCAAGCCCAAGGATTCGGGCGGTCTGTCTTCTCGTCTCTGCCTCATGGATACCACGACGAGCACCAAGGCCGTTACTATATACGGAAGAATCTTGTAAATCTGAGAAGGTATAAAGGACAGGGGCACCCTCAGATACATTATCATCAGCCCTCCGAAGAGCACAGAGCCCCAAAGAGCATTGAGCGGTCTCCAAAGACAGAATATGACGAGGGCGACCGCCACCCAGCCTTCGCCGGAGAGCGCGGTATGATTCCAGACCGTTCCGGCTATTGTCATCGTATAGACCATTCCGCCCAGCGCCGAAATCCCTCCGCCTATCACGGTGGCAAAATACTTGTATTTGCCGACATCGATACCCGCGGCATCCGCGGTCGAGGGGGATTCACCGACGGCCCTCAGATGCAGCCCCTTGCGCGTATGGTCCATGAAATATGCCATCACCACAGCTATAGCGATACCTATATAGACGAAGATATTATACGAGAAGAGGATCTCTCCAAGTACAGGAATTTTTTGAAGCGCCTCCGGAAGCACGGGATCCGCAAAGGCTCCCTTAAGAGCATTGGAAATCGATATATTTCCACCGATCTTAAGCCTCATCTGCTCGCCGACAAACTGCCCGAGGCCAGTCCCGAATATCGTCAGAGCCAGGCCCGTCACATTCTGATTTGCGCGAAGCGTTATAGTAAGAAAGCTGAATATCAAAGCACCGAAGACTCCCGCAGCGAATGCGGAGAGAAGGCCGATGATAACTGCAAGCGCTCCGCTTGCATCCGATCCGGCCATCCTGTCGTATGTGAGCACCCCGAGCAAGCCGAAAGCACCCCCCATATACATGAGCCCTTCCACGCCCAGATTCATATTCCCCGACTTCTGCGTCAATATCTCGCCTGAGGTTCCGTAGAGCAGCGGCGTGCCGTTGAGCACCGCGGCCTTAATGAGTCCTACGATATTAATGTTCATCGACGGCCTCCTTCATCGCTACGCGCCCTCTGAATATTATTCTGTAATTAATAAAAAATTCGCAGCCAAGCATACAAAGCAGAATTATCCCCGTAATTATATCCGAGATGGATGCGGGGACCTTGAGCGCCGTCTGAAGACCGCTTGCGCCCCTACTGAGCACAGCCAGCAGCAAGGAAATAAAAATCATGCCGAAGGGATTGAGCTGAGCCAGCCAGCATACGGTTATGGCGGTGAAGCCCGCTCCTCCCGCGAGGTTCGCATACAAGGTTTGATTGACACCCGATGCGATCATGAATCCGACCATGCCGCATATCGCTCCCGAAATTGCAGCGGTGCGAACAGTGACTTTGCTTACATTCATTCCCGCATATCTCGCAGTCCTCTCGGACTCGCCGAGAACCGCAATCTCGTACCCGTGCTTGGTCTGATTCAAGTAGAAATACATTATTACAGTCAGAAACAGCACGACCACCCATCCGATATGGACGCCGAAGAGCCTGGGAAGTATGGCTTTCGAGTCGAACATCGGTATTATCTGAGAACCGGGCTTTCCCTCCCAGGGACCGCCCTGAAGCCAGGCGACGATGCCTATGGCTATATAGTTCATCATCAGAGTAAATAAAGTCTCGTTGGTACCCCAGCGCGCCTTGAAGAGCGCCGGTATCATCGACCAGAGCGCACCGGCAACTAAAGACGCCAGACACATTATGAGGAGCAGTAATGCCGACGGCAGCTTCTGATACCAGAACAGCGCAAAATACGACGCGGCCATGGCACCCATGGTTATCTGACCCTCGGCACCTATATTCCAATATTTCATCTTAAAGCAGGGCGCCAGCGCAAGCCCTACTCCGAGCAGCGGCACCGCGTTCTTTACGACCTGTCTTATACCCGAAAGCTTTCCCAAAGAAGTCTTTACAATTACCCCGTATGCGGTGAAGGGATTTACGCCTGAAACCCCGAATACGATCATGCCTATTATAATTGCGAAGACGAAGGCCAGGAGCCTGACTGCCCAGACCTTGTGCAGTTCAAAATCCTCTCTCTTAGCCAAGCGTATCAGGGGCATCCTTTCGTTCATTGAAGCCCCTCCCCTCTGTTGCTGCCGGTCATCAATAATCCTATTTCCTCCTTAGTTGTCTTTCGGGCATCGACTATGCCCGAAACCCTGCCGTTGCAGAGGACCATTATGCGGTCGCAGAGCGCTACCAGAACATCGAGATCCTCGCCGACGAATATTACGGCGACGCCTTTCTCCTTCTGCTCGTTCATAAGGCCGTATATCGTATAAGAAGTGTTGATATCCAAGCCCCTCACGGCATACGCGCTCATGAGGACGCTCGGAGAAGATGCAATCTCTCTGCCGACCAAGACTTTTTGCACATTGCCGCCCGAGAGCTTGCGCACCGGATAATCTATTCCCGGGGTTACGACATCCAGATGCTTGAAGACCTTTTCCGCAACCTCTTCGGGCTCTTTCCTGCTTATAAAAATGCCCTTACCCTTGTTCCAGGTTCGAAGCATCATATTCCCGATCATGCCCATGCCGCCGACCAGACCCATACCGAGCCTGTCCTCGGGCACGAAGGCCAATGCAACGCCCGCATCCTTTATCTCCATCGGGCTCTTTCCGACGAGCTCTTCGGGCACTTTGCCTTCCGGCGAATATATAATCGAGCCCGAAGATATATGCCGCAGACCCGCTATAGCCTCCAGCAATTCCTTCTGACCGCTTCCCGATATCCCCGCCACGCCGAGTATTTCTCCGCTGTAGGCTATAAAGCCCACATTGTCGAGCTTCATCACTCCCTCATCATCCTTGCAGGAAAGTCCCGCCACCGTGAGCCTCGGCTCCGTGTTCTTAGCTTCGCTGCGCTCTATGTTGAGGCTGACGGGCCTGCCGACCATCATCTCGGTGAGCTCCTTGGGGGTGGTCTCGGAGGTCCTGACGGTCTTAATGTGGCGTCCGCTTCTGAGCACCGCCACCACATCGGAAATCTCCATCACCTCGTTGAGTTTGTGGGTTATAAGGATGATAGCTTTACCGTCCTCCTTCATAGCTCTCAAAATCTCGAAGAGCCTTGAGGTCTCCTGAGGGGTAAGGACGGCGGTGGGCTCATCGAGTATAAGAATATTCGCCCCCCGATACAGGACTTTAATAATCTCGACCGTCTGCTTTTCGGATACGGACATCTCGTAAATCTTCTTCTCGGGGTCTATTCCGAAGCCGTATTTTTCGCAGATTTCCCTGACGGAATCCGCCACTTCCCTGAGGTCGTACTTGCCGCCCTCCATTCCCAGCGCAACATTTTCGGCCGCCGTGAATACATCGATCAGCTTGTAATGCTGGTGAATCATGCCTATGCCGTAAGCGTAGGCATCCTTGGGAGACCTGATGATGACCTCTTCGCCATTTACAAATATACTCCCCTCGTCGGGAGAATAGATTCCGGCGAGCATATTCATAAGCGTAGTCTTTCCGGAACCGTTCTCTCCGAGCAGAGACATTATTACTCCGCTGTCCACATAGAGATCGACATTGTCGCTGGCCAGAACGCTTCCGAAGCGTTTCGTTATATTTTTAAGTTCTACTGCATGTGCCATGAAAATATTATACTATCTGTGCTCCAAAATCTAAAGAGGGCGGCTTATAAAGCCGCTCTCTTTTTTTAAAAAACTTGCGGGTAAGGAATCAGTATGCCTCATTTAGAAGAGTGATTCCGTCTATTCTTAGATCGAATGCGGGGGCAGATTTAAAGTAAGATTCATGGTAATACCCATCGAATATCGCATTGTATTCGGGATCGCCTACGAAGTCTCCGGTCATATCGACGAGGCCCTCGGTCGGGGTCTTGCCTCCGACGGTGAATGTGGAGGTGTCGAAGACCTGAAGCTTGCCGTTCATTATCTTCTCGGCAGCCGCATCTATGGCTTCCTGAGTGTCCGCTGCAGCGATTGCGGTGTTCAGCTCGGTAAGCTTTACATCGCCCTCCTTAAGGCCTCGGCCCGTGTAGTCCTGGTCGACCTTGCCTCCCTTGACCACTGTCTCTATTACATAGACGAAGTAGTTCGTCCAGTCGATTCTGGGAGAAATTATGGACGCCTTGGGCGCAACATCGCTCATGTCGATATTGTATCCCGCGTGAAAGAGACCGTTGCTCTGTGCGGTGGTTGCCGGAGTCGTCGAGTCGGAGTGCTGTGAAATTATGACCGCGCCCTTATCGATGAGGTCCTGCGCAACATTCGCCTCCATCGTAGGATCGCCCCAGGAACCGATGAATTCGACCATCATGGTCGCGGAGGGGCAAACGCTTCTGGCGCCGAGATACAGCGCGGTATATCCGGAGATAACCTCCGCGAAGGTGTATGCGCCGACATAACCTATGACGGCTTCGTCCTTGGAGATTATACCGCTATCGATCATCTCGTTGAGTTTCGCACCGATGGCGACACCCGTAAGATAGCGCCCCTCGAAGACATTGGGGAAGGCGTTTACGGTGTTGTCGAGATTATCCCTGGAGGAACCCTCGTTTGTGAGAGCGGCGAATACCACATCGGGATAGTCGCCGGCTACGGTGAGCATCGCATCCTCCTGTCCGTAGGAGTTGCAGAACACCGCAATGCAGCCCTGGTCGGCCAGCTCCTGGCAGTCGACCGCAACCGGATCGCCCGCCGGATGGTTATATGTATAGATCCATTCGATGTTGATGCCCTTAGCCGCCAGAGCTTCCTTAGCGGCGTCCGCCGCCATGTAGAAGTTTCTGTCGTAGGCCATATTGTCGTCTCCTATGCAGACCATGCCCACCTTGTGGGTGTCGGACTTTCCGTTGCCGGTATCGCCGCCGCAGGCCGCAAGGGTAAATACGAATGTAAGAACCAATAGAATCGATAGAAATTTTTTCATAATTTTGCACCTCGCATAAGTCTTTTAAATTTAACTGCATGCTCTTACAGCATACATAAATTATATGATGAAACTCGAAGAAGTAAAGAAAAATGGGTCCATATTGTGAGGATTTTGTAAAAATAAAAAATGAATGTTCGGAATTAACTGAACATTCACATCAAAATATCATTTAATTGTTCAGTTGATGCGCGAGCGCGTCATCAACAATTTTTCATCGCTTCAATAGCTAAGCAGATTCTCGTTAATCTCGAAGCGATGCCCTCCGTCCTCATCCTCGTGAAGCACCAGCAGCGGTACAAAATCGCTCACTTTTTTATGCTCAACCCCGCCGGCCACAACTACCACGCCTGTGCCTACGCTGCGGGCATCGAATTCCTTGAGCATATTATTTATCCCTATTATGCTCCCGCCGCCCCTCATAAAGTCGTCAATTATGAGAACCTTGCTGCCTGGCGGTATCCCCTTCTTGGAAATGCTCATCTGCTGTATGCGGTCGGCCGAGCCGCTGAAGTAATTGATGCTTATACTCGAGCCCTCGGATACCTTGCTTTCGCGCCTTATCACGGCGAGGGGCAGGTTAAGGAGGTCGGCTGTAAGAAGTGCCACGCCTATACCCTTGGTCTCTACCGTCACAACGAGCTCCGCCTCGCAGCTCGCAAAGCGCTTGGCGAAGATGCGCGCGGCACCTTTTATCAATGATGGATTGAACATTATATCCGAAGTATACAAAAAACCGCTCCCGAGCATCCTGGAAGGCTCCTCGAATGCGGCCTTGAGCTCATGCAGAACCTCAGCTACATTCTCCGCCGAGAGATACGGTACAAAACGCACCCCGCCGCGCGAACCGGATGTAGTCTCGAGATAGCCCAGCCCTGCGGCCTCTATGGCCTCTCTGACGAGTTTTATATCCTCGCTTACGCTGGATTTTGCGCAGCCGAAGAGTTCGGCAAAACTTCCGAGCGAGTAATCCCTGTTCGGATTTTCCGTAAGTGTATGTGTTATTATGCATATCCTCAGAGATTTCTTCATATCAATCTTCTTCCGCGAACTCTATCCTGCCTTCCTTAATCGATTTAATTCTCGCAAGCGACTCGACTTTAACTCCGCGCTCCTCCAGTTTAGCCCTGCCGCCCTGAAACTCCTTTTCGATAAGAGCCCCGACCCCCACGCAACTTGCGCGCGCAAGATTCAGCAGTTCTAACAGTCCCAAAGATGCGGAGCCCGTAGCGAGGAAATCATCTATTATGAGCACCCTGTCGGAGGGGCTCAAATACTTCTTGGGCACTCTGATTATACTCACATTGCCTTTCGTAAATGAGCGCAGCTCCGCGCAATAATCATCCCCGCTCGCCGTCGAAGGCCTCGCCTTCTTTGCAAAGATTAGAGGAAGATTGCCCATATGGACGGCAGTCGCGTATGCCGCGGGAATCCCCGAAGCCTCTATCGTAAGTACTTTCGTTGCTCCGCTCCCCGCAAAAATGCGCGCGAACTCACGCCCCATGAGGTCCGTGAGTTCGACATCGACTTGAAAGTTTATGAAAGAATCCACCCTCAGCACTCCTTCCGAAGCGAGGGCACCGTCCCTTAAAATTCTCTCTTTTAATAGTTTCATATGCTGTCAGCCGCCGTAAATATCGGCGAGCCTCATCGTTCTACCAGGCACCTCCACCGCCGCCGCCTCCTCCGCCGCCGGAGAAGCCGCCGCCTCCGCCGCCGCCGGAGAAGTCACTGCCGCCACCCGAAAAACTTGAGCTGCTGGGCGTGGGCAATGCGCTTATCAGCGAAGAATTTATGGAATCGTCGAAGGCCATCGCCATATAGAAAGGCGTAAAGCTGTCAAAGGCGCCCCCGCCTTCATACCAGCTGGGAGGCTGGAGGGCGAGCTTATCGAAGTTTTTAATCCACTTATCGGTGAGCCCGAATATATAGGCATAGGGCAGGATGTTGTAAAAGTATTCGGGATCCTCCTCCACCAACATGTTTATGCGGTCGACCTCCGCATACTCTATAAAATCCTTAAACCCGAGTATGCGACCCAAAAGCTGAGTGCGGAACTTCGAAGGCTTGGGCATAAATACTATGCACAGGAAGCAGATTATCTCGCAGATTATTGTAGATCCGACCAGGGGGACCAGTGCCGTGCTCGAAACATTGAAAAATGCCTCCGCTATCATCATAACCGCGAAGATTGCCATCGCCATCAAAAGCGCGGGCCCTCTGGCCTTGAGGCTGGAGGGGTCGGTTATATGCTGATTGTTGTCCTTGAAATACAGCTTGACCATATCCTTTGCCTCGAGATAATCGTCCCCGAAACCTTCCGGTATGTCCTCCATCTTCAGAACCGTTCTGCCATCGAAAATCGCATTGAACAGCGCCCAGGAGTAGGCCGGAGCATCCTTTGGAAGGGGCTTTATCTTGTGCAATTCGAGGATGGGCTTCGTCTTCCTGAACAGCCCGCTCTTTTCTCCGGTCTGAACGATTTTAAGGTATCCGTTCTGGGCGTACCAGAGTATCATCCCGGTCATGTCTTCGTTATCTACCTTACCGTCGTAGAAATAGCCCAGCTCCACGGGAGGCATATCGTCCGGAGGATAGAATTCCACGGTCTTGATTATCTTATCGTCCTTGCCGCGCTTAAAGAACAGCAGCACGACGAGTGCGGTAATAAGAACCTGAACACCCACGGCTATCATAACCTTATAGGAATCGTCCTTAACTCCTACCCAGTATCCCTCGGGGAGCCTTATTCGGGCAGTCACGCCCGTGAACGAAGGGAGAGGTTCCGTAACTCGGCCATTGAGAGTATTTCCGTCGACCCTCCACTCCACAATGGATGTGTCGGCACTTCCGAGGCTGCCGGCATAAATTCCCACCTTCTCTTGATTGAAGGGTTTAGGCATATTAACCTTGAATGTGAACTGCTGTATCTCGTTCTGCCAGTAGGAAGGCGCCAGGTTCCAGTAGAAGTGGTCCGCATTTTCCAGATCGTCGACATACATTATTACATCGTATGAGATCTTATAGGTCATCGGACCCGTTATTTCAATATCGGCGGAGCCCATGCGAAGCTCAACATAGTCGCTGTCGCTATTATCAACCTTTATCTCGACTCCTTCGCACTTGAAATTCTTTAATTGATAGACCATCTCGGATATTTGGAATCCGTCTTCATCCTCAAAATAAACTTCCCTGCTCTTGTAAATGGTTCGGAAGATGCCGTGAGTGGGGCTTTCGAAGTTGACATCTATGGTCTCAACTATGTGCATGGAAGAATCCTCCGACACCGTTATCTCCACATCGTAGGAATCCGTCGTGTAACTTATAGCGGACGCTAAGGCAACGGAGGATAATACTGTTACAATGCACAAAAGGCACAGCAAAGTGTGCCTGAATTTTGTGTTTCTCATCATAGCTACCATTAGAACTGTACTGTTACATTCTCCCTCTGAGCGACATCGGGAATCTCGTACAGAGGTTGCCTCGTAAATCCGAATATACCTGCAAGCAGTGATCCGGGGAACTGCTCGATCTTGATGTTGAATTCCCTTACGACAGCATTGTAGTACTTTCTCGAATTAGCTATATTGCTCTCCTGAGCCACCAGCTCTTCCTGAAGCTGAAGGAAATTCTGGTTAGCCTTGAGGTCGGGGTAATTCTCTACAACCGCCATCAATCTGGACAGGGCGGACTGGAATACCTTCTCTCCCTCTATCTTTTCCTCGGCTGTCGTCGCACCCATGGCCCTCGTTCTGGCCTCGGTCAACTGAACCAGAGTCTGCTGCTCGTGAGCGGCATAACCCTTTACAGTGTTGACGAAGTTCGGAATCAAATCGTATCTCTGTTTAAGATACACATCCATGGTCGAAAAGGCTTCCTCGACCTGATTGCGCATTTTAATAGTTCCATTGTAGAAGCTCAACACATAGAGTGCGATGAGGACGACTACACCGGCAATAATTGCAAATGTCATAATTCCCTCCTACCATACTATCGGAGCATGGCCCATTTCCTCTAAAAAAACATTTGTCTTCATAAAGTGACCGCAACCGAAGAAACCTCTGTGTGCGGACAGCGGGCTGGGATGAGCCGACTGCAGCACGAGATGACGCGGATTTGTCACCAGGGAGGCCTTAGCTCTCGCATTGGCTCCCCACAATAAGAATACAACAGCCTTCTCGCGTTCGTCAAGGAGTTCTATCGCCCTATCCGTCAATTGCTCCCATCCTCTTCCCTTGTGTGAATTGGGATTGTTCGCCCGCACAGTCAAGACGGCGTTGAGCAGCAGGACGCCCTGCTCGGCCCAGCGCACGAGATATCCGTCCTCCGGCATGCGATAGCCGGGATATTCCGCGGAAAGCTCTTTAAAAATATTCTGAAGGGACGGCGGCGCGGGAACGCCGGGCTTCACCGAAAAGCACATGCCGTGAGCCTGCCCGGGTTGATGATAGGGATCCTGCCCTATTATAACGACCTTCACATCCTCATAAGCTGTATACTTAAAGGCATTAAAGATATCGTACATGTCGGGGTAAATCACCCGACTCGAATACTCCCTCTTAAGAAACTCCCGCAAATTAAGGTAATAATCCTTATTGAATTCCTCAGCGAGCAGAGCATCCCAGGAATTCCCTATGTTTACCATTCTGCTTCACTTCCCGAATGCGACTTGAGGAAATCCAGCATATCCTTCCATACATCATCCTTGTTTGCCTCGCCGAGCACCTCGTGACGCATGCCGTCGTATAGCTTCAATTCGACGGAGCAACCCGCATCCCTGAGCTTTTCGGCCGTAAGCTCCGGCCCCTTGCCGAAATCTCCGACAGGATCCTCTTTCCCGGAGCATACCAACAAATCTATGTCCTTAGGAACCATTCCGTACCAGGCCTCCGAAGTTACAAAATCGATGAGAGCGAAAAGATCCGCATAGCCCGCCACGGTGAAGGGAAATCCCGACATAGGATCCGCGTCGTAATCGGCTGAAACCTTGGGGACGGTCGAAAGCCAGGCATTTCGACTCGCTTCGTCCGTAAAGGGCTTTCTATAGGGTCCGAGCGTCAAATCGTCGAGCAGCTTGCTTTTCGCTCTTCCTCCCTTTACGAGTTTCAGGATTTTAGTCAGTAGAATGCCGGCAGACAGAAGCTTGTTCGGACCGCAGGTACCCATTATTACAGCGCCGGCTATGTCGGACTTAGCGCCGTAAAATGCCAGCCAGGCCCTCAGCATAAAGGAACCCATGCTGTGACCCAGCATAAAGTACGGAACATCTGGATATTTCGCCCTGATTATCAGACGAAGTTCCTCCTCGTCGTCCACGAGCCTCTTGTGTCCGTCCTTTTCCCCAAAATAGCCGTAATCCTCCGGGTCGCTGCTCATTCCGTGGCCTATATGGTCATCTCCCACCACCGTTACCCCATTATCGGCCAGCCAGCTCGCAAAGGCATCGTACCTGCCTATGTGCTCGCTCATCCCGTGTATTATCTGAAGGATGGCCTTCGCTTCTCCCGCCGCCTCCCAAATTCGATATTTGACGGTGCTTATCCCGTCCGTGCTGTTGAATGTATGCACCTTCAAATTCCTCCTCCTATCTTTCGTGAGCATCCTGCAACATGCTCGTCCGCAGCTCCCAGAGCTTAGGAGACAGGTCGACATAATATCTGTGCGGATTCTCGAAACGCAGAACCTCCTCCCAGAGATTTTCCTTCTTCTCCCTGCAGAAGGATCTTATCTCATCGACCGACGGAGATGTGTAGACCTGCTTTCCACCCTCGAAGATGGGGACCAGCAGCTCCTCCACATCGAAATCGCTGTCGAGATGCTTCTTGAGCTTCGTGGACAGAGGGTCTATCACAGTGTAATTCCCGGGCGTCGGAGCCGGCTCGTCCGCAAGAGTTATAACATCCGCAAAAGCGTGTCCGCCATCCTTCTCGTAGAGCCTGTAGACTTTCTTATAGCCGGGATTTGTCACCTTCTCCACATTCTCCGAGACCTTTATCCTCGGAAGAACCTTGCCGTCTTCATCCTCGACCGCGCAGAGTTTATAGACTCCTCCGAGCACCGGCGCCGCTCTGGAAGTTATGAGCCTTTCGCCCACTCCGAAACTGTCAACGCAGGCTCCCTGCCTTATTACATCGGATATTATGTGCTCGTCGAGCGAATTGGAGATGACTATCTTCGCGTCGGAATGCCCCGCCGCGTCCAACATCTGCCTCGCATGCTTGGTCAGGTAGGCGATATCTCCCGAGTCTATCCTGATGCTCTTGTTCCTCGGCTTAAACTCGTCGAATATCTTTATCGCATTGGGAACACCGCTGCGCAGCACATCGTAGGTGTCGACCAGCAAGGAGCAGTTGTCCGGATAGTGCTTGGCGTAACTATAAAATGCCTCGTACTCGCTGTCGAAGACCTGCACCCAGGAATGAGCCATAGTGCCGAGCGCCGGTATGCCGTACTCAGGCTCGCATATCGCGCACGAACTCCCCACGCAGCCTCCTATGTAGGCGGATCTGGCGCCGAGTATCGCGGCGTCCGCGCCGTGAGCCCTCCTGGCGCCGAACTCCATTACCGCTCTGCCCTTGGCGGCCTTTACGATTCTGGAAGCCTTTGTCGCAATCAGACTCTGGTGCGATATAAGAAGCAATGCCATAGTCTCTATGAGCTGCGCCTGGATGGCGGGCCCCCTTACAGTCATCATGGGCGCGGCGGGAAAGACGGGAGTCCCCTCGGGAACTGCCCAGACATCGCATTCGAAGCGGAAGTTCCGCAGATAGTCCAGGAACTTTTCATCCAGGCCCTTCTTTCGGAGGAAATCCAGATCTTCCTCCGTAAACTTGAGGTCGTTTATATACTCGATGAAAGACTCGAGCCCCGCGCTTATAACATAGCCTCCGCCCTCGGGAATTCTGCGGTAGAAGAAATCGAAGTAGACGATCTTATCTCCTAAGCCCTCGAGAAAGTAACCGTTCGCCATGCTGAGTTCGTAGAAGTCCGTGAGCATGGTCAAATTTCTTTTTTCCATATTTCCTCCTATAACATCTGTTTCAAATATCGGCCGGTGTAGGATTTTTCGTTCATCGCAATCTCCTCGGGAGTTCCGCAGGCGACGAGTTCGCCGCCCCTTTCCCCTCCGTCCGGACCTAGATCTATTATGTAATCCGCCGTCTTTACGACATCGAGATTATGCTCTATAACTACGACGCTGTTCCCGGCATCGACGAGCTTTTGCAGCACATCTACCAGCTTTTCCACATCCGCGAAGTGAAGTCCCGTGGTGGGTTCATCGAGGATGTAGAGGGTGCTCCCGGTAGCGCGCTTCGACAGCTCCATCGCAAGCTTTATCCTCTGAGCCTCTCCGCCCGAAAGCTGAGTCGAAGGCTGCCCGAGCTTTATGTAACCCAGACCCACATCGCTCAGGGTGGATATGTAGCGATCTATGCCCGGTATATGCTTAAAGAAATCCAGGGCCTCGTCTACGCTCATATCCAGCACTTCGTATATGTTCCTGCCCTTGTACTCGACCTCCAGCGTCTCCCTGTTGTATCGCTTCCCGTGACATACCTCGCAGGGCACATAGACATCGGGCAGGAAGTTCATCTCTATCTTTATTATTCCGTCTCCCTTGCAGGCCTCGCAGCGCCCTCCCTTTACATTGAAGGAGAAGCGTCCGGGTTTATAGCCCCGCATCTTCGCTTCCTTAGTTTGCGCAAAGAGCGAGCGTATCGGCGTGAACACTCCCGTGTAAGTCGCAGGATTGGATCTCGGGGTCCTTCCTATGGGCGACTGGTCTATATTTATGACCTTGTCTATGTTCTCGACTCCTTCAAGTCCGGCATGTTTTCCGGGCTTCTCCTTGGATCGATAAAATTTTTCCGCCAGCGCCCTGTAGAGCACATCATTTACAAGGCTGGATTTGCCGCTTCCCGAAACGCCCGTAACGCAGACGAATTTGCCGAGAGGTATCTCCACATCGATGGCCTTCAGGTTGTTAGCCGCGGCAGCCTTTATTGTTATATTTTTACCGCTGCCCTCGCGCCTTTTCTCGGGTACGGAGATCTTCCTCTTCCCGCTGAGGAATTGTCCGGTGACGGACTCCTCGCAGTTCTTTATATCCTCCAGGGTCCCCTGCGCGACGAGATATCCGCCCGCGGCTCCCGCACCGGGCCCTATATCGACGATGATATCCGCCGCCTCCATGGTCTCCTGATCGTGCTCGACGACTATCAGGGTATTGCCCATATCGGTGAGACTCCTGAGCGCGGCCAGAAGCCTTGCATTATCCTTCTGGTGAAGACCTATGCTCGGCTCGTCGAGTATATACATAACTCCAACCAGAGACGAGCCTATCTGGGTTGCGAGCCTTATCCTCTGGGATTCTCCCCCCGAGAGCGTCGCAGAAGCCCTCGCAAGGGTCAGATAATCCAAACCGACTTCTATCAGGAAGGACAGCCGCGCGCGAATCTCCTTGAGTATCAGCCGCGCTATTGCCATCTCCTTTTCCGTCAGCACGCTTTCGAGGGATTCCGTAAACTCAAGGGCGGAGCGCACCGACATCTCCGTGTACTCGATTATATTGATTCCGCCCACCGTGACGGCGAGGATTTCCGGTTTTAGCCTCTTTCCTTCGCACTCCTCGCATATATCGACGGTCATAAAGCTCTCTATCCGCTGCCTTATGCTCTCGGTCTGCGTATATCCCAGACGATTCTGAATGTTGTGCGAAAGTCCGTTCAGGTGGTCCGATCTATGCGATATGGTTCCGTCCCAACGCTTATAGTCGTATTTTATCTTCCTGCCTCTCGTTCCGTTCCAGATTTCGTCCTTCAGCTTTTCGGACAAATCCTTGTAGGGCACATTCTCGCTAAAACCGTGATCCCTGCAGAGCTGGGCTATTATCGCCTTATATACGCCCGGAAATTCTATCATGGCAAAGGCATTCTTCAGCGCACCCTGAGCTATCGTAAGTTCCGGATTTTCAACCACGAGATCCGGGTCCACATAGGGTATATAGCCAAGACCGTTGCACTTGGGGCAGGCTCCGAAAGGCGAGTTGAAGGAGAAGCTGCGCGGCTCCAGCTCGCCGACGGATACTCCGTGCTCCGGGCAGGCGAGCAGCGTGGAAAACAGATGCTCCTCCGTCTTGCCCTTAGCCTGCTCTTCCGCATTCTTCGTCTGCACTATTGCGCCTACGAGCCCTCCCCCGTGTTCCACGGCGAGCTCCACCGATTCGGCAATCCGGCCTTCCTGGCCCTCCCTCACCACTATGCGATCGACGACTATATCTATGCTGTGTTTAAAATTCTTTTCCAGCCTTATTTCGTCCTCTTCGAGATTCTTCATCTCCCCGTCCACGCGGACTCGGAGAAAACCCTCGCGCCTTATCCTGTCGAGGACCTTTTCGTGCATGCCCTTCTTTTCCCGCACGACGGGTGCCAGAATCGTGAGCCTTGCCCCCTCTCCGAAGGCCATCATGCCGTCGACTATACGATCGACGCTCTGACTGCTTATCTCCCTGCCGCAGATAGGACAATGAGGTATTCCTATTCGCGCATAGAGCAACCTCAGATAATCGTAAATCTCCGTAACCGTACCGACGGTCGAGCGGGGATTTTTGCTGGTGCTCTTCTGGTCTATCGAAATAGCCGGCGAAAGCCCCTCTATGGAATCGACATCGGGCTTGTCCAGCTGCCCCAAAAACTGCCTCGCATAGGCGGAAAGGCTCTCCACATAGCGCCTCTGACCCTCCGCATAGATGGTGTCGAATGCCAGCGAAGATTTGCCGGAACCCGAAATTCCGGTCAGCACGACGAATTTATCTCTCGGTATGGTTAAATTTATGTTTTTTAAATTATGGGCTCTTGCGCCCCTTATAATTAAATCCTTTTGCATATTCTCCAAAAACTAAACAAATCTATCTGTTGTTGTACGCTCTTATCTCTATAAGCCTGTCTCGCAGCAGAGCAGCGCGCTCAAAGCGCAGCTCCTGCGCGGCGGCCTTCATCTCCTTTTGCAGAAGCTTCTCGTAGTCCGCAAGCTCCTGTCTCGTCAGCTCGAGCAGGCTCTTGCCTTCGTAGCTGTCCAATTCTTCCTCGAGCTTCCTCGTAACTTCTATTATATCCCGAACAGCCTTCTTAATGGTAGTAGGTGTTATGCCGTGTTTCTCGTTGTATGCCGTCTGAATGCCGCGCCTGCGATCGGTCTCGTTCATCGCCGCCCGCATGGCCGGGCTCACGCTGTCCGCGTACATTATAACCCTGCCGTCGGCATTTCGCGAGGCTCTTCCTATCGTCTGTATCAAAGAAGTCTCCGTCCTCAAAAATCCCTGCTTATCCGCGTCCAATACCGCGACCAGCGATACTTCGGGCAAATCCAGACCTTCGCGCAGAAGATTTATCCCCACTAGAGTGTCGAAGACACCGAGGCGCAGGTCTCTTAGTATCTCGTTTCTCTCCAGAGTATCCACTTCGGAATGCATATACCGGACCCGGAGCCCCGCCTTTGCGAGGTAATCCGTAAGACTTTCGGCCATCTTCTTCGTCAGAGTCGTAACCAGCACCCTGTAGCCCTTGTCCACTTCCCTATTGATTTCAGCTATCAGATGGTCTATCTGATGCTCAGTGGGATGTATGCTTATGGGCGGATCCAGAAGGCCTGTCGGCCGTATAACCTGTTCCGCGGATATGCCGCCCGAAACCTCCCTCTCGTATTCTGCCGGGGTCGCCGAGATATATATCGCCTGATTTATCATCCCGTTGAACTCTTCGAAGCGCAGCGGCCTGTTGTCGAGGGCCGAGGGCAAACGGAATCCGTACTCCACGAGCGAGGTCTTGCGGGAGCGATCGCCGTGAGCCATCGCCCGCAGCTGCGGCAGCATTACATGGCTCTCGTCGATTATTACAAGGAAGTCCTCGGGGAAATAGTCCACCAGGGTAAAGGGCTTCGCCCCTGGAGGATTGCCGACGATATGGCGCGAGTAATTTTCGATGCCCTTACAGGAACCGATCTCGCGCATCATCTCCAGATCGTAGCGCGTGCGCTGCTCAAGGCGCTGAGCCTCCAGCAATTTACCTCTGTCTTTGAACCACACGAGCCTCTCCTCGAGCTCCTCCTCTATGGTGCCGAGGGCTCTGTCCATATTCTCCTTGGATGTGGCGTAGTGAGACGCGGGAAATATCGCGACATGGTTTCTTATTGCGGTGATTTCTCCCGTAAGGGGGTTCATCTCCTTTATGGATTCCACCTCGTCTCCGAAGAGCTCTATGCGCACGGCGGATTCACTTCCCGCCGGGATGATGTCTATTATATCTCCGCGGACGCGGAAAGTTCCGCGCTCAAAGCCGAGATCATTTCTCGTATATTGTATATCCGTGAGCTTGCGCAGGATATCCTGCCGGCTGCGAATCTGGCCGGGCCTAAGCGAAAGCATCTGGTTCTTGTAATCGAAGGGACTTCCCAGTCCGTAAATGCAGGAAACCGAAGCGACTATTATTACATCCCGCCTCTCGGCAAGGGCGGCCGTCGCGGAATAGCGAAGCCTGTCTATCTCCTCGTTTGTGTCTGAATCCTTTTCGATGTAGGTATCGGTGGAAGGCAGGTAAGCCTCCGGCTGATAATAGTCGTAATAAGACACGAAATACTCCACGGCATTGTCCGGGAAAAATTCCTTAAACTCGCCGCAGAGCTGAGCAGCCAGAGTCTTATTGTGAGAAATCACCAGGGTCGGTCTTTGAACCTGCTCGATTACATTGGCTATGGTGAAGGTCTTGCCGGAACCCGTTACCCCGAGCAGGGTCTGGTGTTTTTTGCCGCTATTAAGACCCTCGACCAGTCTCCTGACAGCCTCGGGCTGATCTCCCGTCATGGAAAAGGGAGCCTTCAATACAAATTTGTTATCCGTAGCTGACATCAATCGGGAATAACCTCGTAAAGCTCGCAGGCGCCGTCCTTGAAGACATGCTCGGGCGTCGAGAGCACCTTCACCCTCATGGAGGAATTCCCGAAGCGTATGAGTATTTCGTCTCCGGGCTTTACCCTCGCCGAAGGCTTGGCCGCCTTGCCGTTGAGGAATATCCTCTCGTCCTGGGCCGCATCGCGGGCGACGCTGCGCCGCTTAATCAGTCTTGAAATTTTTAAGTACTTGTCTATTCTCATCATTGTATTATAGCATACCGTTTATAATATGCCGCACAAATAAAATAGGGACAAGCTTAGTTGTCCCTACATATCCTTTTACAGATAAAGATATACTACTTGTTGACAGCTTCCTTGAAGGCCTTGCCTGCCTTGAATACCGGGGCTGTGGATGCCGGAATCTTGACGGTCTCGCCGGGCTTCTGAGGATTGCGACCGATTCTGGCCTTTCTCTTTCTGGTCTCGAAAGTTCCGAATCCGATCAGCTGGACCTTGCCGTCCTTCTTGCCGAGCTCCTTCTGTACGACCTTGATGAATGCGTTTATGGTCGCTTCAGTATCCTTCTTGGTGAGATTTGTTTCCTTTGCTATCGCTTCGACTAACTGAGATTTGTTCATTTTTTCCTCCTGACTTCGATAGAATTAAGTTGCTCTTTCTTCTTGGCCTGCTCCCAGAGCTCATCCATTTCCGCCAGACTCATATCCTCGAGCCTGCGACCCGAGCGGGCGGCTTTGCGCTCGACATAATCGAAGCGGTCGATGAACTTTGAAGATGTGCCGTTGAGCGCCTCCTCGGGATCGATGTCCAAAAATCTGGCGACATTTGTGACAGCGAAGAGAAGATCGCCCAATTCCTCTTTAATATGCCCGCTATCTTCCTCCTTCACGGCAAGCTTGAGTTCTTCCAACTCTTCTTCGAGCTTGTCGAAGGCTCCGGACATATCGGGCCAGTCGAATCCCACCTTCGCAGCCTTCCTCTGAATCTTTTCGCTCTTAAGGAGGCCGGGCAATTGGGCGGGAATCGCCTCCATGCTTGAAGTTATGGAGCTTTCGGCCTTTTCTTTACTTTTTACATTTTCCCACAACTCCAATACATTGTCAACGCTTAAAGTCTCGTTATCAGCACAATTTTCAACATTTACAGCGAATACATGAGGATGTCTGCGCAACATCTTCTCGGATCCGAATTCCAGCACATCCATTATGGAAAAATCCCCTATTTCATCGCCTATCTGCGAATGCATCAGGACCTGCAGGAGCACATCGCCCAGCTCCTCGATGATATTCTCCCGATCTTTACGATTGATGGCTTCCACGAGCTCGTACGCCTCTTCTATCATCCATCGGCGGAGACTCTCGTGAGTCTGAGCCCTGTCCCAAGGGCATCCCTTATCGGATCTGAGTGCTTCGACCACGGCACAAAACCTGGAGAAGGCCTCCTCCTTGCTCTGCGATTTCTTATATAATTCTTCGTGCATATTAAACTCCAAACTATTTTCGAATCAGCCTCGCCGCCTTATCCATAAGCTTTCCGAGCATCCTACCTATCTTGGGAATCTTTCTGAGCTCATCTATCGTGACGGCCTTTGTAACAAATATCATAAATCCGTAAACCGCAACGCCGATGATTATGGATACCATAGTCGACATGGCGTTGCCGAAGCCGCCCCTCAGAACCCTGTGCGAGATTACGACCACCGCACCCATGACGGCGGACGAAATCGCCGGCATTATAAAGGCCTTCCTGTACTCGACGGCGGTGCCGGTATGCTTCCTCATAGATATAAAATCCAGCAGTGCCGAAACGAGATAGGCTGTAACCGTGCCTATAGCCGCACCCTTTATGTTGAGCGAGGGAATTCCCGTGAGCGTGTAAGTCACCAGCGTCTTCGCAAGAGCTCCTATGGCCAGATTCCTGACCGGCAGCATCTGCTTTCCTATCCCCTGCAATATCCCGGTAAGGGCATGGGTCAGACCCAGGAATATAATCCCGTAAGCCAGTATCTGCAAGCTTCCTGCCGCGGATACGGCAGCTTCCTTCTGAAACGGATAAAAGAGCAGCATTATGGGTTCCGCAAGCACGCTCATGCCCACCGCGCAGGGTATGCTTATCAGCGAGGCGTAGCGCATGGCGAGATTTATATTGCTGTGCATAAATCCGATCTGGTTCCTCTTCTTGGCCGAAGCTATTACGGGAACGAGGCTCATCGACACACCCTGAAGAATCACCTGCGGTAAATTCAGCAGCGGAGCCGACATGCCCGTAAGCTGCCCGTAGAGCCCCCTTGCCGCGTCGGAACTGTATCCTATATCTATGAGCCTGGACTTTACCAGGGCCGTATCTATCGAGTTTATTATCGGGAGCACCGCCGAGCCTATGGTTATCGGCACGGCTATTATCAGTATATCTCTGAGTATGCTCGCCGCGGATTCCTCCCGATGCTCAACTTGATCTGAGAATGTCGCAAAGATTTTCTTCCTCTTGCGAAGGTAGATTATGAATATCGCGATGAATCCGAAAAGGGCTCCCGCCGTCGCCCCGAACGAAGCCCCCGCAGCCGCCTTCGCGGTTCCCTGCGGAAGCAGCAGCACCGCAAGGCTCAGCCCGACCGCCACCCTGAAGGATTGCTCCACAATCTGAGAGACCGCGGTGGGGTTCATGTTCTGAAGACCCTGAAAATAGCCCCTAAATGACGACATAAGCGGGCATAAAAAGAGGGCGGGCGCAATCGCCATCATGCAATATACCGCATCGGGCTCCTTTATAGCCCTAGTTATGACTCCCGCTCCGAAGAAGAGTATGGAGCTCGTTACGACCCCCGTAACAAAGAGAAGTCCGAAGGAGACGCGAAAAACCCTGTGAGCCTCGCGGCTCTTATCCAGCGCAACTCTCTCCGCAACCATTCTGGCGATGGCCGTAGGTATTCCGGCTATTGCCAATGTAAGAAAGAGGTTGTATATCGGATAGGCTGTCTGGTAGTAACCCATCCCGTCGTCCCCGATGATATTCGTAAGAGGGATGCGAAAAGCCGCGCCCAGCAACTTTATGATGATGCCAGCGACCCCGAGTATGACGGCCCCCGAAAGGAAAGATTTATTTTTTGCGTTCTGTTGTTCCATATTTATCGATTGTATCATCTTTATGCGCAATTTATCATATAATTGAGTAATTTTTGAGACTCTTTCGCAGGAGAGAGCTTCGCAAGCGAGAGGGCTATGCGGGGCTTTACCCCTTCGAAGGATGAGATTCTCGAGCCATACTCATCCCTGAGTTTTACAAGGAGCTCTGCAGCCAGACAATTGCTCTCCTCAAACTGCAGGACTATCCTGCCCTGCTGAAGGGCGAGTTTGGAGACGCCGCAGCCACTCGCCATATTGTGAATATAGGCGATGTCCATCAGATTTAAGGTTGCCTGCGGTATATCCGAAAACCTGTCTATCAGCTCGTCGCTCATCTCCATCATATCTTCCTCGGATCTGATGGAAGCTATGCGCTTGTACATGGCAAGGCGGGTAATCTCGTCGGATATGTAGCTCTGCGGAATATAGGCCGCAATCCCCAGCTCTATGCTCGCGTCCGTCTCGGGTATTCGTTCCTGCTCGGAAAGCTCCCCCTTGAGCTCCGCGACCGCCTCCTCGACGAGTTTGCAGTAGAGTTCATATCCCACCGAAAGCATGTGACCCGACTGTTCCGCACCGAGGATATTCCCGGCTCCGCGAAGCTCCAGATCCCTCATGGCGACCCTAAAACCCGAACCGAACTCGGTGAATTCCCTTATGGCGCGCAGCCTCTTTTCCGCCAACTCGGAGAGCTTTTTTTCCTTTTTGTATACCAGATATGCATAAGCCATGCGATCCGACCTCCCCACCCTTCCGCGCAGCTGATAGAGCTGTGCGAGTCCGAAGCGGTCCGCATCGAGAATTACGATGGTGTTTACATTAGGGATATCGAGACCTGATTCTATTATCGTCGTCGAGACAAGCACATCGCTCCGGGCTTTCACAAATCCCAGCATAACATCCTCTAGCTCCCTTTCGCCCATCTGCCCGTGCCCGACCGCAACCCTGGCCTCCGGGACGAGCTGCCTTATGCGCGAGGCCGAGCGCTCTATTCCCGAGACCCTGTTCTTGACGACATAGATCTGACCGCCCCTTCCGAGCTCCCTTTCTATTACATCGGCAATTAACAGATCGTCCTGTTCCAGCACATAGGTCTGCACGGGGTATCGGTTTTCGGGAGGCTCCTCGATTATCGACATATCGCGCAGCCCTATCAGGGACATGTGGAGGGTCCTGGGTATCGGAGTCGCCGACAGGGTAAGCACATCCGTATTGGCCTTGAGCTTCTTTATCCTCTCCTTGTGCTCGACGCCGAAGCGCTGCTCCTCGTCTATAACCAGAAGGCCCAAGTCCTTGAATTTTACATCCTTGCTGAGCATGCGATGAGTCCCGACCACAAGATCGATCTCTCCGCTTGCAAGCTTCTTTACGATCTCCTGCTGCTGCTTATCCGTCCTGAAGCGCGATAGCATCTCGACATTGAAGGGAAATTTGGAAAACCTCTCCCTGAAGGTATTGTAATGCTGGTTTGCCAGAATCGTCGTAGGAACCAGCACCGCGGCCTGCTTGCCGTCCTCGAGGCATTTGAAAATCGCCCTCGCCGCGACCTCGGTCTTCCCGTAGCCCACATCGCCGCAGAGCAGCCTGTCCATCGCCTTATCCGACTCCATGTCCGCCTTAATCTCTTCGATGCAGCGCAGCTGGTCCGCGGTCTCCTCGTAGGGGAAGGCTTCCTCGAACTCCTTCTGCCAGGCGGAATCCGGCCCGAATCTATGTCCGGGATTAAGCTCCCTCTCGGCCGAAAGCTTCAGGAGATCCTCTGCCATATCCTTGATGGCGGCCTTCGCCCGCGCCTTTGTCTTCTGCCACTCCAGCCCGGAGAGTCTGTTTATTCTGGGCGTTGCACCTTCACTTCCCACATACTTCTGAATATTATCCATCTGATCGACGGGGACATAGAGAAGGTCCTCTCCGGCATATTCTATCCTCAGATAATCCCTCTCGCTTCCGTCCACGCTGAGCATCTGGACCCCGGCGAAACGCCCGACGCCGTGAGCCTCGTGCACGACATAATCGCCCTTCCTTATATCTGTGAAGGCCCTTATCTTAGCCTTGGAGCTCTTCCGCTGCTTCGACGCGCTCTTTATATGAACAAATATATCGGATTCGGAGAGATACAGAATCTTCTCTTCGGGAAATTCGCTCCCCTGCGTGAGCCTCCCGTAGCAAAGTTCCACCCGGCCCCCCAAATCTTCGCGCTCAAAGAAGTCCGAGAGATTGGCAATCCTCTCCTCACTCGAACAGGCGATGACAATCCTGTAGCCGTCATCGACATAGCGCGCAAGCTCCCTGCTTAGAACATCCATGTGGCCGTTGAAGACCGGCGCCTGACGGACCTGCAGCTCTATCCTCTCGTCCATCTTCCCGGCCATCTCGATATTCTGCGCAAAGGGAGTGCAGTAATAGATATCGCAGCGCTCGCTCATCTCGCGCAGCTTAAGGATATCCCGCCTTCCGGGGTAGGAGTCTAAATCCTCCGCAATCCCGCTAAATCTTTCGAGCATCTGCCTCGCATCCTCGGCCTGCTGTTTCTCGTAGAAATCAAGGACTTCCTCTATGCGGGCGGGATCATCGACGATGATGAAGGAATTGCGGGAGGCGTACTCCCAGATAAAGGCGGGCTTCTCGTAGAAGTAGGAGATGAATCCCTCCAGATACTGCCTGTTTATGTCTTCCTCTATGCAGTCAATAAGATAGTCGCGCTTCTTTCGAAGCTTTTCGAGCTGCTCGCGGCTGCCGGCCTTTTCAATCGTCCTCGAATATGCGGAAGTTATGGCCTTAAGGCCCTCGGCGAAAATTTTATCGTCTCTGACCATCACCTGCGCGGGCAATATCCGCAAGCGCTCCAGGGTGGCGTTCGAGCGCTGACTTAGACTGTCGAAAGAGCGAAGCGAATCCACCTCAGTGTCGAAGAGCTCGATTCTTACGGGATCGCCGCTCTGAGGAGGGAAGACATCCACTATATCTCCGCGCAGGGCGAACTGCCCCGGAGCTTCGGCAGAATAGCTGCGCTCGTAACCCATGCGCAGCAAAGCCTCCGTCAGCTCCTCGCGCTCGCAGAAGCCGCCGACTTCCAGCTCTATAGCATCGGCGAAGAAGAATTCGCGGGGAGGGAGTTTCTTAAGTGCGCCCAAAACCGGAGCTACGACTATGCAGGATTCCTCTCCGCCCATAGCCGCCATGGCCGCGACCCTGCTGTCCAGCTCTGCGGTCGATTTTGCCTCGTACATGAAGCGCGCGGTCTCCAGATCCGGAAGTATATGCACGGGAAGATCACTAAAAAAGGCAAGGTCCGAAGCTATCCTTTTCGCGCGCTTTGCGGATGTGGTAAGTATCAGACCTTGTCCGGCTTTTTCTTCTGCAAGTTTTGCTGCCAACGGAGCCGTCCGAATTTCGGACAAACCCACTATGTTAATTCTCTTTCCCATCTTCAGAAATCGCTTCTTCCTTTGAGGATTCTTTGCGCTTCCGGTTTTCGGCGGAATTTTTTGATTCGGGCTTACGATTGTAGCGCTGCATTGCGGCATCGATTCCTTCCTCGACCCACATTATGCATGCCGAAGCGGCATCTTCAATCGCCGCGGCCAGCGGAGGAATCTCACTCTCGTCCGGTCTCTGCGTAACATAACTGACGAGCGGAACGATATCGCTCTTGCCGGTGCCTATCCTTATCCTCGGAAAATCGTCGAATTGAAGCTGATAGATTATGCTCCTCATGCCGTTGTGGGTTCCGGCGCTACCCTTCTTTCTTATGCGAAGCTCGCCCACGGCCAAATCTATATCGTCATATATTACGATAAGTTTTTCAGGCTCTATCCCATAGTAGCTGACGATCTCTCTTAGCGCTTCGCCGGATCTGTTCATGTAGGTCTGGGGCTTCATCAGGATTACGCGCTGCGCGCCTATCCTCCCGTCGCCTATAAGCGAACGAAACTTGAGCTTACCGACCTTTATCCCGAGCTTTTGCGAGAGCAGGTCTATTGTCAGAAAGCCCATATTATGTCTGGTTTGCTCATATTCCCTTCCGGGATTCCCAAGTCCGCAGATAAGATACATGCCTTGCTATCTTTCCCCGAAGAGTCTGCTGACGGAGTCGTTTGTAAATATGCTTATTATGGCCTCCGCAAAGAGAGGCGCTACGGAGAGAATCTTTATTTTATCTATCTTCTTCTCCTCGGGAAGCGGTATGGTGTTGAGAAGCACCATTTCCTCTATCATCGAGTTGTTGATGCGCTCTATGGCGGGGCCTGAAAGCACAGCGTGAGTCGCACCCGCGTAGACCTTCTTTGCGCCCCTCTTAATAAGAATCTCCGCAGCGTTGCAGATGGTGCCCGCGGTATCGACCATATCGTCGGTGAGTATGCAGACCTTGCCCTCGATATCTCCGATTATGTTCATAACCTCGGAAACATTGGCCTTCGGTCTGCGCTTATCTATTATGGCTATGGGCGCTTCGAAGGGATGAGCAAAGCTCCTCGCCCTCGACACCGAACCGTGGTCGGGAGAGACTATGACGAGATTATCCACTTCGTCCTCCAGCTTTTGACGAAAATATCTCGATAGTATAGGCATGCCCTTAAGGTGATCCACCGGGATATCGAAATATCCTTGTATCTGAGATGCGTGAAGATCCATAGTAACGATCCTGTCCGCGCCCGCGGCGCTGAGTATGTCGGCGACCAGCTTTGCGGTAATCGGATCCCTGGCCTTGGCCTTGCGATCCTGGCGCGCATATCCGTAATAGGGAATTACGGCGTTGATTCTGCCTGCGGAAGCCCTCTTGGCCGCGTCTATCATTATGCACAGCTCCATCAGGTTGTCGTTAACGGGATGGCAGGTGGGCTGTATGATGTATACATCCAGGCCCCTAACCGTCTCGTAGAGGCTCACCGAAACCTCGCCGTCGGAGAACTTGGTAACCTCCGATTCCCCCAGCCTTCTGCCCATGATGCCGGCTATCTCCTCGGCAAGTTCGCGATTGCCGTTGCCCGCAAATAATTTATAATCTGCAAATACTCCGCTGTTCATTTCCCATTCCTTTCTTCAGCATGCACCGAATTATCTTATCGACTTTTCAAGTATATCACCGAGAAGCGCAAGTTTAAAGATTTTAAAGGAAAAAAGACAGAGGCGGCGCATCGCGCCGCCTTTGTCGAGTGTGTCCTGTTACTTTTTTTGGTCCGTCCTTTCTACAGGGCCAGCGACTTCCATGTACCTGGAAAAAATTTCATCGGAAATCTTTCTGCGAGTCTCAGCGCACAAAGGATGAGCGACATCCTTATAAGAATCGCCGACCTTTTTGTTCGGCATCGCAACGAAGTAACCTCTCTCTCCCTCAACAATCTTAATGTCGTGAACGACAAATTCGCTGTCGAAGGTGACAGAGGCTACGGCCTTCATCTTTCCGCCGTTATCCAACCTGCGAATGCGGACATCTGTGATCTGCATACACACACCAGCCTTTCCACTTAAGCTGTCACACATCAGGGTATTCAACGCATGCAAATACCTCTATCTCGTAGATTATATTCCTATTTTCGCACTTTTCAAGGATTAGCTCGCCGACTCTGTATATATCGCCCGCCCCCATGGTAATTACAAGGTCTCCGCAGCCCGCGTTATCGTGCACAAAGCTCGCGATTTCATCGAAATCCGCAAAGAAATGGATATCCTTGTCCGGACTGCGCTCCACAATTTTTTCCATGAGGGCCTTGGAAGAAATTTTATGGATATTATTTTCTCTTGCCGCATAAATCTCCGCGAGCACCACAACATCCGCATCATCGAATGATGCGGCGAATTCATCCATAAGCGCAATTGTCCTCGTGTAGGTGTGGGGCTGAAAGAGACACCATATCTTCTTATGATCGAGCTTCTTTGCGGCAGCGAGAGTCGCCTTGACCTCGGTGGGATGGTGGGCATAGTCGTCCACTATGGAGACCCCGTTATCGCTCTTACCTATAACATCGAAGCGCCTGCGGGTACCCTTGAAGTTTTCGAGAGTCGCCTTTACGACATCAGGCATAACTCCCAGCTCCAGGCACGAGGCCGCGGCAGCGAGGCTGTTTACGATATTATGTTCGCCGGGAACTCCCAGCTGTATATCTATGAGCCTTTCCCCGTATTTGTAGAGAGTGTATTGCGGCATACCCTGATTGTTGAAGCAGATATCTCCGGCATAATACTCGCTCTCCTCGTTAAATCCAAAGTTAACCACCTTGCAGTCCAGCTTGGATGTTACCGCCTTGACGAAAGGATTGGAATCGAAGGCCACGACGAAACCGTTGGCAGGCACGGAAGAAGCGAATTTTTCGAATGACATCGCGATATGGTTGATATCCCTGAAATAATCCAGATGATCCGAATCGATGTTGAGTATTATCTCCACGCGGGGGCTCAAAGACAGGAAACTGTCCATATACTCGCAGGCCTCGGTTACGAAGTATTCGCTCGCACCGACCACGACATTGCTGTGGAATTCGTTGAGCATTCCACCTACCAAAACGGTGGGCGAAAGTCCCGCGTTCTGCAATATCAGGCCGACCATGGAGGTTGTCGTCGTCTTTCCGTGAGTTCCGGATATCGCTATGGAAAGCTCGTAGTCCGACATGAGCCCCCCGAGAGCGTCTGCCCTCGTAATGCAGGGGATTCCCATCTCCCTGGCCCTGAGTATCTCGGGATTTTCGAGGGAGACGGCGGCGGAGTATATCAAAACCTCGGCATCGCCGATATTATACGCATCATGCCCTATATATATTTCCGCACCGAGCCCTCTGAGCATCTCGGTAACCTGGCTCTCCTTGATATCGGAGCCGGAAACCTTCATGCCCCTGCTCAGCAAAATTTCCGCGATAGCGGAAAGACCTATTCCGCCTATACCGACGCAGTGAAAGCGCCTGTAATTGTTGAGTTCCATATTTTCTCCCGGGCAGTGCCCAAATCAATGCGAGGCGTAGGAGCTCAGCACAGCTTCCACGGCTGCCTTCATGTCCTCACGCCCTATAGTAGTGTCGTGTACAATTTTTCTGTTTTCCAAATCCGCAAGGGGCTCCGGTATCTTTATTCCGCAGGCCGAATGCAGCGAGCGCACTGCGCTCACTCCTTCGCCGCACTCCGCTCCTATCGCCCTGCAGACATCCTCGGCGAACTTATATGGGCTGGCGGTTGATGCTATTATGGTCGGAGTATCGTCCCCGCTCCTATCGCGGTAGTCCTCCCATACTTTATATGCGACCGCGGTATGCGTGTCCATAAGATATTCGAACTCGCGATAGACTTCCCCTATCGCGTTCAAAACATCTTTCTGGCTAGCGTAGCCTGCGGCAAAATCCGAAAGTCCGGCCCTCATACCTGAAGGAAGCTCGTAGCGCCGCTTTGCAGCCAGAGCCGTCATGAGCCTGCAAACCTGCCCGGCATCGCCTCCGCTCGCATGGTACAGCAGCCTCTCCAGATTGCTGGACACTATTATATCCATTGAAGGTGCATTAGTCACGAATAAGGGCCTGTTCGCATCGTAAATTCCGCTTTCGAAAAAGTCTGTGAGCACCCTGTTCTCGTTGGACGCACATATGAGCTTATTCACCGGAACGCCCATCTTCTTTGCATAGTAGGCGCTCAGGATATTTCCGAAATTGCCCGAAGGGACGCAGATGTTAATCTTCTCGCCCTGCGCGATGCGGCCTGCGACAAGCATCGCGGCATACCCCCTCACATAGTAAACGATTTGAGGCAGGAGCCTTCCGATATTCATGGAGTTTGCGGCCGAAAATCTGTACCCGAGGCTCGCCGCGCTCCCGGCAAGCTCCTCGTCCACCAGCATCACCTTCTGAGCGCGCTGGGCATCGTCGAAGTTTCCGCGTATTCCGAAGACGCGGACATTGGAGCCTCCGGCGCTCCTCATCTGCATCTCCTGAACGGGGCTCACCGCATCCGCGGGAAAGAATACTATTATGAGCGTGCGTGCTACATCCTCGAAACCCTTAAGAGCCGCCATCCCCGTATCTCCCGAGGTCGAGACGAGTATGCAGACATCCTTTTCCTCGCCGCACTTATCGAGCGATGCGCTCATCAGATGCGGCATCAACTGAAGGGCCATGTCCTTGAAGGCCGCGGTGGGTCCGTGGTAGAGCTCGAGAAAGTTCGCATCCCCCGCGCTAACAAGAGGCACCGTCTCCTCGCAGTCAAAGCCGCTTCCGTAGGCTCCCCGCACGCATTCGAGAAGCTCCGAGTCGCTGAACTCAGCGAAAAATGGGCGCAATACGAGCTGCGCGAGCGATATGTAATCCATATCTACAAAGGAGCGGTCGATGGCCCCCAGCTGCGGAAAACTCTTCGGCACATAAAGCCCGCCGTCCTCCGCGATGCCCTGAATTATAGCCTCGGAAACGCTGCGCTCAGTTGCCCTTCCTCTGGTGCTCTCGTAGATCATCGAAGTGCCTCCACAGCTCCGTCCAGCCTCGCAAAGACCACCTCTCTACCCATAATCTGCTGAATGGTCCAGAGGTCGGGACTGCTGGATCTTCCCGTAAGCGCAATCCTTATGCAGTTGCTGACATGCCCTACATGGCCCTTATACTCCTCGGGGTTCTTCTTGTAGTCCCGCGGCTTGGCCGCATAACCCATATCGCTTGCAATCGTGCGAATCTTGGCAAACCACTCGCTGTTATCGTCCACCTCGTCGTAAGTTTTCTTATATCTGTTAAATATTTCCTCGATATCTTCCTTCGAGCATTCCGCAGGGAATTCATCCTCTATTTTGAAATACTCATCGAAGAAATAGCCGGTGAACTCGAATATCTGCTGCGCGTATATAAAATCCTTGCGAGGCTTGTCCCCGCCGCGGTCTATGTCGAAGACCCTGAGCATCTTTTCGCGATTTTCCTCCAGAAGCTGCGCCTTCTTCGGCTCATGTTCATTTGCCCAGGAAAGCTCGAACTCGTATATCTCCTCCGCACTCTTTTTTGCGAGCACATCCTTGGAGATATCGTTAAGCTTTTCCACATCGAAGAGGGTGCCGCTGCTGCTCATCTTCTCGCAGGAGAAGGGAAAATCATCGGGGTCGGCGTCGGGATTGGCCATGCGCCATTCCTCGTAGTCCGAATTGAGAATCGTAAGCAGATACTCGCGAACGGCTTGCGGATAATAGCCGAGCTCCCTATAGTATCCGAGCCCCAGCTCCGGATCCTTGCGCTTGGAGAGCTTGCGCCTCGCGCCCGTCTCCTCGTCGATCTTCATGAGCACATTGTTGTGGCAATATATCGGATGCTCCCAGCCCATGGCTTCGAAGAGCTGCAGATGTACCGGCAATGAGCCCAGCCACTCCTCGCCCCTAACCACATGAGTCGTCCTCATAAGATGATCGTCGACGACATGGGCGAAATGATATGTGGGAAGGCCGTTTTTCTTTAATATAACTATGTCCTGATCGTTTTCCGGCATGGAGATTTTACCGCGTATCGCGTCATCCACGCTTACATAATTCTTTAAATCCCCTTCGGATTTGAAGCGAACGACGAATTCCTCTCCCGCTGCAATGCGCGCTTCAACTTCCTCCAGGCTCAGATTTCTGTGCCTTGCAAACTCGCCGTAGATTCCCGAATTGAGTTTATTCTCTTCCTGGTAAGCTCTCGTCTCGGCAATCTCCTCCTCGCTCATAAAACAGGGGTAGGCCTTGCCCTCGGAGACGAGCTTCTTTACGAAAGTCTTATATATAGCACTGCGATCGCTCTGCCTGTAGGGTCCGTAATCGCCGATCTCGGAATCCGCAGTCACGCCCTCGTCGAAATGTATGCCGAAGTAGTCCAGGCCCTCCAGCAGCATATTCACCGCTCCCTCGACCTCGCGCTTCTCGTCCGTATCCTCTATTCGCAGAAAACATACTCCGCCGCTCTGCTTTGCCAGCCGCTCATCGATGAGCGCCCCGTAGAGATTCCCCAGGTGTATGTATCCCGTTGGGCTGGGGCCGAGCCTCGTAACCTTCGCCCCTTCGGGAAGATTCCGCTCGGGATAGCACCGCTCCCAATGCTCCGCGCTCTCCTTTACTTCGGGAAAAATCAATTCTGCAAGTCTTCTATAATCCATTTATCATTCCTCTACCTTTGCATCGCAATACACATACATTGTATTCTACCAAAAAACTCGCCCTTGCGATAGCACAAAGCTAAAAGATGCACCTTTCATACTTGCCATCCACTTATGTAAAATAAAACTCAATCCTTACATACGACTTTATTAAATCTCTCCTTTCATGTATAATAATTATGTATGTTATTTCTTTTAAAAGGAGGCAAAAATAATATGGATAACAACAAAAAACATCCCTATGTAGGGACACAGACAGAAAAAAACCTGCAGGAGGCATTCTCCGGCGAATCTCAGGCTAGAAACAAGTACACCTATTACGCATCCGTCGCTAAGAAGGAAGGATACGAGCAGATATCAGAGCTCTTCCTCAAGACCGCTGCTAACGAAAAGGAGCACGCCGAGCTCTGGTACAAGGAGCTGGGCGGAATCGGAGACACCGCAGCTAATCTTCTCGATGCCGCTCTGGGCGAGAACTACGAGTGGACGCAGATGTATAAGGAATTTGCCGAAACCGCGGACAAGGAAGGTTTCCACGATCTGGCCGAGAGATTCCGCGGAGTAGCTGCAGTCGAAAAGCATCATGAGGAGCGCTATCGTGCCCTTCTTAAGAATGTCGAGACCAAGCAGGTATTCGAAAAGAGCGAGACTAAGGTTTGGGAATGCAGAAACTGCGGGCATATAGTAGGCGGCACAAAGGCTCCTCAGATTTGCCCCGTATGCGTACATCCCCAGAGCTTCTTCGAAATTAACTGCGCCAACTATTAATGACAAGTCCTCGGCCGGGTAAGCCGGGACGGAAAGGAAAAATCACCTATGTGCGAAGTTAAATTTTTTAAGTGCGAGATCTGCGGAAATCAGGCAGGTAAGATCCTCGATTCCGGAGTTCCCATGTTCTGCTGCGGTCAGCCCATGACTCAGATGGAAGTTCAAACCGTCGAAGAAGGCGCCGGCGAAAAGCACCTTCCCGAAGTTAAGGTCGAAGGCGACAAGATTAAGGTCAAGGTGGGTTCAGTGGAACATCCGATGATCGATGCGCACTATATCCAGTGGATATATGTAAAGACAGAGAACGGCGGACAGCGCAAGTGCCTCAAGCCCGGGGATGCCCCCGAAGCCGAATTCGCACTCGCAAACGATAAGGCAGTTGCAGTCTACGAGTATTGCAACCTTCACGGACTTTGGGCCACAAAGCTTTAAAATCAAGATAAAGAACGGCTTTCAGCCTAACCCCCTTGCCTCACTCGGGTAGGGGGGTATTTTTATCCTTTCTTGAGCCCGCAATCTCGTACAATGTAACCGAAACAAGCACTATCGCGCCGCCGAGGACAAAGAGCGGGCTGACCTTCTCGCCGTAGAAAAGCGATACCCAAATGGGGTTGAGAACGGGTTCTATCCCGGTGATGAGGCATGCAGTTACGGGTGGTACGAGCTGCAGTCCCTTGGCCAAAAATATATATCCAAGGCCCAGCTGAAATACCCCCATGGCGATGATCGCCAAAATGCCCTTCGTTCCGAGGGCGGCAAAATCGCTCTGTATAATGAAGGGCAAGGAAACGAGCCCGCCCGCAATCTGACCGATAAGGAAGGAGCTTAGCGAATCGGAATCCTCGCTCGCGTTCGACAGAAATACTCCGCTATATGTTATGCCGCTCACGAGCGCAAGCAGGTTGCCCGCCGTGCGCCCCTCCGCAAAGCCATCGTAGAAGCATACCGCAATGCCAGCAAGCACGGCGACCGACGCCGTTATATCGATTCTGCGAGGTCTCTTTCGATATATGAGAAGACCGAACAGCATGGTCCATATCGGTGCGGTAAACTGAATTACTATGGCCGCCCCCGCGGTCGTAAGCTTTACCGCGCTCGCGTAGATGGCGCTCGTAACCGCGATTGCGAAAGCCCCCCGGATAATCGTCTTATTTATTTTTATCTTATGCCCGGTAAATTTAACATACAGGAAAATTATCAGACCTGATATGGCGCAGCGCGCTCCGTTCGTGGCCATGGCGCCCCAGGGCACCAACTTTATGCAGAGGCCTCCTATGGAGAAAAAAAGACCCGTCATCAATAGGTATGCCGTTCCTCTATGCTTATTCGTCACAGCCAAAAATCCTCCGATCTGTATTCTCTCATCTTTTCGGCCTCAGCCGCGAGTCTTGCGAATCTGTTATTGAGCCCGGATTTTTTGAGCGGAGGGTCGAACAGCTCCGCGAGCTCAGAAAGGCTGAGCTCGGGATATTTCTTTCTCATCTCCGCGGTCTCCCTCAGTTTTTCAGACAGGTAACCCAGCCCCCTCGTCTCCTCTATCATCCTAATATCCGCAAGCTGCCGCTGCGAAGCGTTTACGGTCTTATCCATATTCGCGGACTCGCAATTTGCTATGCGATTGGTCCGGCCCTTTGCCTCCCGCAGTATCCTTGCATCCTGAAAGGCGAAGTACTGATCGGTCGAACCTATGATATTCAGAAAATCCTGTATCTGCTCAGCTTCCTTTATATACACGACGCTCTTACCCTTGCGCCTGACAATTTTCGGCTTTAAACCGAAGCCGCTCATGAGCCTCCTGATATCCATAGCCGTGCGTTCGGAATTGCAGACAATTTCCATATGGTAGCTCTTTGCAGGGTCCGAGATCGAGCCCCTGCTTAAAAGTGCTCCCTTAAGAGCGGACCTGCGACAGCATCTTTTAGCGACAATATCCCGGGAGAGCCCTTCTGTTATGTAGTTGCTTCCTTCCTTAACCCCCAGTATGCCCGTCTCTCTGAGTATCAGTTCCGCATTCATCTCGCGGGTAATTGTCAACTCGTAAATTCGTCCCTTTACGAGGGGCGATCCCATATCGACGGATAGGGCCGTGCGAGATCCGAAATAAGCCTTCACCAGCTTGATGAAATGCCTCGCAACCGAAGCATTGTCCGTGCGAAGCTTTACGCTCGGACCGTCTTCGTCTACATCGACGATGCCGGAAAATCGCAAAAAAGCCGAAATTTCCGCCAACTGGCAGCATTTGTTTTCCGGCTTAATCTTCGTTAATTCATTTTTCGTATCGGATGTGAATGACATGCCCAGATTATAGCATGCGGCGAGGTGAGCCGCAATGAGCTCCCCGCGCTATCCGTCATTAATCAATAGAGCACTTTACTCAGAAATTCAAGCGTCCGGGGGTTTTGGGGATTTCCGAAGACCTCGGAGGGCGTCCCCTTCTCCGCGATAACTCCCTCATCCATAAAAAGCACTCTGTCGGATACTTCCTTGGCAAAACCCATCTCGTGGGTGACTATCACTGAAGTCATGCCGCTGCGCACGAGTTCCCTTATAACCTCGAGAACCTCTCCTACCATCTCGGGATCGAGCGCGGAGGTAGGTTCATCGAAGAGCATAACCTCCGGCTCCATTGCAAGAGCGCGCACTATTGCGAGCCGCTGCTTTTGTCCACCGGAGAGTCTCGCGGGGTGCTCGCTCCACTTATCGAGCAGACCGACGCGGGAAAGAAGCTCCCTGGCCATATCCTCGGCCTCCTTTTTGCTCTTCTTCTTTGCGAGCATCGGGGCCAGAGTGATATTTTCCGACACCGAAAGATGCGGAAAGACATTGAAGTGCTGAAAGACCATCCCCATCCTCTGTCTGTGTATATTTATATCCACGCCGGGAGCGGTGATATCCGTTCCTTCGAACCATATTCGCCCCTCTTCGGGCTTTTCCAGAAGATTGAGACAGCGCAAAAAGGTGCTCTTGCCGCTTCCGGAAGGTCCTATTATGGATACGACCTCGCCCTTTTCTATATTTTCGCTGACGCCGCGCAAGACATGCAACGGCTCCTTGTTGCCTTCGACAAGGAAACTCTTGTGGAGATTTTCCGTTCTAATCACTGGTCTTGAGCCTCCTTTCCATCTTGCCCACAAAACGGTTCAGGACCCAAGTAAGGCAAAAGTATATTATGGCAACTATTATTAAGCACTCCATTGTAAGGTAAGTATTACCGCCGACAATCAGGGACGCAGTCATAACCTCGCCGATAAAGAATGTCGAAGCGAGCGATGTATCCTTGGTAATCATTACAAATTCGTTGCCCAGAGCGGGAAGTATATTCTTAATCGCCTGAGGCAGCACCACATGCATAAATGTTTGGCGACTCGTAAGGCCCAAACTTCTGGCCGCCTCGGTCTGTCCTGTATCGACGGCCTGAATCCCCGAGCGAAAGACCTCGGAGATATAGCAGGCACTGTTCACGATATAGGCCAGCGCGATGCGCGCGAATTCCGATGTATTAAAGGGAAGTATTTTCGGAAGAAAGAAATACGCGATATATAACTGAAGAAGCATCGGTGTGCCCCTTATCAACTCTCCGACACCGAGCGCCAGCGCATTGAATATGCGGACGCGGGACATGCGTCCCAGACATATGATTACGCCGAGCACGGCACCGCAGGAAACGGTTATCGCCGTCAGAAGCAGGGTATTTCCGACGCCCGTCACGAGGAAGGTATACCAATACTCGGACATTATCTTTATTATATTTTTAAAATACTCGAGAAACAATTAAAACTCCTTAAAAGCCGCTGCGCGGCCACCTGCGGCTGCGCAGCGACTCATCGATTATTCAAGGGTTACTTCTTCCGCGGTCTCTATGCCCGCAAGCGCCTTCGCTTCCTCGTACCACTGGGCGTAATAACCTGCCGCATAGGCTTTAGCAAGGGCTTCGTTTACCTTCTCCAAGAGGGCATCGTTATCCTTGTGCAGCATGCAGAGATTGTTCTCCGCCTCCTCGCTCACCTCGAACTCGAAACCGCTCAGGGCAATTGAATCGTTGTTTGCAATTATCGCCTCGCCGTTTCCGTGGGCCACCGCCACACCGTCGACCATATCGTTCCTAAGCGACTCGACCGCTACACCTATGTCTGTAAAGACTTTTATCTCGCAGTCGGCAGGAAGTTGCGTGGTGCATATGTCATACTGCAGCGAAGCTATCTGGCAGGCTATCGTCTTTCCGCTGTAATCCGCAGCCGTCGTCCACTTACCCGCATCTTCCTTGAGCACTATGATAATTTGCTCGGTCTCGTTGTCTCCCGCATAGTAGTAGTCTGAAAGGTTATAATTTTCCGCGCGAGTCTCAGTCCAGCTGTAGCCTGAAATCGACATGTCCACCGTCTTCGACTGCACGGCCGCTTGACAGGCTTCGAAGCCCATGGGTTTGATTTCCAATTTAAGACCAAGCTCCTCTGCTATGAACTTGGCAAGCGTAACATCGAATCCAACATACTGATCCTGGCCGGTTTTGCTCGTGTCCACGAATTCCATGGGCGCAAAGTCGGGCGATATTGCCACGGTCAACACTCCCTCGTTGAGTGTCAGCGAAGCATTCTTCTTATCCGCTCCGCATGCGGAAAGGGATAGAATCATCATCCCAATCACTAAAATTGTAATTATCTTTTTCATATTTATCTCCTTTGCTTTATTCCCGGAGACGAGCAAATCCCCGGCCTATGCTGTATATTATATTGAATAATATTGAATAGTCAAGCGCTTTTTGTGCATAATTCGTATATTTTTTGAAATTTTGCAGATTTTTATGCAAGAAGAAGCCCGCCTTCCGAAGAGGGCGGGCCAGCTTATTCATTTATTTGCGCTTTGGAATTATCCTTTAAAGGGAGGCAGACCGAGAATTTCTCTGGCCTCTGCCGGTGTCGCAATCTCTCTTCCGAGCAGCTTTGCAATCTTGACGACCTTCTCGACCATCTGGCCGTTGGACTCCGCGAGGACGCCTCTTTCAATATACACGCTGTCCTCAAATCCCACGCGCACATGTCCGCCCATGGCGATGGTCGCCGCGGCGATATTCCATGCATGCCTGCCGATTCCGGTCGCAGTCCAGGTGGATCCGGGAGGAATCGAACCGGCCATGAATGCAAGATCCCTTACGGTCGCGCTCATCTGAACACCGAGGACGAAGTCGAAGTGAAGGGGATGTTTAAGGAGTCCCTTGCGGTCCATCCTCAGAGCGATGTCTATCATGCCCTTATCGAAGACCTCGAGCTCGGGCTTAATCCCTCTCTCCTTCATAATCTTAGCAAAGTTTTTAATCGTGTTATCTGTATTGATAAATATCTCATCTCCACCGAAGTTGCATGTGCCGCAGTCCAGCGTCGCCATCTCGGGGGTCGGAACGACTTCCGTGCTCTGAAGCCTCTCGAGGTCGGTCATGCCTACGGCACCGCCCGTGGAGGGCTGGATGATAACATCGGGGCAGACCTTGCGGATGGCGTCGATGCACTCCTGGAATCTCCCCTTGTCCTGGGTCGGGGTTCCGTCATCCCACCTTACATGAAGGTGAATGAGGGATGCGCCCGCATCGTATGCGGACTTGGCCTCTCTTGCGATCTCCTCGACAGTGTACGGAATATTGGGATTGTGGTCCTTGGTGACTTCCGCGCCGCATATGCATGCAGTGATGATCAGTTTTTCCATGTTTCTCTCCTTTTCCTATGTGAAATTTGCTTTTTACGCAAGTTAATTTTATCACAAGTCGCGATGTAAGACCACCACATGTTTGCCGCAGGCCCTCAAGCGATCGGCGAGCTCGTTGGCTATCGCAACGCTCCTGTGACGGCCGCCCGTACAACCCACGGCGATTTTAAGACCGTACTTTCCCTCCTTGATATAGCCCGGTACAAGAGATTCCAGAAGTTTCGCAACACTATCCACCAATTCCCTCGCCAAGTCATGGCGCATTACAAATTCGCGGACCTTCATATTGTTTCCGGTAAGATGCCTCATGCTGGTCATATAAAACGGATTGCTTATGAATCTGGCATCCAGCATCCAGTCCATCTCCTGAGGCACACCGTACTTGTATCCGAAGCTTTCGACGGTGATGCTGAAGCTGTCCGGCTTGAGCTCGGAACTCAAAAGGCGCTTAATCTCCTCGTTCAAATCCGCAATCTTGTAGTAGGAGGTGTCGATTACATAAGAGGCCCTGGCCCTTATATCCGCGAGCCTCTGCCTCTCCTCGTCTATCCCCGCCTTAACGCTTATCTTATCGAGAGGATGGGCTCTTCGAGTCTCCTGATACCTCCTGATGAGGACCGCATCGGAAGCCTCAAGAAACATCACCTTGAACTCCCTTCCCTGCTTTGCGAAGCTGTCGAGGCAATCCCGAAGATCCTTTAGAAACCTCCCCTGCCTTATATCCACAACAAATGCGGCCTTGTCTATACCGGCCCCGCCGCTCTCGGCGAGCTCGATAAATTCATTTATGAGCGTCGGGGGCATATTGTCCACGCAGTAATAACCGAGGTCCTCCATGCAGTTTACCGCCTGAGATTTCCCGGCCCCCGAAAGGCCCGTCACTATAATCAGTTCCATCAATATCCCCCTCTAAGATTGACTATTCGCTCCGGATCCAGCCCCGCCTCGGCGGCTATCTCCAGTGCCGAACTGCAGCGTCCCACATCCGAAGGCTTGTGGGCATCGCTTCCTATTATAAATTCCACCTCGTATTTCGCCGCCCTGCGAATTCCCTCCGCAGCAAGGTATCCGTGCTTGTTATTAATCTCGAGAAAGGTCCCTCGCTCGGCGCAGGCGCGGGCTATAGCCTCTATATCGACGGCGCCCTTGGCGCCCGGGTGGCTCAAGAGCGTGATGCGGTTAGCATAGACGGCGTTTATCACCAAGCTGCTGTTGCGATTTCTTATGCGCTCGGTGGACCAGCCCGTCATGTTGTAGAGGAGACTGGCCATATGCGTCCCGATGGCCTTAATCGGAGCATTCCCCATGGTTCCGAAATGATAACCGGCGATTATAAAATCGAACTCGCCCGCGAACTCCGAGGCCAAATCCAAAGAACCGTCGGGATTGATTATGTTCGCCTCCACCCCCAGCAAAAGCCTCGGCTCAGCTTCCCCCCTCTCTTCGTTTATAAGATCTATTTCCCTGCGCATGCGCAAAAAATCCTTCGCCTTTACGCCGTACAGCGCATGATCCGGACCGTGATCCGCGATTCCCAGCTCCGAGAGGCCGGCCATTTTTGCCGCCTCGTAATTATCCCTTATACTTCCCTTGCCGTGGCTGTAAACCGTATGCGTATGAAGGTCGAAAAGAAGCCTACTCTTCTCCAACTATCTGCACCTCCGGCTCCAGCACGATGCCGCTTCTTTCGGCGACAGTCTCCCTTACTATAGTCATCAGATCTACGACATCGCGAGCCGTAGCGCCCCCGGTGTTCACAATAAAGCCTGCGTGCAGGGGGCTCACCATTGCGCCGCCTACCCGCAAACCCTTGAGCCCGGCCTCCTCTATGAGCCTGCCCGCAAAGTCTCCCTCGGGCCGCTTAAAGAAACTCCCCGCGCTCGGCATATTTACCGGCTGCTTTGCGTTGCGCTTTTCGGTGAGTTCTCTCATCCTCTCCTCTATGCGGGAAGGCAGATCTTCGCCGAGCTGCAGTTTTACTCCGACTATCATCTCCCCGTTTTTTGCGAATATGCTTTGTCTATATCCGAACTCGCAGTCCGCATCTCTCCTGTCCCTCATAATTCCGTATGAATCCAGCGAAGCGACGGATATCACAAGATCGGAAATGCTGCCCCCGTAAGCTCCCGCATTCATATATACGGCTCCCCCGAGGCTGCCCGGAATGCCGCAGGCAAATTCGAGGCCGCTCCTGCCTTCCTTCATGGCCTGCCTCGAAAGGGCGGCAAGCCCGACTCCCGGTTCCGCAAAAATCATATTGCCCTCGAAGCGCACCCTGTCTATTCCTTCGCCGAGCTTTACGACTACGCCCCTGTAGCCTCCGTCCAAAAACAATAAATTGCTGCCGTTTCCCATGATGATATGCGGCAGCTTTTCCTTCAGCAATAATTCTCTGACCGAAAAGAGCTCCGCAAGATTGCCTGGCACAACATACAAATCCGCTGAACCCCCGCAGCGGAAACTCGTATGTATATCCATCGGCTCGTATTCGAACACCCGGTCTTCGTCGATATATAAAAGGAGCTCTCGTTTTATTTCCTCTATATTCATATTCTGTCTTCCTCTTGAATCTGCGCCTCTTCCGCTTTCTCGTAAACCCTGATTACGGTTTCGAGCCTGTTGACGAGGCTTCTATAGTGCATATCCATAAACGGGTCCGAATTGTGGCCGTTTATGCTTTCGGAGATGAGCTTAATGTACTCATCCTCGCTCAGGGGATATGAAGGCACCGGAATCCCGCCCTGCATCAATGTATACATTCCGGCAACCAGAGCCATGCTTACGGAATCCTTGCCGTAGGGATAGATCTCGACCAGCCCCAGGTGGGTCAGTGCGGACTTATGCGCCGCATCGCGCGCGCCGCGGGCCCTGCGGAAGAGATCCGCCATCTGATTGTTTATATCCTTGAAATGGCAGGGGATAAATCCTATGTCGTAGACTACGCCGTTATCCTGCCTATGGAGGACGCCATCGCCAGGCTGAAATATCTGTGAGTACCAGCCGTCCAAAATCTTTATGTCCAGATCCGCTTGCATCTCTATCGAGCTTATCATCTCGCGGTAGACGGCCCGGAAGCGGTGACAAAAACCGTAAAGTTCTATGTTGATATCTTCCAGGATTTGACCCTTCAATATCTGAACCAGATCTTTTCGATCCACGCGCACGCTCCGAAGGCAGAGCACGGTATAAAGACCCATCCAGAGGTTAGAATCCTCCAGCCACAGCTTCGCTTCGGGTCTCGTATCCGTAAATGCACGGAATTCATTGAGCTTTGCCTTTAAAACATCCCGCATATAAATATTTTAACATAGTAGGACCAAAAAACAACAAGGGAGAATCTGTAAAATTGGGGCAAAAAAAGAGCCGAAGCTTTCGCTTCGGCCCTTCTTTTTATATGCTTACTTTTTTATCGCGTTGTACTGCTCTATAGCCTTTCCGAGCAACTCGATGGCTCTTACCAGCTCCTCGGATTTGAGAACATATGCAATTCTCACCTCGTCTACGCCCGCGCCTTCGGTCTGATAGAATCCGGCACCGGGTGCAAACATTACCGTCTCGCCATTGTCGTCGAACTCGGTCAGCAGCCAGATGAGGAAGTCCTCTGCGCTGTCCACGGGCAGCTTAACCATCATGTAGAAAGCACCCTGGGGATTTGCGCAGACGATCCCCGGAATCTTCTTCAATTCCGCATAGAGGGTGTCTCTCCTCTTCTTGTATTCCTTGTTGACCTCCTCGAAGTAAGAGGGTTCAACATCGTAGAGGGCGGCCGAAGCCAGCTGGTCGATCGTGGGAACCGAGAGTCTGGCCTGGCAGAGCTTCATAAACTCGCCCTGGAACTCCTTGTTCTTGCAGATTACCGCACCTATCCTCGCGCCGCAGGCGGAGAATCTCTTGGACACAGAGTCGATTATTATGAGCCTGTCCCAGATGTCGCTGAAAGTTCCCATGGTTGCGAGGGGCTCCCCTTCGTAGGTGAATTCCCTGTAGACCTCGTCCGCAATCAGCCACAGGTCATGATCCTTCGCGATATCGGCCATTAGCCTGCGTTCGTCGGCAGTGAGCACATTTCCGGTAGGATTGCCGGGATTTGTGAACATGATCGCCCTGGTATTGGGAGTTATGAGCTTTTCTATCTTTTCTCTATCCGCATAGCGATAGCCTTCTTCCGCCTTAGTCGGGATGGGGACTATCTTAGCACCTGTCGTATATGTAAAAGTTCTGTAATTCGGGTAGAAGGGCTCCGGAATAAGAATCTCGTCGCCGTCATCCAGAATGCAGGCAAGAGAGAAAGTGATGGCCTCGCTGCCTCCGGTGGTTATGGTAACATCGCCCGACTCAATTTCGACACCTATATTCCTGTAGTATTCCTCGACCTTCTTTATGGTCTCGGGCATACCCGGCGAGGGAGCATAGGAGAGAACCGGCTGCTTGAAATTGCGAACCGCCTCGAAGAACTGCTCCGGCGTCTTGATGTCAGGCTGGCCGATGTTGAGCCGATAGATTTTCATTCCCCTGTTCTGGCAAGCTACCTGGTACGGGTAGAATTTCCTGATCGGGGAAAGAGCGCACTGTTTAATTTTGCTGGAAAATTTCATTTTGTCCTCCTCTTTTATCTGCATGCGCAGTTAATAATCATGCGGAAATATTATAGCACAATTAAATTAATATTGTTAACTCTTTAACCAAGTCTTCAAAGCTTATTTTTATGCGCGGGCATTTCGGGCCCGGGCCTCCGAAATTTGAACCCGCCCGCTAGGCGAACATCTCTTCAATCTGTGCCATTTCCTCTTCGCGCAGACCTTCCTCGCCCTCCTCCAGTCTGTCGAGATGCTCCTTTAAAAGCATAAAACGATGCTTGTCGACCTTATAAGTCCACATTATGTAGCCCGCTGCAAGCGCCGCTATCGACGGCACCCATATAAAAAGGACATTCAGCATCCTGAGAGCCGCATCCGGCTGAGTAGCGGAAGCGACGGAAAATCCCGATAATTCGAGCATCCAAGTGTAAAGCTTAATCGCAACGGCGGAACCCATCGTGTTGAGAAAACTCTGAAGGGCCATGATATTACCCTCCCTTCTCCTGCGAAACTTGTAAAAATCCAAATCCGTCATATCGTAGAGATTTGAATTGCAAAGCTGCCAAAAACTCGATTGACCGAATACTATTATGAGCATAAAGGCGACTAGAGCCAGTTTTCCCCGTACCCCGAAAAGCCCGAAGAGCATGCCCAGCAAAGCGGTCGCAAGCTGAGAAAGAACTATATAACTTCGCTTTCCTATCTTGAGCGTCGTCTTGGCGACAAACGGTACAAGGAACAGGGTGAATATATTGCTCAGCGTGTATAGCAGCACCGTAAAGCGGGAATCTCCTTCCATAACGAAGCTTATAAAGAAAACCAAAGTGCCGGAGAAAGTAATATAACTGACGCTGCTTGCAATTTTGGATAATATTATTTTGCGGTAGGGCCTCAGCGTCATCAGCTGCGCACAGTCTCTTACGAAGCCGGCAAGGCCCTGCTTTTCGGGCTTGCCCGATACGGGTTTTTCTTGCCCCCTCGTCACATTCCAGCATATAAAGAGGCCGGTGAATACTATAAACGCAAGCAGCAGAGCATAAGAAAACCATGCGTCGCTTTCGCGCACGCCCCTGCCAATCATAAAGTCTATAGCGGTAAGCGGCAGGGCTGTGCCGACTATAGCGGCAATAGTAGAGAATACTTTTGAATAGCTGTCGAGGATTATCCTGTCGTCGTAATCCCTTGCGACATCCGCACCAAGTGAAACATAGCTCACAAAGCATACCGCAAAAGAAATCCAGAACAATATTCCAAAGCTCATATAATATGCAAGCTTGGCCTCGTCTGCCGCCTCAACGCTTCTGAACATCATGCAAAAGGCAAGCGGCATAGTGAATGTTACAGCAAGCAAAAGGGGCCGTCTCCTGCCGAAACGACTCCTCAAATTGTCGGAAAACTTACCTGCAACCAGACCGAATACCGCATCCGCCATCATGGAGATGGAGCTTACAGTCCCCGCATGAGCGGCACTCAGTCCGGCGACCTTCGTCAGAAACAGTATCTGGTACAGAGCCATAAACTGATAGCAACAGGGGTCACAGAGAAATCCGAGGCCGTATCCTATATATAATTTTCTCCTACTCTTCCTGTCTTCAGCCATTTCAATTGCAGAGACAGCCTCAGTCCTTTTTCAGCAAGATGAACAGCCCTGTGGCGATCGCCCCTATGGCAACTATTACCCATCCGTCCATCCAGGGGAGGAATTTCTTCAAAAGTATCAAGATGCCGACAGCAATAAGTAGAGCCCCTCCGGCATATTTTTTATTATTCTTAATTCTTTCCGGCTTCCGGCTGTAAGCGCTTTGATAATGCTCCTCTTCAGGTATCCCCTGCCCGGGATAGCTCTGCTCTCCCTCGTAGTAACTGCTGCGCGCGTCAGCCCTCTGCCTGTCCTCATCGCTCCCGGACCCGTCGGACGCATCCACGGCACCCGAATCCCCATCGCTGTCTGCTACGGAAGCAGCCGCCTTCTCCTGAAAGTCGGAAGCTCTGTTTACATACTGCATACCTCCGACATTGTAGCCCGCTGCTTCCTGCGCCGCCCCGGGCGCGGGGCCGAAACGCCTCTCGGATATCGAAGGTCTCTTGGGCATTACGAGAGCTGCAATTATATAGAACGCCAAACCAGCTCCGTATGCCAGCGAAAACAGCACCAAAACAAGCCTCACCACCAGCGAGTCTATGTCGAAATACTCGGCGATTCCTCCGCATACGCCGAAGATTGCTTTATCGCTGTCCGATTTGTAAAGTCTCTTTCTCACATTTCCCTCCTTGCGCACGATTCGTGCGAACACCCCTTTGATTTACCCTTTTTGTATTCTCTATTCCGATTCTTCGCTGAACTGCGAATAATCGATAAAGCACAAATTCAAATCCACATCGCCTTTTATCCCCTCCACGCGGCCCGTACTGCTGTACTGCCAAATCTGAAAATCGTAGGGAAAGAAAGGCCTGCTGAAATATTGCGCAAACCATTTTTGATAATCCTGAATGCGGTATATATCGAGCTTCTCCATGAACCACCTGATATTGCAATAAAGCATGGGAGTATATCCGGATTCCCGGACGGTTTCACAGAAAGCGATGGCACAGTCCGTCCTCTGCTCTTGAGTCATTTCTGCGGTCCTGGCCGTCGCACTTGCGGCGTCTTCTATATCCAGGACTATGGGCCAGGTTATATCGTAATCCTGCACGGCATCGAGCACGAACTGAGCCTCTTCAACGGCTTCGGCAACATTTACGGCCTGAGTTACAAAATAGACACCGACATGGATGCCGTTTTCGATGGCGCCCTTAATGTTTTCCTCGAAGCGCTCGTCGACGACTATCTTGCCGGTCTCGTAACCGCGATAACCCAGTCTGACGAAGACAAACTTAACACCGTCGCCGGCAACCTTCTCCCAATCTATCTCGCCCTGATATCTGGAGACATCGATACCCTTTATAGATTTTGTCTCCCCGGCCTCCACATACGAAAGCTCCCGGGGAGTTTTCCTAATCTCCACAAGATTATTCCAGTCGTATTCCGCCTGTGCAAGGGTCGTATCTATAGGCGCATATTGCCACTTTCCGCCCTCTCCCTTATAGACGACAAACTTGTCCTTTAAAATATACTGCAAAAGTTCCCACATCGAAGATCCCCTGTCCGCATAATCCTTTAAAGTATCGAGTTGAATAGAGACCGTATTCTCATCGATATCATTGCCCGGCGAAACCGGCTTTGGGGGCACAGATACCGGCGCGCCGTCATCCTTCGAACAAGCTGCAAAGAGAAAGATCACAATCAGTATTGAAATTATCAGTAAATATTTTTTCATAAGTAAATTATATCACAAGCAACTAAATATCTATATCTTCGAAATCCTTTCGGCTTTCGACGCTCTTAAACATGCTCGGATCAAATCCTCTAATCTTTTCTGCCCTTATAGTCTTGACCCGGAGCCTGCCCTGCATGGTCTCCGCTATGCCGCTGTCGCCTTCGGCGAGCGCCTCGCTGAGCGCCGGCCCCGCACTTGCAGTACGCAGAAGCAGAGGGAAGGGCTGAATTTCACCGCCCACCGTAAACATACAGGCATCAGCCTCGTCCTTAGGGGAGCTCAGGAAGAATTTAAGCAGATCCTTAGGGATAAGAGGCATGTCGCAGGCCAGAAAAAGGGTCCAGGGCTGATCGCTCAACTCAAGGCAACGCACTATGCCCTCCAGGGCCCCTCCGTCAGCGTTAAGATCGTTGACGACAGTGAATCCGGCCATGGAAAACTTCTCATTCTTACCCACGGAAATAAATCTGCTGGGCATGACGGCAATCAGGGAAGCCGATATCTCGACCATTGTCCTTCCGCGATACTTTAGCCTGCGCTTCTCCGCGTTCATCCGCGACGATGTACCCCCCGCGAGCACCACGCCGGCGGTAGTAAAGTAAGCCGCCATGAATTCAGCCATGGCCGGACGCGACCTTAAAGATAACTGCTCTTCGACCGCCTTCGCGCATATGGGCACATACTTAGCCAAAAGATCGGGTTGCCAGCTCATCATCTCCGCACCTATGCATATAAAAAGTTTCGCACTTTCGAGCCCCGCAGCGGTATAGCCCTTCGGATAGATGGCTAAAAGCGAAGCGAAGCGTGCTATATCCTCCTCTGCGGATCCCGGCTTGCAATGCTCAAAATCCAAACAAATTAGGCGATCTCCGTCGATTATGAAATCATCGAAGTCGATTTCGCCGAGAGCGATATTCGTAACCTTCCTATACTGTTTATACCAATTAAAGAACATCTCGAAGCACTTTGCCTGTTCCGCAAGATTGTTTTTAATCGACATAAAGTATTCGAGGAAGTTTTCGCCTTCGACAAATCGAAGCTCTATCACTCCGTCGTGAGCCGCTATCAGTTCCGGCGCAAGGCCGGTACCTTTGAGCTTCTCGTATACACCCTGTTCCTTCACGAAATTTATTCGGGAGGCAAAGGTTTTTATTATTCTGTCTTTCCTGCGCTCAATAATATTTGCCGATTCGGTCATGGCCTACTCCAGAGGATTGCCCTCTCTGTCGAAGAGTGGAAGCTTCTCCAAAAATATTATGTCGTCCCGCTCCGCGGCCTCTCCCTCCGCAAGTATCGTCATTCGGCCGCATACTGTGCCGCCTGCCTCCTCTACGAGCTTTTCTATCGCGCGGATGGATTCACCGGTAGAGATTACATCGTCCACCACGAGGATTTTTTTGCCCTTCATGAGGGCGGCATCATCCCCGTCCAAATAGAGAGTCTGTGTAAAGTCGGTTGTTATGGAATTTACGGTCACCTTGAAGGGCGTGCGCATATAGAGTTTTTTATATTTCCTCGCGAGCAGGTATTTCTTAGCTCCGGACTGGCGAGCCATCTCGTGGATGAGCGGAATTCCCTTCGCCTCGGCGGTGATCATGTAGTCGTGTTCGGGCATCAGCTTGATGAGCTCCCGCGCCGTCGCCACGGTTAGCTCAGGATCCCCGAAAATGACGAATCCTGCGATGCATAAATCTTCGTTCAAGGGGCAAATCGGCAACTGCCTGGTAAGCCCGGCGACCTTTATCTCATAAAATTCCTTCATATCTTTCCCCTTCCCTAAAGCTGAAAGAGCGGCAAAGATCCGCTATCCGGCTTCTAAATCATCCATACTGCGCGAGTGCCTCTTCGAGTGCCAGCGCCAATTGATCCGCGCAGGATGTCTTTTTAAGTCCGCAGCGGTTGCCCTTGAGCAGTCTGATTATTTCCATCGCATCCTGCCCTTCTACGAGTTTAGCGATAGCTTTCAGATTGCCGTCACATCCCCGCACGAACGACAAATCGTGAACCTTTCCGTCAATCAAATCAAAATTTATGACCTTGGAACAGGTTCCGCGAGTGTTAAAACTGTATTTCATTCAATACCCCCATAAGATTATAGTTTCGCAAACACGAAACAAAGAAAGTATACTACAAACGAAATTTCAATGCAATTTGGCGCCGCCGGGATTTTTCTCTGCAACTCCTTGCTTTTTGCAATTGTTTATTATAGACTAGTCGGGCGAGTTCTCGCTCGCAAGCATGGCACGGAGGATTGACCGAGTGGCTAAGGAGCTCGCCTGGAAAGCGAGTAAGGCTGAAAGGCCCCGAGGGTTCGAGTCCCTTGTCCTCCGCCAAACACAAGCGACCGCCTTTTGGCGGTCGTTTGTGTTTGCGTGACCGAATAAAGGACGAAGAACCCTCGGGTAGCGAGGGGTTCGACGGAGACCTAGGCCTGCGATTGCCAAGCGAAGCGAAGGCAGAGCAGCGCCAGGTCCCGTGCCAGAGCTGCCCGCGAGCGGCGAGCACAGCGAAGCCGGAGCGGATGCAGCTTTCGGCTCCCTTGTCCTCCGCCAAAGCGAGATACAGGTGGCATGATTTTATCAATAGCTGTACCGGTCGTTTTAAGCATTCCGTCTCGGAAAGCATTGTCGATGAAACGGCGGGTTTCTTCGGGCTTTAATCTTTCTTCTTCTATAATTGCTGAAATATCCGCTTCCTTACGCTCAT
>CAYFMW010000003.1:65995-66471 GCA_964344335.1 uncultured Oscillospiraceae bacterium | reverse complement strand
CAGCAATTAAGCTCTCCTACGGGGCTTTTCTTTACCTCCAGCAAACCTTGGGAGCTATCAAGCTCTTAAGGGGCTGGGGGTCTCTTGTGAAGTTGTTAACTGCCACGACGCCTTGACAGCACCAACCATTAAACTTTCTGATACATTTGTCGTTATGGTATTTTTCGTATATTTATCAAGCTTTACTTTATTGAAATAATCTGAGAGCTCTTCCTCTGTTCTCGTGGAGAGTATGGCCTTGCCTACAGCGGTGCAATATAGCGGCATTATACCTCCTATACCCGTATAGATTCGTATAGCTCTTGTCGATTCTATCTTATCCAAGTATAGGACCGCATTTTCTTCAGCCTGCACAAAATGGACGATTTCTCCATACTTTTTTGACAATTCTTCCAGATAAGGTATTGTATAGCGGAGCATCAGCGTATGATTATCCCTTGTCACCCCGTATTTTCTTTAAATTTGCAAAGCGCGGA
>CAYFMW010000003.1:64421-65985 GCA_964344335.1 uncultured Oscillospiraceae bacterium | reverse complement strand
ATGGTTTCGGGGTTGGATTTTGTGGTCTGCTGGGTGACTTCTTTGTAACGGGAGATAGGGTCGCGGAAATCGTCCGCATACACAAAATCGTTGCCGGTGTTGTAGGGCGGGTCTATGTTCTTACCGTCTTTGATACAATGCAAATAAGCGGTTCTTGCCCTCATGTCTATTGTCAAAGGGGCAAAAACCGCTTGATATAAGGACTTTCTGCCGTGTATGATTATCCCTTGTCACCCCGTATTTTCTTTAAATTTGCAAAGCGCGGAAGTCCTTCTTCCATCACAAAATCCGACTCACCCTGAATTAATGGGAGAACATAGTCGATATAAGGGCGGTTAATATGATTTCCGGCGGCATTAATCCATTCTCTAGGCACTTTCTTTTCGGCATTGGCGACAAGATGCAGCGGAACTTTCTTATAAATACATTCGTAGGGGCCCGATTCGGGTCTTTCAAAGCCGATCATTATGTCCGATTCACCCGATAAGGCAGCCCGAACGCCTTCCTGTCCGGCGCGGAAAGCTTCTTCCACATCGGTTTTGGAGGCAAGATGTGCCGCGCATCGCTGCATCAAAGACAGCTCTATGCCTCGAACCTTGCAATTCATTCTTTCTTTAATATAATCCGCAAGAATCTGTGCACTTCCGCCTAATTGCTTATGACCGAATGAATCCGTGGAAAGTTCACCGATCAATTCGGGAATTAATTTCCCTTCTTTTGTTCTTACTCCTTCGGAAATACAGACAATCACATTGTTATTACTCTTATATTTACTTTCAATATCCGCCATCATTTTTTCGAGATCAAATGGTATTTCAGGTAAATAAATAAGATCAGGTCCGTGTTTCTCGTACGAAGCTAATGCCGATGCTGCCGTCAACCAGCCGGCATTTCTTCCCATAATTTCAATTACGGTAATCGTGCCGATATCGTAAACGCGAGCATCCAGAGAAACTTCCATAACTGTAGTTGCGATATATTTTGCAGCGGAGCCGAAACCGGGGCAATGGTCCGTGCCGACAAGATCGTTGTCGATGGTTTTAGGTATTCCGATTATGCGGCATTCATAATTCCTGGACTGCAAGTATTTTGAAATTTTATTGCAAGTATCCATGGAATCATTGCCCCCGTTATAGAGGAAATAGCGGATATTGTATTTTTTAAATATTTCCAGTATACGAAGATAATCCGTTTCATCCTCCTCCGCATCCGCCAGCATATAGCGGCAAGAACCTAATGCCGAAGACGGTGTTGTCTTTAGAAGAAGTAGCTCTTCGGGATCTTCTTCTCCGATATCATAAAATTTTTCGTTCAAAATACCGACAATTCCGTTTGCGGCGCCGTATACCTTATCGATTACATCGCTTCTCTTAAGAGCCTCCGTAAAAACTCCCGCCATGCTCGAATTGATGACCGAAGTAGGCCCACCGGATTGACCGTAGATTAAGTTTCCCTTTAATATTTTCATTTTACATCCCTCTTAAATACTAATTTTATTTCAGATCTAATTTTGATGCCATATATGAATCTTTAAGATACAAGGCTACAGCAGGATTATGTCCCG
>CAYFMW010000003.1:54041-64321 GCA_964344335.1 uncultured Oscillospiraceae bacterium | reverse complement strand
GCTCTGGGCCACACCGTGTATCCTTTTTTCTCGATGAGCGAAGATTTTACATAGAATTCGCTGTGTTTTTTCATCAGCGAAGAAGCTTCTTCCAGGGTGGATTCATATCGCATGGGACAAAATGCGGGCAAATTATTCTTCTCGTTCTTCTGACATTTATGCAGTTGGCATTTGCTGCAATTAGCGTTGCGCTTTTCAGACAATTTGAACCTCCTTTCTACAATTGCATTAATATAGCTCAATCTTTCCTTCAGAATAATATTACATACTATATATAATTTTTTCAAAGTTTTGTGCTGAATTAAGCGAAAGGAGCACCGAAAATGCAGCGCTCCCTTTAGTTGTTTATCCTTTAGACTCCGGAGGGCTTATCAGTTCTTTTCGCCTTCGCCGGGGGCTTCATCGGGCTTGTCGTCCACGCTCTTGAAGGCATCCTTATCCAGATTTTCCGTGCTCTTGTGCCTCTTTATCTTTTTGGTCGTAGTCTTGACGAAGTCGTCGGCCCTTATCGTAATTTCACGGATGTGCTTGTATATGGGCAGCTTGTCGTTCAGGTCGGAGACTGCCTTTTTCAGCAGATTGAATATGCTGTCTTCGGGATAGTCCTCGCCGAATTCCTCGTATATGGTCTCGTAGTTGGGCCTTATCTGAGCCCCCACCACCGTGTCGTCTTCTCTCTCCACTCCGTGGACGAGCACTTCCTCGATGTACTTGATATGCTGCATATATCCTTCCAGCTCTTCCGGATATATATTTTTGCCCGTCTTTGTAACAATTACATTCTTCTTCCTGCCGGTTATGTAGAGCCAGCCTATATCGTCTATAAAGCCCAGGTCTCCCGTATGAAACCACCCGTCCACAATCGCTTTTGCGGTTAAATCCGGCCGCTTATAGTATCCGAGCATCAGGTTCGGACCTCTGAACAGGATTTCTCCGATTCCGTCCTCTCCGGGATTGTCTATCTTAATCTCGCCTAAGCTTACGACGGGGCCTGAGGAACCCGCCTTCTTGTATCTGAGCTCGTTGTGGAAATCCATCATGCCTGTTACAAGAGGGGAGGTCTCCGTAAGTCCGTAGCCTTGCTGCATGGTAAAGCCCAGATCTTCGTAGCCTCGAAGCACATTTGGATCTATGCCTGCGGCTCCGGTTATAAGCATTTTTAGGCGGCCTCCGAAATTCTCGTACACGGCCTTAAGGATGCTGCGTCTCTTGTCGATTCCTATCTTTCTCAATCCCTTTGCCAGAGAAATACCCGTTCTCAACTTTTTAGCTTGTCCCGTCTTTTCCGCCTGTCGCCAGATTTTTTTATAGATTGCCTCGAATATCAGAGGCACTCCTATAAGATAGGTCGGTTTGGCTTCGAGCATGTTCTGCGTTATGTACTTTAAGCCCTCGTAGAAAGCTGTGGATCCTCCTCTATATAGGACCAGGGACATTCCCATTGTGCTCTCGAATGTATGATGAATGGGGAGTATGGACAGCGTTCGATCCTCCGGTGTAACGGTAGCTATGCGGCAGGTATCCATGATATTGGAGCATATATTTCTGTGGGAAAGCATAACTCCTTTTGCGTCGTCGGTGGTCGCCGAAGTAAAGAGGATAACCCTCATTTCGTCGGGATCCAGCGGACGCTCGGCAAATGCGGTATCTCCCGCCTCGAGCAATTTCTTTCCGTCCGCGATCATGGAGTACCAGCTTATTATTCCTTCCGAATCTTTACCGCTTAGTGCTCCTTCGGCCGATGCGGCCTCAAGCTCTGCGTCCATTTTGTGGTACATGGTCATCTCGAACTTGTGTTCGATATCGGCATCTTTAAAGTAGTCTCTATAAGTGTTCGTGAAGAATATCGCGCGGCAATCCGCAAATTTTAAAAGATTCAGCAAATCTTCCTTTGGAAGCTCCTTGTCGAGAGGAACTACGACTCCGGTACCGTTCGTCGCGGCATAATAGGCTGTAACCCACTGATAACAATTCTCACCCATAACCGCGATATGGGCATCCGCAAGCCCAAGATTCAGGAGTTTCGTCCCGAGGGCATCTATATCCTCCTTGAGCTTCGCGTAGCTTATTTCCTGATATTCGCCGCCTTTTACGGATTTTACCAGGAAGGCCGGCCTGTCTGCCTGCGTGCGGCAGCTGGTCTCTATCATCTCGCGCAAATCGTCTATTTGCGGGACCTTATGATATTTGTAAGTCATAAAATCCTTCCTTTCACCCGTGTGCATCCGACACTTTGATGCTATATGTTATTTTACTCTATGTGAGGGGTTATTGGCAACCGTGTCTTCTTGTCCAATGCCTTTTATTTATTGTTCGGCAATGTGAAGCCCCTTTCTGTGGCGATGTTCGTTTTTTTGTGGGATAATATGACTGTAAGTGCTGTAGAGTTTGTAATGCAGAAATAGGTGTCGATAGGAAAATGAGAGTTGTAGTTTTAGCCGGTGGATACAGCCCTGAAAGGGAGGTTTCATTCTCGTCGGGAGCCTTGATTGCCAATGCTTTAATAGAAAACGGACACGAGGTTATGCTGCTGGATTTATATCTGGGAAACGAGAATAAAGATTTTCCGGCAGTATACACGAAAGAGGCGGTATATTCGTATCAGGTTCAGGTGGCGGAACCCGATCTTGATAAGCTGAAGAAACTTTCGAGCAACGGGGAATTGATAGGACCTAGCGTTATAGAGCTCTGTCAGCAAGCGGATGTTGTGTTTATAGCTCTGCACGGCTCAATGGGGGAAAACGGTCAGCTTCAGGCCGTGTTCGATTTATATAATATAAATTACACAGGTTCCGTTTACATCGGCTGTCTTTTGTCAATGGATAAAGACATAGCGAAGAAATTGATGAGGCAAAACAATATATTGACCCCGCCCGGGATAACGGCCTACAAAAATGTGGCTTGCAATCTTGAAAATGTTACATTTCCCTGTGTCGTTAAGCCCTGCAGCAACGGCTCGAGCATAGGTGTATCGTTTGCCGAAAATGAAGCCGAATTAAAAGTTGCCATGGACAACGCTTTTAAATACGAAGACAAGATACTTATAGAACAAAAAATTGTTGGGAGGGAATTCTCCGCAGGAATTCTGGATAATCAGGCGTTGCCTATCATCGAAATTATACCTAAAGAGGGTTTTTACGACTATAAGAACAAGTATCAGAAAGGGGCTTCGGATGAAATCTGCCCTGCGGCAATTGAACCCGAGCTGAGCGCGAAGATACAGAGCGAGGCCCTGAAAATTCATCATACTTTGAACTTGGGTTTTTATTCGAGGATGGACTTCATATTGGACGAGAGCGACAATTGTTACTGGCTGGAGGCGAATTCCTTGCCCGGCATGACCCAAACAAGTTTACTGCCGCAAGAAGCCGCAGCAGCGGGAATCGACTATAACATGCTCTGCGAAAAGATATGCAACGCGGCTGTGCGCAACAGAGCGTAAACACACGACCTTGCGACAGATGCAAAAGCATGCTTGTTTTTATAGAAGGGGTGAAGCATTTCGGCAAAACAGCTTGAAAGGAAACACACTATGCCATTTTTTCTTAAATACTGCCTGATAATAAACATAATCACTTTTGCATTGTTCGCCATAGATAAGTCCGCTGCGATAAAGAATCGTCCGAGGATAAGAAATGCTACGCTACTTGGCATGGCTTTCGCCGGCGGATCTGTCGGTGCATTGCTTTCGATGTATCTTTTCCGGCATAAAACTAAGCAACTCGCTTATACTGTTGGGATTCCGCTGATGATTCTTCTTCAGGTTGCGGTGATTTTTATATTTCGCGAGTATTTGTGAGTGGCCTGTCGTGTCGATGATGAAAATTCCGCTTTCATCGAAATAATTTTAAAGAATGTGCGCTGAAATAATTTTAAAGAATGTGCTTTACAAAGATTAAATAGTGTGGTATAAATTTATCGACCGACAGCCTGTCGGTAATGCTGCCCAGATGCGTCGCTTGGGGAGTGGCGGAACCCGGCCAAAAAGGTGAAGGATAAAAGATAGGATGAGAGTTACAAAGTCTGCAGAGGAAAGAAAAAACGAAATACTGGATGTGGCGGAACAGCTTTTTGTGGAAAAGGGGTTTGATAATACCAGCACGAACGACATCATTAACGAAGTCGGAATTGCGCGGGGCACACTGTACTACCACTTCAAATCCAAGGAAGAGATTCTCGACGCGATGGTGGAACGGATAAGGCGCGATAAGATTGCGCAGGCGGCGACGATAGTCGCAAACAGGGAGCTTCCGCTCCTTGAGCGCCTCAGCGGGGCGGTCATGGCCTTGAACATCGAGGGGGATGTCGGTGTCGAAGTCTTGGAGCAGATACATATGCCCGAAAATGCTCTGCTTCATCAGAAGATGCAGGAGCGCGTCATAAGCGGTGTGGTTCCCGTCATCGCAAGCCTCATAGAAGAGGGGAATGCGAGCGGCATATTCGACACGAAGTACCCTTCGGATGCGGTGGAGATGATCATCACTTACTCCAGCATGGCCTTCGACAATTTAGCAGACTTATCGCCCGAGGATATGCAAAAGAAGAGCATGGCCTTTATCTATCATACCGAGAGGGTTCTGGGTGCAAAGGAAGGCAGCCTTGCGGCGGCGATCATGAAGATATTTAACAAGTAAACAGCAAAAGGGGAAACGGGGCCTGTCACAGGCGATGGCGGCTCACTGCGCGTTAATATTATTCACCTACCTTATAGTCGGGGCGAGACTGCACTGGTTTTCCTTGCATGTAGCTCCAATACTTATAATGGCCGGAATAATAATTGTTGCTTATGCATTGATATGGGTCATAATGTACCTCATCTGGAAAAAAGAGATTAGGGAAATGAATCGTCTGACGGAGGAATATATTAAGTGCGTCGAGACAGACGGCGAAGAGTTTGAAGATTAAAGATATCTCTCGGTGTTGACAGGGGATTGATTTCTTGTTACAATTTTAACGCAATTAAATATAGCGATAATCGGTCAGAGTGCTTACGGTTTATCGCAACATTTTTTTATTTGGTAAGGAGGGACTGATATGTTCAAAAAATTTACCAACGGGTGCGTAACGCTGGTTCAACGTTTCCTACCCGATCCTTTCATCTTCTGCATTATACTTACGGTTATTGTCTTTATCGGCGGTATGGTGGCGACGGGGCAGGGTCCTCTGGATATGGTCAGGCACTGGGGTGGCGGCGCCTGGGGGCTCCTTTCTTTCTCGATGCAGATGGTGCTCGTTCTCGTCCTTGGAAGCGCATTCGCGAATGCTCCTGCAATCAATAAAGCTCTGCAGAAACTGGCATCCATTCCCAAGACTCCAACTCAGGCAATCGTAATAACGAGCGTAGTATCTCTGATAGCCTGCTGGATAAACTGGGGATTCGGACTCATCGTCGGCGCACTTCTTGCGAAGGAGATCGCTAAGAAGCTTAAGACCGTGGACTATCGTCTGTTGATAGCCACCGCCTACTGTGGATTCGTGGTCTGGCATGCGGGTCTTTCCGGTTCCATACCTCTGGCTATGGCGACGATGAACGAATCCCTGATGAAGGTTACGGGTGGTGTTCTTACGGAAGCTGTACCCATAACCGAAACGATTTTTTCCACATATAATTTAATAATATGCGGGATTATTCTAATTGCATTTCCTGTAGTTTGTGCGATGATGCATCCTACCCCGGATAAGACCATCGCGGTCGATCCCAAGCTCCTTGATGACGATGTCGAGGTTTCGGCTGTTAAGGCTACTACTCCTGCGGAGAAGATGGAGCACAGCCGCACGCTGAGCCTGATAATCGGTGCTATCGGTCTGGTATACATCGTTCGCTATTTTATGAAAAACGGCTTTAACCTGGATCTTAACATAGTTAATATGATTTTCCTGATTTTAGGTATCATCCTGCACGGAACTCCGATAAACTATGTTAAAGCTATCAGCAGTGCCGCCCAAGGTGCGTCAGGAATAATTCTCCAGTTCCCCTTCTATGCGGGAATAATGGGAATGATGACCGGCGCAAATGCGGACGGACTGTCCCTGGCAGTGGTAATATCCAACTTCTTTGTCAACATTTCGACGGCTAAGACATTCCCGCTCTTCACCTTCTGGAGTGCAGGAATCGTAAACTTCTTTGTGCCTTCCGGCGGCGGACAGTGGTCGGTTCAGGGTCCGATAGTTATGCCCGCAGCTGTAAGGCTAGGCGTATCGCCCGGCGTTGCATCCATGGCTCTAGCCTGGGGAGACGCGTGGACGAACTTGCTTCAGCCCTTCTGGGCTCTGCCTGCACTGGGTGTAGCTAAGCTCGGAGCGAGAGACATAATGGGGTACTGCGTAGTATGTCTGTTGGTATCCGGAATTATAACCTCTCTCGGGCTTCTGTTTTTAGCATAAGAAGAAGCACAAGCTCAGTATAAATAGTTCCTTAAACAATCTCCCGTGCCGAAGCTTCGACGCGGGAGATTGCTTGAATAATAGCCTTCTTTGTGCTATAGTTATTTATGCAATTTTTAATATTACGGACGGCTTTTCGGGCATATGTCCGAGGCGGAATGGGGTGAAATTCCCCGCGAGTGGGTCACTGTGAAGCTCCCGAAAGAGGAGATAAGTCAGATACGCTTAAGTCGTTCGCAGATCCCTGCCGGCACTAGGGTGAGAGCGAAGTAACCGCGCGGGGTGTCGCGGTTTTTTTATGTATAATAGGGATACTTTTTCGGGATATCATCCGGCGATAAACTTCATATACTTTACTTTGGTGGTGGCGTTCACGATGTTCGTTATGCACCCCTTGTATCTTGCCGTGTCTTTGTGCACCGGAATTTGCTACTCCATATATCTGCGGGGAAGGCTCGCTGTGCGCTTTTCGCTACTGTATATGCTCCCCATGCTTTTGATGTCCGCGCTGCTCAACCCCGCCTTCAATCACGAGGGCGTTACCTTGATTACATATTTGCCTTCTGGAAACCCCCTGACGCTGGAGAGCATCGTCTACGGAATCGCTGCGGGCTGCATGCTGGTGAGCGCGATAATCTGGTTTTCCAACTATACCGAGATTATGACATCCGACAAGTTCGTCTATCTCTTCGGCAGGATAATACCCGCGCTCTCGCTCGTACTGTCCATGACTCTGCGCTTTGTGCCGCGCTTTAGCGACCAGCTTCGCAGCGTCAGCGAAGCTCAGCGCTGCATAGGAAGAGATGTCTCCGAGGGAAGCATAATTCAGCGGGCGAGGAAGGGCATAACAATACTTTCGATAATGGTAACATGGGCTCTCGAAAACGCCATCGAAACCGCGGATTCCATGAGGAGCAGGGGTTACGGCCTTCCGGGAAGGACGGCCTTTTCGATATATCGTTTCGACTCAAGAGACCGCAAGGCGCTCGCGTGGCTGCTCTACTGCGGAATCTACCTCGTCAGCGGCCAGGCGGCGGGCTTCGGCTATTTCAGATACTATCCGAGCCTCAAGGCGGTGGAGGCGAGTCCTTTTTCGCTGAGCTTCGTGTTCGTGTATGCTCTGCTCTGCCTTACGCCGCTAATAGTCAATCTTCAGGAGGACAGGGTCTGGAAAACCCTCGAAAATATACAGCAAGCATGAACAGCGCAAACTATAGCTTTGAAATAAATAATCTAAGTTTCGCCTATCCCGAGCAGGGTAAGAAGGCTCTGGACGGCATAGAGCTGAAGATTCCCGAGGGTCAGTTTCTGACTCTCGTCGGCCCCTCGGGCTGCGGCAAATCCACTCTGCTTCGTCAGCTGAAGAGCGTTCTGGCTCCTCACGGCGCGCGGGAGGGCTCATTGCTTTTTTATGGCGAGCCGATAGATTCCGTGGACATGCGTACCCAGTCCGCCCGCATAGGCTTTGTGCAGCAGTCCGCCGAGAACCAGATAGTGACGGACAAGGTCTGGCACGAGCTCGCCTTCGGCCTCGAAAGTCTCGGCATGAAGACCGAGCAGATTCGCGCCAGAGTCGCCGAGATGGCATCGTTCTTCGGCATACAGAACTGGTTCTACAAGGATGTAAAGGAGCTTTCGGGCGGTCAGAAGCAGCTTTTGAATCTGGCCTCGATAATGGCTATGCACCCTTCCGTTTTAATCCTGGATGAGCCCACCAGTCAGCTGGACCCCATTGCGGCCTCGGAGTTTCTTTCGACCATAGGGAAAATAAACAGAGAGCTCGGTACGACGGTAATAATCGTCGAGCACAGGCTCGAAGAAGTGTTCCCCTTTACCGACCGCGTCGTCGTAATGGATCGAGGGAGGATAATTGCTGACGGCAGCGTGCAGGATGTGGGCGAAGAGCTGAGAAAATCCGCGGACCCGATGTTCCTTGCGATGCCCGCTCCCATGAGGATCTGGGCCGCGACGAATGACGAGGGCGCCTGCCCCGTGAGCGTGCGCGATGGCAGAGAATGGCTCGAACGCTTCAGCCGGGAGCGCGGCCTTGCCGGCATACCCGAGGAGAGAGTCGCAGCGCGAGGAGAAGAGAAGGTGCTCTCGATGCGCGAGCTCTGGTTCAAATACGAAAAGGACGGACACGATGTATTGCGCGGATTGTCGCTCGAAGTTTTCAGGGGAGAGTTTTTAGCGATTCTGGGCGGAAACGGTACGGGCAAGACCACGGCGCTCTCCGTAATCGCAGGTCTTCGAAAGGCCTACAGGGGAGAATTGGAGCTGAACGGAACTGTCGCCATGCTTCCACAGAATCCTCAAACCCTCTTTGTAAAGAAGAGCGTCAGAGAAGATTTATTCGAGATGTTCAAAGGGAAGAAAATCCCTTCCGATGTTCAGGAATCCAATGTTGCAGGAGTGGTGCAGCTGTGCAGGCTCGAGGAGCTTTTGGAGCGCCATCCCTACGATCTTTCCGGAGGCGAGCAGCAGAGGCTGGCGCTTGCGAAAGTATTGCTTTTGGTCCCGGAGGTTTTGCTTTTGGACGAGCCCACGAAGGGGCTCGATGCCGAATTCAAACAGACACTTGCGGCGATTATAAGAAAATTGCAGCGGCGGGGCTTCACTATAATAATGATCAGCCACGATGTGGAATTTTGCGCCGAATATGCGGATCGCTGCGCACTCTTCTTCGAGGGAAGCATAGTGACGGAAGGGCGCCCGCGCAGCTTCTTTTCGGGCAACAGCTTCTATACCAGCTCCGCAAACAGGATGGCGAGAAAGCTCCTGCCCGAAGCGGTTACGGCTACGGATGTAATCGCCGCATGCGGCGGTAAAATCCCCGCGACGCCCGAAATTCCCGAAATGCGCGAGCTTGTGACCGAAGAGGAGAGCAGCGACGCTAAGGCTGCGAAGCTTCCGCTCTGGCGGAAGATTATAGCGGCGCTTGCGGGCGCGGTTGCGGCCGCAAGCTTCGTAAAGGCCATCGGAGTGACGGATCTGACGAGTCTGATAAACTCGGGCGGGGTGACGAGCCTCTACGCAGACTATATAAAAATATATGCGGCACTCATCTTGGCTCTGGTCGTCCTTGCGCTGGCTACAGCGAGGAAGTCGAAGAAGCCGGAATTGGCAATACAGATTCCCAAGGAAAAGCGAAAACTTCCCATGCGGACTGCGCTTGCCGCCGGCCTGATATTGCTGCTGGTGCCGTTCACGATATTCTTAGGTCATTATTATCTCGCAGACAGGAAGTACTATTTTATCTCCCTGGCCGTAATTTTTGAAACGATGATTCCCTTCGCCATGGTCTTCGAGGGTCGAAAGCCGAAGGCGAGGGAGCTCGTAGTGATAGGCGTCCTATGCGCAATCGGCATGGCGGGCCGCGCGGCTTTCTTTATGCTGCCGAATTTTAAGCCCGTAATGGCGATAGTAATCGTGGCGGGCGTCGCCCTCGGAGGAGAGTCCGGCTTCCTCGTGGGTGCGATGACCATGCTCGCTTCGAATCTCCTGTTCGGGCAGGGTCCGTGGATGCCCTACCAGATGTTTTCCATGGGGCTCATCGGCTTTTTGGCGGGTGTCTTCTTCCGCAAGGGCCTGCTGAGGCGAACGAGGGCCTCGCTCTGCGTCTTCGGCGCAATCTGCGCGGTGTTCGTCTACGGGGGGCTCATGAACCCGGCTGCCGCCCTGATGTGGGCCGGCAAGCTGAACAAGCAGATCCTAATAACCTACTATATCGCGGGCTTTCCGGTCGACTGCGTACATGCTGCCGCGACGGCGCTCACCCTGTGGTTTGCGGGGATTCCAATGCTGGAAAAGCTCGAGCGCATAAAGCTGAAGTATGGCTTCGTGGAATGAGCCGCCCGGGCGCCGGGGAAGCAAAAACAGATGGAAAAGGATTTTAA
>CAYFMW010000003.1:0-53941 GCA_964344335.1 uncultured Oscillospiraceae bacterium | reverse complement strand
CGCATTCGCGAGGGAAGCCGCCGGACTTCGGGATACTGCAAATCCTAACGCCGATGTGATATAATTTAATTCAATCGTCATGCGAGGCTTCGGCCCTGCGTTTCGGATTTAACCTGATGTAAATTTAAGGAGGTATAATGCTTGTTGGAAATTAAATTTGAGAAGGATAGAAACAGATCCGTCGCTCTTTTCAACGGGAATCAGGTAGGTGTATGTGTATATGAGGTTTCGGGCAAGATCTGGAATATCGTCAGCACGCGGGTACAAGATGAATATACCGGTCAAGGTATAGCTAAGAAATTGGTCGAACGCGTATTAGCCGAGGCCGAGGCTGCGGGTGCTACTGTGGATGCCAGCTGCTCATACGCTGTGGATATGCTCGGAATCGAGAAGGACCCGACAAAGCCTGAACAATGTCGTCTCATTTTCGAAGAAGCGGATCTATCATAGGTATCGATGTTTTAAATAAGCTCACCGGCTCAATGAGCAGACGAAAGGAGTAAGGGGTAAATGGTATACAGGTGTACAATATGCGGGTATATATTTGATGAGGAAAAAGAGGGGAGGCCGCTTTCTTCGCTTTCCGAGTGTCCGCTCTGCAAACAACCCATCGATAAGTTCGTGCCGATAGAGAGCGAATCGGCTTCCACTAAAGGGGAGAAGGTGCTTAGCGTCGAGGAGGGGAAAGTTTCTTCAGAAATTGCCTTCGATGAGGGAGGGGCCGTAAGCCCATACCGCTACTTTGATCAGATAGATGCGATATCAAATAACGGAAAGTCCGTCGATGCGGCCATGGGAACGCTGATGCCCGTTCCGAGCTGGGACGAACTGCTCATTTTAGGTGCTCAGCTCAATCCCATGCCGCTTAGAGAGAACGCGGAGGTTTCACTGAAGACCGTCATAGGAAGAGGGGCGACAAAACCCATGGTTCTCGACATGCCCGTATACATTTCGCATATGTCCTTCGGTTCGCTGTCCAAGGAAGCCAAAGTGGCACTGGCTAAGGGAAGCGCGAAAGCCGGGACTGCTATGTGCAGCGGTGAGGGAGGTATACTCCCGGAGGAGCGGGCGGCTTCATATAAATATATCTTTGAGTACATTCCAAACAAGTACAGCGTAAACGACGAGAATCTCAGAAATTCCGATGCCATAGAGATAAAGATAGGGCAGGGCACCAAGCCCGGGATGGGCGGACATCTGCCCGGGAGCAAGGTTACCGAGGATATCGCGAAGATAAGGAATAAGCCCATGGGGCAGGACATAATAAGTCCTTCCACCTTCCCCGAAATTGAAGGAAAGGAAGATTTAAAAAAGCTTGTGGACGAGCTTAGGGAGCGCAGCGGCGGAAGGCCGATAGGCATCAAGATTGCTGCCGGCCATATTGAAGCCGACCTCGGGTATTGCGAATATGCGGGAGCCGACTTCGTGACTATCGACGGAAGAGGCGGAGCTACGGGTTCTTCGCCTGAGCTCGTCAGGGATTCCACATCGGTTCCGACGCTCTATGCCCTCGACAGGGCAAGGAAGTATCTGGATTCCGTTGATTCAAAAATGCAGCTTGTTATTACGGGAGGTCTTAGGGTCTCCTCGGACTTTGCGAAGGCCATCGCCATGGGGGCTGATGCCGTGGCAATCGCTTCCGCTGCAATGGTGGCACTGGGCTGCAGGCAGTACAGAATCTGTGGAAGCGGAGGCTGTCCCATAGGCATAGCGACTCAGGATCCCGAGCTAAGAAAGAGGCTCAATGTCGACCTCGCTGCTCAGAGGGTTGCAAATTATCTGCTCTGCTCCGCGGCGGAACTTAGGACTTTTGCGCGCATAACGGGCCATGCGGATATACACGATCTTTCGAGAAAGGATCTCTGCACCACGGATGGGGATATCGCAGATTTTACCGGTATCGCGCATATTTCGCAGGGCAGCAGATAGACGCTCAGAATATTCGTCTTAAATTATAGAGTCTTTGGAGGGAGCAAATATTGTTTTTTCGCAACTGCGCTACCCCGCAGCTTTGGATTTAGAAAATGTCTGACCAATTTACAAGAACCGAATCGATTATAGGCAGCGAGGCCTTAAAGAAGCTTGCAGGCTCCAGGGTCGCTGTCTTTGGCCTGGGCGGCGTCGGAGGTATGGCCGCAGAAGCGCTCGCCCGGGCGGGTGTAGGCACTCTCGATCTTGTCGACAGCGACAGAATTTCCGAGAGCAATCTGAATCGCCAGATAGTCGCCCTGCACAGCACCCTCGGGATGATTAAGACCGACGCCTTCGAACAGCGCATAAAGGATATCAATCCGCTATGTAAGGTTAATAAGCACGAAATTTTTTACACTGAGGAGAGGGCGGATGCCATCGACCTTAATGCTTTCGACTTTATAGCCGACTGCATAGACAGCGTGCCGAGCAAGCTCTTTCTGATAGAGCGCGCCAAGAGCCTCGGCATTCCGATAGTCAGCTCCATGGGGGCAGGGAATAAGCTCGATCCTTCAGCCTTTGAGGCTGCGGACATCTATGAAAGCAGCGTGGACCCTCTGGCTAAGATCATAAGGCGGGAATGCAAGAAGCGTGGTATAGATAGCCTGAGAGTTGTATATTCGAAGGAAACTCCGATAAAACCCGTCTGCACGGACAGGCAGGATGATTCGTTCGTCGCCTCTTCACCTTTCGCGCCGCCCGCGGCGGGTCTCCTTGTAGCTTATGAGGTTGTGCGGGGGCTCATAGGAATCTAAAATCCGAAGGCTTCTTTCGCCATGCCCACGCCGCTGTAGAAAAGCTTGCATTCGTAGAATATTATGCAAGCTCCTCGATATGATTTTAGCGCGGCGCGCTTTTTTCTGCTTATTATGGTATAATATATCGTCACTACAGAATAAAATATAAAGTGATTTTAATGCAAAAAATGAGCCCTGAGGGCTCTGATTTTGAGGGGAGAATCCATGGATTACGATGTAATCATAATAGGTGCGGGACCCGGCGGTATCTACACCGCCTACGAACTCCTGCAGTCAGGCAAAGATATTAAAATCGGCATCTTCGAGAAGGGATTGCAGCTGAACCGGCGCAGATGTCCCATAGATGGAAAAAAGGTGAAGAGCTGCGTGCACTGCAAGATTTGCTCCATAATGAGCGGGTTCGGCGGAGCGGGCGCATTTTCCGACGGTAAATACAATATCACCAACGATTTCGGGGGTACATTGCACGAGCGCATAGGCAAGGATCGGGCGATGGAGCTGATGCTCTATGTCGACAAGATTAACTGCGCAAACGGCGGAGAGGGCGCAAAGCTCTATTGTACGACTAATTCGGAATTCAAGCGCCTATGCCTTCAAAACGATATGTATCTGCTCGATGCGAAGGTAAGGCACCTCGGGACCGACAAGAACTATGTCGTTCTTCAAAATCTCTACGACTACATGAAGGATAAGGTGGACTTTCACTTCGAGAGCCCTGTAAGCAAGGTTGTAAAGATCGACGGTGCTTACGAAATCACTGCGAAGGACGAAAGCTTTACCGCCAGATATTGCGTTATTTCCGCCGGAAGAAGCGGGAGCAAGTGGATGGAGCAGGTCTGCGAGGATCTCGGCATTGCTACCAAGTCCAATCGCGTGGATATAGGCGTGCGGGTAGAACTGCAGGCGGAGATTTTTAAGCATCTTACAGACGAGCTCTACGAGAGCAAAATTGTATACAGGACCAAGCAGTATCAGGACAGGGTCCGCACCTTCTGCATGAACCCTTACGGCAGGGTGGTCACCGAGAATACAGACGGAATAGTTACGGTCAACGGTCACAGCTACGCAGACGAGGCGATCCATACCGAAAACACCAACTTCGCCCTGCTTGTCGCCAAACATTTTACGGAGCCTTTCAAGGATTCCTTCGGATACGGCGAGAGCATAGCGAGGCTTTCCAATATGCTCGGAGGCGGGGTAATCGTACAGCGCTTGGGCGACCTTATGCGCGGCAGGCGCAGCATCAAGAAGAGGATAGACGAGGGCTTTGTTGTCCCGACTTTAAAGGCGACACCGGGGGATCTTTCGCTGGTAATCCCCAAGCGCATACTCGACAATATAATTGAAATGATCTTCGCGCTGGATAAGATTGCGCCGGGAACCGCAAACGACGACACTCTGCTCTACGGGGTGGAAGTCAAGTTCTACAACATGGAGGTGGAGATAGACGAGAATCTCGAGACCTCGCTCGAAGGATTGTTCGTGATAGGGGACGGCTCCGGAGTTACTCACTCGCTTTCTCATGCCTCCGCGAGCGGAGTGCATGTGGCCAGACATTTGCTCGAGATTGTGGAGCCGCAATAAAGAGAGGAGTTATGTTTTTCAAAAGGAAGAGCCGCAGGCTCAGACAAAATTTAAAAAACTTCAAAAGGAAGAGTGTGGATGTCGCGAAGTTTGTCAAGGACTTCTACATAGACGAAGGACTCGCCTATATCTCCTGCAATGTGAGCGATTATTACGATGTGATAGACAAGTTCTCCGTACCCGGATACGAATGGCTCGATCAGTCCTTCGCGCGCTTCGTGGAGGAGAATGCTAACTATATACCCCCGGAATATCCGATAGTTCTCTCCATATGCGGGACAAAATTCAACGAAGCTCAGCAGGAGTGCATCGAGAAGACCATAGCGGACTACTATGCTCTCAAGATGGGTGACTGCCAGATGGCGGAACAGCGCAACAGGTTCAAGATAATAGTGCTGCTGGTGCTGGTCGCCGTGATTTCGGCTCTGATGTGGCTGTCGACGACGATGAAATCGGTTTCGCCGCTCAGCGAGGCGATATATGTATTGTTCTGGTTCGGTCTCTGGGATATGGTGGAATTTATAGTCTTCGAGGGCCCGGATCTTCGGGAGGAAAAGCATGCGGCGACTCAGCTCGCTACTATGAAGGTGACCTTCCCCGTAGTCTACGACTACGAACCATTCAAACCGGAGGAGGAAGCGAAGATAATCGAGGAAGTCTTCGAGGACGATGTAATACTTCCTTCCACACAGTGGTGATAATAGCTTTTAAAAAATCGGCAGCCGAATGGGCCGCCGATTTTTAGTCATCACTTGTTTTGGATTTTATGTGCCTATTTTCTTATGCGAATATCGGCAATTTCGAAACCTTCTCCCTCCAGAGCCTTCCTTACGGTTTCCGGGTCGATGTTGGAAGCGGTGCGAACATAGAGCATGGCGGTTTCGCCTCCCTGAACCATGCTGAAGTGGGAGATATTGGTCCCTCTTTCGGCGATGACGCGACCGAGTCTTTCCAGGACACCGGGCACATTATCCGCCTTCAGCACGAACTTGTTTCCCGGAATCCTTCCGCCCATCATATCTATCAGCGCATCGAAGAGATCGCTTTCCGTAACTATTCCCAGTATCTTGTCATCTTCGACTACGATTAGAGAATTGACTCTGTTCTGGCGCATCAAGAGTGCCGCATCCTCTATGTACTCATCGGGCGAACAGGTTATGGGATTCTTTGTCATCGCTTCGGCGACCGTCAGCTTCGAGAGCAGATAGTGAATCTCGTATACGCTCAATGTGGTGGCCTTGCTGGGGGAGACCCTCTCGATATCCTTTTCGGTTACGATGCCGACCAGCTTGCTGCCATCGAGCACAGGTACTTTGCGCAGGTGTTTCTCTCGCATCATCCCTATGAGGGTGTTGATTGATGCGCTCGCCTGAACGGTGTACGGGTCAGGCGTCATTCTGTTTCTTACCAGCATGTGCAACTCCTTTCAGTCCTTTTGAATATTTTATCATTAAAGGGCATATTTTCAATAGGAAAGAGACCCTAGATTGAGCCCCCGGACTAAATTTAAATCCTTTCTTTTCCGAGGCGTCCCGAAAATAATGCTACCAGCGGATATATCTCCAGCCTTCCTGCCAGCATCAGTATGCAGCCCGCGAGCTTGGAAAAGTTCGAAAATTCTCCGAAATACCCGCGGAAGCCCATGGTTCCGAAACCTGTGCCCACATTGTTCAGCATAGCCGCGCTTGCGGTAAAGCAGCTGCCGAGATCTATGCTGTCGAAGGTGAAGAGAAAGACTCCGACGAAGTATAAGAGCACATAGGCGAAAGTATAGTATACGACGGCATTGCAAAGCGATGAAGGCAGGGCCTTGCCGTCCGTCTTGACGGGAAGCACGGCGTTGGGGTGGAGCTTCGTAGTGAAGCTGCGCTTAACCAGCTTAGCAAGTATTACTACCCTTATTATCTTGAGCCCTCCCGCAGGCGAGGCGGAGCATCCGCCCGCAAAAGATATCAGAGTAAGCAGCACCGCGCTGAAGGGCGGCCATGAAGAAAAGTCTGTTGCGGCTGTCCCGGTGCTCGTCAAGAACGACACCGTCTGGAAGGAACCGTAGCTCAGAGATTCTTCGAAACCATAAGATCCCTGCATGTAGAGGTTTGTGCTTACGAGCAGGGAAGGGAAAATTAAAAATCCGATGTAGGCTTTCAGTTCGCTGCTCAGCTTAAAGTAACCCGCTTTTGCCTCAGCGGCCTTTGCGCCATACTTGAGAGAGGGTTTTCCTCCGCGCATCAGGGATATGTAAGTTGTACTCCGGCTTGCGCAGATTAGCATAAAGGCTGTCATAACAATACGCATATAAGGCGTGAGTATGGATGCCGTGCCGGCGCTTCTTACACTGAATCCGCCCGTGGAGCAGCAGGCAAAACTCATAAGAACGGCGTCGAGCAGTCCTGCACCGCCCGCTGCGAGCAGCAGGCTCTGAATCAGTGTGAGTCCTCCGTAAATTCCGATAATTCTAAGAGTTGCGCGGCTCGGCCCCCTGCCGGTGTTTCTCGCACCCACGCCCGTCGTCTCCGGAGTCAGCAAAGATCCCGAATATGTTCCGGGAACAAGTTTTAAGAGCAGAAGCATCACCGAAAGTCCGCCCAACCACTCGGAGAAACTCCGCCAAAACAATATGCTTTTCGGCAGCGCATCTATGTCTTTTATCGTAGTTGCGCCCGTCGTCGTGACGGCCGATATCGATTCGAACAGTGCGGAAAGGACGGAGTCAACTGCTCCGCTCATGTAGTAAGGAAGTGTGCCGATTGCGCATATGCTCAGATATGCAATCGCGGCAATCTTCATCCCGTCCCTCGGGGACATGCGTCTGCGAGTCTTTGGTCCGCGAGGCGTCAAAATCAGACCTATAATCAGAAAAGCGCAGAGTGGCAGCGCGAAGGCCTTCAGGCACCCGTATTCTTTCCAAATTGCGGCAAGCAGAAGCGGTACCAGGCTCGCCGCGGCTGCGGCAAGGTGCATATGTCCCAATATTCTCATTGCATTCTTAGAAGCATTCATCATCTCTTCCTCTTCCAGAAAGCGAGTGTAAACAGGAGCATTACAGTATACAGTTCGAGCCTCCCGGCAATCATCAGGAAGGACAGCAGAATCTTCGAAGCGGGGGAGTAAAATCCGAAGTTCAGGGTGGGCCCTACGGCTTCAAGACCGGGCCCGATATTGCTCAGGCAGGCCATTACGGAACTGGCGGCGCTTACCATGCTTACACCCTCCAGAGAAATCAGCAGGGTGGAGACGGCCATCGTCATCAGGTAGAGGATTACGAAAGATGCAACTCCCGATACGGTGTCGGCGGATACTATGCTGCCTCCGATTTTTACGGGCATGACCGCCCTGGGGTGCAGCCTCCTCGATATTCCGCGCTTAACGAGTTTGATTACGAAAGCCAGGCGGATCACTTTAAGGCCTCCCGCAGTCGAGCCCGCGCAGGAGCCGATTATCATTAGTACGAAGAGTATAAATTTGCAGGAATTCGGCCAAAGATCGAAATCCGCAGTTGCGTAGCCTGTGGTGGTCATAATTGAGCTCACCTGAAAGTATGAGTAACGGAAGGCTTCTCCAATGCTTCCGTAAATATTTTCCAAGTAGAGCATCAGCGCTATAAATGTCGTGCTCGCGGCGACAATTCCGAGGTAGAGACGCAGCTCAAAATCTTTAAACATCTTCAGGGGTGTGCCTTTGGCGATATTATTATATAGCGAAAAGTTAATTCCGCAGAGCATCATGAATACAGCGATGACCATCTCGAAGTAAAGATTTCCGTAGGCTCCTATACTGGCGTTATAGTTAGAAAAACCGCCCGTTCCCACGCTTCCGAAGGTGTTGATTGCTGCGTCGAAGAGGCTCATGCCTCCCGCGACTAAAAGTACGATCTGGAGTATCGTCATTACGCTGTACATTTTGTACAGCATCTTTGCGGTCTCGTTAGTCGTGAAGCTTATCTTATCCATTGTGGGGCCGGTGGTTTCGGCCCTCATTATCTGTCTGCCGCCTATGCCCAGCCGCGGAAGCAGAGCGATCGTAAAGACCAGCACACCCATACCCCCTATCCAGTGGGTGAAGGATCTCCAAAATAGTATGCCCTTGGGAAGAATCTCCACATTGCCAAGGATGGTTGCACCCGTCGTCGTAAATCCGGATGCGGTTTCAAAATATGCGCTTGCAAAATCCCCTATGCTTCCCGTTATGAGGAATGGCAGAGAACCTATAAAGGACATGCCTATCCATGTGAGAGCAACTATAAGAAAACCGTCGCGCATCTTAAGGGCGCTTCCGTCGGGAATCCGGATGGAATGAGCGAAAAAAAGGCCCGCAAGCAGAGTCGGCAGAGCGCATATCAGGAAAGCCTTCATGATGGAGTGTTCTCCGTAATATGCGCTGACCGCAGCGGGCAGGAGCATGGCGGCTCCGACAACCGCGGCGGCGGCGCTAAGAGTTTTTAATACAGGTTTTCTATTTATGAGCATCGCTGTTAGAACGCTTCCTCATTAATGTTTAATAAGGCTTTGAAGATGCGGTACGGAGGAAAGAAGAGAGAGAATTATTACCCTGTCTCCCGCTGCGACCTTCGTGCTGCCTTTCGGTATTATAAACTCATTGCCCCTTTGTATCGCGGCGATGAGCACGCCTTCGGGGATATCAATATTTAAGAGTGTATCTTCAGTCAGAGGCATGCCTTCTTCCGCCCATACCTCGATAAACTCCGCCTGTCCTTGAATGATTTGCGAAAAAATAATGATATCATCCTTTTGAATATGTCGCAGTATATTGGATGCGCACATATCCACGGGGTTTATTATCATGGACACGCCCAGGGTCTCCATCAGGGGGGCATAGCTGTTTCTGCTGACCTTGGCGACGACATCCTTGATGTTCATCTGCTTGGCTGTCAAGGATAAAAGCAGGTTTTCTTCGTCGAATCCCGTCACCGCTACGAAGGCGTCCATATCGGCGATATCTTCGTCCTGCAGGAGGTTCATGTCGGTCGCGTCGCCGTGGAGTATCAGCACTCCGTCGAGCCTCGCCGAGAGCCATTCGCAGCGCTCTCGGTCGATCTCTATGAGCTTTACAGCCACTCCGAAATCCGCGAGCTTTTTAGCGAGAAAATAGCCCGTACCTCCGCCGCCGGCAATCATAACGCTGGACAGTTCGCTGTAAACCCGCTGGTCGCGAACCTTTTTGCTGATTTCGTTGATGCGTTTATTCTGTCCTATCACATACAGGGTGTCGTCCGCCTGGAGTAAGGTGTTTCCGTTGGGGACGATTATCTTGCCGTTTCTGGAGACGGCTGCAATCAATATATTATTGAGAACGCCCGGCAGATCCTTGAGCTGCAGGTCTATGAGGGGCGGTATCCTGTTTGCATTAAATTCGAGTATGCTGACATCTCCGGCGGAGAATAGCCCGTCCTTGAGAGAGTACTTCTCCGTGAGGTATTTATAAATTTCAGAAGCGCATGCCATGTCCGGGTTGACGATGTAATCGATTTTCTGCGCCTTCATCGCAAAATCCAGCTGCTCCACATGCTCGGGAGAGCGCACCCTTGCGATTACTCTGGGGCAGCCGAGCTCCTTTGCAAAGTTGCATATGACCATATTTCGCTCGTCCTTGTCCGTCGCCGCTATCAGGAGGTCGTAGGTCCATATTTCCAGCTCGGACAGGACATCCACCCGCTTTGCATTAGCATTTACGGTCAGGATGTCGTAGCGATTGCCCACCTTTTGAATTATAGCTTCGTCCCTGTCTATGAGAGTTATGTCGTACCCGCTCCCCAGCAGGACTTCGGTGATTGCGAGGCCGAGTTTTCCGGCCCCTACTACAACTATTTTCATATTAAATCAGGCTCCCCTCTGCGCCTTGTTCGTCGTCTTTTCCGTCTTCGAAATTTTCATCGAAATCCTCCTCCTTAAGGATTTCGGCTTGTCTTCTCGCCCGTTCTTCCTCTATTTCGGCTTTGAGTTCTTCGAGAATATCCTCGTCGAGCGGGAAATGCGCGCCGCATTTTCTGCAGTTTACGCTGGAGTACATCTTCCGCCTGGAGTGGTTTGCAAAATCCAGACTTGCGAGCGTCACTGCGACCAGCCCGATTACGACATGCAGAAGTCTGAACATCACAAGCAGACATATCAAAGCTATCAAAATTGCGTCCCTGATAAGGAGAGCTCTGGTCTTCTTTGAATAGCGGTATTTTTTGCCTTCGTGTTCCGTGCTGGTTCCGCAGTAGGGGCAGGTAGCTTCGAAGTAATTATCCCTGCCGTAGCGGCGGGGGGTCATGCCTTCCGCATCCTTAACTCTCTCGGGGTGCAGCAGCATCTCCTTTTTCCTGAAGAAATCTCCGGTCTTTCCGGGGACGGTGGTCAGATCGACTGCGCCGTTTTTGAAGCGCTTTATGCCGAGCATATCCTCCGTCGCCTGCTGCCGGTCTTCTTCGGGCAGAGATTTGATTTGCTCTATCTGCTCCGGGGTGAGGTACATCTCAAGGGATTCTCTACTTCCAGCCACAAAATTCCTCCAGAATTATTTATCACAATTATAACACAACCATGGCTACAAAAGTGTTACAACACTTTCGACTTATTATTAGAGAATTAAAGAAAGTATTATATCACAACCACCCTTTTAAAAGTTATGATATAATTACTATTATCTTATGCAAGGAGGGTATCGGATGAGTAAACCCATCGTTGCCGTGGTCGGGCGTCCGAATGTCGGCAAATCCGCATTTTTTAACAAAATAGTAGGCGATAGGATCTCCATAGTCGAGGACACGCCGGGGGTTACCCGGGACAGGATTATGGCAGAGGCGGAGTGGGTGGGGCATAAATTTTTTCTTATTGATACCGGCGGAATCGAGCCGGAGACCAAGGAAATTATTCCCGCTCAGATGGTGTATCAGGCGGAAATTGCCATGGATATGGCTGATGTCATAATATTCATGGTGGACGGCAGGGAAGGCCTCACCGCCGCCGATAGAGAGGTGGCCGATATTCTCAGAAGGAAGGAAAAGGAGCTGCTCCTTGTGGTCAACAAGGTGGACGGCCGAAAATTTCCAGAAGGTTTCTACGATTTCTATGAGCTCGGCATAGGCGAACCTATTCCCATCTCCTCGACCAATCAGATCGGTCTTGGAGATCTTCTCGATGAGGTGGTGTCGCGTTTTCCCGAGTCGGCAGAGTCGGACGATGATGAGGACGATATAAAAGTTGCCATAATAGGCAGACCGAATGTCGGAAAATCATCGATAATCAATGCTCTTCTCGGCGAGGATAGGGTTATAGTGAGCGATATTCCGGGAACCACCCGCGATTCGATCGATACTCCCTTGGAGAGGGACGGAGTTAAGTATACGCTCATAGACACCGCGGGGATTCGCAGGCGCAGCAGGGTTTCGGATGATGTCGAAAAATACTCTGTGGTCCGCGCGATAGCCTCCATAGAGCGCTGCGATGTAGCTCTGTTGGTGCTGGATGCCGAGCAGGGGGTAAGCGAACAGGACAAGAAGATTGCGGGGCTGGCTCACGAAGCGGGCAAGGGCATCGCGGTCGTGGTCAACAAGTGGGACCTGGTCGTCAAGGAGACCGATACCATGAGGGATTACGAGCGCACTGTAAAGCAGGAGCTCAGCTTCATGGATTACGCTCCGGTTCTCTTTACATCGGCTCTGAAGGGACAGCGTCTTCCGGCGCTTTTAGACACGGCCTTCGCAATTTCGCAGATTCGCGCTATGAGGGTCTCGACGGGCCAGCTCAACGCCCTGATTCAGGATGCGATGCTCATGAACAGTCCGCCTTCGGACAAGGGCAAGCGACTCAAAATCTATTATGCCACACAGATAGGGGTAAAGCCGCCGCTGTTTTCTTTCAGCGTTAACGACAGGACCCTTATGCATTTTTCCTATTCGCGCTACCTTGAAAACAGGATACGCGACGCCTACGGTTTTGAGGGAACATCGATAAAATTCGTATTTCGGGAGAGGAGGACCGAGCAATGATACCCAAGTTTATTGCTGTGATTCTCGCCTATTTCCTCGGAAACATTTCTCCCGCGATACTGTTCAGCAGGGCTCGCGGCGAAGATATCAGGACCCAGGGCAGCGGAAACCCCGGCACTACTAATATGTTGAGGGTTTACGGCAAGAAGGCTGCCGCCGCGACGCTCGCAATCGATGTCCTTAAAGGCGTGGCAGCGGTGCTCATAGGAAGGGTGCTCGGCGGCGAGCTTGCAGCATACATTTGCGCCGTGGCCGTGGTGCTCGGCCACATGTGGCCCCTTCTGTGGAATTTCAAGGGCGGCAAGGGGGTAGCCACGAGTCTGGGAGCCTGCCTTGCCATATCTCCGCTCATGGGAATTGCGGCCTTAATGGCAGGCTGCGCCGTCATTCTTTTAACAAGGATGGTTTCGCCCGGTTCGATAGTCGGAGCCATCGTATTGCCGATGCTTACCCGAGCATTTTGCCCGGATTTTTTCCCGTATGCTGCGGTTCTTGCGATACTGGTAATCGTAAAGCACAGCAGCAACATTAAAAAACTGCTCAGAGGCGAGGAGTCAAGGATCGACTTCAGTAAAAAATAGCCTCGCCTCGTGTATCTATAAGGACGATAGGAGTTTATTATGTATGTTGCATTCATCGGAGCAGGAAGCTGCGGAACCGCTTTTGCAAAGGCACTGGCCGGCGGCTCTCATAAGATCTGTCTTTGGGACAGGAATGCCGAGCGACTGAAGGATATTGAGGAAAAGCGCGAGAATTTAAAACATCTTCCGGGGGTGAAGCTCCCTCAAGATATAGAATGCATCCCGGATATGAAGGAGTGTCTTAAAAATGCCGATATGGTTGTCTTCTGCGTGCCTGCGCAGGCATTCAGAGTAAACTATCAATTGGCCTTGCCCTTCATGCACGACGACGCCATCGTTGTCAATGCGGCAAAAGGCATAGAGACTGCATCGCTGTGCAGGCTTTCGGAGATAGCTCTTTCAATAAAGCCCTCGGTTCGCTATGCTGTACTCTCGGGGCCGTCTCACGCTGAAGAAGTGGGGCGGGGAAGGCCTGCGAGCCTTGTAGCCGCGAGCTACGACGAAAGGGTAGCTCGGATGGTGCAGGATGTGTTTATGAGCGAGACCTTCAGAATCTACACTTCCGACGATGTGATGGGTGTTGAACTCGGGGGCGCGCTCAAGAATATTATCGCGATGGGCGCCGGTATAGCGGACGGTCTGGAGTACGGCGACAACGCGAAGGCTGCTCTGATGACCCGGGGTCTGGTCGAGATGGTGAGGCTGGGCGAGAAGCTCGGTGCGAATCCCGCCACCTTCTACGGACTTTCGGGAGTGGGCGATCTGGTTGCCACCTGTTGTTCCGTTCATTCAAGAAACAGGCGATGCGGGGTTCTTATAGGAAAGGGCGTGCGGGCCAAGGATGCGGTCGAGCGCATGGGAGCGGTCGTCGAAGGTGTTTACACCTGCGAAGCGGCCTACGATCTTGCAAAGAAACTCGATATCGAGATGCCTATAACCGAGGCAATCCATGCAGTTATACACGGAAAGACAGATCCCAAATCTGCAGTTCACATGTTGATGACCAGAAGCAAGAAGTCCGAAAATCCCACGGAATCCGAAGGCGGCGATGAGTAAGAGTTATAATATTATCACCTTCGGCTGTCAGATGAACGAGCGCGATTCGGAGACTCTCGCCGGTATGCTCGAGGATTCGGGCTATATTTACAGTGCGGATGCAAACTCCGCGGATATTGTGGTTCTCAATACCTGCAGCGTGCGCGAAAATGCGGACAACAGGTTCTTCGGAATTCTCGGGAGCTTAAAGCAGAGTAAGCGCGACAATCCCTCCAAGATTATCTGCGTCTGCGGTTGCATGATGCAGCAGAAACGGATAGTCGATAATCTTAAGAAAAAATTCCCCTGGGTAGATCTGATCTTCGGCACCCACAATATTGCGGATTTTCCGAGTTTGCTCGATGCTGCCGCAAGTGCTCGGGCTACCGTTGTGGAGCTCCGAAAGGACGGCGGCCCTATAGTGGAAAATCTGCCCGCTCGGAGGAGCTACGACTTCAAAGCCTTTGTTAACATCATGTACGGCTGCAATAACTTCTGCAGCTACTGCATAGTGCCCCATACCCGCGGCAGAGAAAGAAGCCGCAGGCCGGAGAATATAATTTCGGAAATAGAGGAGCTCGCCAAAGGCGGCTGCAAGGAAGTTATGCTGCTCGGTCAGAATGTCAACTCCTACGGAAAGGCGCGCTACGAGGGTTCCTATTGCAGCGCCGACGAGCCGGGAGGAGGAGTCGATTTTGCCGGATTGCTGCGCCGGGTCGACGAGATCGACGGCATAGAGCGCATACGCTTCATGACTTCACACCCAAAAGATATGTCTGAAAATCTTATAGAATGCTTCGGAAGTTTAAAGCATCTGTGCCGGGCGCTGCATCTTCCCGTTCAGAGCGGAAGCAATCGCATCCTGAAGGCGATGAATCGCCGCTACAGCGCGGGAGAGTACCTTCAAAAGGTGAAATCCCTGCGCGCGGTATGCCCCGAGATAGCGCTAAGCACGGACATAATAGTAGGATTTCCCGGCGAGACCGAGGAAGATTTTGAGCGAACCTTGGACATGGTCAGAGCCGTGCGCTACGAATCCGCTTTTACCTTCATATATTCAATAAGACAAGGAACGCCGGCCGCTCTCATGGAAGAACAAATTCCAGAAGAGGTAAAGAGCGAGCGCTATCGGAGGCTCACAAGGCTCATACACGAGATACAGGCGGAGATAGCTACCAGCTATCAGGATAAGCTGCTGGATGTGCTGATAGAGGGCCCGAGCAAGACCGATGCGTCCGTTATGACGGGCCGAAGCGAGAGCGGAAAGACCGTCGACCTTAAGGCCGACGCCTCGCTGATAGGAAAGATAGTGCCGGTGCGCATAATCAAGGCTCAGACATTCTCCTGTTACGGGGAGCTTGTTTAAAGTATATCCGAAATAAGTCTGCCTATGCCCTGCTTCAGCCTTATCCACAGGCTGCGCTTTGCGTAGATTGCGGGAGTCAGATGAGTAGAGTCCTTCATGTCCTGAAGGAAGGATTCCTCCAGTTCCACAGCCAAATCGTGGTCGTAGAGCACCGCGTTGGTCTCGAAGTTGAGCTTAAAACTTCTGATGTCGAAATTGGCAGAGCCTACCGAACTGACCTCCCCGTCCACGGTGATCATCTTGCAGTGCATAAATCCGGCGTTGTAGATGTAGACCTTAACGCCGCTGTCCATCATCTCCGCGGCGTTGTAATATGTAACCCAGTACACGAATGGGTGGTCGGGCTTGTTGGGTATCATAAGGCGGACATCTATGCCCGAGAGCGCCGCCGTCTTCATGGCCTCGAATATGCTTTCGTCCGGTATAAAGTAGGGGGTCTGTATGAAGACGCTCTTCTTGGCGTTGGAAATCATTTTTAGGTAGACCCTCTTTATCTCCTCCTCCGGGTTTTCGGGGCCGGAGGAAACTATCTGTATGCCGCAATTACCCGGGGGTTGCAGTATCATGTAGTCCGATTTTTTGTGAGCGAGTACTTCCTTGGTGGCGCAGTTCCAGTCCAGCTTAAACCTCTCGTCTATATCCATGACGCATCCACCCTGAATCCTCAGATGGGTATCCCTCCATCCGGAGAATTTTCTGGATTTTCCGATGTATTCTTTAGCGACATTAAGTCCCCCGATATAGGCGGTTTTGCCGTCGACTACGACCAGCTTTCGGTGATTCCGATAGTTGAGCCTCAGGTTTATCCTGAATATCGTCGGAGGGAAAAAGAATGCGGCCTGTCCGCCCGCAGCCCTGAGCTCTCTGAGATGATGTTCCCGTATCTGATTCGAGCCGAAGGCATCTAAAAGAAGGCGCACCTTAACGCCTTCGCGAGCCTTTCGTGTGAGAACTTCCAGTACGCGCATGCCGACTTCGTCGGGCCTCATTATGAAGTACTCGAAATTTATATATTTCTCCGCCTTCTCCATATCCTCGTGGAGCTTGTCGAATTTCTCGATGCTCTCGATGAACACATCCACATGATTGTTCTGGGTATAATGGGACAGAGCATGATTTTGGTTCATAAATATAAGATCTTCCCACTTCTCCCCGGCAGGATTTGTATGCGTGAACTTCCCGGAATTCACGTCGTCCATCTGGGCTCGCAGTTTTTTGCTTGACTTATGTATCTCGAAGTAATCGCCGTGATACAATTTCTGCTTGGTTATATTTTGGGAAAGGAAGATATATAAAAATATGCCGAAACCCGGCAACAGGTTCAGAACCATCAGCCAGGCCAGAGTTGCGGAAGGGCTCTTTCTTTCCAGAAAGATTACTCCGAAACTGAGGATAAAGTTAATCAGATAAATCACCCCCAGCAAAGCTGTGGGTGATTCGATAAAAGATCTGAAAAGCTCTAAGGCGGATTTCATTTCGCCGGGTCTCGGGTCGGAAAGCCTTCGCTATTCCAATACTTTGAGGGCTTCCCTGAAGTCAGCCTCGCTCATGGCGCCGTCGACGCGCTTGACCATGCGACCTTCTTTAAAGAACATGAAGCAGGGTATCCCGAGCACTCTGTTCTTTATGGCGAGCTTTCTGTTTTGGTCCACATTTACTTTGTAAAAACCCACTTTATCCGCCATCTCGGAAGCCAGCGCATCGAAGATGGGGGTCATAGCCTTGCAGGGTCCGCACCAGTCGGCATAGAAGTCGACTACCGCAGCATCCTTGGCGGCGAGGATTTCTTCAAAATTTTCTTCATTCAAATAAGTTGTCTTTTCCATATTAATACCTCCTTTGTGTTAAAATATTTTATCATGCGCCTGAAAGCATTACAAGTCGGGTGGAAAGGCGAAAAAAAAGATGGTACAATGTTCCTTGCCGGGAGGGGTAAATGAAGAGATTTTTTAATACTAGAATACTGCTGTTAATTGTAGTTTTGCTCATGGTCGGGCCCGGAGCCGCATTCATGAGCGACGGACTGAGGGGCGTGGCCGCTTGGATCATGGACACGCTTACGCTTATACCGGGAATTATCGTGGCTCTGTCTTTTCACGAATTTGCACATGCCTGGGTGGCATGCAAATGCGGTGATCCCACCCCGAAGATAATGGGGCGCTGCACTTTGGACCCCATGGTTCATGTGGATCCGATGGGACTCATAAGCCTGCTGCTGATACGCTTCGGCTGGGGCCGTCCGGTTATTGTCAATCCGGCAAATTTCAATAATCGCAGGAGGGACAGCATACTGGTGAGCGTTGCCGGCGTTACTATGAATTTTATCGTGGCCTTCGTCTTCGCCCTGCTTATACAGTTGCTTATTAAAATTTGGCCCGATATGCTTTTCAACAATATTGGAGGAGTGGTTTTCGATATATTCTATTCCACGGTGATTATCAACCTTTCCCTTATGCTCTTTAATCTATTGCCCGTGCCGCCGCTCGACGGCTTCAATATAGTTACAGAGATATTCAATCTGGGAAACAGCAAGCTCCACGATTACATCTACAGGAACGGTTTTCTTATACTGATGCTTCTGATACTATTCAATGTACCGAGATTTTTGCTGAGGAAACCCCTTTTAGCGATTCTAAACTTCATGATGAATATATTTTAGTTGAGGTGCGATTTATGAAAAACATTCGAGATTATACGGATTACGCAGTCGAAAAAACCTGCGAGATACTGGCCATCGACAGCCCCAGCGGCTATACGGCCGATGTTGCGGCGTGGACAATGAAGGAGCTTGAGGCTCTTGGATATAAGCCGCAGCTCACCGTTAAGGGCGGCGTTACAGTTGACATCGGGGGAGGAAAGGACGCGGATAACGCCGTTATGCTGCTCGCTCACTACGATACTCTCGGGGGCATGGTTGCTGAGGTAAAGAAGAACGGAAGGCTCAAGATTACGAATATAGGGGGCCTTAAGGCGGCGAATACGGAGACCGAAAATTGCAAGATCATCACGAAATTTTCCGGAGAGTACGACGGAACTTTGCAACTGATAAACGCTTCCTGCCATGTTAACGAAGATTTTACGAAGACCGAGAGAAACTTCAACACTACGGAGGTCGTCATAGATGAGGATATCGAGGACGACGAGGATGTGTTCGCTCTGGGAATTCAGGCGGGCGATTTCGTCTGCTTCAATCCGCGCACGGTGGTTACGGAGAGCGGGTACATCAAGAGTCGTTTTCTCGACGACAAGCTTTCGGTCGGGATTCTACTCGCCTATCTAAAATATCTCAAGGATAACAAAAAGAAGCCCGGGCGCAGGGTCTACATCAATTTCACCTGCTTTGAGGAAGTGGGACACGGCGGAGCCGCCTACTGCCCGGAGGGTGTAACGGAAGGAATCTGCATAGATATGGGCTGCGTCGGCGAGGGCCTTAAGTGCACGGAGAGGATGGTTTCCATCGCTGCAAAGGACAGCTCCGGACCCTATCATTACGATGTTGTAAAGGGGCTGGAGGCGGCTGCAATAGAGGCTAAGCTCGATTATGCCGTCGATGTTTATCCGAGCTACAGTTCGGATATGTCCGTTGCGCTGCGGGCGGGCCACGATATCAAGAGCGGCTGCATAGGGCCGGGAGTTTATGCTTCTCACGGATACGAGAGGAGCCATAAGGAGGGCGTGAGGAATACCCTTGCGCTGATAGAGGCATACCTTGCTTAAAGGGGAGGGAAAATGGAGAGCAGATTTTCAAACTATAACTACAGACCGTTCAGAATAGTTCGCGAAAGAGGATCGATTATAAGGGCTCTGGCGCGCCAGACGCTCAAGGGCAGATGGCTGGAGGCCTTTGTGCTGCTGCTCGCGGCTTGGGTGATATCGGCTCTGCCTTCGTATTTGTTGGCGACTTTAAATGTTCAGTGGGTCGATTTTATTACCGGTATTTACAGCATAGTGATTTCCGGCCCGGTATCCCTCGGAGTTTCTTACTATTTTCTGAAGCTCTTCCGTCAGAGACCTGCTCAGATTTCGGATCTGCGCTACGGATTCGAATATTTCTCCAAGGCGCTGTTACTGTATCTGAACATGGTTATAAGGATATTCCTCTGGTCGCTTCTGTTCGTAATCCCCGGAATAGTTGCGGCGTTCAGATACTCCATGGCTTCATACATACTTGCGGACGATCCGGGCAAGAGTCCGCAGCAATGTCTGATTGAGAGCAGCTTGATGATGGCGGGGAACAAGATGAATTATTTCTTTCTTCTGCTCGGCTTTTTCGGTTGGGGCCTGCTCGCCTCCATACCTCAAAGCTGGGCCGGGGCAAAGGCGGTCGAAAAATACAACGATTCCTATTTCTACTTCCGGGATCCTCAAATACTCGTACAGATTTTTAACGACACCGCATACAGCATCAAGGGATTTGTCGCGTCTTTGCCCGAGTTCTTTGTCAGAGTTTACATATTGGTGTCCACAGCATGTTTCTACGATCTTGCAAACGGAAACCTGACTGTGGGCGGCTACGACTATATGCCTCCCTCGGGATCCGTTGAAAATCCCTACAGCGGAGAGAGCGTCCGGTTCAGGGATGTCCCTCCGCAGACTGCTCCGGATAGCGAAGAGGAGCCGGGTGAAGGCGGCGATAACTGAGGTTGATTATGAAGGATGCGGCAATTTCCGAGAGCGGGAAAAAATTTGTGCCTCTGCTCTTTGGCGGAGACATCAATGTCTACAGTGTCGCCCGGGCTTTTCACGAGGCCTACGGGGCAATTTCCCATGCCTTCGGTAAGTATCCTTCAGGTCCCTGCACCAACAGCAGGATTATAGAATACACAGCCGTAGAAGACATCGAGGAGGCGGAAGTTTTCAGGAGGACGGTCGAGAGATTCGCTGCGGATAATGAGGATAAGACCGTGTTGCTGATTGCTTGCGGAGATTCCTACGCGGCCTTAGCCTCGCGCTTTAAAGATGAGTTTCCTCCGAATGTCGAGGCACCGTATATAGATTTCGAGCTGATGAAGGCCCTCACGAATAAGGAGAAGTTTTATCAGCTTTGCGGACAACGGGGCATAGATTATCCGCGGACTTTTGTGTACAGGCCTGAGGCGGGCGATGATTTTAATCTCCCCTTCGAGCCTCCATATATAATAAAACCCGCCGACAGCGTCGAATACTGGAAGTATCCTTTCCCTTCTCAAAAGAAGGTTTTCAAGGCCGAGGATGATGGCGAGCTGCGCTCTATTCTTGCGCGGATTCGCGATTCGGGTTACGGGCAAGCCGTAATAATTCAGGAGTTTATCCCGGGCGACGATTCCTTTATGCGGGTGCTCAGCTGTTACTCGGATAAAGGCGGGCGGGTAGTCCTGATGTGTCTTGGTCATGTCTTGCTTGAAGAGCATACTCCCCACGGCATAGGCAACCACGCCGTGATAATAACGCAGAGCGACAGGGCCTTAATGCAGCGCTTTCGTACCCTGCTCGACAGCCTGCAATATCGCGGCTGGTCGAATTTCGACATAAAATACGACAGCAGGGACGGAAAATATAAGGCTTTCGAGATAAATTGCAGACAGGGCAGGAGCAATTACTATATTACCGGCTCCGGAGCCAATCTGGCCGATTATCTCGTTAAGGATATTCTTGATAATAAGGTTTTGCCTTTTAAAATTGCCGACGAGGAAAACCTCTGGCTTGTCGTCCCCCGCACGGTGGCATTTCAGTATGTAAACGATGAATATGCGCCGAAAATGAAGGAGCTGATAGGCAGAGGAAAGGTCTGCAATCCCCTCTATTACAGTGAGGACAGAGGATTTCGCAGGCTCCTCGGGCTTGCAAAGAATATGTTCGGACACTTCATCAAGTATCGGAAATATCTTGGGAAAGAATCATGAGACAAAGACCCTTTATTTATGAATACGAAGACCTTCTGAGGCATGAGGACCTTCTCGATGCCGAGACTCCCGGGGATGTGGAGGATCTGCAGCCTGCTTCTATATGCTACGATTCCCGAAAAATCGAGCCGGGAGCGCTCTTTATATGCAAGGGGGAGGGTTTTAAGCCCGAGTATGTGGAATCCGCCTTCGAGGCGGGAGCAATCTGCTATATGTCCGAAGTGCGCTATCCCGGCGGTAGACCCGCCATAATTGTCAGCGATATCAGAAGGGCGATGGCTCTGGTTTCGGAGCTCTTTTACGGCACCGAGGATATGCCTGTTAAATTGGTGGGCATAACGGGGAGCAAGGGTAAATCCACTACACTCTATTTTATAAAAAATATTCTTGATGAATGGTATGCGAGCCTCGGGAAGAAGCCCGTCGGCTATATTTCGACGATAGATACCTTCGACGGTGTCGAGCTCTTTGAGTCTCATCTTACGACTCCGGAGGCGCCGGATCTTCACAGGCATTTTAGAAATGCGACGGATTCGGGGCTTGAGGCCTTCGTCATGGAGGTTTCTTCGCAGGGACTCAAGTACGACAGGGTCTATGGAGTGCAATTCGATGTGGGAGTCTTTCTCAATTACGGAGTCGACCATGTCGGAAAGGGTGAACACGAGGACGAAGAGGATTATTTTTCTTCCAAGATGAGGTTCTTTTCCCATTGCAGGAGCGTCCTTTTAAATATGGACTCTGACAGACATGAGCGCATAGCGCAGGCCGCAGCTTCAGCGGACTGCATCCTGACGACATATTCCGCAGGCGGAGATCCCCGCGCGGATTATTTTGCCTCGGACATAGAAAAGGAAGGTGAATATATTGCCTTTACCATAAGAAACAGGCATGGCGAGAATGTTATGCGCCTTTCCTACAGCATTCCCGGAAGCTTCAACACGGAGAATGCGATGGCAGCGGCTTTGATATGCAGATATCTGGGAGTTCCCGCTTCATTTATAGCGGCCGGGCTCAAGGATGCGCGGGCCAAGGGGCGCATGGAGCTCTTCAAAAACCGCAGGGGCGATGTGGTCGTAATTTCCGACTACGCTCACAACATTCTGAGCTTCGACAGGCTGTATTCATCAGTAAAGGAAGAATATCCCGGCTGGCGCATAGAGGGACTTTTCGGCTGCCCGGGAGGCAAGGGACTCTCCAGAAGGCATGAACTCCCCGAAGTCGTCAGCAAATATGCGGATTTCGTATGGGTTACGGAGGAGGATCCGGCAGGCGAGAGTGCCGAGGAGATATGCGATGAACTGGCGCAAAACCTCAGGAATTACGGCTGCCCCTGCGAGGTGGTGGTAGATAGGCAGGCCGCCATAAAGAAGGCCATAAGCTCCGCCAAGCCCAATACGGTTATAGTCATGACCGGCAAGGGGCGCGAGGAGTACATGCATAGAGCCGATGGCTACGAGCCGATAGAATCCGACTCGGCGCTGGCGGAAAAATATTTGAGAGAAATTTAATAGACCGCTTGAATAAGCACACTAAAAATCCCGCTCTGCGCGGGATTTCTTTTCTTATATATCTATCTTGCTGAACTTGCCGAGCTTGTAGGAAATTTCTTCGGGCATGAGCTCCGGAAAGATATCCAGATCGTATCTGTGAGCCGTCGCGCCGAGTTTTTCGGCCCTCATTTCCGTGAAAGCCTCAAGCATGGTGGCGGGCTTTGAGTCCATAACCGTGCCGCCTTCCTCGTGCAGCCATTCCCTGAGCTTGTATAGTTCGTCGCAAAAATCGCTGCGGGAATCCTCGTCGTCGAGTTCTTCCGCCAGCAGGATGAGCCGGTGTTGCATGGCATCGAGGGCCTCTATTATTCCGTCACCCTCGCCCTCGGGCAGGGCCTGCTCGAGTTCTTCGATGTAGGTCTCGACGAATTCCTCCGCCGTCTGCGGGCTTAGCTCCGAGAGCACATAGGCAAAATTCTCCGCGCTTATATGACCCTCCGTCTCCATGAGGTCGGCGAGTTGCTCAAAAAACTCAAGATCTTCGGGGCCTTCGATATCGAGTATTTCGCAAAGCTTTTTTAGTGTCATCGCAATCAAGTCTCCTCCAAAGCAAAGTATACCATGGCAAGTCAAAGTATACCACGATGCCTGATATTATGGTACAATATTCTAGCTTATTATTGACGCTGCAAGGCGGATTTTCAAGGGAGGTACCCGATGTCGAGAGAGAGAACAGATATTCCGGAAGCTTATAAATGGAACCTCGAAGCCATGTATCCGGATGCGGAGAGCTGCGAGAAAGATCTTAAAGAATGTGTGGCGCTGGCGGAGAAGTTTACCGAATATAAAGGCAGCCTTGATACAGGGCCAAAGACCCTTCTTTCCGCTTTCAAGGATCTGTGCACGATGTCTCGCAAGCTGGAGAAGGCCTGCGTTTATGCGATGCACAAGAAGGATGAGGATAACAGGGTTTCTCAATTCCAGGCCATGGCCGGAGCCTGCATGGCTACGGCAGCGAAGGTGAGCGAGCAGTTCAGCTTCTTCGAGCCCGAGCTGTCCGCAATCCCCGAGGAGAAGCTCAGGGAGTGGGTCGAAACTGAGGAAGGGCTCAAGGTATATGCTCACTCCATAGATGAGTTGATAAGAAAGAAGCCTCATATACTTTCAAAGGAAGAGGAAAAAATCCTGGCGAGTCTGTCCGAGATAGGCGGGGTTATGGACGACACTTACTCCATGCTCTGCGACGCGGACTTCTCCTTCGGGAGCATCGAAGGCTCGGATGGCGAGGAGATTCAGCTCACCCACGGAAACTATATAGGCCTCTTGAGCGGCAAGGACCGTGATGTGCGAAGGCGCGCCTACGAGCGGATGTACGAGATGTATAAAAAATACATGAATACAATTTCCACCCTCTACAGCTACAGCGTGCGTCAGGATGTGGCGGGTGCCAGAATCAGAAAGTATCCTTCGGCCCTTGAGGCATCCGTTTTCGGCGATAATGTGCCTCGCGAGGTCTACGATAACCTCATAGATGTAATTAACGAGAATCTGCCCTTGCTGCACAGATATGTAGCCCTCAGAAAGAAGATGCTCGGCCTTTCCGACCTGGCAATGTACGATATGTATGTGCCGATTCTGGAGATGCCGGAGAAGGATATCGAATACGAAGAAGCCAAGGAAATAATATACAAGGCTCTTGTTCCGCTGGGGGAGGAGTATATAGAAAATGTGCGCAAGGCCTTCGAGGATCGCTGGGTGGATGTCTATGAAACCCCCGGCAAGACCAGCGGAGGCTATTCGGGAGGTTGCTACGACAGCGTTCCGTACATACTTTTAAACTATGATAATAAGCCGGACGATGTGTTCACCGTGATTCACGAGATGGGCCACTCCATGCAGAGCTGGTATTCCAACAATAATCAGGAATATATAAATGCAAGATACCCGATATTTACCGCGGAGGTCGCGAGCACCGTCAACGAATCGCTGCTCTATAGGTACCTGATTGCAAATGCGGAGAGCGAGCTCGAGGAAGCATACATCATAAATCAGTATCTCGACGGTTTTAAGAGCACCATGTTCCGCCAGACTCAGTTCGCGGAGTTCGAGCGGGAGGTTCATGCGAGGGTAGAGGCGGGCGATATGCCGACCGGCGAGTCGCTTTCGGAGCTCTACGCCGAATTGAATGCCAAGTACTACGGGCCCGAGGTTAATTATGACGATTATATAGCGGCCGAGTGGGCCAGGATTCCTCATTTCTACAGAGCCTTTTATGTTTACAAGTATGCCACCGGACATGCCGCCGCGACGGCCATATCGGCCAAGATTTTAGAGGAGGGCGATGCCGCAGCCGAGAGGTATATAAAGTTTCTGAAATCGGGAGGCAGCGATTATCCTCTCGAGCTGCTCAAACTTGCGGGAGTCGACATGTCGTCGCCGGAGCCCATCAGGGCTGCGATGAGGACCTTCGAGGCCCTTTTGACAAGGCTCGAGGAAATCCTGAAATAAAATGAAAAATATATTCATTTACAACAACGACGCCGAAGCCTCGCTCCAAGTTGCCGGCCAACTGAAGGATAAACTCATAGGCCGCGGCTTTTCCGTGCAGGAAAAATTCGCTCCGGATACGGAGTTCGTCTGCGTGGTCGGAGGCGACGGAACATTCATGCACGGCCTGCAGCAATGTAGATTTCCTTCCGTCCCCTTCGTCGGCGTAAATACCGGACATTTAGGGTTTTTCCAGGAATTTCAGCCCGAGAATCTGGATGAGCTGGTAGATGCGATAGACAGCGGCGATTTTCGGGTGCAGAGGCACAGGCTGCTGATGGCGACCGTCAGGACGCAGAACGGTTCACTGCACTCATTTAAAGCCCTTACGGATGTGGTCTACAAAGGAAGTATTTCCAAGGTAACCCATCTCAATCTGGCTATAGGCGACAGCTTTATACAAAAATTTTCCGGCGACGGAATACTCGTTGCTTCGTCTGCGGGAAGCACCGCCTACAACTATTCGCTGGGGGGGAGCATAGTCGACCCGCGCATAGACCTGCTGCAGGTGACCCCCATAGCACCGATGAACACAATCGTATTTCGCAGCTTCACTTCCAGCATACTCGTGCCCCCGGGTCAGGTGGTTCACATCTATCCGGATAAGGAATTCAAGAAGAGCGGTTATCTGATAGTCGACGGCAGGGAGCACTTTTTCGAGAATTGCGAGGAAGTGGCTGTCGAACTCTCGGATGATGAGATACAATTGGTGAGGCTCGCGGATTACGATTTCTGGGCCAAGGTAAAGTCGAAGTTTCTGTAGATTATGGGCGGGAAGATAAATTACGAGCTCAAGGCGGAGGACGAATCTTTATATATCAGCGAGTTGATGCGTAGGAGGCTCGGTATTTCCTCGAGGCTGATGCGAAAGCTGAAGCTTGCGGGGGAGGTCTTGCTTAACGGAGAGCCCGCGAGGCTCAGGCAAAAGGGGCACGCGGGCGATTTGCTCTGCGTAGTTCTTCCGCGGGAAAGAAGCTACTTCGAGCCCTGCGATATAGCCATCGATATCCGCTACGAGGACGGGGACCTGCTCATAATAAATAAGCAGCCCGGTCTGGTTATGCATCCCACAAAGAACTACCTGAGCGGCACGCTGGCAAACGCGCTGGCTTATCGCATGGAGCAGAGGGACGAATTCTTTAAGGTTCATTTCGTCAACCGTCTGGACAGGGACACCTCCGGCCTGGTGGTGGTAGCAAAGAACTCGCATGCACATAATTACATGGCGGTCGAGATGGCGGAGGGTCGCACGGAGAAAAAGTACATCGCGCTTGTTCACGGTATCCTGGAGGGCGTCGGCGAGATAAATGAGCCCCTGGGCAAGGAGCCCGGCCACAAGGCCAGGCGATGCGTCATAGAGGGAGGATATCCTTCTCTGACGCTCTACAGGAGTCTGGGGATCTTCGGCGACGGAGCCGACAGCAGCGGCGGTATTCGGGGTTACAGCCTCGTCGAATTGACTCTCGTGACGGGAAGGACCCATCAGATAAGGGCGCATCTTGCTCACATCGGCCATCCGATAGTAGGGGACGAGCTCTACGGGCAGCTTTTCGGCTACGGCGAAGGCGAGGATTTGATGAACAGACAGGCATTGCATGCCTGCAGCTTCGGATTTGCGAAGCTGCGCGGCGGAGAATACATCTTCGTAGAGGCCCCGCTCCCCGAAGATATGGAGCTCTGCATAGAAGAGATTAAAAGGGATTTCAATCTTTTTAAAACTACATAAAATGTAGTATAATTAAATATTGATAATACTCGATGGAAAGGACAGTTATCCAATGGAAAAGATTCCTGCAAAGGCATACGACCCTAAGACATTTGAAGATCGCATATACGAGCGCTGGGAGAAGAGCGGAGCCTTCACTCCCGAGCCCTGCGCCGAAAAAAAGCCCTTTACCGTTATTATGCCCCCGCCGAATATAACGGGGGAGCTTCATATGGGACACGCCCTTGACCAATCCCTTCAGGATGTCCTGGTGCGCTTTAAGCGGATGCAGGGATTCAGCACTCTCTGGCTTCCGGGGACCGACCATGCAAGCATAGCTACGGAGGTTAAGGTGGCGGCGAAACTTATGGAGGATGAGGGAAAGACGAAGGCCGATATAGGGCGCGAGGAATTCCTGAAGCGTTGCTGGATCTGGAAGGAGCAGTACGGAGGTCGCATAAATCTTCAGCTGAGAAGGCTCGGTACTTCCTGCGACTGGAGCAGGGAGCGCTTTACTATGGACGAGGGATGCAGCAAGGCCGTTACAAAGCATTTCGTCAATCTCTACGAGAAGGGACTGATCTACAAGGGAGCGAGGCTCATAAACTGGTGCCCGGTCTGCGGAAGCGCCCTTTCGGACATAGAAGTCGAGCATGTGGACAGGAGCGGCAAGTATTGGTACTTCAGATATCCGGGTGCGGACGGAGGCGAGGGTCTGGTTATAGCGACATCGCGGCCGGAGACCATGTTCGCGGATACCGCTGTGGCCGTCCATCCGAGCGACGAAAGATACAAGCATCTCGTCGGCAAGAGTGTGATATTGCCTTTGGTGGGCCGCGAGCTGCCTGTAATAGCCGACGAATTTCCGGATCCCGAAAAGGGAACGGGAGCGGTCAAGATTACGCCCTCCGCGGACCCCAACGACTTTGAAGTGGGCCTGCGCCACGGACTCGAGGCAATCGAATGCATAGACGAGAAAGGTCGCATGACGGAGCTCTGCGGAAAGTATGCGGGAATGGACCGCTACGAGTGCAGGAAGGCCTGGGCGGCGGATCTTGAAGCGGCCGGTTTCCTCGTAAAGACCGAAGATGTGGTTATACCCACCGGGGAGTGCTACCGCTGCGACACCGTAGTTGAGCCCCGCATTTCGGAGCAGTGGTTCGTAAATATGAAGCCCCTTGCGGAGCCTGCGATAGAGGTCGTAAGGAACGGCAATACGCGCTTTGTCCCGGACAGATTCGAGAAGACTTATTTCCACTGGATGGAGGATATAAAGGATTGGTGCATATCGCGCCAGCTCTGGTGGGGGCACAGGATACCCGCCTACTACTGCGATGAATGCGGAGGCATCGTCGTCGCCGAGGAAGCTCCTAAGATTTGCCCCGAATGCGGCGCGAGCAGCTTTACGCAGGACGAGGATGTGCTCGATACCTGGTTTTCGTCCGCCCTCTGGCCCTTCTCGACCCTCGGTTGGCCCGAGGAGACGGAGGATCTTAAATATTATTACCCGACGAATGTGCTGGTAACGGGTTACGATATAATATTCTTCTGGGTCGCGAGGATGATCTTTTCGGGCGTGGAAGTGATGGGCGAGACTCCGTTTTCCCATGTGTTGATACACGGGCTCGTTCGCGATGCTCAGGGACGCAAGATGTCCAAGTCGCTCGGAAACGGTATAGATCCGCTCCAGGTTATAGACAGCTACGGCGCGGATGCGCTCCGCTTTATGCTGCTGTCGGGCATATCTCCGGGCAGCGATATAAGGTATCAGCCGGAGAAAGTTGAGGGCGCCAGAAACTTCGTAAACAAGCTCTGGAACGCCTCGCGCTTTGCGATAATGAACCTTCAGGACGAGGACGGAAACTTCCTCCCGGCGGCGAGCGAAGCTGAACTGAAACTCCTTCCGGAGGATCGCTGGATGCTTTCGCTTCTCAACGAAACGATAGGGGATGTGACGGCGAATATGGAGAAATTTGAATTCGCTCTTGCAGCCCAGAAGATTTACGAGCTGAGCTGGGGAATATTCTGCGACTGGTATATAGAGATCGTAAAGTCCGGACTCTACGGAGAGGACGAAGCTAGGAAGCGCAGCGCGAGATACTGCCTTACGCACTTCCTCAAGGATATACTCAGGCTGCTTCACCCCTTCATCCCCTTTGTAACTGAGGAGATATGGAGCTTCCTTCCCAAGGAAGAGGGTGAAAAGCAGATGCTGGTATCGGAGAGTTGGCCGGAGTACAGAGCCGATCTCAGCTTCCCCGAAGACGAAGAGATTCTCGACAGAGCCATGGAGATGACCAAGGCGATAAGAAATATAAGGCACGAGGCCGGAGCTCCGCCTTCTAAGAAGTTCGGGGCGATAGTGCTCGCTTCGGGCCGCGACAGGGAGATTGCGGAAAAGGCCGCCCGCTATGTAAAGGATCTGGCGAATATATCCGATATAAGCTTCGTGGAATCGAAGGCCGAAATCCCCGAGGACACGATGTCCGCGGCGCTTCCCGGATGCGAGATATTCATCCCCGCGGACGAGCTAATCGACTACGAGGCGGAATATGCGAGGCTTATAAAGGAGAGGGATCGCCTGTCGGAGGAGCTGGAGAGGACGAAGAGAAAGCTCGAAAACGAAGCCTTCGTCTCCAAGGCCCCCGAGAAGGTGGTTCAAAATGAAAAAAATAAACTTTCGGATTATAGAGACATGCTGGAGAAGACGGTGGTAAGGATTCCGACGATAGAGGCCAAGCTCGCCGCAAAGGTCGGAAAGGAGAACTGATGAGGATAGCTGTTGACGCCATGGGCGGCGACTTTGCCCCTGCGGAAATCGTAAAGGGCTGTGTGGAGGCATGCGATCGGACTGATGCCGAGATTGTGCTCGTCGGAAGAGAGGAGGCCATCCGGGCCGAGTTCGAAAAGCTGAAATTTGCCCCGGAGGGAAGCAATATCAGCATTCTTGATGCCCGCGAGGTTATAGGAAGCGATGAGAGCCCCGTGAGGGCTGTCAGGCATAAGAGGGATTCCTCCATAGTCAAGTGCATAAATATGGTCAGAGACGGGCAGGCCGATGCGATGCTTTCGGCGGGAAACACGGGAGCGCTCATGAGCGCGGCACTGCTGTATCTGGGCCGCATCGAAGGCATAGAGCGCCCGGCGATAGTATCGGCCTATCCGCTTTTAGGCAGGAAGGGCCGCTTCGCGCTGCTCGTGGATGCGGGAGCGAATGCGGAATGCAAGCCTTCGAATCTTCTGGGCTTTGCCTACATGGGAAGCATATATATGAGCAGCGCCTTCGGGGTGGAAAATCCCAAGGTGGGACTCATAAATATAGGAACGGAAAGAAATAAGGGTACGGCCCTGCTAAAGGACAGCTTTATGCTCCTCGAAAACAGCGCCGTCAATTTTATAGGAAATATAGAAGCCAGGGATATTCCCAAGACCCAGGCCGATGTGCTGGTCTGCGACGGTTATACGGGAAATATAGTGCTTAAGCTTACGGAGGGCGTCGCGTGGAACATCCTCAAGCTCATCAAAGAAAAGATGACCGAGAATCTGAATGCCAAGCTTGCGGCGCTTCCATTCGCCGCCAAGCTCAAGAGCCTTAAAAAGGACTTCGACTATTCGACATACGGCGGAGCCCCGATACTCGGGGTTAAGGGTCTGGTCTTCAAAATGCACGGTTCCTCCTCGTCGAAGGCGGTCTGCAACGCCGTTATAAGGGCAGCGGAAGTGAGCAGCCAGGATTTGGTTGCAGCTATAGAGAGTGCGATGGAAGGATTTACAGGTAATGGAGCTGAATGAGCTCGAAAAAATAATATCTTATTCGTTTAAGGACAAGTCGCTGCTTCTGCAAGCGCTCACCCACAGTTCCTTCGCCAACGAAAAGCTCGGAAATCCCGCAAAGGGCAACGAGAGGCTGGAATTTTTGGGTGATGCCGTGCTGGGCGCCTGCATGGCTCGATATCTTTACAAGGCCTTTCCGCGAAGGGGCGAGGGAGAGCTGACGAAGATGAGAGCTGCCGTTGTCTGCGAGGCCTCTCTGAGCGCCGTCGGCAAAAAGCTCGGCATAAACGATTTCCTATTGCTCAGCCACGGAGAGGAAAGCGGCGGAGGAAGAGAAAGGAATTCGATAATTGCCGACAGCGTGGAGGCTGTTATAGCTGCGGTCTATTTGGACGGAGGTTTCGATGCAGCCTGCGAGCTTGTTGAGAATATCCTCTCCGACACCGTACGCAAGTGTGCGGAGGGTAAGCTTCCCAAGGATGCGAAGACGACCCTTCAGGAACTTTTGGGCCGCAAGGGAGGATCCGATCCGCTCATAAGATACGAGATAAGCGACGAGAGCGGGCCGGATCATGCCAAGACCTTTACCGCAATCGTATATATAGACGACAAAGCCGCAGGCAAGGGAAGCGGCAGAAGTAAGAAGAAAGCCGAACAGGAAGCTGCGAGCGATGCGCTCGAAAGTATAAATACGGAGAATAAGGATGTATTTTAAGCGCTTGGAGCTTAACGGATTCAAATCATTTGCGAATCCGGTAACAATAGAATTCAACGAAGGAATCACCTGCATCGTCGGGCCCAACGGCAGCGGCAAATCCAATGTTTCCGATGCCATACGCTGGGTTCTCGGAGAGCAGAGCCCGAAGCTGCTGAGGGGCGGCAAGATGGAGGATGTCATCTTTTCCGGAACTCAGAGCAGGAAGGCGAAGGGAATGGCGGAGGTGACGCTGGTAATAGATAACAGCGACCGCACCCTGGACATAGATTTCGCAGAAGTCGGGATAACCAGGCGCGTATATCGCTCCGGCGAGAGCGAGTACATGATAAACCGCATACCCTGCAGGCTGCGGGATATCCGCGAGCTCATAATGGATACCGGCATAGGCGTCGAAGGCTATTCCGTGATAGGTCAGGGCAAGATAGCGGACATCGTCAGCAACAAGATGGACAGCCGAAGGGAGATATTCGAAGAGGCTGCCGGCATCGTAAAATACAGGAGCAAGAGGGAAGAGACCGAACGAAAACTGCAGGCTTCTTCCGACAATCTCGAGAGGGTAAACGATATCGCCCGGGAGATAGAAAGCCGCATAGACGGCCTTAAGAGCGACAGCGAAAAGGCCGAAGAATATCTTCAGATAAGGGATAAGTACAGATACAACGAAATAAATATAATCGTCAAAAACATCGATGCCGCCCGCATCAGGCTCGAGGCTGCAAACGAGGAGCTGAGCGAGCTGGGCGGGATTCTGGAATCGAGCTTAAAGGCCAGGGCCGAGCTCGAAGCCGCCCTGAGGGATGCCAGAAGCAGGGAGCAGAGCGCGGACGAGAAACTCGGCTGCCTAAACGAAGATATATCCAGCCTTTCCGAGGAGATTTACACCCTGGAGAATCGCGAGGAACTCAACAAGGAACGCTTCGCAGGGCTCGAGAGGGATCGCCTGCGCATAGAGGCCGAACTCGCCTCAATAGTGGAAAAACTCGGGAAAGAGGAAGAAAATTTCAGGGCCGTCGAAGCTTCGAAGCTCGATGTAGCCAAGGAAGAGGAAGAGGCTCGCAGGAAGGCGCTTGAAAAGAAAGCCGCCGCGGAAAAAGTTTACGAAGAGCTTATGAAGGCGGAGCACGAGCTTGCCGAACAGAAGGAACTGATGCTTGTTCTGAGCGGCGAGATATCTTCCGCAAAAGCCGAGATTTCGGGTCTCGAGAGCATAAAGAGCACTCTTTCGCGCAGGCTCGAAAGGCTTTCGGATTCGGACAGCGCGTCGGAGAGCGAGAGGATAGCTGCCGGCATAAAGGATCTCGAAGTAAGACTTTTCGATGCGCGCAAGGATAAGGATAGACTGGATGAAGCTTCGCAGGAGCTCGAAAAGCATAGAGATAAGCTCTCGGGAGAACTATCGGAAAATGCCGCATTAATAGAGGATGGAAGAGTGGCCGGCGGAAAGATTTCCGCAAGGTTAAAGCTCCTCGAGGAGCTGGAAAAGGCTTACGAGGGCTACAGCGGGGCCGTAAGGTTTGTAATGCAGGCAGGTCTTTCGGGGATTATCGGGACTGTCGGCGATCTGCTTCAGGTGCCGGAGGGCTGGGAGCTCGCCATAGAGACCGCTCTCGGGGGAAGAATCCAGAATATCGTCTGCGAGCGCGACGAAGATGCAAAGAGGGCCATAGAGCTTCTAAAGAAGAATCAGGCCGGAAGAGTAACCTTCCTTCCCGTAAAATCTTTGAGACCTTCGGAGGCTGCGGATACTTCCGCGCTTGCGGGCATCGACGGCTATCTGGGGCTCGCCTCGGAGAATGTGGCTTGCGAGGGCGCTTACGACGATGTGGTGAAATACCTTCTGGGACGGGTTGCGGTCTGCAGGGATCTGGACAGCGCGCTCGCGATGTCCGGCAAGGTTCCCGGACTGCGCCTTGTGACGCTCGCCGGCGAGCGGATAGACCCCGCCGGAGCGATTACGGGCGGCTCATTTAAGAGCGAAGCTGGAAACCTTATCTCAAGGAAGAACGAGAAGGAAAAACTCGGGACGGAATTCGACAATATACAGGCGGAACTGGAGCTCGCCCTTAAGCGAAGAGATGAGATAATCGGGCAGTTTAAAGTTGCAGAATCGCGCGGCAGCGAGCTGGCTGAAGCTCTCAGGGCAGCCGAGACGCGAATTGCCGTGCTGCAGAAAGAAGAGGAGCAGCTGCGCGCTGCGGGAAGCGATGCGGAGAATGCATGGAACCTCAAGCTTGCCGAGATCGTCGAACTAAAGAAGGAGATAGATAATACCTCCGAGGGAGTATCGGCGGCTCTTAAGCAGGTCGAGAATGCAAAGCAGGCCTCAGCCGCCGCGGAAGAGAGAGCCGCAAAGATTGCGGAGCGGCTAGAGGAGCTCAGGGCTTGCAGCGATGAGGCCCGGCAACAGGAGACAGCTGCGAGGCTCGAGCAGACCGGCGCCACGGTAAAGGCCGAGAGCGCAAGACAGCTCGAGGAAAGAGTCCTCGCGAGCATAGAAGAACTTAAGAGCGACATATCCTCCAGGCGCCTTGCCTTGATAGATATAGAAAACAGAAAGGACGAAATTGCGCAGTCCGATCAGGATGCGAGCGGGAATCTCGAAGGCGTGCGCGCCCGCAAGATCGCCAAGGAGGAGGAACTTGCCTCTCTGGCCGAGAAGAAGAGAAGCGCACATAAACTGGCGCAGGAGCTCGATGAGAGGCGCGGAGAGTTCGAGAGCAGGACTTACGAGCATCAACTGAAGAAGCACGATGCGGACCTGAGGCTCGCAAGGGCGGAGGCGCAGACCGAGACCCTTCGGGATAAACTCTGGGAGGAATTCGAGATTTCCCATGCGCAGGCGCTGGATATGGCGGATCCCGACTTCGTTATGTCGAAGGGGATGCGCGAATCCAGGGAGTACAGGGATAGGATGCGCGAGATCGGAGATGTCAATATAGGGGCTATAGAGGAATACAAGTCCGTAAAGGAGCGCTTCGAGTTTCTGAGCGAGCAGAAGGCGGATCTGGAGCAGGCGATTGCGGAGCTCAGCGCGCTGATAGTGGAGATAGACGACACCATTCAAAAGCGCTTTTCCGGAAGCTTCGAGGCGGTGGCGGAGAACTTCGAGACGACCTTCAGCGAGCTCTTCGGGGGCGGTCACACAAGACTCAGCTTGGAAGACCCCTCAGATCCGCTTAACAGCGCGATAGAGATAGAGGCGCAGCCTCCCGGAAAGAAGCTTCAGAACATGAATCTTCTCTCCGGAGGAGAGAAGACCATGACCGCGATAGCGCTGATGTTTGCGGTTCTTAAGACGAAACCGACACCGTTTTGTATATTGGATGAAGTGGAAGCGGCGCTCGACGAGACGAATCTGGACTGTTTCGCAAGATACCTCGATAATTTCGGGCAGACGCAGTTCGTACTGATAACTCACCAGAAATCCACCATGGAGCATGCAGATGTGCTCTACGGGGTGACGATGCCCGAGCAGGGGATATCCGAGTTGCTTTCATTGAGATTGGGGGATGATTTCGATATCTGATAAAAAAATGTCCTTCTTCGGGAAGTTGACGCAAAGAATAGAAGATGTGCTGCTGTTTCGTCCGACTCCGGACGAGGATATGATGCAGGAGCTCGAGGATATAATGATATCCTCGGATTTCGGGATGCAGACTACGCTCAATATTACCGATGCGCTGCGCGACGGCATACGCGAGGACAGATTGCGGGATGCGGATGCGGTCAGAGACAGGATAAAGAGCATAGTCGCGGATATTTTGGACAAGGGCGAGCGCCTGCAACTTTACGGGGACAGGCCGCTGTTCATAATGATTACCGGGGTAAACGGCTCCGGCAAGACGACCACGATTGCAAAGCTCGCGCACATGTTCCGCCAGCGCGGAGAATCCGTTCTATTGATAGCTGCGGATACCTTCAGGGCTGCCGCGGCGCAGCAGCTCTCGATTTGGGGGGAGAGGGTCGGAGCGGAGGTTATCAAGCACAAGGAGGGGGCGGATCCTTCCGCGGTGATATTCGACGGATGCGCGGCGGCGCGGGCCAGGAATGTGGATGTCGTAATCTGCGACACCGCCGGGCGGCTTCAAAACAAGAAAAACCTGATGGCGGAGCTCGCAAAGATGGATAGAGTAATTGAGAGGGAATTCCCGGATGCCGCAAGAGAGACTCTTCTGGTGGTGGACGCCACGACCGGCAAGAATGCCGTTTCTCAGGCCAAGGAATTCAGCGAGGCCGCCGAGCTTACGGGAATTATCTTAACAAAGCTTGACGGAACCGCAAAGGGTGGTATAGTTGTGACTGTTGCGGATGAATTCGATCTGCCTGTGAAGTTTATAGGATTGGGAGAAGGGATGAACGATTTGAAGGTCTTCGACCCTCGGGAGTTCGCAGACAGCATATTTGAGGGATAGAGTTATGGATGATAATTACGGAAAGAAGCATGAGGAGGAAGTGCTGAGGGCCTTCGAGAAGATGAAGAGGGACTTCAAGGAAAATTCCCCTGCGGCGCAAGCGGATCCGCCGGGAGGTTTTACAGCTGCGCAGGCGGACACAGCTGAAAGCATGCGTATAGAAAAGGATGAAATGAGCAGTACGGAAAGAAGCGCGAGAAGCAGATCTTCAAAGGCGCGTCCCAAGAAGGATAAGAAGAAAAGGAAGGGCAGAATATTCTGGAAGATTATACTGGGACTCTTCCTCACCTTTATGATTGTTGCTATTGCGGCCGCGTCCGTGGTCTTTGTCAAGGTGCGCGACATAATAAGGGGGGTTCCGGAGATAAATCCGGACAACCTCTACGACCTGCTCTCCGAGAATTCTGTTGTCCTGGACAGCAAGGGTAATGTTCTCGACAACATCTACAGAGGAGATTCTCTTAGAACGAACCTGGCCTACGACGAGATTCCGCAGGTTCTCATCGACGCCTTTATTGCTATAGAGGATAAGACTTTCAAGGAGCACAAGGGCTTCAACTATGTGCGCATCGTCGGTGCCGTGGTGGATTCACTGAAGAGCGGCGAGAGGATAGGTGGAACTTCGACCATCACTCAGCAGTTGGCGAGGAATCTCTATCTGCCCGACAAAAAAAGTCAGAGGACCATAGACAGGAAGATAATAGAGGCGTATTACACTGTAATATTGGAGCGCAATCTCTCCAAGGAGCAGATCATCGAAGCCTACCTGAATACTATATACCTCGGCTTCAACTCCAACGGAATACAGGCCGCCGCCCAGGCCTATTTCGGCAAGGATGCCAAGGATCTGGGGCTTATAGAGTCTGCCTGTCTTGCTGCGCTTCCGAAGTCTCCCAACAAACTTGCGCCTCTAAAGCGCATAGAGACTTCGAATATTGTGAACCCCGGCCTGCTCGATATAGTTACACAGGATGCGGAATATACCACCTATTACAACAGCACCTGCGAGAGTAGATTGGCTCTGGTGCTCAGGCTCATGCACGAGCAGGGGAAGATCAGCGATGCTCAGTATAAGGCCGCCGACGCCAAAACCCTGCGCAGATACATAAATCCGGGCAGCGGTATACATGTCGCGACGAGCGACAGGTCTTACTTTACGGACTATGTCGTAAGCCAAGTGAGGAAGGATTTAATCGCCGCGGGCTACGACGATAAAGCTGCGGACGATTTGATTTACAGCGGAGGGTTAAAAATCAATACCACTCTCAACCCGGACATACAGAATATACTGGAAGAGGTCTATAGGAATCCCGAAAACTTCCCCTCGCCCGGTGCATATAAAAAGGATAAGAACGGGAATATAATATCGGATACGGGCAGGATTTTGCTCTATTCTTCCGAGTACATGTTCGACGAGGACGGGAGTTTCAAGTTGAACAAAGATGAGTTTTCCTTCGCGGCGGACGGCAGCCTCACGATATTCGGAGGAGGCAGGCTCAACTTCTTCCGGACGGTATTTAACGAAAAGGAAGACATGAATATAGAGTTTAAGCCTCTCTACGAGATTGTCGAAGGCTTCCTGTACACCAGGGAGAGCGGAGTCTGGAAGATCGATGCCAAGTACAAGCGCAAGACCGAGGACGGAGACCTGATAATAAGCGCGGCTTTCTTCAAGGATCATCCGGAAGTTCTGGTCAAGTCTGAGGACGGAGGGCTGATTTTGGGCAAGGATTACTATGTCCTCAAGCAGGCCGTTATACAGCCCCAGTCTTCAACTGTACTGATCGAAAACGGGACGGGTCATGTCGTCGCAATGATAGGCGGCAGGGAGATAGAAGGCAAACTTCTCTACAACAGAGCCATTTCTCCGAGACAGCCCGGCTCCGCAATTAAGCCCCTGACCATCTATGCGCCCGCTCTTCAGGCAGGTTTGGACGGCAGAGGTCCCTGGACGGCGGCCTCGCCGCTGGATGACCGCCCCATCAATGTCGGTCCTCTGGGTGCAATCGATCTGGCCGGTGAAGAAGAGAAGGGAAAGCCCTGGCCCAAGAACTGGTATGACGGCTATAAAGGAATAGTAAACATGCGCAAGGCGGTTGAGCTGTCTATAAACTGCTGCGCGGTGCAGCTCTTCACCGAGATGGATCCTCAGTGGTGCGTGGATGCGATTCAGAATATGGGAGTAACCAGCCTTGTAACATCCGGGCCGGTCAACGATGTAAACGCATCCGCCCTGGCCCTCGGCGGCATGACCAAGGGTATTTCGCCTCTGGAGATGACGGTAGCATACGAGACCATAGCAAATTACGGATTATATACGGAGCCCAGCGTATACACGACGGTCACGAATAAGCGCGGGGATATAATCCTCAGAAAGGACCCGATTACTCGCAGGGTATTCGACGAATCGGTGGCTTCGCTGATGGGCGATATACTCAGGACTTCGGTCACCAACGGTTTGGCGACGAGCGCAAAGCTTGTTTCTCAGCCTTCCGCCGGGAAGACCGGAACCACCTCCGAAAGATACGACCTGTGGTTCTGCGGCTACACTCCTCAGCATTCCGGATCTACCTGGATAGGGAACGATGTGAACATATCTCTGGATAGGGGTTCGGGGGCGGCCGCCAAGATTTGGGCGGCGGTGATGGAGCAGGTCGGCGCCATGTACGAGAGGCAGGAATTCGAGATGCGGGGTGAGTTTGAGACCGCTACCGTCGACAGATATTCCGGCAAGCTGATGGGCGAGCTTTCCAAGATGGACCAAAGAGCTGTTGCACTTACGGAGAAGTTTATTAAGGGAACGGTTCCTACGGAGGAAGATGATGCCCATGTCATGGTACATGTCTGTGCCGAGAGCGGCTATCTGGCGACTCCATTCTGTCCGATAACTTTCGACAAACTTGCCATAATAAGACCGGGAGGCAGCTCCTGGGAGAAACTGCTGGTCCTTTATAAGTTCAAGGATCTTAAGATAGATTCCGAGCCGGATGCCATACACGATGCCCCGGAGTATTACTGCCCGCTGCATAATCCCTCGCCGGATGTATACGAGGTTTCGCCCCTCTACGAGACGGAAGAAGGATTCAGCTACGGCGAGACGATAGGTGGAGAAACCATCCCGACGGAGCCGGATCCCGGAAGCGAACCGGGCGAAGACGAACCCGAGATCTACGATCCGGGCGAGTTCAATCCCTACGATCCGAGCACCTGGGGAACCGACCCGCAAGATCCGAACTGGTAGGAGCTTCGCCGGGGAGGCGGCAGCTGCGCTGTCGGGAAGCGGAAATTTACAGATATTGACAAATGTCTGCCCGTACACTATAATAGTCACGGGAGGCGGGAGCGGCAGGCAATGCGCAGACCGCTCGCGGCCGCCGCCTTCTTTCAGGCGGCAGGCATAGTAATTTCATACTACAGCGATATAGAGATATGGCAGCTGTGCGCGATATGCACAGCTGCTTATTTTGTCTTCGGGCGCATCGCGGCCGGGAGATCCGCCCGCTTTGCCGGCGTAGATTTGCAATCCCCTCGCTCTGCCTGCGGGTATTTGCTTTCTGAAAATATTCCGATTTTTTTTCTGATCTTTCTTCTGGGCTTTTCTTCGATGAAGCTTTGTAGTTCAAGGCAGAGCATATACGAAGGCCTTGCGGAAGACGGCGAAGTTGCCCGCGCCGAGGGGACGGTCCTGAGCGTCTCCATAAGGAAGGGGCGCTACGACATAATCCTCGACTGCGGAGCGGAAAATCTGTTGGTAAAGCTGAGGGCGACGGAGGAGGACTCGGAGTTCGTTTACGGTCTTGCCGGAAGGCATTGCCGTTTCCAAGGCGAGCTTAGCCGCCCGGACGGCAGGCGCAATTTCGGCTGCTTCGATTACGCTCTATATCTGCGCTCCCGAAGCATCCGCAGGATAATGAGCGTATCGCGCTTCAGGCTTGAGGCGGGCGACTTGAAGCTTCCGCTGCTGCGCTTTCTCTCGCTGAGCCGGGGTAGATTTCTGTCCTCGGCCCGAAAATTTTTCGACGAGCGCAGCTTCGCTCTGCTCTGCGGCCTGATGTTCGGAGAGAAAGCTTATATGGATGAGAATCTGTATGAGAGTTTTAAGCAGGGCGGTGCGGCGCATGTGCTCGCGGTCTCCGGCCTGCATGTCGGTCTCGTATGCGCTGCGATTTTGAAGCTCTTCGGAGGGCGGCGAAACAAGTTTACCCATGGCGCCATGCTTTTCTTTCTGTTTTGCTATGTCTGCCTTTCCAATTTTTCCGCCTCGGTGCTGCGGGCAGCTCTGATGGCAACGCTTCGGATTGCGGCTTTCGAGCTCCGAAGGCGCTACGATATGCTGAGTGCAGCTTCGCTGGCAGCGATAGTCTTCATGTGCCTGAATCCCTACCGCCTCTTCGACGCGGGTTTTCAACTTTCATATCTTGCCGCCTACAGCCTCGGTGTAGCCTTGCCCTGGTTCGAGCTTAAATTTATGAAGCTGGCGGACGAAAGGAGGAGCATTCGCTTGCGGAAATTCGGACATTTCGCGGCTCCGGGCCTCGCGGTGCAGCTCGGCATGGCGCCTCTTGCGGCATATCATTTCCTGATGTTCAGCCCCGCGGGACTTATCCTCAATCCCGCGGTAATAGGCGTCTCGGGTCTGGCTCTTCCCGCGGGACTTGCGATGTTTATCTCGGAGATGCTCGGCAGCAGCGTTCTTAGCGCGGGATTTTCAGGGATAGCCCGGCTCTTTTGCCGCATACTGATCGTCCTTATGAAGATAGCGGAATTTCTGGGCGGGGCAATCTCCCTGCCCGCGCCGCCTTTGGGGATGCTGATACTATATTACGGTTTCTTCTTCTATTTTTTCTCTGAGAAAAGATACCTGATGTGCAGAAAAGCGCAGCATGGCAGGACCCTTGCGCTGGCTTCGGCGATAATTGCATCATCCTGCCTTCTTCCTGCAGGCTTAGGGCTTGCCGAAGAATATCTTCCCTGGAGCAGGGAGGGCGGGAGCGTCGTATTCTGCGATGTGGGGCAGGGGGACTGCATCCATATAAGTTCGGACGGTTTTAATGCGCTTGTGGACGGCGGAGGCTTTCGCACGAGCAATATCGCCGAGAAGACCCTCCGTCCCTATCTTCTTAAGAACGGCGTGTCCTCGCTGGAGCTTGCAATCGTGACCCACCCGGACAGCGACCATGCGCTGGGGATACGCCAGCTTTCGCAGATTATGCCCATCAAAACCATAGCTTTTTCCTGCGCCTACGAGGGCGAAGAGGATATTTCGGAGGGCTATCGGGCGGAAGAAATTATATATCTTGCGGCGGGCGACGAATTGGAGCTGGGGGCGGCCCGAATCCTGGTTCTCGGGCCGCCCCGGGGCAGCCCGCCGCAGCAGGACGACAACGAAAACTGCATAGTCTGCATGCTCCACATCGATGGCGTTCGAATGCTTCTGGCGGCCGATATTCCTATGGATACGGAAAATTTACTGCTCGATTCGGGGGCGGATCTGCGCTGCGATCTTCTTAAGGTCGGCCATCACGGCAGCGCGGGGTCGACGGGCGAGGAATTTCTCGCCGCTGCCGGGCCGGGCTCGGCGCTGATATCCTGCGTGCGCGGGAACAGCTACGGACATCCTGCGGAGCGCGTCATTGAATTACTCTCGGAATCGGGTATAATTATACTCAGGGTCGACGAGCACGGAGCCCTTGCATTCAAGGGCATGGCCGACGGCTCTATGATTTTCGAAAACGCTTCAAAGGATGCAAGATGGCTTATTCCGGCAGCTCAAAAATGAATAGAGAACATCCTTTCCGGACTCTTGTAAAACTGGTCGGCGCCGGACAATACCCTTCGGTGATGCTGCTGCATGGACACGAGGATTTCCTCGTTAACTGGGCTGCGGATTACCTCAGGGAAAACATGATAAATCATGCCGTGCAGGCGCTGGATTACAGTGTTTTTTACGAGGAGATGCAGCTCGACGATATAATCGCCGCCTGCGAGACGCTTCCGGTGTTTTCGCCTAAGAGACTCGTCTACCTTAAGAACACGGACATACTCTCGTCAAATCCTCAGGATATGGGTTCCGCGGAGCTGGAGAGGATGCTGGAATATATGGATGATATTCCCGAAAGCTGCATGCTGCTGATGAGCTGCGAAAATCCGAACAGGAACGGGCGCCTGTACAGGCGAATTTTAAAAACGGGCATAGCTTACGATTTTACTCCCCTCGACAGATCCACCCTGGCTTCCTGGATTGCAAATCAGCTTAAGTCCATGGACAGGACGGCTGCGCCCTCCGCGATAATGCAGTATATCGATGCCTGCGGCTACTGCGGCAGAGATTCGGAGTACACGCTTTACAATGTTAAAAACGATTTGGCGAAGGCTGCAGCCTTTGCCGAGAAGAAGGAGATCGGCGTCGATGATTTTCTGTCCTGCATGCAGGGCGACGAGGAAAAAAATGCCTTCGCAATACTCGATGCGGCCTTCTCCGGCAAGAAAAGCACCGCCCTATCTATACTTCACAGCAGCGTCAGCGCCGAGCCCGCCTCCAAGAGCGACGGAGCCGTTCTAAGCTTTTTGGGTTTGCTTTGCTCCCAGCTCGAAGTTATGCTCGAGGCTGAGGAAAGGGGGGGCTTGCGGGCCGGGGAGGGAGTGCTGGCGAAGTCGATGGGCCAGAATCCCTACAGAATCAAAAAGGCTTTGGAGGCGTCGCGGGGCAGGAGCGTAGAGGAACTCAGACGAATTTTATCCGAGGCCTATAGCATAGAGCAGGATTACAAGGCCGGCAGGCTCGAGGCCTATACGGGTCTGGAGCTCTTTATAGCTGCACTTTAGAATGCGGAGAGGCCCGGACATCGTCCGCGCTTTATCGGAAAGGAAGATATGGACAATCAAAAAAAGGCTGATGCGGCATTGGTGATAATAACCTTCTTTTGGGGTTTGGCGAATGTCGTGGCGGATTTCGCGTTGCGCAGCGTCACGCCTTCGCAGCTCAATGCTCTGCGATTCAGCGTCGCCTTCGTGGTTGCGGCGATAGTCCTGCACAAGCAGCTTAGAAAAATAAATGCCGTTACCCTCAGGAGTGCAGTTATTTTGGGCGCTCTGCTGGCAATCGTCTATTATTTCGCCATGAACGGCATCAAGTATTCCCGCAGCATAACCACTTTCAGCTTTATAATCGCCCTCCCCGTCGTCATAACTCCGCTTATCAACTATTTTTTCAGAAAAATCGTTCCGGAAAAGAAGTTCTTCGTAAGCCTCCTTCTCGCGTTGGCAGGCCTCTACATGATGACTCTTGCAGGAGGGGATCTTAAGATGGGCAAGGGAGAACTGCTCGCTCTGCTCGTTGCCATCAGCTATGCATTCGACATCTGCTATACGGAGGTCTGCGTCTCAAAGCCCGGGGTGAACATTACCCAGATGGGGATACTCCAGATAGGCTTTGCGGCATTGTTTTTGACTATATTCGCATTCGTAACGGAGTGGAATATCCCTCTTAACATGGACCTTAAAACTGTCGGATACATCCTCTTTCTGGCAATATTCTCCACTGCGATACCCTTTATAATTCAGCCGATCGCACAGCAGTATACGAGTTCCGACCATGTCGGTGTAATATTTACGCTGGAGCCGGTCTTTTCCGTGCTCGCGGCGATTATTTTGCTCGGCGAAGTGGTCAGCTGGAGAGAATATCTGGGAGGCGTCCTTATGATAATCGCCGTAGTTCTCATGAATGTCGATTTTTCGAAGCGGGAGGGGCAGGGGAAAGAAGAGGCAATTGAATGAGTGAGGGCAATATTAAATTAAATATAAAGGCTCTGTCGAGAGGAGAAAGAAGGCGGATATTTAAGGAGATGGGGCTGCCCGCATATCGGGAGACTCAGCTCTTTTCCCGCATATGCAAGGGCGCCCTCGGCTTCGACGATTGCAGGGAGTTTTCTCTTAAACTCAGGGAAGATCTGAACGAGCGCTTCAGCTGGGATGGAGCCCGGGTAGAACTGGTACAGAAGAGTTCGGACGGCACCATGAAGTTCCTGCTCGTAATGCCCGGGGGAGATAAGTGCGAGGCTGTTTTGATGCGCTATTCCTACGGAAATACACTCTGCATCTCAACTCAGGTCGGATGCCGCATGGGCTGCAGCTTCTGCGCTTCGACCCTGGGCGGGCTAAAGAGGCAACTTGCGGGCTGGGAAATGCTCGATGAGCTTATCGCCTGCGGAATACATTCGGGTTTGGAGATCAGCCGCGTGGTGCTTATGGGTAGCGGAGAGCCCTTCGATAACTACGATGAGCTCTGCAATTTTTTGAGGCTGGTTCACGATACGGACGGTTTCAATCTCAGTTACCGCAACATTACCGTCTCGACCTGCGGCTTGATTCCGCAGATGGAGCGCTTTGCCGAGGATTTTCCCCAGGTGAATCTCGCCGTATCGCTGCATGCGGCAAGTCAGGAGGAGAGGGAGAGGCTAATGCCGATTGCAAATGCATATCCGCTGAGCGATCTTCTTAAAGCTTGCCGAAGGCACGCGGATAAGACCGGAAGACGGGTAAGCTACGAGTTCGCACTGATAGAAGGAAAAAACGACGACGAGGGGACGGCCAAAAGGCTCGCCGCGCTTCTAAAAGGCAGCCTGTGCCATATAAATCTGATTCCCTTGAATCCCGTTGAGGAAAGCGGTCTTGCGGGCAGCGGACGGAAGGCGGCCCTGCATTTTAAGAGCATCCTCGAGGAAGAAGGTATAGCCGTTACGCTTCGGCGTTCGCTCGGGCGCGAGATCGACGCGGCCTGCGGACAGCTCAGGAACAAACATATATAGAATTCTTTGACAAAAATTTTACATTAATAGCAGAGCGAGCTTGCCCAAAAGACGAGGGCAGGCTATAATTAAGTACAGCTAAATTTTTTAAAGAAAGCGGGGCGATTCCTATGGTGAAGTTGCTGGTAGGCCATAAAGGCAGCGGCAAGACAAAAACTATGATCGACATGGCCAACGACAGCCTTAGCAAAGTCGATGGAAGCGTAGTATTTATCAATAAGAACCACAGACTGATGTACGAGCTGAAGTATCGTATTCGCGTCGTGTGCATGGAGGATTTCGAGCACATTACGAATATCGACGAGTACATCGGTTTTATTTATGGGATAATTTCTCAGGATCACGATATAGAGATTATTTTTATAGACAGTATTTTAAGACATGCGGATGTAAAGATTTCGGATTTGGAGGAGTTCCTCGAGAGGCTCGACAGCATTTCCGAGCGCTACGAAGTGGATTTCGTCGTCAGCATATCCGCTGACAAGGAAGAGCTCGGCGATTACATCAATAATTACAAGATCATCAACTCGGCGGAATGATTGATCTTTCCTCACTCAGAAAAAAAATGAAGGGCTACGAGCCCTCGATTATGGAGATAAAAAGGCACAGCGCGCTGCTCATTCCCTTTACGGAGCAAGAAGGCGAGCTGTGCCTTCTGTTTGAATTGAGGAGCGGCAATGTCTCTCAGCCCGGGGAGGTATGTTTTCCGGGAGGCGGCATGGAGGAGGGTGAAAACCCCGTTCAGGCGGCGCTGCGGGAGGCCGAGGAGGAACTCGGGCTTGCCTCGGAGGACATAGAGCTGCTCGGTCAGTTCGACAGCCTGGTACTATATACCAACATGGCGTTGCACTGCAGCATTGCCTTTGTAAGGCCCGAAGCGCTGGAGCGCATGCGCCCCTGCGAGCGGGAAGTGGCAGGCTGGTTCACACTGCCCGTATCCTGGCTTATGGAGAATTCCCCTTATATCTACGAGTATAAGGTAAACCCCCTCATAGGAGACGATTTTCCCTACGAGGCGGTGCAATCTCCTGATAAGTATAATTGGAAGCAGGGTTCGTGCACGGTTCCGATATGGAATTATAAGGGATACTGCCTCTGGGGCATAACGGCGCGAATAGTGCTTAGACTGCTGGAATTCCTGGCTTAACTGCAATATATTGTGGTGGCCACCCGCGCCAGCTGATCCGGACGGTCCATTAGTGCTTGATTTATATCGGCACTCTGTGTATAATTTTTATGCGAAGGGACGATTTTTCAAGGGTGTCGTCCCGTTTTAAGGAGGAAAAGATATGAAGAAGTTATTAGCAATTCTTCTCGTTTGCGCGATGGTGTTCGTGCTCGGTGCATGCGGCCAAGACAGCGGGAAAAAGGTAGATACCTCTGCCTTTGCGGTCGCGATGGTAACCGACTACGGCGACATTACGGACGAGAGCTTCAACCAGTCGACCTACGAAGGCTGCAAGGCTTTCTGCGAAGCGAACAAGATCAAATTTAACTACTTCAAGCCGCCCGGGGACAACACGGCGGAGAGAGTAGCGATGATCGATGCGGCCGTGGCGGACGGATACAATGTAATCGTATGCCCGGGATTCGCCTTTGCGGAGGCCCTTGCTCAGACTGCTTCGGCCTATCCGGATGTTTACTTCATAGCGCTTGATGTGTCCGAAGTCGACATTCTTTCGTTCACGGACAAGGTAACGGACAACCTCTTCTCGGCGGTTTACCAGGAAGAGCTCTGCGGATTTATGGCAGGTTATGCCGCAGTCGCACTCGGCTATAAGCATCTCGGGTACCTCGGCGGAATGGCTGTGCCCTCAGTCGTAAGATTCGGAAACGGCTATGTTCAGGGTGCGGATCTGGCAGCCGAGGAGAAGGGTATCGACGGTGTCAAGATCGAATATGTTTACGGCAACCAGTTCTTCGGCGATGCGGACATCACTTCCTACATGGATACCTGGTATAAGGGAATGGGTGTCGAAGTCGTCTTCGCCTGCGGAGGCGGAATCTGGACCTCAGCAGCGGAAGCTGCCGCGAAGGTCGGAGGCAAGGTCATCGGCGTCGATGTCGACCAGTCAAAGATCATCGATGTCTACGGCGAAGGCATGACCCTCACCTCGGCCATGAAGGGCCTCAAGGCGACGGTCAACACCCTGCTCACCGAGCTCATCCTCAACGACAACTGGAAGGCATACGGCGGCAAGGTCGAGACCATGGGTCTGGTATCCGGAACCGATGTCGAGTCCAACTATGTGCAGATTCCCTACGAGACCACTCTGTGGGGCGACGGATTTACTCAGGAAGATTATGTAAAGCTTGTCGACAGGATGTTCAAGGGTGAAATCAAGGTTGACGGTTCGCAGGATATGGTTACGCCTGCAAACATCGTGCTCAACACCTACGAGAACATAAAGTAAAAAACGCATATGCGTAAATGCAAAAGGGGCGGCTTGGCCGCCCCTTTTGTGTGTAATGAATTTGCCGCTCGCAATCACTTTGCCTCAGAGTTCACTTTATGAATGTGGAGAGCGGTCTTTATTCCGCATTCGAGCTGGATGTTTACCAGAGTATTTATGGGGATGACCGAATAGTTCAGGTTTTCCTCCAGAAACTCCGCAAGCTCGGAATGCATCCTTTCGGCTTCTTTCTTTCCCCATTCGAGGGCCTCGCGGCCTTCGGGGCTCTGTTCCTTTTCGAGTTCTTCCTCGTGAGCGCGTATCAGCATTCCCAGTGCCAGCAGGCGGTAGAATTTCGTGCACCAGAGGCTGTCGAATTCCTGAGCCTTCGTGGCCTTAACCATGTAGGCGGGGTCTTCCTTCGCCATCCTGATTTGAGCATCCATTCCGTCCTCGCAGACATTGTCGCCCAGTATAGCCAGCATATAAAGATTGTCCTCGGCCATATAGGGCTTAGTTCTGTCGAAAACCCTCATGATTTCGGCATTGGAATTCCTTATCCATTCGAGGCCTTCGATCATAGCATCGCCTCTGAGTTTTTCGGAGGGGCTTTGGTCTGCAATCCTCGGATCGAAAAAATACGGAAGCTCGGTCAGGAAAGAGAAGGTCCCGTAGCGCTCCTTTGAGTAGGCATCGCTGCATGTTCCGCTCTTGATGACCTTTTCGGGATGCTCCTCCCCGAATTTTTCGAGATAATCGTACTCCGCATCTATGCCGTCCGCGCGGAGCACCGCCGGTGCGAGCACTTTGATTGATGGAGCTTCCGGCTCACCTAAGTGGAGCGGTATTCCCATGCGGAAGGTCGCGTCGTAGAGACCGGGATACAGCTCCGGATAGTCCTCGGTAACATAGAAATATGTGCCTCCGAAGCCCGCATTGTGAAGCGCGTAGGTAAATGTAGGCTTTACTTCGTCTATAAGATTCTGCATAGCCTTGGTTTCGGGGATTGTGTCGTGGAAATGATAATTCTTGTAATCGATTGGGAAGGTCCAGTCGACCTGCTTGTAGGATACGGGCCTGTAGAAATTCCTCGAGTAGTTGTAGAGGGTGTAGGGGCCCTTTATCCACCCTTCGTTTCTTACATAGCCGTCCACATCCCAGACTTTTACAATGTAAAAGCTGTAGTCGAGCTCCCTGCGAAGCTCTTCATTTTCCGCAAGAGCTCTCGTAAAATGCTCCAGAAGCATGGTGCCTATGGGCTCGTTTGGGTGAGGGCAGCCGAACATTATGCTGTTTTGGCTGCCGGAGCCTATCTTGAGTCCCATTATTGTCCTGCCTTCGGTGCTTTTGCCGAGCTCAAACTCCGATACGATATCCGGATACTCTGCAGCGAGCCTGGACGAGCTCGCATTGAGCTCGTCCAGGCTTAGAAATTCCGTATACTCGGGTATCGAATTCAATAGATCCCAAAATACTTTCTTCATACTAAAATCCCATGTCGTTGAAGTAGGTCATGCCGTTGCTGAAGAAGTGTATCCCTTCGCTTGCGGGAGTGAACACCATCGTAGTCATGTCCGTATAGAGAGGAACGGTAATCCAGTTATCAACGAGGTAGCGCTCCGCTATCTCGACATATTCGGTCCTCTTGTCGTAGTCGACTGTGGTCTGAACCCCCGAGACGGCCGCCATATATTCATCCCTTATTCCGAAGACCTCGAAGTTGGTCTCGTCGCAGAGGACATACATGAGCAGCAGAATCGGCTCCTGCCATCCGAAGTGCTCCAGGCCGATGTCGTACTTGCCTTCGTAGATTATATCGTAGTGGCCGTAGTCGGCGTAGGTCTCGATATTGAGCTTTATGCCGGCTTCCTTGAACTGAATCTGCAGGGACTGGCAGGTGTTATTCTCTATGATGTCGTCGTTTGCAACTATCAGCAGCTCCAGCATTTTACCGTTCTTATCCAGATAGCCGTCACCGTCGCTGTCAGTCCAGCCTGCCTGCTTAAGAAGGGCCCTGGCGGCTTCGATGTCGGTGTTGAAATTATCCTTGTAGTATTTCTCGAACTTCTTGCTCATATTGGGCGTGCCTTCGGTGATGATGGAATATGCCGGGATTACTCTGTCTGCGTTCGCTTCCTTTATCAGATCCCTGTCGCAGATTCTCGCGATGGCTTCCCTGACTCTTATGTCGGTGAGGGGACCCTCGTCGCAGTTAAATTCGAGATAGTTTATGTTCGGTATGTTTACGAATGTTTTGACATTTACATCCTTCCTGGTCAGCTGGGCTACGCCGTCCTGCGATATCGAGAAGGAAGCCTGAATATCGTCGATATTCAGTGCGCTTGCCATGGTGAACTCTTCGGGGATGAAGCGCACGACGATCTCTTCGTACTTCAGCTTCTCCTTGTTCTTAACGACGGGATTGTTCGTCCAATACTTGTCGTTTCTCTTGAGGACGACATGGGAACCCTCTACATATGTTTCGAGGTAGTAGGGGCCGTAGGGCTGAGCTCCCCAAAGCAGGTCGTCGTCGCTCGTGGAGTCCAGAACATCCTTGTCCTGCACCGTTATGAAGCTTCCTGAAAGGGTGCAGGATATATCGGAGCTGAACTCGGAGAGATTGAGAATTACATCCTGACCCTTAACCTCGATGGATTCCACCATCGCGAGGTTGTCGGCAAAGGGGGCTATTGCCTTGAATCTGTCGAGAGAAGCCTTTACATCTTCCGGCTGCAGTTCTTCTCCGGAGGCATAGTACATTCCCTTCGAAATAGTGAGGGTGATGGTGAGTCCGTCCTCGCTGACTTTAATCGCTTCCGCTATCGAGGGAATCATCTCGCCGTCTTCATTGAGGGCGACCAGAGAATCCGCAATCAGGGGTTGCGTAAAGAAGGAGCCGTCGAGCTGAACCACATCGGCGCCCCACCACTGGCTGCTTTCGGCCAGGGTGATGCTGGTCCTCTCCTTGCCGGGATCGCTCTTCTTTCCGTCCCCGCCGCAGCCTGCCAGCATGGATAGGCAGATAACGAGAACGAGTAAAACAGATAATGCTTTTTTCATATTTTCCTCCTGTTAATCACAAAATAACTGACACTATAATAATAGGCATTCAGCGAAATGGCCGGGTCCGACCTCCTTCAATTCCGGCGTCTGCTTCATGCATTGATCGGTAACATGGGGGCAGCGGGGTGCCAGGCGGCAGCCGAGGGGATTGTCGGGAACTTCGCCGGGTTCGCCGGAGAGCTTCCGCTTTTCTCTTCCTCTTTCGGCGGGATCTAGCACCGGTACGGAGTTGAGGAGTATCTCCGTGTAGGGATGCTTCGGATTTTCCAGCACATCGTCCAGGCTGCCGTATTCAACGAGCCTGCCCATATACATGACGGCGACCTTGTCCGACACATATCTTATGACATTAAGGTCGTGGGTGATTATCACATATGTAAGATTGTATTCCTCCTGCAGATTGAGAAGAAGATTCAGGATTTGAGCCTGAACCGAAATATCCAGAGCCGATGTCGGCTCATCCAAAATCATAACCTCCGGCTCCATCACCAGAGCGCGGGCTATCGCAATCCTTTGCTGCTGACCTCCGGAGAGCTGATGAGGGTAGCTCTGCAGGTAGCTCTCATCCATATGCACGCTGCGCAATGCCTGTTTCGCCTTCTCTTTGGCCTCCGCCTTGCTCATATTCCTGATAATTAAAGGTCTTATTATCGAATTTTCGACCGTCTGCCTTGGATTTAAATTTGAGGCGGGATCCTGAAAGACTACCGCGAAGTTTTCCCGAGCCTTTTTGATGTCCTGTTTGCCTTTTCCCACAATCTGTATGCCGCCTATCTCTACACTTCCGCCCGTGGCCTTGGTGAGCCCCAGGAGTACCCTCGCCAAAGTCGTCTTGCCCGAACCGGACTCGCCGATGAGCCCGAGCACCTCGCCCTTGTAAATATTCAGGCTGAGGTCCTGTATGGCGTTGATGGTCTTTTTATTGCGCGAAAACAGCCCCTTGGAATGTTTGAATTGCTTGTTAAGTGCGCTTATTTTTATAATCTCTTCCATGAATCTACCTCTTATGACAGCGGACCATATGGCCGATTGCAATATTCCTTGCCTGCGGGCTGCTGTTTCTGCACTCCTCGTCTGCGTAGGGACAGCGGTTTGCAAAGCGACATTCGGGTTTCTTTTCGAGTATCTGCGGAACGATTCCCTCTATGGCGTTTATCCGTCCCTCGGATTTTTTCAGCGTCGGCAAAGCTTCGAGCAAAGCCCTGGAGTAGGGGTGAACGGGGTTGTTGAATATCTCGTTAACTTCGCCCACCTCGACGAGTTCTCCTGCGTACATTATGCCTATTACATCCGCTATCTCGGCCACTATTCCGAAGTTGTGCGTTATCAGCAGTACCGAGGCGTTGTATTTCGCGCACATTTCTTTAAGAATTTTTAAAATCTGCGCTTCTACCGTAACATCCAGCGCTGTGGTGGGTTCATCGGCAATCAGAAGCTGCGGGTTCCTTGCGAGCATCATCGCTATCATAACCCTCTGGCGCATTCCGCCCGAAAGTTCGTGGGGGAAGGCTTCGATTCTGTCTTCGGGATTGGGAATCTGCACATCCCTGTAGAGCTGGATGACCCTTTCCCTGGCCTCCTGAGCGGACATGCCGTCCAGCTGCAGGGCTTCGGCGACCTGAGTTCCGGAGCGGTATACGGGATTGAGAGAATCGAGGGGGTTTTGGAATATCATGCCGATATGCTTGCCTCTTATCTTCTCCATCTCGCGCTCGCTCAGTGCAAGCAGGTCGCGGTCTTCGAAATAAATTTTACCGGAGATCTTCTCGTTCTTATCTATCGAAAGCCTCATAACGGTGTGGGCGATCGTCGATTTTCCGCACCCCGATTCACCCACGAGGGCGAAGACGCTGCCCCTGGGTATGCTCAAAGAGACATCGTTGACCGCCGAGAGATATCCGGCCCGTATCTTATAATCTACGCTGAGATTTTCTATTCTTAGGATATTATCGCTCATCTTCGCCTCCTATCTTGACTGAAGCCTGGGATCCAGCATATCCCTGAGGCCTTCGCCGAGCAGGTTGAAGGCGAAGACGGTTATCACCAGAGCTATGCCCGGGTAGACGGCAAGCCAGGGCGCTATCTGTATATAGTTCATGGAGTTCGACAGCAGCAGTCCCCAGTCCGGAGAGGGGTGCATGGAGCCGAGGCCCAGGAAGGAGAGCGCGGTGGTGCTCATTATGGTCGAAGGTATCGACAGCGATGTAAGCACTATTATCGTCGGCACTATATTAGGCAAAATATAGCGGAGCATAAGAGAGAGATCGCTCTCGTTGTAGGCCGCGCCGGTCTCCACGAAGGCCATGTTCTTGAGGGACTGAGTCTTGGCTCTGACGGTTCTTGCATAGGATGCCCAGCTGACTATGGCTATGGCTATTATTACATTGTCCAATCCCTTGCCCAGCACGGTGATGACCGCCATGGACATTATTATGGGCGGCATGGACCAGGTGAGATCTCCGATGAAGGAGAGGACCCTGTCGAGATTTCCGCCGTAGTAGCCGGAGAGGAGCCCTATGCTTACTCCCAAAAAGATTTCTATGGAAGCGGCGAGTACCGCAATCCTCAAGGAAATTCTGCTTCCGTAGACTATCCTGCTGAACATGTCCCTGCCGAAGTCGTCCGTGCCGAAGGGATGCGCCTTGCAGGGAGGGGTAAATTTCTCCGCGACGAAGGAGTCGTCGTAATTGTAGGGTGCTATCTGCTGCGCGAAGATCGCTATAAGCACGACAAAGAGGACCATGACGCTCCCTATGGCAAGATTTCGATTTGTACGGAGGTTGTAGATGAATTTCTTCATTATTCTTCACCTCCGAGCGAGACGCGAATTCTCGGATCGAGAATTGCGGTAACTATGTCGCAGATCAGGTTTGAAATTACGGTGAGTATGGCCAGGATGAACACGCAGGCCTGAACGATCGGGAAATCCTGATTGAGTATTCCGGTCGTCAGCATCTGACCCATCCCGGGTATCGTGAATATGTTCTCGATTATGACCGCCCCGCTTATCACCCAGGGGACATTCATGAAGAACATTATGGTTACGAGTATCAGAGCATTCCGCAGCACATGCTTTACGAGCACCGTTCGCTTCGGCAGTCCCTTCGCGGTAGCGGTCAGCACATATTTCTCCCTGAGGACATCGATGACCTCGGTCTTCGTCATCCTTATTATCATTGCGATACCGCTGATAACGAGGGCCGTTACCGGGAGAATATAATGTGCGGGGCTGTCGAAGCCCGATAGGGGTAAAATGCGAAGTTTAACCGCGAACACGAGCATCAATATTACGGCGGTCCAATAAGACGGTACGGCTGTAAAGAACAGCGAAAGGTCCATCATCAGCCTGTCGAAGAAGCCGTCCTTCTTGTAGGCGGCCAGGAGGCCTATCGGCACCGCGATTAATAGCTCGACTATCAGGGCGGTGAGCGTCAATTTAAGGGTTACGGGCAAGCGGGCCTTCATCATGTCCATCACGGGCACCTTGGTCTTTATTGAGTTCCCGAAGTCGCCTCGCAATAGATCTCGAACCCAGAGAGCGTATCGCTGATGAAGCGGCAGATGCAGATTGAACTTGATTCTAAGCTGCTCCTTTACTTCTTTGGATACCTTTCTGTCGGTCATGATGTTTATGGGATCGCCCGGCATAAGATCCAGCATGGCGAATACCAGCATCGAAACGACTATGACGAGCAGTATCCCCTGGAATATCCTTTTAATGACATAATTTCTCATTGAAGCCCCCGCCTGATAAATAGATTTTTAGCGTATTAAATACATTTATACCATATGCAAAACCCCCTACGCAATTGAGCAGGGTTGATAAGGACAGTTATGTTTTATAGGAACGCTGAGCATTGCGAAG
>CAYFMW010000002.1:81680-91525 GCA_964344335.1 uncultured Oscillospiraceae bacterium | reverse complement strand
TGCGTGGTGAAGGGGAACATATCCACGACCGAGCTTTCGATGAATTTATACCCCGATCCCGTCAGTATTTTTACATCCCGGGCGAGAGTAGCAGGATTGCAGGAAACATAAACTATGCGATCCGGAGCGATGCGCAGCAGCGCATCCAAAAGCTCCGCCTTGCAGCCTGCCCTGGGAGGGTCCAAGACCGCGATCTGCGCCTTAACTCCGTCTAATTTTTCCTCGACCACCTTCTCCGCCCTGCCTGGAACGAATATCGCATTGACTATGCCGTTTATTGCGGCATTGCGGTTGGCTTCGATTATCGCAGGCTTAAACGACTCAACGCCTATTACGCGCCCGCAGCGTCCGGCCATGGAGAGGCCGATGACACCCGCCCCGCAGTAGAGGTCGAGAAGAGTATCCGAAGGCTGCGGATCCGCGTACTCCTGCACTATACTATAAAGCACGCCGGCCTGCTGCGGATTCACCTGATAGAAGCTTTGGGGTCCCACTTCAAGCTTTAAGCTCGACAGCTCCGTCTCGATAATATCCTCGAGCATCCTTCTGTCCGAAGTGATATTCCCGTTCGAATATTCCTTTACAGTCATCACTTCTCCGAAATGCGAGCTCCTAAAAGTGAGCTTCGTACAATTCTTCGAAAGGCTCGCCCTCTCCTGCTCGAACGCATCGCAGATTTCCTGCTTAAGCAAAAGGCAGCCGTCGATGGGAACGAGTTCCCGTGTGCCCGAAGCGAAGAATCCGGGCACGCCCTCATCGACGGCAAAGACCGCCTTGTTGCGATAGCGATAGGGGTGATTCATCCCGCGAGCGGGACGAACAGCAGGATCCTGCAGCCCGCCGATGCGAACCAGAGCGTTGTAAACGAAGTCGCGTTTCCAGGCAAGCTGGGCTTCGTAGGCGAAATTGCGCAGAGAACAACCCCCGCAGCGTCCGAAATACGGGCAATCGGGTTCGATTCTGTGCTCGGAAGCTTGCTTCAGCTCCAGCAATCTGCCCGTGAGGCTCCTTCCCTCACCGGAAATTCTAAGCTCCGCAAGATCGCCGGGCAAGGTTCTCGGAGCGAAAACTACCCTTCCGTCCGCGCACCTGCCTATTCCCCTGCCGTCGAAGCTCAAATCTGTAATTTCAACAGTTTCTCTTATCATAGAATCGTCTCTATCTTTATGATATTCGTATTTCCCGGGCTGGCGGCTATGGTGCCGCCCGTAATGACTACCTTTTCCCCCTCTGCCAGCTCGAAATTCTCCTTCGCAGCCCGCGCCGCCTCGTAGAATAGCACCTCGCTTGAGCAATACAGCCTGGACAGCACCGGCGTAACCCCCCAGGACAGCGCCAGCTTCCTCCAGGTCTTCTCCTCGCTTGTGAAGCCTATTATGCCGACCGGCGGTCTGAAGCGAGAGACCATATTGGCCGTCCTCCCCGAAATCGTGCAGACGACAATCGCGCTCGCACCTATATCTATCGCCATACCGCAGCTCGCATGGGAGATCGCGTCCGCAGTGCTCTCTATCTCGAAGCTCGCGTTAAGGAAGCGCTGCGCATAGCGGATATTCTGTTCGGTGGTGACGGCGATTTTCTCCATGGTGGCGACGGACTCGACGGGATACTTGCCCGCGGCGGTTTCTCCGGAGAGCATTATCGCGCTGGTTCCGTCGTATACGGCATTTGCAACATCCGATATCTCCGCCCGCGTGGGCCTTGGGTTCGTCCTCATGGATTCCAGCATCTCGGTAGCAATTATAACGCGCTTTCCGAGCAGCCTGCTCTTTCGTATCAGCAGCTTCTGGATACCGGGAAGCTTTTCGAAGGCGATTTCCATACCCAAGTCTCCCCGCGCGACCATCATGCCGTCGCAGGCTTCGCAAATTTCGTCTATATTGTCTATTCCCGATTGATTCTCTATCTTTGCTATCAGCTCTATTCCCTCGCCGCCATTTGCATCGAGAACGGCCTGAACATCCTCCAGATCCTCGCGCCGCGAAACGAAGGAGCAAGCTATAAAATCCACATCGTTTTCTATACCGAAGATAATGTCGAGCCTGTCCTGCTCGGACATGTAGGGCTTGCTGAAGACCTTGCCCGGGAAGCTCATGCTCTTGCGGTCGCTGAGCTCACCGCCGTTTTCGACCCTGCATATTATCTCGCTGCCCTCGATTTCCTTTACCCGCAGCGCAAGCATGCCGTCGCTGAGCAGCACCGTATCGCCGGGAAAAAGTTCTCTAAGAAGCATTTCGTCGCTTACGGATACACGCTTTACATCACCTTCAACTTTATCGGTCGTCAATGTAAAGAGTTCCCCCTCCCTGAGTTCGACGGGCCCGTCCCTGAAAGTGCCTATCCTGTACTCCGGCCCCTTCGTGTCGAGCATAATCGCTATAGGAAGCCCGAGCTCGTTCCTCACCTTCTTTATGGTATTGATTCTTGCGAGGTGTTCCTCGTGATTTCCGTGGGAAAAGTTGAGCCTCGCAACATCCATCCCCGCAAGGCACATCCGCCTTATGGTCCCCTCATCCTCGCATGCCGGTCCTATCGTGCATACTATTTTTGTCTTCCTCATAACAATCTCCCTTTTAACATCTCTATTTCCCTTTTACAAAAGGCGGTCCGCGCAATTGCGGTTCCGCCTCGATTATACAGTCTATTGAGTCCCCTTGTCCATGTTTCGCCCGGAGCGTCTGCGCTCCAATTCTCCGAGAATCTTCTTGCGCAGCCTTATATCCGACGGGGTAACCTCCACGAGTTCGTCCTCGTTGATCCACTCAAGGGCCTCCTCGAGCGTAAACTCCCTGTACGGGGAGAGCCTCACCGCATCGTCTGAGCCTGCAGCCCTCATATTCGTGGCCCTCTTGGCCCTGCAGGGGTTAACGATCATGTCCTCATTGCGACTGTTTTGGCCTATTATCATCCCCTCGTAGACCTCGGTTCCCGGGCCGATAAAGAGCTGAGTGCGCTCCTGAATGCTGTCGAGGGCATAGGGTGTGGAAACTCCCTTCTCCATGGCGATGACCGCACCCTCGACCCTCTGAGGGACCTCGCCTTTATAATCTTCGTAAGCTAAAAACCTCTGAACCATTGTACCCTCTCCGCGGGTCCTGTTGATAAAGCGGCTGCGATATCCGAGCAAGCCCCTCGTCGGCACGGAGTATATGAGCCGACTCCTTCCGTTTCTGCCGCTCATGGACAGCATTGTCCCTTTTCTTATGCTGAGGTCCGATATAACGCCGCCGCTGTACTCGTCGGGAAGCTCTATTACAACCTCCTCCACGGGCTCCTGAAGCCGCCCGCCGGGCCCGCGCGAGAATATAACTTCAGGCTTTGAGACCGCGAGCTCGTAGCCCTCCCTTCGCATATTCTCTATGAGTATGGAGAGGTGCAGCTCGCCTCGCCCGGAGACTTTAAAGCAGTCGGTGCTGTCCGTTTCCTCGACCCGAAGCCCCACATTTACCTCGAGCTCCTTTCTAAGCCTCTCTCTTATATGCCTGCTCGTAAGATAAATTCCCTCGCGGCCCGCAAAGGGCGATGCATTGACCATGAAGTTCATGGAGAGCGTCGGCTTCTCGATTTCTATGTGCGACATCGGCCTTATGCAGTCCGGTTCGCAGAGCGTGTCGCCTATAGTAATCTCGGGAATGCCGGATATTACACATATATCGCCGCTCCCCGCCTCGTCCTTTGCGACCCTGGAAAGTCCCCGGTAAGTAAACACCTGACCGACCTTGACGCTCCTGTGCTCTCCGTCCGGCTTGCACAGCTCCAGCTGCATGCCCGGTCTTACCCGCCCTGCGCTGATCCTGCCTATGCCGAGCCTGCCTATGTAATCGTCGTATGCAAGTGTGGAAATCTGAAGCTGCAGGGGCTCATCGTCCCTGTCCTCGTAACCGCCCACCTGCCTTATTATCGCCTCAAAAAGCGGCGCGATGCTCAGTCCGTCCTGACCCGCCGCTCTCTTTCTTGCCTTGCCGCCGTCGCCGCTCTCGACGGTAACCCCCGCGGCCTCCGCGGGATCTTCGACGACTATGCCCTGACGAGCAATCCCGTAAAGTATCGGAAAGTCGAGCTGCTCGTCACTCGCCTCAAGATCCATAAAGAGTTCGTAAACCTCGTCTACGACTTCCTTTATTCGGGCATCCTTTCTGTCTATCTTGTTTATGAGCAGTATGGGATTGAGGTTTTGCTCCAGGGATTTTTGCAGTACGAATCGGGTCTGCGGCATCGGCCCCTCCGCAGAATCCACCAGGAGTATTACGGTATCTACCGTCTTTATTATCCTCTCCACCTCGGACGAAAAGTCCGCGTGGCCCGGAGTATCGACTATATTAATCTTGTAGCCGTCGTGCATCACCGAACAGTTCTTTGCGTATATTGTTATGCCCCTCTCCCGCTCTATATCGTCGGAATCCATGGTCTGCGCGAGCATCTCCTCGTTCTCCCTGAAAACCCCGCTTTGAGCCAGAAAAGCATCGACGAGCGTCGATTTTCCCGCATCCACATGTGCTATAACCGCTATGTTTATGATTTTCTTCTTGTCCATCTTCAATATTCTCCAATCAACCGTTATATTTTATCACAGCCGATTGCTTTTATGTTAAAATCATTGCATTGAGAGGTTACATTTATGTTGAGAACCATAGCTATCCTGCTTTATGTAGGCTACCTGATGATCGTGAATATTCCCATAGTGCTCTATTGGAAGTTCAGCCAAAAGATAGGCCTGCGCCAAAAATTTCAAGGACCGCAGACGGTCGTAGACATCTGGGCGAGACCTATGCTGCGCCTGGCCGGCGTTCGCCTCGAAAGATTCGGGGAAGAGAATATCATAACCCGACCGGCCCTGTGGGTCGGCAATCATCAGGGTATCGTCGACACAATCCTCATACTTTCGGAGCTCGGTCCTTTGAAGAGCATCGTAGCGAAGAAAGAAGTCGAAAAGATTCCCGTAGCAAATACCTGGATGCACTGCTTCGACTGCATATTCATGGACAGAGGTAATCCCAGAGAGACTCTCAAATCCATTCAGAAGGCGCAGGCGTTGCTGGAAAACGGCAAATCCGTGGTGATATTCCCGGAAGGCACGAGGAGCCGCGGACCCCAGATGCTGCCTTTCAAACCCGGAGCCCTCCGCTGCGCCATAAAGGCGAAAGTCCCCGTGGTACCTTTCGTAATAGATGAAAGTTACAATGTTTTCGAGGCAAACGGACGCTTCAGGGAGGCGAAGGTTAAGTTGAGCATCCTTCCGGCGATAGAAACCGCCGACTACCCCGATATGAACACTTACGAATTCGCCGCCTTGGTGCAGCAGAAGATTCAGGACGAGCTATACAGACTTCGGGGCGGCTTAGAGGGCGAAAGAAAAATCTGGACCAAGCAGGACTATTAATAATCATTCAAAACATCCCAGGAGGAACTTATGCTTTACGGACACGAAAAGGAATCATTTCTTCATCTGCCGACGCCTCTTGACAGGCTGGATACGCTCTCCGAAAAGCTCGGCATAAATCTCTACATCAAGAGAGACGATCTTACGGGCCTTGGAAGCGGCGGAAACAAACTCAGAAAATTGGAATACTTCATCAAGGATGCGCTGGACAAGGGGGCGACGGCCCTGGTTACGGTCGGAGGACCTCAGACGAATCACGGGCGGCTCACGGCAGCGGTAGCCGCAAAATACGGCATGCGCTGCACCATAGTCGCGGTCGGCGAATACCCCGGAGAGATCTCCGCAAACATCCTGCTGGACAGGATAATGGGCTGCACGCTGTATCTGGTGCAGAAGGACGGCGACGCCTCGGAAATCGAGCTCGCGGAAAGAGCCGTCAAAGAGACGATGGCTGCATACGAAGCCGAAGGAGAAAAGCCTTATTTTATCCCCATGGGCGGCTCAAACGAGCTCGGCGCTCTGGGCTACTGCGAGTGTGCTATGGAGATTGACGAGCAATGCAGGCGTATGGGCATCGATGAAGGGCGCATAGTCGTCACTTCCGGAAGCATGGGCACCTATATAGGTTGCTTTATCGGCCTTAAGCATGCGGGCTCGAAGCTCGGCCTGCTGGGCGTATGCATTTCCCCTTCGAGCGATCCGGACCCGGCCGAAAGGGCCAAGAAATATTTCGACCGCTGCAGGGATTATCTGGGGCTCGAATTCGATGCTCAAAAAAGTGACTTCCATCTGACGAACGAATACCACTGGGACGCGTACAACAACCCCGTCAAGGAGGTGCGCGAGGCAATCTACGAGATGGGAAGAAAAGAGGGAATAATCCTCGACCCCTGCTACACGGGCAAAACCTACTATGCCATCGAACAGCTCTGCGCCAAAGGCGAGATTAAAAAGGGCGAAAACATCATCTTTATACATACCGGTGGCATGCCGGGGATAAACGGGCCGGTTCACAGGAAGGCCATGGAAGAAGAATTGATGGACGGTCTAATCATCAAAAAGCCCGAGAAGTAATTGCTCTCGCTTTAAATATAACTGAAAATCTACAAGCAAAAAGACCGGCACGCCGGTCTTTATTTTTAAACTTTAACTTATGCGCCACTCGATCTGCAGCTATTTATTGCGCATCGAGGACATCTTGCAGGTTCCGTCAAGGATGGAGCCCTCGCGAATTATCAGGTCCTTGGTCTCCAGATCCCCCGTAAACACAGCTGTCGACGCAAAGTCCATAAGCTTGCTGCATTGCACCTTGCCCTCACCCTTTCCGATGAGCCTCAGTTCGCTGCACTTGATATTGCCCTTAAACCTTCCTATCTGCGCAACAATCACGACGGACTCGGAATCTATATCGCCTTCGTAATATCCTTCGATCTGTATGGGTTTTGCTGTCTTGATATTCCCCTTGAATGTCGTATCGGGGCCCACGGTGGTCTCGATAATATATGAATCCAACGTTATGCTCGCCGCATTTGTACCTTCAGGCATCGTCTATATCTCCTTTAATCGGGCGGTTGCGAAACTCCGCATCTTCGCCGAACTTTTTAATTTAGGCTCTCATTGCTGAGAGCCGATGGTGCAGGTAAGAGGAGTCGAACCTCCATGAAATCACTTTCACACGGACCTGAACCGTGCGCGTCTGCCAATTCCGCCATACCTGCAGAAACATTTGCCATTTTACAACAAAAAATTACTGATTGCAAGCAAAAATATTGCAACTTATAACTCCGAGAGAATGTTGGGAGATATTTTCCTTGTCAATTCAAAACAAAACTTCCTTTTCCCATGCAAAAATCCCAAAAGATAATTACTTCGCCAATAATTTTTCATGTGTGCTTCAAAACATAAAAGACTTTTATAAAACAACCAACCTTTTTTATAAAACTTTGGGGATTTTTTTGCATCAATACTATTTAGGAGTTATAAGTGTCGCAAGCGCAAAATGCAAGCCTTCCGCGGCTTGCAAGCCGCGGAAGGCCGGTGCTTACAGCTTAATCCTATTCGAACTTTGCGTTATCCCTGATATAATCCATGATTATATTGCCGAGGACCATGCATTTAACATAGGGCATCCCGAAGTGCTTTGCATGAGTCGAGTAGTCTTCGGAACCCGTATTCTCGAGGAAATACGCCTTTATTTCCTCCTCGCTTACGCTTATGCCGGCTTTCTCGGCAACAGCCTGAAGGACCAGATAGTATTTGGCGCTCCGCTCAATATCGGGCGCATAGAGCTCAAGCAGCTCATCGGAATCGGAGGCTTCACCGGTTGCAGCTATAAAATCATCCAGTTCCATGCCGTTCATATCCGCATAATCCTGATAGACGCTGAGTATGGAATTTTTTTGATAATCTATCATCGACTCGGGGATTTCGGAGACCGCCCAGCTGTCCAGTTCGGCAGCTATATTATCGTAATCCGCCCTCTTGGTGATATCCTCCAGTATCTCCGAACGCATCTGCTCGACGCTCTCCCATCCTCTGATGTCGAAGAACTTCTCCTTGACGAAAGCATCCGTAAGCTCGGGATATTCATATTCCTCGATATAATTAAGGGTAACGGTAAAAGTAACCGGCTTTCCCGCAAGATCGGCGCTATGGTAGGGATCGGGGAAATTTAAGTCGATGTCGAAAGTATCTCCGGGCATATGACCCTCCACAACTTCCTCAAAGCCCGGAATAAACTGGCCCGTACCCAGCGTGAGGGACTGTCCCTGCGCGGTGCCTCCCTCGAACTGCTCGCCATCCATGTAGCCGGCATAGTCTATGTTGACGGTATCGTATTTCTCCGCAGCCCTATCTTTAATCTGAACGGACTGTCCGTAAGCCGAGAGCATGTTGGAAATCTGCATCTCGAGCTGGGCCTCGTTCTCGGCCTCGTCGGGTGCGGGCAGAACCATGTCTTTATATTGTCCGATAGTGACAAAATCGAGAGCCTTTATGCCCTCCCACCTACCGTTCTCGTCTATTCCTTTGCTGTATATTTCCGATCTGTCCTGTATTCCCTCGAGCGCCGGATCTTCCGCTTGCTCTTCGTTCTTTTTGCAGGCTGCAAGGGGCAGCGCCAAAGCGAGCACCAGAAGCAATGCTATTATCTTGTAAAACTTCCTCATTCAAATTCTCCAATTTTTAAAATTAACTTTAGGAAAACATTATATCACAATATAACGATGAAGATGATATAATTTAAGCATGAAATTGACATTCAACCTGACAAGTTGCGGAGAGGATGCCGACTTTCTCGCAGATCCGAAGGAGAGGCTGCGGCAGCTGCGCGGCTTCGACGGCGTGGAGCTTCAGATAATAGATGAACCGAAGCCCGGTCTCTTCGACCATGTGAGCGTAATCGGACTGCATATGTCCTGCCTGCCTTACTGGCACTCATTCTGGAGAGGCGACGAGGAAGCTCTTCTCAAGGAATTCGGCAATCTCGCTGCGGTGGAAAACTACTACGGAGGAAGTAGCCGGGAAGCCCTCTTGGAGCGCTTCCGCCGCGATCTGCGCTATGCCGAAAAATTTCGCAGCGAGTACCTCGTGTTTCATGTTGCGGAATCTACAATCGAAGAATCCTTTACGGAAGACTACGCAAGAAGCGATGAGGAAGTCTGCGAAGCGAGCTGCGAAATCCTGAACGCGCTATTTGATAATCCCGAGGAATTTTCGCCCGATTACCGCCCCTTGCTGCTGCTTGAGAACCTATGGCAGCCGGGACTGACCCTGCTCAACCCCCGCGCGAGCGAATATATGCTCTCCGGCGTGAACTACCCGCATCTGGGCATAATGCTCGACACGGGCCATCTGATGAACACGAACTGCGAACTTAAAAGCGGCGAAGAGGCCCTGCGCTACATCTATTCCGTTCTCGAAGCCGATCCCTTTGCCGCGGGGCATATCAGGGGGATTCACATAAACGAGTCCCTGTCGGGATCCTACGCAAAGCAAACACAGGCGAATCCGCCGCTACCCGAAGGAAGCTACGAGGAGCGCAGCAGCGCAATGTTTATGCATGTATTTAAGAGGGATATGCACAGACCCTTCACTGCGGAGGGAGTAAGGCAGCTCGTAAAAGATATCGGGCCTGATTACCTGACAGTCGAGCTGATAAGCTCGGGGCCGGAGGATAGAAGGCGCATTAACGATATTCAGCTAAATGCGCTGGGGAGATTGTAAACCTTAAAAGACCCCGCCTCGCTGAACGCGATGCGGGGTCTCCTATTATTCACTTATTCTTCTGCCGTTATTCTGTCGAACTCTTCGACGGCGCGCTCGAACTCCTCGTCGTCCTCGATATCGAGCAATTCGAACTCCTCGTCGGAGATCTCCTTGTATCCGTAGATGTAGACGTCGTCGCTGTCGTCGTCGGGAATGAGCGCGATGTACTCCTTACCGTCCACCTCAAATATGCCCATGA
>CAYFMW010000002.1:47784-81580 GCA_964344335.1 uncultured Oscillospiraceae bacterium | reverse complement strand
TTGTCTTCGTCTGCCATTTCTCTTCCTCCATTGATGAAATAACTTATCACTTAAACTTTATGCGCCATATCGACGCTCGGTTCATTGTAACACGGATTTTCCTCGCTGGCAAAATATTTATAAACATTTTCCGCGACGCTCATATTCATGCCCGGAGCCCCGGCAAGTTCCTCCACATCAGCTGCCTTTATCGCATCGATGCTGCCGAACTTCGATAGCAGCGACATCTTGCGTTTTTCACCGATTCCGGGGATTGCATCCAGCACCGATCGGGTCAGAGCCTTGCCGCGCAGCTTCCTGTGATAGTCTATGGCGAACCTGTGAACCTCCTCCTGAATCGCGCCGATGTAGGAGAAGAGCTGAGATTTCCCCTTGAGCTCCCTCCGCTCGCCCTCATATATGAGCCCCGCAGTGCGGTGCCTGTCATCCTTAACCATGCCCGCGACGGGGATATCGAGGCGCAGTGCGGCGAGCACCGCCTTCGCGGCATTGACCTGCCCGAGGCCGCCGTCCATAAGAATCAGGTCGGGCAGCTCCGAAAACCCGGCGTTTCCCTTCTCCGCCTCGCGAAAGCGTCTGAATAGCATCTCCTGAAGGCTGCCCGTATCGTCGGCTCCCTCCACGGTTTTTATCTTGAAGCGCCTGTAGGCATTCCTGCAGGGGCTTCCGTCCACGAAGACGACCATGCCGCCGACGGAATCCAAACCGTTCATATTCGAAATATCGTAGGCCTCCACCCTGCGTATCCCATCGGCAACTTCCTCGCCGAAGATTTCCGCCAGTCCCTCTCTTATGGCCTCAAGCCTCTCATTTTGCCTTTTTACGCGCTCATCCAGCCCCTTGAGGATTTCTTCGGTATCCTCCCGAACGAGCTCCAAAAGGGCTCTTTTTTCGCCTCTGCGGGGCACCAGGAGCCGAACCTTCGAGCCTCGCTGCTGCGAGAGCCACTCCGCCAGAAGTTCGTGCTCGGAAGGAAGAGAGCTAAGCAATATCTCCTTAGGTATAAGCACATTCGCATGGTAATACTGCTTTATGAATTCGCCGATGATCAGCTCCGGCGCCTCTCCCTGCACATCGCCCAAAAAGAAGCTGTCCCTTCCGGAAAGCTTTCCGTCCCGCACCGTAAACAACACTGCATGCATACCCGAAAGACCCTGAGAAAGCAAAATTATATCGAGATCCTCCGGGCGGCTCAGCACCACTCGCTGCTTTTCCCTTATCGTATTTATGGCTTCTATGCGATCCCGAAAGCTTGCGGCCTGCTCGAAATTGAGTGCCTCCGAAGCCTCCTTCATCCCCTTCTGAAGCTCCGCGAGTATCTCGGCGTCCCTTCCGTGGAGGAAATCCAGCACCTTATCTATGAGCTTCGCATACTCCTCCCTGGAAATATCGCCGCGGCATATTCCCCTGCAAGCGTTAATATGGTAATTGAGGCAGGGCGAAAAATCCTCGGCAAAAGAAGTCGCATTGCAGCGCTTGAGGCTGTAGGTGGAATTCAACAAATCTATGATGGTATTGACCGCGCCCGCATCCGCATAGGGTCCGAAATACTTGGAGCCGTCGTTAACGATGCGCCTGGTCTTGAGCAAGCGGGGATAGTCCTCCCCCAGCGTAAGCTTTATGTACGGGTAGCTCTTGTCGTCACGCAAAAGGATGTTGTACTTGGGCCTGTGCTTCTTTATGAGATTGCACTCGAGCATGAGCGCCTCCATCTCGCTGCCGCAGCTTATGTACTCGAACTCCGCAATATCCCTCACCATGCGGCGCTGTTTGGCTCCCTGATTTTTTGGCGATTGAAAATACTGCCTCACCCTGTTTCTGAGTGAAATCGCCTTGCCCACATATATTATCTGCCCGAACTCGTCCTTGTGCAGATACACACCGGGGCTGTCGGGCAGTTTTTTAAGTTCTTCCTTTATATCGAACATTATTCTTCGCTCCGGGGCGGCTCATCCCTTCCGTATTTTTCGCCCTCGTAGTAGCGTTCCCATTCCGCTCGTCTGGCCGCCTCCTGCTTCTCCCTCTTGCGCTTTCTGGCGTTCTTCTTTGCCTTATTTATCTTAACTTTGCGCCTTATTACAATGATGATTACGAGTACGAATACTACTATTGTTACGAGCACTGCCAGCGCAATTTTCCAAATGCGGGCCGCGGCACTGTCCTCGATTCCGAATGCGGACAGGGGCCCGCCTTCCGCGACGGACTTCGCCGCGACCGCGGAATATGTGCCGACTATTTCGTCGCCCTCGTACAGAGTCACCTCGCCTACAACATCGCCCTTCTTTACCGGAGCCTTCAGGCTTTCCTCCAGCACCGCGCGTGCGCTCATTATGTCGGTTGATGCATCCATCGGAAGGGTATGAAAAATATCCGCAAGAAGCACCGCTTCGACCTTATTGAACTCCCCGCGAATCACCTTAATATTTCCGAAGCTGTAACCGCCGCTGAGGACGGTTATAGTCCGGTAATTTTCAAATCCCCAGTCCAGCACCTTGATGCTGTCTGCAAAGCGCCCCATCCCGGAGGAACCCAGTACGACGGAGAGCAGTTTTGTGCCGTTCCTCTCGCAAGCCGCGACGAGGCAGCCTCCGGCCTTGCTCGTGTACCCGGTCTTTACCCCTATTGTTCCTTCGTACTTGCAGTAGCGAAGGTCGTTGCCTACATATATTCTATGATTGTCCTCCGTGTCGTTCAGGAGGAAATTCGTGCTTTTGAGCTCCCTTTCGCCGCTCTTTTCAGTAGCGGGAAGAGTATATTCGTACTTGGCGACGATCTGCCTGAAAGTCTCGTTCTTCATGCATTCGAGCGCGATAAGAGCAAGATCCCTCGCACTGCTGTAATGCAGTTCGTCGTGTATACCGCTGGGGTTCACGAAATTGCTTTCCTTGCATCCGAGCTCCCTCGCTCTGGCGTTCATCATCGAGGCGAAGGATTCCACCGACCCGGTGATAGCCTTGGCAATCGCTACGGAGGCATCGTTGGCGCTGGGTATCATCATGCCGTGCAGCATGTTCAGAAGGTCCATACTCTCGCCTTCCTTAAGTTTTATCGTGTTTCCGCCCGTTCCTGTGGCCTCCGCATCAGCCGTTATGACGGTCTGAAGGTCGAGTTTTTCAAGGGCCAAAAGGCAGGTGAGCATCTTCGTCGTGCTCGCGGGAAACTGTCTCGAATCCGCATTCTTTTCGAACAGCACCTTTCCGTCGGACATGTCCACCAGTATTGCGGCGGCAGCCTCCAGCTTCGGCTCCGGGGTGAGCGCATTCGCAGGGACCGAACTCATCCCAAAAATGACGGCAACCATCAAAACTATGCATATCGATTTTCTCATAATGATCCCCCGCTCAGGCGCAAACTTGATGTTTTAACTGCTATATTTTATAATAGATTACTTTATTTTATAGTACTATTTTATCATAGCAAATGCAGAAAATACATAGGAGCGGATGTGGATAATATATTGGTTGTAGCAACTCGAAACGAGGGAAAACTTAAGGAACTCAAAGGTATTGCGGATAAATACGGAATGCGCTTGCTCTCGATGAAAGATGTGGGCTACGGAGATTTTGAGATAGAGGAAAACGGGGAAACTTTCCGCGAAAACGCCATTATAAAGGCGGAAACCCTCTGCGAGATCCTCGGGCGTCCATGCATAGGAGACGATTCGGGACTCTGCGTGGATGCTCTGGGCGGTGCGCCGGGGGTTCACTCGGCCAGATACTCCGGAGTGCACGGAGACGACGCAGCCAACAGGGCGAAACTGCTCGAGGAGATGCGGGCTGTCCCGCAGCGCGGCGCCCACTTTGAATGCTGTATCGCGCTGTGCTTTCCTGAAAAGAAAAGCATCGTAGCGAGGGGAATCTGTCTCGGCACAATCGCCGAGGAGGAGCGCGGAAGCGGAGGTTTCGGCTACGACAGCTTATTCGTACCCGAAGGCTACAGCGAGACCTTCGGAGAACTCCCCGAAGAAGTCAAAAATCTTATCAGCCACAGAGCCAGGGCTCTGCAAGAGCTGGAAAGACTCCTTGACTAAAATCCCTTAGTTAAAAAGACCGGAGCAATGTCTCCGGTCATCGTTTTTCTGTCCAGCTGTTCAGCTCTATTACGAGAAATTTAATTACCTGCTCGCCAGCAGCGCCGATATGCGCTGATTAAGCATCTCTATGGCGACGCGATTTTCACCGCCCTCGGGTATTATTATATCCGCATATTTTTTTGACGGCTCCACGAATTGCTCGTGCATGGGCTTGACCGTCGTCATATATTGGGTCACCACCGACTCCAAGCTGCGCCCCCTGTGCTTTACATCTCTCATTATCCTCCTGAGTATGCGCACATCGGCATCGGTGTCTATGTAAAGCTTTATATCGAACATCTCGCGCATCTTTTCTTCGGCGAAAATCAATATGCCCTCAACTATCAAGACCTTTGCAGGCTTTACTTCGACGACTTCCTCCACCCTGTTATGTATGGTGAAGTCGTAAACGGGCCGGTATATGGCTTCGCCAGCCCTAAGCTTTTTTATATCCTCGATAAACATATCGCTGTCGAAGGCATCGGGGTGGTCGTAATTGAGCTTGCAGCGCTCTTCGTACGGCATATCGTCGTGCGCTTTATAATAGAAGTCGTGGCTGAGCAGCGCGATCGATTCGCCGAACTTGCGGTATATGTTCCTGATCATTGTGGATTTACCCGATCCCGTTCCGCCCGCAATTCCTATGACTACCGCATTCATCGCCGCCCTCCTCAATTGCTCTTATATGAGCGCTTCTTTGAATTCTTGTTATCCTCAAACATAGGAAGCTCTCCTTCAAGGGTAAGCTCCCTATTGTCCGCCCTGTCTTCTTTAGTTACGGTGGACCCCAGATGCAGAACTTCCTTCTCTATGGAGGCGACGGTATTCTTAATATCCACAAGCCTCTGTGCAGAACTCTCGCTCTTAACCGCATCGTCCACCTGCGATAGAACACTGTCCAGCATCGCCCTCAGATCCGCCATGCGGCTCTTAAGCTGGCCGAGCTGCTCGGGCGACACGAACTCCTTCTCGGGAGCGCCGAAATCCCCGTCGTAGACCTGATGGCCGGTAAAGTCGTGCTGAACCTCCCGGTAGGTCATGGTAGTTGAAAGCTCGCTGAGCTCGTACTCGTCCATCCCGTCCACGACATCGCAGTCCCAGCCAAGATTCTGCTTTACAAAGTCCGCAAAATCGTATTTTGAATCGCGCTCCCCGTGAACCAGGAAAATATTATTGGGTTTTTTCCGGAAATGGCTGAGCCAGTCGAAAAGCGCATCCCTGTCGGCGTGGCCCGAAAAGCCCTCGAGGTTATAAATCTGTGCCTTGACGGCGATAGTCTCGCCAAAGAGTTTCACTTCCTTTGCACCTTCAAGTATATATCGTCCCATCGAACCCTCGGCCTGATAACCGACGAATACGATGCTGTTTCTGCGATTGTAAAGATTGTGCTTAAGATGGTGGCGTATGCGACCCGCCTCGCACATCCCGCTGGCGGAGATTATTATCTTCGGATGCTCATCTATGTTAATCATCCTCGACTCGTCGCTCGTCTTTGTGAAGTGGAGATTCGGAAAATCCAGAGGGTGATCGCCCCTCATAATGAACTCCCGCATTTCTTCATCGTAGGTCTGAGCGTTATTTTTAAATATCTCCGTGGCCCTTATCGCCATGGGGCTGTCCACATAGACATGGATATTCTTTAAAGCTTCGCGGTAGGGTCCCTCACCGTCATAGACCCTGTTAAGCTCAAATATGAGTTCTTGGGTTCTGCCGACCGCAAAGCTGGGTATTACGACATTCCCGCCACGCCTCGTCGTCTCTACGCATATATCCAGAAGACCCTTTATGCTGGTGGCGTTCGCCTCGTGAAGCCGATTACCGTAAGTCGTCTCCATTATCAGGTAGTCGGCCTTCTTTATGTAGATCGGATCCCTTAAAATCGGACGGTTCATCATACCGAGGTCGCCGGAATATACCAGCTTCTTGCTTATGCCGTTCTCCTCGACCCAGAGCTCAATAATAGCGGAGCCCAATATGTGCCCCGCATCGTTGAACACTACCTTCATCTGGTTGTTAAGGGAGAATAAAGTATCGTAGAGGACCGGCTTTACGAGAGTCAGAGTTTCGATTGCGTCCTGAGTGGTGTATAGCGGTTCAACGAGGGGCCTTCCGGCTCTCTCCGCCTTCCGATTCGTCCACTCCGCGTCCTGCTCGTGTATGTGAGCGCTGTCCTTGAGCATTACATCCAGCAGATCGGCAGTAGCATCCGTGCAGAATATATCCCCTTTAAATCCGCGCTTTACCAGAAGCGGAAGCCTTCCGCAGTGGTCTATATGCGCATGCGATAGCACCACGCATTCTATCTCGGAAGGGTCGAAAGGAAACGGGTCGAAATTCATCGCCTCCGTCTCCGCTCCCCCTTGAAACTGCCCGCAGTCGAGCAAAATGTTGTGCTGCTCCGTCTTTATCCAATGGCAGCTACCGGTAACTCCGGTCGCGGCGCCGCAAAATTGTATCTTCATAATACCGCCTTTCCGAATAACTACTCTTGAGTATAGCACATTATATCAGCATTTTCACTTGCCTTAATGCCGCCTTAGGTCGTATAATACTAAACACGGCGGAAGAGCGCCCGCGCTGCATGCGGATGTAGTTTAGTGGTAAAATAGCAGCTTCCCAAGCTGCGGTTGAGGGTTCGATTCCCTTCATCCGCTCCAGAATAGATACGGCAAGCGACACAATTTATCGCTTGCCGTATTTTTATGACTTGAAAAATATCCAAACGATAAATACTAAACAATAGCTATCCTGGCTTTTGGCATTCGGAATTTTTCAAAATCTTACATCGACTTTACACAAGTCAGATTGATTCCATAACTCTCCTTTCTGATAATTATATTTAAGAAAAGATTTCAAAAATCAAACTAGGAGGGTTTCGCAGTAATGAAGAAATCAAATATTAGAATTGTGTCGGCTCTTTTGAGCTTGGCACTGCTGTTTTCAGGACTCAGTTTTAACTTCTCTTTTGCGGAAGAGGCAAAAACTGTAGTTATCAATGAAGTCGAATCGAGCGCTCCAAATAAGGGCAACGATTGGATTGAACTCTACAATAACTCCACATCGCCTGTCGACATATCAGGCTGGATTATTTCCGACGACAAGGGCTTGGAAAGATTGGGAGACGGAACTACTAAGGCATTTCCTGAAAATACAGTTATAGAAGCCGGCGGATTTTTAGTCTTTGATGTGGACGCCGCACCGTATAATTTCGGTCTCGGGAAAAGTGATGCCGTTAATTTGTACAATGACGGGCAACGAAAAGGCGCAATTCCTCGCCGGATCGAAGCTCACAAGGGCGGAAGCCGCGGCGGCCATTACTAAGTTTATACAACTCCTGGTGAAATAAAAATACTTGCTTTAAATCCTAAAATCCAAGACATATAATTTTTCAAGCGACTCCGAAAATAAGAATTCGGAGTCGCTTTTATCCGCCCCTTCGCTTGCCGTTGTGAGCCGCATCTGTTATACTTTTTAATACGATGAAACTTTAACTTAAAGCGCAAAGCAAAAAAATCCTGTATTGTCCGGAAGAAATCGAGCGAGGTAATCTTGTGAAACATCGCGGGCGGCCGGAATCAATAAAATTAAAATGCATAGCAATTAAGAGGCATAGTCATTCCGACTATGCTTCTTCAATTTATCTGTATAAAGAGGAGAAGGTTAAATGATAGTTTTAACAGGCAAGGATCTCAGCATCGAGCAGGTAGCGGCAGTTGCCAGAGATCGCGAGCAGGTCTTCCTGGACGAAAGCGCCTGCGAGCGCGTGCGCCAAAGCAGGGCTTTGGTCGAAAAATTTGTCGCGGAAAACCGAATCGTGTACGGTATTACCACCGGCTTCGGTAAATTTTCCGATGTGCTTATCGACCCTTGCGATGTGAGCGCATTGCAGCACAATCTGATTCAGAGCCATTGCTGCGCGGTCGGAGAGCTTTTACCTATCGAAGTTGTGCGGGCAATGATGCTGATCCGGGCCAATTCCCTGATGAAAGGAAATTCCGGTATCCGACTTTCTATAATCGAATTATTGATAAAGATGCTCAATGCCGGGCTGCATCCGCATGTTCCTTCTCAGGGCTCTCTGGGCGCCAGCGGAGACCTGGCACCGCTGGCAAATATGGTTTTACCGCTGATCGGCGAAGGTTCTGCCGAGTATCGGGGGAAAATTTATCATGGTGCCGATGCGCTGGCTCAGATCGGAGAAAAGCCCGTTAAATTGGTGGCCAAGGAAGGCCTGGCTTTGATCAACGGCACTCAGGCCATGACGGCGATCGCCGCGCTTTTGGTCTATGACAGCGAAGAGCTTATGCGCTATGCGATCCGCGCAAGCGCAATGACTTTTGAAGCCCTTCTTGGCATCGGGTCCGCTCTCGATACGCGGGTCCACGAAGCGCGCAACCAATCAGGACAGATCGCCGTGGCGAAGGCTCTGCGCGAACAGCTGAAAGGCTCGCAGCTTATAAGCAAGCAGGGAGAGCTGCGTGTCCAGGACGCCTACTCTCTGCGCTGTGCCCCTCAGGTCTTAGGCGCTTCCTACGATGCAATCGCTTATGTGCGGCAAATAGTTGAGAGGGAAATCAATGCGGCTACCGATAATCCCCTTATTTTTACCGCGGAGAAAGATGCAATCAGCGCGGGAAATTTCCACGGTCAACCTATCGCTTTGGCTATGGATTTTCTGAAGATCGCTCTCAGCGAAATAGCGAATATATCCGAGAGACGCATCGAGCGCCTGGTTAATCCTTGCCTCTCAAACGGACTTCCGGGATTTCTGGTTCACCAACCGGGGCTGCAGTCCGGATTTATGATCGTCCAGTATTCGGCGGCTTCACTCGTGTCGGAAAACAAGGTGTTGGCACACCCGGCCTCCGTGGACTCCATCCCCTCTTCGGGCAACCAGGAGGATCATGTCAGCATGGGTACGACGGCGGCTCGTCAGGCGCGAATGATATATAATAATTCTCTATATGTTGTTATGATGGAGATGATGGTTGCGGCTCAGGCGCTTGAATTCCGCGACAAGGAAAAAATGGCGCCTTTGACCAGAAAGACTTATAATGCAGTGCGCAGGGTTGCCAGGAGCTTCGACTGCGATCGCGTCGTCAACACGGACATAGAAGCCTTGAAGCGGGCTGCTGAGGAAAAACTTATTTAGGATTTCAATTTGTTTCGAACAAGTATAATTATGCCGAATTAAATTATGAGGAGGGATTCATCGTGAATAAACAGATCGATCAGGCTATGACGATTAAATTGGAAAGCATTTTTCCCGAATTACCCCCGAAGCCGGAGTTTGACCCCGGAAAGAGGCGCGCTCCGAATCGCAATTTTACTTTGAGCGAAGCGGATACGCGTCTGGCGCTGAAAAACGCTCTGCGCTATGTACCGGAGAAGTGGCACGCCGAGCTGGCTGCGGAGTTTCTTGAAGAGTTAAAAACTCGCGGAAGAATTTACGGATATCGCTTCCGCCCGCAAGGCGCCATTAAAGGCAGGCCCATTGAGGAGTACAAGGGCAAATGCATAGAAGGCAAAGCCTTTCAGGTGATGATCGATAATAATCTTGATTTCGATGTCGCCCTGTATCCCTACGAACTGGTAACCTACGGAGAGACCGGACAGGTATGCCAGAACTGGATGCAGTATCAACTCATTAAAAGATACCTTGAAGAATTGAGCGATGAACAGACCCTTGTCATCGCCAGCGGCCATCCGGCCGGGCTATACAAATCACATTCGCGCGCTCCGCGGGTCATCATCACAAACGGGCTTTTGGTCGGTGAATTCGACGACCAGCACAACTGGCATCGCGCTATGCAGCTAGGGGTGAGCAACTACGGCCAGATGACGGCCGGCGGCTGGATGTACATAGGGCCGCAGGGCATAGTTCACGGCACTTACAGCACGGTTCTGAATGCGGGACGCTCCAAGCTCGGCATCCCTCACGACAGGGATCTGGCGGGAGTTCTGATGGTCTCCTCGGGCCTGGGAGGAATGAGCGGCGCCCAGGGAAAAGCGGTTCGCATAGCCGGCGGGGTAGCCATCATCGCCGAAGTGGACAGCTCCCGCATAACAACCCGCTACGAACAGGGCTGGGTCGACACGATAACAGATTGTCCAAAGCAAGCATTTACGAAAGCCCGCGAAGCTCAAAAAAACGCAGAACCCTTAGCCATAGCATTTTTGGGCAACATCGTCGATCTGCTGGCATATGCTTTGCAGAACAACGAGCACATCGATCTGCTTTCCGATCAGACTTCCTGCCACGCCGTATACGACGGAGGCTACTGCCCGCAGGGAATAAGTTTCGAGGAGCGCACCCGCCTGATCGATACCGATCACGACAAATTTCGCCGCCTGGTGGATGAAAGTCTGGGCAAGCACTTCCGCGCAATCAAAGCACTGGTTGCAAGAGGCACTTATTTCTTCGATTACGGCAACTCCTTTATGAAGGCCGTCTTCGATGCAGGCAACAAGGAGATCGCCAAAAACGGTCGCGACACCCTCGACGGCTTCATCTTCCCCTCCTATGTGGAAGATATTTTGGGACCCGAGCTCTTCGACTATGGCTACGGTCCCTTCCGCTGGGTATGTCTCTCTGGTCTGGAAAGCGACCTGGACAAAACGGATAAGGCGGCGATGGATTCCATCGACCCCGAGAGAAGATTCCAGGACAGAGATAACCGGGTCTGGATAAGGGACGCAAAGAAAAACGGCCTGGTAGTCGGAACCAAAGCGCGCATACTCTATCAGGATGCGGCCGGAAGGGTAAGGATTGCCCTTAAATTCAACGAGATGGTGCGCAAGGGAGAAGTCGGCCCGATTATGCTCGGCAGAGACCACCACGATACCGGAGGAACGGATTCTCCTTTCCGCGAAACCTCGAATATCTATGACGGAAGCAATATTACGGCGGATATGGCTGTGCATTGCTACGCCGGAAACGCCGCGCGAGGCATGTCTTTAGTAGCGCTGCACAACGGCGGCGGAGTGGGCATAGGAAAAGCCATCAACGGCGGCTTCGGCCTGGTGCTGGACGGCAGCGAAAGAGTCGACTGTATTATTCGCGATGCCATGACCTGGGATGTCATCTCCGGAGTAAGTCGCCGCAGCTGGGCAAGAAATGAACACGCCCTTAGCACGATGATAGAGTTCAACCGCGAGCACCCGGATTATCATATAAGCATTCCGTATCTGGTGGACGAGAGTCTGCTGGACGAAGTTTTAAAGAAGTAGACATAATAAGGAGAACAACATGGCTAAAATTGTCGAATGCGTGCCCAACTTCAGCGAAGGACGCAATCAGGAAAAAATCGAAGCTATCGTCGGCGAGGTGCGGCAAAGCGCCGGCGTAACGCTGCTGGATTATTCTTCGGACAGGGATCATAACCGCTCGGTAGTAAGCTTCATCGGCGAACCGCAGGCGGCGGTGGAGGCGGCATTCCGCTTGGCTGCAAAGGCGGCTGAGCTTATCAATATGGAAGAGCACAGCGGTGAACACCCCCGCATGGGCGCCACCGATGTAATCCCCTTCATACCCGTCCGGGAAATGGAGATGAGCGAGTGCGTCGCATTGGCCGAGCAACTGGGCGAAAGAATGGCGAAGGAGCTCGGGATTCCCGTCTATCTTTATGAATCCGCAGCCCGAACGGAGAAACGCCGCAATTTGGCCGATGTACGCAGAGGTCAGTACGAGGGCTTCAAGGAGAAAATCAAGGACCCCGAATGGGTGCCGGATTTCGGAGCTACCGCATTGCATCCGACGGCGGGCGCGACCGCCGTCGGCGCTCGCGAATATTTAATCGCCTACAATGTCAATTTGGATACAGCGAATCTTGATATCGCCAATCAAATTGCAAGAAGGGTGCGCGAAAAAGGCGGCGGGCTGACCAATGTCAAGGCCATGGGCGTTTTCCTCGAAGACCGCAATATCGCCCAAGTCAGCATGAACCTCGTCAACTACAAAAAAACTCCCGTTTACAGGGTTTTTGAAACGGTAAAGATGGAAGCGCGGCGCTACGGCGTAAATGTTTTAGGCAGCGAGGTAATAGGACTTGTGCCGGTGGATGCGCTGATCGAATGCGCCGAATATTACCTGCAGATAGAGGATTTCAAAAAGGATAACCAGGTTTTGGAGAAGAGGCTGTAATGAGCGCTGACACTTTTATTTTAAGCAACGCACGAATATTTACCCCTCACGACGAAGGCATGCCCCTGCGAGGCGCAAAGAGTACTTCTGTGCGGGAATATCGCGAACTGCTTGTGGAAGAAGGAAGGGTTGCGGAGCTTTCTGAAAGCGGCTTTAAGGGACGGAATATTCCGAGGCTGGACTGCGGCGGAGCCCTGGTAACTCCCGCTTTAGTCGATCCTCATACACATGCGCTGTATGGCGGTTCACGGGAAAGCGAACTGCCCTTAAAACTTGCCGGTGCCGATTACATGGAGATTCACCGAGCGGGCGGAGGCATCGCGAGCACGGTCAGGGCGACGAGGGCGGCAAGCAGCGAATCGCTTCTGGCGAAGGCCAAGAATGACCTCGAAGAGATGCAGAGGTTCGGCGTAACTACCGTAGAGATTAAAAGCGGCTACGGACTGGATTTCGAGACCGAGATTAAAACTCTAAAGATTATTCGCGAATTGCAAGATATAATGGACATGAATATCGTCTCCACTTTCATGGGGGCTCATTCGGTTCCTGAAGAGTACAAGGGGAATACCGCCGGATATATCGACTTTCAGATTCGGGAAATTATGCCCGCAGTTGCCGATATGGGCCTCGCGGAATTCTGCGATGTCTTTTGCGAAGAAGGGGTATTTTCCGTCGAAGAAACAAGGGAGATATTTAAGGCGGCAAGAGAGCTGGGCTTTAAGCTAAAGATCCATGCCGACGAAATAGCATCTTTGGGCGGAGCGGAATTGGCTGCCGAAATGAAGCTCATATCCGCAGATCATCTGATGGCTGTCAGCGATGCGGGCATACAGGCTCTATCTGCGCCCGCTGCTCCTGTGGCCGTATTGCTGCCCGGAACCTCCTTCTATCTGAGACAGAATTATGCTCCTGCACGCAGGATGCTGGACTCCGGAGTCGCGGTCGCTCTGGCGAGCGACTATAATCCCGGCTCATGCCCCTCGCTGAACATGCAGTTCATCCTGAATCTTGCATATCTGTATTTGCGGATGAAGCCGGAAGAAATCTTAACTGCCGCGACTTTGAATGCGGCCTATGCCGTGGATAGAGCGAAGAGAGTTGGCAGCCTGGATGTCGGAAAGGATGCGGACTTTATTATATGGAATGCTGACAATTTGGAATATCCGCTATACCGCTTCGGGCAAAACCTCGTTAAAAATGTTTATAGGCAAGGCAGAAAAATCATATAGGAGTACGAGTTATGACAAAAAAACTGATCGACCACACTATTGAAGAATTTGCAAGCGAACTGGCCTCTTCCTCCCCCGCCCCCGGCGGAGGCAGTGTAGGAGCACTCTGCGGGGTACTGGCCGCGAGTCTTGTTTCCATGGTAGCCAGTCTGACTGTCGGCAAGGAAAAGTATGCCGCGGCGGAAGAGAAAATGCATCAACTATTAAGAGATTCCGCAAAACTCCGCGAAGAACTGCAGAAGCTCGTGGATAAAGATGCCGAAGCTTTTACCGGTTTTATGGATGCGATGAGACTACCGAAGGAAACAGCTGAAGAAAAAACTGAACGCTCGCAAGCCATGCAGGAAGCCCTGCGCAATTCCTGCGTCGTACCCCTGAGAATAGCTGAGCTTACTTTAGAAATAGCGGATCTGGCGGCCGTCGCCGCAGAGGAAGGTAACAGCAACGCCGTAACCGATGCGGGAGTGGCCGCAAGGCTATGCGAAGCAGCCTTTTTCGCGGGGTCCTACAATGTACGCGTCAACCTGCTCTCCGTCAAGGATGAGGATTTTAAAAAATCCGCAGCGGACAAGCTCACAAAATGGCAAAAAGAGTTGAGAATTAAGTTAATACCCGTATACGACTACTGTGAAGAGGAGTTGCTGCTCAGTTGAATTGCTAATCGGCCAGTATACCCTCCGTCAGGATTTTGCGAATAGTATTTTCGATGATTTTAAGCTGCTCTTCGCTGCAATCACCCTCCGCAATTACCTTGAAGCCGAGGAAATTACCGATTCCCATGGAAATATAGGACCAGACCGCGGGGTCTATCTCCTTTGACATATCGGGAGACTTTGCGATAAACGGGACATAGCGCATCGCATATTTATGATAATAATCGAAGAATAATTTCTTGTCGATATACAGCGACTCGAAAATAAGATTATAGCAGGCGAGATTTTCAAAAGCATAGCGTATAAAACTTATTATATATTGAACCTGACGCTCCACAACATCTTCTATGCCTGCACCGCATCCGTCGAGATGTTTTTGAAGCCCCTTTGCAAAATCCTCCATTATGCTGGCATACAGTTCCTGCTTGCTTTTAAAATACAAATAGAAAGTACCTACCGCAAGGCCGGCGCCTGCCGTTATATCCTTGATAGTCGTGCCTCTATAGCCCTTTGTGCTGAAAAGCATGGTAGCACTTTTAACAATTTTTTTGTACGAATCCCGCTCCTGATAGTCCATTTCCATTATATTTCATTCATCTCCAAATAAAGTATTTCGCCGCTTTCCGCGTATATAATATTCGCCTACTGTCTGTCCGATTAGATGTTCAGCCACCATCAACAGGTGGCTGAACATAATATTAAACAAATTTTGTCCCTATGTCTACTTCAGGAAAGTCTTCAGTTCGGCAATAAATCTTGCTTCATTGTCGAGCATTACACCGTGACCCGAACCTTCCACCATTACTTCTTTATAGCTTCCGCCGTTTGCCTTGTATTTTTCGAGCACATATCTTGTCTGGCTGACCATATTACCACCATCTGGCCGCTTTCTACCGAAAAACCGGCATTCCGAACGGCCTGAACGGCTCCGTAAGTAACACACAAATCTTTTACTTCAAGGACTTTATTATCCGTATTTTTTTCAAGCGTTTTTTCGACCATTTTACCCCACCCTAATCTTCTTCCTCTCCGAGATATGCCTTCTGCACCTCGGGGCTGGCCTGAATTACTTCCGGCGTGCCCAGAGCCAGAAATTTCCCGAAAGATATGGCAAGTATTCTATCGCAGACTTTCATTACGAGACCCATATCGTGTTCGACCAAAAGTATGGTGCATCCGTACTTCTCCTGTATCTGCTCGATTATTCCTATGAGCTCCTCCGTCTCCTTATCGTTTAAGCCGGCGGCGGGCTCATCGAGTATTATGAGCTTCGGGTCGTTCATCAGAGTCCTTGCGATTTCAACCTTTTTGAGGATACCGTACGGCAGTCCGTGGGCGTAAAAATCCTTGTATAAAGTGAGCCCCAGGAACTCCAGCACCTCCATGGCCTTTGCAGTTATTTTGTCCTCTTCCCTACGAAGTTTCGGCAGATGCAACATCTGAGTAACGATGGACGAGGTGTAACTTCTGCAATGGTTACATAATTCTTTTTCATAATACAATCTTCTCTTCCTAAACTATTTGAATTATCCCGACTTCCGCTAACACTGCTTTTGGGTGGATTTTTCTGCCACATCGCAGCTCATTGGCTGCTCTATACTTTTTTAATAACTTTCTTGCCGAATAAACCTTCGGGCTTGATTAAAATGATAAGCAGAATTAAGGAATAAACGATTACCATCTGCCAGCGCCCTATACCTTCCAAGCCCTTGAAATTCGCGAGGAATCCGACAGCGGTAATAGCTGCCGATATAAGAGCATGCTTTGTAATGACGAGCTCTCCGCCTCCGATTTCAATTACTATATTCGGGGTGTCGCCATATTTTGTATAATTGTATAACGGCTCGAAGGGAATGGATTCGGGATTCCCGAAGATGAGCGGGATAGCGCCGAAAAACACCGACACAAATCCCATTGTAATAATCTGCTTACTTAAAATTCCTACATATCTGCCGCGTCTGAAGACAAAATTATCGATAAACATACCGAATGCCGCTCCGACAATCATGCCGAAAGGTGCTCCGAGCCAAACGGGGAGTCCTTTCGCGAAAAGCCATGCAACAGTGTAACAGCCGAATGCAGCGATACTGCTCTGCGCGAAATTTGTTGTTGTTGAAGTCTTGAAGATTAATGTAACCGCAAACGCAAGTAGGCATGTAATACATACGCTTAAAAGCGAGCCTAGAATTGTGGATACAAACGAAACTAACATGACGCCTCCTTTGGTGAATAATAATTCACTGAATATCCATTCACTTGGTTTTACTATTCTAGCACTATATATATTTCTCTTTCAATTCATTTTGCCTGAAATGCACAAAAGAATTTTTGCCCGCCAATAAAATCAGTAGTAATTTGTGGTGTTTTGCCGAGATTCCATCGAATTGATTTGCGGCACTTCTCAAATTAATTTGTATAAACCTTTACTTTCCAAATGAATTGCAGTGTGTTCTCATGGCATAATAAAGCTTTCTAAAATTGCATCCCTCAAGATAAAACCGCCGCGATTTTAAATCCGCGGCGGTTGATTTTTTAAGTGCCGAAATTCGAGCACTAAAGGTTCTTTATGGCCTGAACTATATTATCCAACCAGTTTCCTTCAAACTGCTCTATGAGCCCCCTGTCGCAGGCCTCCGAGAGCCTCGGATCCAGCGGAATCGCAGCGCTGAGCCTTATATTATGCGCCCCGGCGGTCTCCGCCAGCCTGCTCTTTCCGAAGGGATAAATCTTCGTAACGCAGCTGCTGCAGTCTATGTAGCTCATGTTCTCGACAAGCGCGAGCACGGGCACATCCATCAGACTCGCCATGCGCATGGCCTTTTCGACTATCATCCCGACCAGCTCCTGGGGAGAAGTCACGACGACGAGCCCGTCCACGGGTATGCTCTGAAATACCGTGAGGGTTACATCCCCGGTCCCGGGAGGCATATCTATGTACATAACATCCTTGTCCGCCCAGATTACATCCGTCCAGAACTGCTTTACGGTGCCCGCGATTATCGGTCCGCGCCAGGCTACGGGGTCGGTCTCGCTGTCCAGGAGCAGATTGAGAGACATAACATCTATTCCCGTGGAGCTCCTGACAGGCATAATCCCGCCCGGAAGCGCGTAGGCTTTTTCCTTGAGTCCGAAGGCCTTCGGAATCGAGGGACCGGTGATGTCGGCATCCAGTATGGCCGTACTCATCCCCATCCTCTGTGAAGCCACCGCAAGCAGCGATGTTACGAGGCTCTTTCCCACCCCGCCCTTTCCGGATATAACTCCTATTACTTTTTTAACGCTCGACAGCGCATTCAGCTTCGCGCTGAAATCGGGCTCCTGCGCCCTGCTGTCGCATTCCGCGCCGCACTGTGCGCAGTCATGATTGCAATTTTCCGCCATTTAATACTCCTTCCGCACTCCCCTAATAAGCCGGGTTTTGCTCCCGCCGATATATTCTAACATCGATTTGCCTCGTTGTCATGCAGCGGGGCGGTTCAAATCAATTTCGTCATCAGATATATAACTATTCCGAACACGACGACATATACGATCCATATCGCCAGCGAGGCGGAAAGGGCTCCCTTTATTAAGGAACCCCTCTCTTCTTTGCTTACTTTGCCCTTCTGCGCCTCGTGCGCAGGAATCTCTTCCTCCTGAATATCGGGAGAGGGCATAAACAAGGGCCGCTTGGGCGCAAGCGCACTCATATCGGCGACGACCCTGTCATCATCCTTGATTTTTTTATCCTTATCAATCATATAAATGACACGCTACGAAATGACCCGGTTCCATTTCCCTGTTTGCGGGCACCTCATGCTTGCATATTTCCATGCATTTTGCACATCTGGTGTGGAATTTGCAACCCGCAGGCGGATTGGCCGGAGAAGGTATGCTTCCCTCGAGCACGATGCGGTTCATGCGCACGGTCGGATCCGGCACCGGGATAGCCGAGAACAGGGCCTCCGTATAGGGGTGCAAGGGGTTTCTGAATATATCTTCCTTGCTGCCGTACTCCACCAGGCTGCCCAGATACATTACGCCCACAGTATCCGATATATGCTCCACGACGGAAAGGTCGTGGGAAATGAACAGATAAGTGAGATTATGGTTGCTCTGCAACTCTCCGAGCAGGTTGATAATCTGCGCCTGAATGGATACATCGAGGGCGGAGACGGGCTCGTCGCAGACGACGAACTCGGGGTTTAAGGCGAGAGCTCTGGCTATGCAGATTCTCTGGCGCTGACCGCCCGAAAACTCGTGCGGATACCTGTCCTTATGATAAGGCTGAAGTCCGCACTGGTCCATTATGGTATCCAGATAATCCTGATACTCATCGGCAGGCACAATGCCGTGCTCGCGGACCGCCTCTCCTATAATCTCTCCGACCGGAAGTCTGGGAGAGAGGCTGGAGAAGGGATCCTGGAATATGATCTGCATCTTCGGGCGCATGGCGCGGAGCTCATCCTTCGGAAGGTCGTAAACTTCCTTTCCGTTGAAGAGAACCTGCCCGTCGGTCTTCTCGTCGTAGAGCCTCAGTATGGTGCGTCCCACGGTCGTCTTGCCGCATCCGGACTCTCCCACCAGGCCCATGGTCTTACCTCTTTCAAGATTGAATGTTACGCCGTCCACAGCCTTTACATGGCCTACGACTCTGGAGAGAATTCCTCCCTTTATCGGGAAATATTTCTTCAGTCCGTTCACCATGAGGATGTAACGATCGTCATATGTTACGGGAGTGTATGTGCTTCCTGTCTTTTCTGCGCTCATCTCTACTCTTCTCCCTTCTGCTCGTAATATCTGTAGCATGCCACCCGGTGAGTCGGACTTATCTGCACATAATCCGGGTATTCACCTCTGCACATAGGAATCTGCTTTTCGCAGCGATCCTTGAAATAGCAGTAATCGGGCATATTAATAGGATTGGGCACCTTGCCCGGTATCGAATACAGTTTGTCGACCTTCTTGCCCACCGAGGGCTTGGAGGCCATGAGTCCCACCGTATAGGGGTGCGAGGGGCGCAGGAATATCTCTTCCGCAGTCCCGGCCTCAACGATTCGACCCGAATACATTACCACTACATAGTCGGCCATTTCGGCGATTACCCCAAGGTCGTGCGTTATGAACATTATCGATGAATTAATCTTGTCTTTAAGCGTGCGCAGAAGGTCGAGAATCTGAGCCTGAATGGTTACATCCAGAGCCGTGGTGGGCTCGTCGGCTATTATGATTCTCGGATTGCAGGCAAGAGCCATGGCTATCATTACACGCTGGCGCATTCCTCCCGAAAGCTCGTGCGGGAACATCCTGTAAACGCCTGTGGCGTTTGCTATGCCGACCATATCGAGCAGCTCCAGGGTCCTGTTTTTTATATCCTCCGCCGTCTTGGTATCTCCTTCGTGAAGCTTTATTACTTCGTCGACCTGATTACCTATCCGGAACACAGGGTTCAGGGCGGTCATCGGCTCCTGGAATATCATCGAGACATAATTTCCGCGTATCGTCTGCGTGTATTCCTCCGGCGCCTTCGTAACATCGACAGCCTTGCCGTCCTCGAGGTTGAGCCTTATCTGCCCCTCGACGACCTGGCCCTGCGGCCTCTGAAGAAGTTGCATCAAAGAGAGGCTCGTAACGGATTTTCCGCAACCGGATTCTCCCACGACGCCGACCGTCTTGCCGATCGGGACATCGAAGCTTACACCGTCCACAGCCTTTACAACGCCCACATCGGTATAGAAGTAGGTGTGGAGATTGTCGAACTCCACCGCGTTGTTCGGATCTCTCATCGTGGTCATATACTCCGATTCGGGCACATTTTTGCGCTTGCGCTTCTTTTCGAGAGCATCGGTTATTTTCTTATTTTCTTTGGATATCCTTCTGGATTCTCGCCCGGAAAGATAACCCTCTTTAGATTTCTTTGCCATTTTCGCTCTCCTTTCCTAACGCTTCATGCGCGGGTCGAATGCATCGCGCAGGCCGTCACCCACGAGGTTGAAAGCCAATACCGTCGTCAGCAGGAGGACGCCCGCAGGAATCCAGATGAACCAGTAGTTCTGAAGGACGAAGGTGTTATTGACATCATTTATTATGTTACCCCAGGAGGCGAAGGGGAATTTTACGCCAAGACCGAGGAAAGAAAGCGTCGCCTCGGTGATTATGGTTCCGCCTATGCCCATGGACGCGGAGACTATAAGCAGTGGTATTACATTGGGCACCAGGTGCCTGAATATCCTGCGGCTCACGCTTATGCCCGTTGCTTCGGTTGCGGTCATGAATTCCTGTTCGCGCAGAGACAGTATCTGACCTCTTATCATCCTCGCCACGCCCGGCCAACCCAGGAAGCCGAGTATCAGCATCAGGTATACCATTCGCAATTTAGGATCGACCATCTGGGCATCCATCGCTGCGCCCAGGATTATTATTATCGGCATCGAAGGTATGCAGTAGAAGATATCGACTATACGCATTATAAGGTTATCCACCCAGCCTCCGAAGTATCCTGAGATGCCTCCGAGGATAACTCCGATGAAGTTAGCTATCAACTCGACTATAAATCCGATTATCAAAGAAACCCTTCCGCCGTACATGAGCCTCGTGAGCATATCCATGCCGTTGCGATCGGTCCCCAGCCAGTGCTCCTTGCTTGGAGCTCCATAGGAATCGTAGACGAAGGTGTCCTTTTCCTGTCGGATTGTGTATTTCTTCGTGTAGGCATCGTATTGAATCTTATACTCGTACTCCTCGCCGCTTTCGTCCACGAATACGAAGTCCTCTATCCCGTCGTTTATCGCAACTATCAGCCGCTCCTTGAAATCTCTCGAAAGGAACACATCGCTCATAATCGACTGCACTATATATTTGCTTATGTAGCCGACCTCGACTCCGCCGCTCTCAACGATTCCGTTATCATCTATAGTGTAGCTCTTTCCGTCCGCGACGAAGCGATGCTCCCCGTTGGTGTAGGCAAGAAGCCCTTCCTTTTCGACATTATAGGGCAGCTTGGTCGACTCGTCGCTCGGGAAGAACACGCTCTTGTAGGCGATGCCGAGCTCCGGGCCATCCTTTATCGAAACGGCGTAGAAATCTTCGCCCAGCACATCGAGCTTGTAGTCCACACCGCCGTAAGAGAATTCGCTCTGGGAGGTCTGAACCGCCAGCACCATCTTCGCCTGAATTATGGATGAAAACTCCTGACCCTCGGCCACACTGTACCTGAATTCATCGTTCTTTATAGCGGCGCAGTATTCCTTCTGCATCTTGTCCACGCGGTAAAATCTCTGATCTTCGTCGTAGGGGCTCACTACACCTCCCAAGAACGAGAAAGCGAACATAAACAGCAGTATTACCAGACCGACCATAGCCGTGCGGTTTCTGAAGAACCTCTTTGCCACCATCGCGCCCGGAGAAAGAACCTTGACGCGGCGATCGTCGCTCAGCGAATACTCGGGATCCTCAAATCCCTTGTCCTCGATTATATCGTCCTCGCGGAGCTCCTGAATCTTATCCTTATTCTCTGACATTTGGGCCTCCTTTCTATGCAATCCTTACGCGCGGGTCAACGACTGCATAGAGTATGTCCGCTATTAGAGTGCCGAGCAGGGTCAATACAGCCATAAAGGTTAAATAAAACATGGAGAAGGGTATATCCCCGCCCACCATCGCATGGTACGAGTGCCAGCCGATTCCGCGTATGGAATACAGAGTCTCGGTGATGAGCGCTCCCGAGAACATTCCCGGAAGAGAACCTCCTATCATAGTGACTAAGGGTATGAGGGTATTCCTGAATGCATGGTGGTAGATTACCCTGCGTTCCGAAAGTCCCTTCGCTCTGGCGGTCCTTATGTAGTCGGAATTCAGCACTTCCAGCATATTCGTCCTCGTGTACCTCATCAGTCCTCCGATGCTTATAACTATGAGCGTTACGCAGGGGAGCACGAGGTGGTGCGCCTTGTCCAGAAATTGCCCCATCGGCGAAAGCTGCTCGTGGTGTCTGCTGACCAGCCCGAAGAGGTCGAACCACCCGAGCTTTACAGAGAACACGAGCTTTAGAAGCGATGCAAAGAAGAAGGTGGGAAGCGATATTCCCGCCAATGCAAGGACGCTTATTATGTAGTCCGTCCTGCTGTACTGCTTCGTCGCTGCAATTATGCCCAAAGGTACCGCGATAATCAACTGGAAGAACATGGTAATCGCGCCCATTATAAACGAAAGCCAGATGACCTCCTTGAATTTCTCGAGAACCGGAACCGTAAACAGCCAGCTGTCTCCGAAGTTCCCCTGAAGCATCTGCCCCCACCATCTGAAGAATCCGACGACTATGCCGCCGTCCATATTGTACATGACAGTCAGCTGATCCATCCATTCATCGAAGCTCTTGGAGCCGGGCTGCATGGACTTTTGTCTCGCGATGGACTCTATGTAGGAAGTGGGCAGGCTGCGCATTAGCGCATAGATGATAAAGGTTACAAAGATAAGTATTACGATTGCAAGCAATACTCTTTTCAAAATGTATTTTCTCACTGTACTCCTCCACTTTGTAGTTTTGATGCGCCTCGCAGACTGTGCATCCGCAAGCCCCTTTGTCGAATATCTCTTTAATACTTTAGTGTAAAGGGATATGCGGATAAACAGCCGTGCCTGCCTGCGGGAGCTCTAAGGCTCCCGCGGGCAGGCCCGGCGCAATCAGTCGTTCATCTTCGCCTAAGCGAAGTCTAAGAGCTGATTATTAGTTGAGCTCCGTGTTTTCGATTTCGGCCATCCAGCCGTAGAACGTGGTGATATCGGGTGTAATCGTATCGATGTTTACACGCTCCGTGGAGAAGATGATTGCATTCTGTCTCTGATAAACGGGGATCTCAACAGCCCAGTCGATGATTATATCGAGGCAGGCCTTGTACATGGACTTTCTGTAAGTCTGGTCCGTGGACTTGCGCGCATCGAGAATCAGCTGATTGAGCTCCGGATCGTTTATGTCGTACATGTAGTTGGAGCCGCCCGGAGCATTCTCGGCATCGCCGGAGAAGTAAATCTGATACATATCCGGGTCTACGGTCGCGCCCCAGGCTGCGCACCACATGGGCACCTCATTGGCTTCCAGAGCTGTCCAAAGGTCGGCGGAGTTCGTGAGGTCTCTTACCACGAGGGTAATGCCTATCTCGGCGAGGGAATCCCTTGCCTCGGTGAGGACCATGAAGGTGGGGTGATCGCCGCTGCCGTCGGCGGGAATCCAGACTTCGTACTCGAGTCCCATGCCCGCGGGGGCCGCCGTGACCTTGCCGTCCTTAACCGTAAATCCTGCAGCCTCGAAGTAGCCGAGTGCGGCATTTCTTGCTGCCGCATACTTATCCTCAGCCGTCATGCCGGAAGTATAGATGTCCTTGCCGTTTACATCGGTGGAGAATGCTAACTTGTAGCCAGCGTCGGTGGATCTGGGTGCGGCCCAGGAGGTGTTGGATATCGGGTAGTTTATGACGGAAGCTCTGTCGCCGTAATAAGAATCGATTGCAAGATCCCTGTAAACCGAGTAGATGGTTCCGAAAGCCTTGCGGAAGTTCTTCGACGCTTGGGATTCGGGATTGCCGCCCACGCTCATCAGATTCGCGTTGATTCCGATGTAGCCGTATCCGAGGTTGTCGACAGTGTTCGTAGTGATTACCGGTCCATTCAATTCTCCGCCATTGGTTTTCTGGATAGCGGTTATATTATCCGTGGAGAAGGAAGGATCGGTAATGTCGATCGTTCCTACGACTACGCCATTGAGCTTGTCGTCGTCGGAGGTGCACTCGAGGAAGTTGAGATACTTGGTCTTCGGAGTACCGAGATAGTAACTCTCGTTTGCTTCGTAGTAAATTACGCCGTCCTCGAACTTGATGAACTTATAGGGACCCGCGCCCATGGGCTGAGTCGTCTTGGATCTGATCAGGGTAAGATCGCCCTTGGGGAATCCGAACTGATTCTTGTCGTAGTTATACTGTGCCTTGTCTCCATAATAGTGGAGCGGTGCGATGGAAACACCCAGCTGATAGATAGCCGTAGCATCGATCTTATCCATCTTGATAGTCATGGAGTAGTCGCCGGTCTTGACGATACCCGCAATGTTCGGAGCGGAAGCACTCGTCTGAACACCGACCGCGTACTCGCCGGCCTTATCTCCGAGCTCCGCAGTTATGAAGGCGGAGATGCTGGTGCCTGCGCTCTCGTAGTTGATTCCGCTGTCGGACAGATCGTAGCCGAAGCTGTCGACAATGGCTGCAAACATATCAGCCTCGGTGCTGCCTTCCGGAAGATCATAGCCCCAGTTGGCGCCCCATACTTCAACGGGATCGGTCTCGGCATTGTAGCCGCTGGAAACGAGCAGCTGCTTTATTTCGCTGACAAAGTTGACACCCGCCGCATCGAAGGCCTCCCAGAACCTGTTGTACTGTTCCTCGGTGTAGAACTCGGTGGCTGTATAGCCGGCTCTCTCCGTGGCAAGTATAAGGTTCTGTACGGAGTCCATTCCGCTTCTGTATTCCTTCATGCCGGTTATGGGCTGAGCGAAGAGAGTGGAAGAACCGTCGTAGGTCGGGTCGCAGAGAACATACATCGAGAAGATGACATCGTCGATCGTCAGAGGCTCTCCGTCGGAGAATACGAGATCGTCTCTAAGGACGAAGTTGTAGTCGACGGTGCCGTCGGCATTCTCGATAATCTCGAGGTCGGCAGGTCCATAATAGGTATAGTCCGTGCCGTTGTAGTTAATTGTCTCACCCTTGATGCCCTTGTAGATGATGGCACCTGTACGATCGGAGCTGAGCAGACCTATCTGGGTCATTCCATACGCATCCGCGTCGTAAGCTGTCTCCGAGAAGAAGGGGGAGAACTTGCTCGAGAAGGGTGCATAACCCACTACGAGCGGTGTGGTGTTCTCCGGCTCCGGAGTCGGCTCCTGAACATCAGGCTTGACTTCGCCGCTATCGCTGGGCTTCTTGCCGCATGCCGCCATGCTAAAAACCATGATCAGCACGAGCAAAACGGCGAAAAGTTTCTTAAATTTCGTCATTTTTTCCTCCTAAAAAAAGAATAAACAAAACGCTTAGAATATATGTTATCTTATCAACCTTCTAAAGTCAATAAATGCAGGTGATTATTGTGTGTTTTTTGTGAAATAAATTAATTTTTTCGTTATTACACACACCAAAACGCTTATTTCTTTGTTATTTCTTGTGTAACCCACACCTGTCGCTCCGCCAGAACACTCGCCGCGACTGATGCAATTCCGCAGGCGGCAACGAGCGCGGGAAACAGCAGAACCGCCCACAGTCCATAACCCCCTATTCCGTTCATTATAAGATGTACAAAATACGCAATAAGGGTGATTACCGCAAATATTGCACAGGCCTTGAGGCGGACGGGAAAAGATTTCATAAACGCATCGTAATCGAAGCGCCTCATGGGATTGCCGACCGCCGCATAACGAAGTGCGCTGTAGGCGGAGAGCAGCGCGCATGCGATGGTGGCGGTCAGCGGCAGTATTACATAAAATCTGTCGACCGTCCCGGGCGCAGCAAATAGCCCCGCGGCAAGTACCATCGCTGCCGAGGCAAGCGACAAGGCAGGTAAAATTATGCGCATCTTTGCATAGGGCAAAGGATTTTCCTCGGAGTATTCCAAATAATCTCCGCTGTAAATATATTCACCCGCCACATTGAGCGTAAAATCCTTGTATTTACTTTCCTTCTTTTTGGGACTGCACATCAGTCCAGAGCCTTCGGGTCGAATTCATCGAGCCACTTCTCCGCCGCTGCGGCCACACCCGCGAAAAAGCTCTCATCGAAGGGAGTATCCAGCCCTGCGGATTCGAGCATATTCACGAAAGTATCGCTTCCGCCCTGAACCGTGTAGGCCATATACTTCTCCCAGGCTGCCTCGCGATCCTTTTGAATCATCGCCCAGAACTGCAGCGCTACGGCCTGTGCCAGGCAGTAGTCTATATAATAGAAAGGCATCGAGTAAATGTGATGTTGCCTCTGCCAGGCCCTGCCATCCGAATAGAACGGAATATCGCCGTCCAGCCTCAGCCAGGGAGTGTAGATTCCCTGCAAGCTCCTCCAGCAGGCATGGCGCTCTGCCGGAGTCATTTCCGGATGAGCGTACACCTCGTGCTGGAAGTGATCCACCATGGTGCCGTAGGGTATAAAATGCAGGGCGCCCGCAAGGTGGCTGTAGCGGAACTTATCCGCATCCTCGCCGAAGAACACATCGGCCCAGTTCCAGGCAAAGAACTCCATGGACATCGAGTGAACCTCGCAGGCTTCAAGCGTCGCCCACTGATATTCGAGAGGCACGCGCTCGCGGTTCATCCAGCTTTGGAAAGCGTGACCCGCCTCGTGGGTCACCACCTCTATATCGCCCTGAGTACCGTTGAAGTTCGCAAATATAAAGGGACATTTGTATTCCGGCAGGCTCGTGCAGTAGCCTCCCGAAGCCTTGCCCTCGGTGGAGAGCAGGTCCAGAAGTTCATTATCGATCATGGTGTTAAAAAATTCGCCGGTCTCGGGACTTAAATCCTCATAGAATTCCCGTGCCTGCTGCACTATCTCTTCCGAGCTCCCCTTGGGTCTGGGGTTTCCGGAGCGGAAAGACAGGGCGGCATCCGCGTAGCTCAGGGGATATTCAACACCGAGCCTCTCGGCCTGCTCCCTATAACTGCGCTCTGCTATGGGCACTATGTACTCCCTGACAGCCTTGCGGAAGCGCTCGACATCGTTCTTGTCGTAGCAGTTGCGCGTCATGCGATAGTAACCGAGAGTCGTATAACCCTCGTATCCGAGCTTCCTTCCCATCTCATCGCGAAGTTTTGTCAGCTTATCGTAATGCTCGTCGAGGGCCTCCGCGTTATCCATGTACCACTGACCTTCGGCTTTCCAGGCCGCAAGCCGCCTACCATCGTCCGCATCGGTCTTGAAGGGGGTCAGCTGAGACAAAGTATAAATTTTCCCCTCGAAAGGTATCTGAGCGCTCGCGAGCAGCTTCTCGTAGGCATTCGCCTCCATATTCTCCTGCTGAAGAAGAGGTACGATCTCGGGGCTGAAGGTCTTAAGCTGCATCTCCGCATTTACGAACATGAGCTCCCCGTACTCCTTCGCAAAATCCTCTCTGAAGGGACTCCCCAGCATCGCCATCTTATAGCTCTGAAGATATACCTGCATCTCCGGCATGGTATTATCCCACCACTTCTGCTCCGCATCGTAGAACTCATCCCGGGTATCTATCGTATGTCTTATTGAAGCGATCTGCATTACGGTCATCACTTCGCTCGCAAGCTTTTCCATCTCCAAAAAGACTTCCCGGGCCTCCTCGTAGCTTGCGGCCGCCGCCATGCGCTCCGTAAGGCTTTCCAACTGTTCCTTCAGTAGCTCCGCATCCGGACGCTCGTACTTCATCTGTGAAAATTTCATAATTACCCTTTCTTATTACACTCACACCGACACATTACAATCCCTTCTTCCGCAGCGCAAAATCGAAGCTTCAACTTTCGTCCTCCGCGAATAAGCGGCAAGTATCCCCGATATTTCCGCTCGACAGGGTTACAAATCAGTACACCAGATTATATATCACCCGGGCGTGTTCATACAAGTGCCGAAGCCCGATAGGAAAAAGGCGACTGCTGCAACCTTGGTTGTGATATAATTTTTTTTAAGCGCCGAAGGGAGGTTCACGAGGAGAGGCCCATGAAGGAAAAGCTTCCGGGCATTGTTAAGAGAACTCTGTCCATCTACAATTATAAACACATCAACATCTACGCCGGAAATGCGACCCTGTTCGTACTTACGGCAATATTTCCGTTGATCGTGCTCGTCATCGCCATCATAAATCTGATTCCCGCGTATTCACCGGAAGACTTTGCAGAGCTTCTGTTCAGATTCCTTCCGGATGTGGATGAGCTGCGGTCGGTGACGGCCCTGATATTCAACACCCTAAAGAACCAGAGTTCGGGCGCTCTGGCAGGAGCGGCCGCCATCACGACCCTCTGGGCCTCCAGCTCGGGGATATCCGCGATACAGAAGGGACTGCAGCAAATTTTCCCCGGAGCGGTAAAAGACATAAAAGATAGACCCTTGGCCGTCCTCTACACCCTGATCTTCATAATCCTGCTGCCTTTGACTACGATTTTCCAAACCGCGGGCGATTTGATTATAAAAGCTGTAAACAGCTTGTCCGAAAAACTCGGACTTGCTCAAGTAAACAGCATCTTGTCCTCGATTATCGAGCTCAGCCATATCATAAATTTTATTCTTTCCGTATTTATGGTGCTGCTAATTTACAAATACCTGCCCCGAGGCAGGCGCAGCTTCAGATCGCAGCTGCCCGGCGCAATTTTTACCGGGCTAGCGTGGATGGCTTTCAAGGAAATCTTCAGTTTCGCTATACCCCGATTCTGGATTGCTTCGTCAATATACGGCTCGCTGGCCGTCTTATTTTTAGGTATCCTGTGGCTTCACATGTTGATTAGCCTTCTCTTTTTGGGAGCCTGTCTTAATGTCGCGATTCGATTGGAAAACAGAAGCCGCCACGAAGGCGGCATTTCGAAAAATCAGAACAAGGCTTAAAGATATTATAGCTCGAACCTGCCCTTTACGAGCGGGCGACCTTCGGCAACGAGCTGTTCGCCCTTGGCCCAGAGCGCACTGACATCGTAATCTTTTCCAAGCACGAGTATATCCGCATCGGCTCCCTCCTTGAGCTCGCCCTTTATCCCCTCCTTTTGTAGCAAAGAAGCGGGATTCTTCGTAAAGAGAGAAGGATTTGAGGACGGGCCCTGCAGTTCAGTCCGCCCGAAATTCTACGGAAAACTTCTGGATATCGATTGCCCGAAGAGCGGCCTTTGGATGCCCGCAGCCTGCAAGGGTACAAATTTACGCGAGGGAGAACTAATCGGCAACTTGGACGGCAGCCCCGTAAATATGCCCGAGGACGGCTTTCTTATGAGCGTCCGTCCCTGCTCATATGTAATGAGCGACGATCTTTGGGTTGCGGTCTATATAGTCGAAAAGGACGACGAATAGAATCAAGGAGCCTTCAATGTTCACCTCATCAAATTAAAAACAGCACGCCTATCCTTTTAAAGACAAGGCGTGCAATTTAATTTTCGGAAAATTAATAACTCAACTTTACTACATAAACAACAATAAACTCAGAGCCATCACCGCCATACCAGCCATCATTCCATATATGGACAGGTGATGTTCACCGTATTCCCTTGCGCTGGGAAGCAGACTGTCTAAGCTTATGTAAACCATTATCCCTGCAACCGCTGCGAAAATAACTCCGAAAACCATATCGTTAAAGAATCTGTGGAAAAGCAGATAACCGACCAGAGCTCCCGCCGGCTCCGAAAGGCCGGACAACAGAGAGAGCCTGAAAGCCTTGCGCCTGCTTCCCGTGGCGTAAAACACCGGGACGGCGACAGCTATCCCCTCCGGCACATTGTGTATCGCAATAGCCAGAGCTATCGAGATTCCGAGCTTGGGATCGTGCAGCGCCGCCGTAAATGTAGCCAGCCCTTCAGGGAAGTTATGTATAGCTATTGCGAGAGCCGTAACAAAACCCATGCGCATAAGATTTGTCTTATGATACTCACTCTCTCCGTCCATCTCTTCTACCGTGTGAACCTCGTGAGGATTTTCAGCCTCGGGAATGAACTTGTCTATTAAGGCTATTAAAAACATTCCTAAGAAAAAACCTCCGACCGTAGCCCAGCTTCCCGGCTTTTCTCCCAGGGCCGAAGTTAGCGCTTCCTGAGCCTTCGGGAATATATCCACAAAGGATATATATATCATGACGCCGGCGGAAAATCCCAGCGACACCGACAAAAATCTTGTATTAGTGCGACTCGTCATTATCGAAAGGGCACCGCCTATTCCGGTGGCGAACCCTGCAAACAATGTGAGCGAAAATGCAAATATGACTGTTGAAGTCTCCATAATAAGATATCTTCTCCTGATATAATTGTAGTTAGATTAATCTAACTAGATTATAGATAATTATTCACAATAAAGCAATAAAAACTAGTCAAACAGCTCAAAAACTACAAGATCTCTTTTGTCCGGCTGAAGCCGATCAAATCAAACGGCTTATGAGCTTTCCAATCATTGAAAGCCAAAAGATTTTACATGAACAGCAGCAGACTTAAAGCCATAACCACCATGCCCGCAATTAAACCGTACATGGATTGATGGTGCTCCCCGTATTCCCTCGAGCAGGGAAGCAGACTGTCGAAGCTGATATAAACCATTATCCCCGCAACCGAAGCAAAAATAAAGCCGAAGAGCGCATCGCTGTAAAAGCTGCGAAGGAGCAAATATCCGACCAGTGCACCCACCGGCTCGGACAATCCGGATATCAAGGAATATTTAAAAGCTTTTCGACGGCTTCCCGTTGCGTAGAACACCGGAACGGAAACGGCTATACCCTCGGGTATATTGTGCAATGCTATGGCAAGCGCTATGGGGATCCCGAGTTTGGGATCGTAAAGGGCGGCCGTAAATGTGGTTATGCCTTCGGGGAAATTATGTATGGCTATCGCAAGAGCCGTAACGACGCCTATGCGCATGAGTTTAGCCTTGTGAACCTCGCTCTTGCCGTCCATCTCTTCGACGGTATGGACTTCGTGAGGATTTTCCGTCTCCGGAATAAATTTATCTATAAGCGCTATTAAAAGCATACCGAAGAAAAATCCTCCGACCGTTGCCCAGCTTCCCAATTTTTCTCCCAAGGCTGCCGAAAGCGCTTCCTGCGCTTCCGGGAATATATCCACAAATGATATATATATCATCACCCCTGCGGAAAAACCCATGGAGATCGTCAAAAATTTAGTGTTTGTGCGATTCGTAAGCAGAGCGAGAGCGCCGCCTATCCCCGTTGCGAGCCCCGCAAACAATGTGAGCGAAAATGCGAATAAAACAGCTGATGTGTCCATATTAAAATCTTTACTCCTATAAAATGTGCCAAGCTATTATAAACCAAGATTTCAAATAGAACAACTGCGCCGTGGCACTGTATGCAGGGCGGATTCACTTTTTAGCGATTTTGCAGTCAATGTCTTTCTATCACAATGGAATTCTTTCTGGTCTTGGCCTCGTACAGCTTCTCATCGGCTATTTCTATCAATGCCGTAGCGCCGCTTTCGGCATATATGGCACCTATGCTGACGCTGACTGTCAGGCTCGGACAATCCTCACATTGAATGGATGCAATTTCTCTGCGTATCTTTTCCAGCCTCTCCCCCAGTGCCTCAAAAGGTATCTCCTGCAGCAGTAGCAGAAATTCATCTCCACCCGTGCGGATTACGGCATCCGATGCACCGATATTATTTATAATTACCCGAACGATCTCCTGCAACACAAAATCCCCTACCGAATGGCCGTAAGTATCGTTGACTCCCTTGAAATTATCAACATCGATCATTGCGACGGCTTTTATCTTCGCCAGTTTCTGCAGTTGCTCCGAATAGTACAGGCGGTTATATGCACCTGTCAAAGCATCGATGTATAACTTCTGATTGTAAATTGTTATTGTCTCTACGAATTTATCTTTCCCATATGCACCGAACAGCACATCGTAATTAAGCTTCTGCACCATCTCCAACATGTAGGGCGTACCCTCGAGTTCGGTATATATGGACATTACGAAATAAATTTCCGAGTCGACGAATTCGAACTTGGTGAGCTTACCTTTCACGGCAAATGCCTTTGCGGATATGCAGTTCTCACATCGCTTTTCCTTATTCCACACCATGTAACACTGGTATGGCCCCTTTATGAGCTCTCCATTATCGCTTATTTCATATTCCGTGGTCAATGAGACATCGACAAGCCTTACAACATCAAATATCTTCTTTTGCTCTTTTACAAATGCGAGCAATTCTTCCTTTGTGAACTTCATGACGCTCCTCCGAAAAAACTTTGCGGATGCATGCGATAACCCTTGCGCCCGCCGCCTCTGTAAGAGCACGAGAGCTTACGAAAACAGTATACCACAGGCAGACACAAAAAAAGATACGGCAAGCGACAAATTGCGTCGATTACCGCATCATTTTTGGTCCGAGTGAGAGGACTTGAACCTCCGGCCTCTTGACCCCCAGTCAAGCACGCTACCAAGCTGCGCTACACCCGGCCGATAAATTGTGAACTGCCTGTAAAAAATGTGGAGCGGAAGACGAGATTCGAACTCGCGACCCTCGCCTTGGCAAGGCGATGCTCTACCACTGAGCCACTTCCGCGTCTTCACCCTTTTTTCAGCGGCAACATATAATATAGCAAAGTTGGATTCACATTTCAAGAAGTTTCGAGATTTTCCCGAAGATTCCAAGGCTCTAATCCGGCACGCCCAGATATTCCTCCAAGGTAATTCCCTGCTCGTATATTTTCGCGGCATGCTCTTCCCCGACATATCTCACATGCCAAGGCTCATACTGATAGCCGGTAATATCTTCTTTGCCGAGAGGATAGCGGATTATAAATCCGAATCTGTGAGCATTCTCCGCGAGCCACATACCTTCCGGCGCCTCGCCGTATTCGGTCGTCAGCTTATAGTCCACAGAAGGTGAGGTAACATCCGCACATAACCCGGTCTGATGCTCGCTCTGACCCGGACGGGCGCTGAACTTATTCGCCTCTTCCTCGCCGTAGCGGTTCACATAATCGTTGAATATGCCTTTTTGATAGCTATATGGCCTGTAAGCCGTCCTTATGCCTATCTCGTGACCCTCTTCGGCCGCCGCCTCGCACATAGCGTCAAGATGCTCCGCGGCCTCCTTTCGCATATACCTCATTATGGCGGCATGGCTGCCCACCTGATGCTGCACTACTATAAGGTCGCTCGGCTCGTAGGACTCGGCCAGCGGATGGGTCTTGTTTACAAGCAGGAGCCAATCATCGGTAACTTCCGTTATCTCGCCATTCTCGTTGAGGGTCGGAGGAGTCACGGACGGAACAGCGGGTTTGGGGGAAGCGGAATCGCCCGGCTCCGAAACAGAATTATCATCTCCGCTTGTCGAATTGGGATCCGATTCCGGATTTTCCGGTAAATCGGCAACGGTCTCGCCGTCCGACGAATCTGCAGGAGCTTCTTCCCTTTTCGAACAGGCGGCGAGGAGCGAAAGTGTAACAATACAAACTAAAATAAAGGCCGATAATCGCCTGATCAAGTGGTTTGCCCGGCTTTTCACAAGAGTTGAACGCATCGTTTTTCCTTTCGTATTGAGGCTTCAATTAAACACTTCGATAAAAATTATACTTTTTTCCGCAAGATGGGTCAATTGCGGGAAAAGCACGCAATTTGCGAATTTACCTCCCCCGCTCCTTGTGGTATACTTGCAAGGTAATACGCGCCCGTAGCTCAGTTGGATAGAGCGTCAGACTCCGACTCTGAAGGCCACAGGTTCGACTCCTGCCGGGCGTACCAGAATAATAAAATCCGAACCGCATATTCCATATCAGGACAGGGTTCGGATTATTTATTTTAAAGATTCGATAAGAGGCTCCGGAGCTTCTCCTATTGCCTATTCCCCATCACTCTCCCTATGGCGCTCACCAGCGCGCTCATGTCCTCCGGACTTCATTTCGACATAGGGCTGAACCTCGATATCGCAGAATGCGGCGACATCGGCATTACCGCTGAGCAGATTGATTGCCGAACCCTGGTGAGAACCGCCGAAGTAGACTTCACTGAAGAAGGG
>CAYFMW010000002.1:14740-47684 GCA_964344335.1 uncultured Oscillospiraceae bacterium | reverse complement strand
CAGCCTGCCGACTTCGTCGCGCACCGCTTTATGGGTGTCGGAAGATTCATTCGGATACCAGGTTACGACGATGGGCTTGGTGTTTTTCGCGGGCTCCTTCGGCTCGTTGTTCGCGGTATTATTCCCGGGCTCGCAGACAGGGGTCTTCCCCTCGTCCTTCGGTCCGCAGGCGACCATAAAGCCTGCCAGAAGCGCTACCAGCAAAATTGCTGTAATTATTTTTAGAACTTTACCTCTTTTCATTTTTTATTCTCCTTTTTCAATCGTTTTAGGCTTGTTCCTTTCGATTGTATAATTGCTATGTAAAATCCAACATCATGTTTAAGTCAAAATTAAGTCAAATAATCCGTTGTTGCATGTCACTATTTTTTTCAATTTAAGGGGGAAAATGGGTCCAAAAACCTGATTTTACAGCCGGGAATTGTTGCGAGGCAACAAACCAAAATTCCTCCCTTTCGGGAGGAATTTAATCGCTTATCTCATATGTTATCTTAGTTCAGCCGGCGCCAGCCTGTCTGCAAGCGTACCGAACAAAATGGGACTGTAATTCCAGGCGCTTTTCGGCAATCGGGAAAAACTATCCGCTACATCTCATCTATTATCTGTCTCGCCTTTTCCAAGCCGCTCTGCCTGTCGGTTCCCGCGCGCATGCTCGGGTGATAGAGCGTCCTTATAACCGCCCAATCCAGAGCGGAAGGCCAACTGCAATCGTTTCTGTTCGCGTCAAATATACTGTAATAACCGTAAGTCGGGTCGTTGAGCATCCCCAGAGCCTGCACGACTTCCTCGCAGATTATGGAATTTCTGTCCGGCTCCTGAGGCCCCGCATAGTCGCTTATCCAGACATATGAATTCGATATCGTGCCGAAATTTTCTGCTAAAGTGTAATAGTAGACTGTAGCGTATCCCCAGGAGTTGTCCTCGACAAAGATACCGGTATTGCTCTCATAATATTCCTCAGAGGAAAAATATATCTCGAAGTTCACATTGTCGGGATTCGCCTCCGCAAACATGCCGGGAAACCCTTCCACCTCGTTGAGCGCGGCAACGAGGGCATCCAGTTTCGCCAGATCCTCCTCGCCCGGCTCTCCGTAAACCGCGTAGTATATCGGCTTCTCGTAGCGCAGACAGAACTGTATGTCGCCCTCGTACTCCCCTTTATAGGCTACTTCCATAAAGTAATCGAGGACCTGTTCGTCCGTGAAGCCGTCGACCGCGGGCTCCTTAGGAGGGATATGGCTCCGTATGAGGGCCGAGTTCAGCTCTATGTTCGCAAAAACTCTGTCGATAGCCTCCTGGGAGCTCAGTTCCTGAGCATGGGCAATCGAACCCGAACAGAGAATCAGGCACAGCGCCAGCAAGGCCGATAAAAACTTTGAAAATTTCCTGCTCATTATGCCCCCTATCTGTCCACGGACTATGTAATCAAGCCCGTCCTGTAAGCCTTAAGCAACATCTTAAGATCGTCTATCCTCTGCTGCATATCCTCACCCTGATCGGTATCCTTGTTGAGTATCCTCTTGCTCACATCCTCCTTCGCAATCTGGGTTGAATATATATCCAACTCCTGCTCGACCGCCTTGCGTCGAGATTCGAAGGCTTCGTGAGCGGTGAGTATAAAGCCGTAGGAATTATGCACCAGCGAATATCCTGCTATCCCCGTTGTCTTCTGATAGGCTTTTGCAAAACCGCCGTCTATGACGATGGCTCTGCCGCCTGCCTTTATGGGATTAGTTCCCGCCTTAACGGGCATATGGCCATTTATGATCACTCCTTCTTCCACATCGCAGCCGAACTCTCTGAGGATTCTTTCGACGACAGCTTCGGCCCCGGGTTCCTCAATCAGTTTGTAGTAAGGATTTTTAGGCTCGTTCCAGGTGCTCTGATCCTCTACGAAGAGTCTCTCAAAGGTTGTAATCTTGCGCTTACCGAATACCGGAGACTTATAGCCGCACCACATATACCAGAAGAAGTCGACGCCCCTATCCTTATTCTCGTCATCGGGCTTTCCGAAGTAACCGGTCCTGACCAGCCTCTCCGCATAATCGAACCATTCCTTGCCCTTCATATATCCGTCGGAGGTCCTGATATTGTCAAATTCCCCCTCTTCCGTCAGCGGCATGCAGCCATGGAAAAGAAGGTTGCCGTTGACGCGCTTATATATGCTGCCCTTAGCGAAGAGAAATTTAACATCTTCCTGAAGCAGTTCGCTCTCGAGGAAAGCTCTCTGCAGGCGGTTCATGACCGCTTCCTCCTCGTCTGTGAGCTTGTACGGATCGCTGGGATCTATAGTCGGGAAGAAGTTGTTGTTCATCGGGTATACCTGCCCGTCTATGTTGACGGTGTAGTTATTGTAATCTATTTTGTCGAGCAGCCTCAGAGCCTCCATCTCGTAATGAGGATGCTTTTCTATGAGCTGACCTTCCAGCTTGAATTGCATGATGGCTATGGCCTTGGAAATTTTGGAAAGCGACTCGATATCCGCGTCGTACATGGCATCCCTTACCGATGCTACGGCCTTAAAATTCGGACAAGGGTCGTTTCCGTAAGTGTTCATCGCGAAGGTTACAAGAGAGCGCAGGGAAATGCCGTATCCGACTTCCAGGGTATGAAGATTGTCGTATCTCGTGCATATCCTGATGACATTGGCGATGCAGGACATATTGCCTGCGGCGGCTCCCATCCAGAGTATATCGTGATTACCCCACTGTATATCGACACTGTGATAGTTCCTGAGTATTCGCATCACCACATCGGCTCCCGGACCCCTGTCGTAAATATCGCCCAGAATATGGAGCTTGAATATGGAAAGTCTCGATATAAGCTGACAGAGGCTCGTTATAAAATTGTCCGCAATGCCGACATCGATAATCGAATCGATTATCGAGTCTCTGTATTCGGCCCTCCCTTGAGCGCTGCTGCTGCTTCCGTAGAGCAGCTCCTCGGTCATGTATGCAAATTCCTTCTTCATCTGCTTTCTGACATAGGAGCGGCTGTATTTAATGGAGACCCTCTCCAGCAGGACGAGCAGCCTGTGGAGAGTATCCCGATAGAACTTCGGAAGATCCGTCTTCTCCTTCTTCAATATTTCCAGCTTCTCTTCCGGATAGTAAACCAAGGTGGCAAAGCTGCGTCTCTCTGCCGGGGTCATGTCGCTGAAGTTTTCATCTATCTTAATCTTTATGCTCCCCGAGGCGTTCCTCAATATGTGAGAAAATGATTCGTATTCTCCGTGTATATCGCTTAAAAAGTGTTCCGTACCCTTGGGAAGATTTTGAATCGCGTTGAGGTTGATAATCTCCGTAGATGCCTTTTCGATTGTGCCATATTCCTCGGCAAGCAATTTAAGGTATTTTAATTCTTCCTTAGTAATTTCCATTTACTTTTCTCCAAATTTGACTCAGAAGTGTTATTTAAAATTATACCACAATAAGGACATCGCAGTCGCCTTTTTCCAATCGGGCTTCGCTGGCAGCAGTGTCAGGCCCTCAGCTGATTGACTGGCAAAATTTAAACAGCTATAATTAGCGGCGGGAGGCGTAAATGATACGAATTTATCCGACAACTTTTAAAGGCGATATCGAAGCGATGCCGTCGAAGTCCCACGCCCATAGATTGCTGGTTGCGGCGGCGCTTTCGACCGCACCCACGACGATTGGAAATCTTCCCGAGTGCGACGATATAGATACGACCCTGGAATGTCTGAAGGAACTCGGTTGCACCGTCGAGCGGCTGCCCGGCGGAGAAATTAAGCTGCATCCCTTCCCAAAAACAAGCCCCGTACCGAAAGTAGAACTCAATTTTAAGCAGAGCGGCACCACCGCTCACCTTTTGCTTCCCGTAATTGCGGCGATGGGAATGGATGCCGAATGCAAGGCGAGTGGCACTTTACTGAAAAGAACGCTCATACCGCTGTCCAGCAGGATGGCCCTTCGGGGGATTAAATTTTCGAACTTCAACTTTCCGCTGACCATGACGGGGACCCTTCAACCCGGAGACTATGTCTTCGCCGGAGACGAGGGTTCGCAGTACATCAGCGGAGCTCTTATGGCTCTGCCCCTCTTGAGAAGCGACAGTAAAATAGAGCTCTCCTCGCCTCTGATCGACGACAGTTATATCGACATCACCCTGAGCAGCATGAAAGAATTCGGAGTTAGCGCGGAGATTACCGAATACGGCTTTAGAGTGCCCGGAAGACAGGTGTACAAGAGCCCCGGCACAATCGCCCCGGAAAATGACTGGGCGCTGGGCACGATGTGGGCCTGCGCGGGATGCCTTTCTAAGAGCGACGACGATTTGGTGAGAGTGATCGGACTGCCCGCAAATTCCGTGCAGATGTACAGGAATTTCAAATACGCCATGTCCCTGCTGCGCCACGATGTAAAATACCTGAATGTAGATGCTTCCGGCTGCCCAAATCTGGCATGCCTTTACGCGATATTCGGCGCTTCCAAGGGCTCGGGGATGGACATAGTGGGCGTACCCCAGCTCAAATTTGAAGAGACCGACAGGCTAAAGGCGGTGGCTGAGTGCGTAAAGGCTCTCGGGGTTTCGGCGCAGGCAACGGAAGACGGAATAAAGATGCAGAAACGGGAAAATTTCGATTACCCCGAGGACACATTGATAGACTGCAAAGGCGATCCATGGATCTTTATGTCCATGGCACTCGCGGCGGGCTGCCTGCCAAAACCTGTTATACTCGATGACGAACGCTGCCCGGAGAAAGTCTATCGCAATTTCCTGGCCGACTATAAAAGACTCGGAGGAAAATACGAAATATTGGATAAACTTCCTTGACAAGCCCGGGACCTGCTCCCGGAGAAAAGCTTAATCCTCAAACCTCTCTATCTTTGCTCCAAGAGCATTCAGCTTTTCCGGGAAGTTTTCGTAGCCCCTCTCTATGTGCTGAGCCTCGTGAAGTTCCGTCGTCCCTTTGGCTACAAGGCCTGCAAGGACCAAGGCGGCTCCTGCTCTGAGGTCGGTCGCTATTACGGAAGCACCGACAAGTTTGTGCTTATTTCCGGGCACGACCGCTTTCCTTCCCTCGACTCTGATGTTGGCTCCCATTCGGGAGAGTTCCGAGGCATGCATAAACCTGTTTTCAAATACCGTTTCGATTACCCCGCTGGTGCCGTCCACTGTAGTTAAAAGAGCCATGAAGACGGCCTGCATATCCGTCGGAAAACCGGGATAAGGGAGAGTCTTGATATCGGTGGCCACCAAATTGTTGATATCTCCCCTCACTCTGAGGCCATCCACCTCGTCGTTCACTATGGCGCCGCATTCTATGAGCTTGGCTATCACCGGCCTCACATGGTCGGGAACGCAGTTTTTAATCAGCAGATCCCCCCGAGTAATCGCAGCAGCGACCATGAAGGTGCCGGTCTCTATGCGGTCGGGAATTACCGTATGCTTCGCTCCGTGAAGCCTCTCAACGCCCTCTATCTTTATGGTATCCGTACCGGCGCCCTTTATCTTCGCACCCATCTTGTTTAGGAAGTTCGCGAGGTCGACGATCTCGGGCTCCTCCGCCGCGTTCTCTATCGTAGTTACTCCACGCGCAAGCGTAGCGGCCATCATAATATTTTCCGTGGCGCCCACGCTGGGGAAGTCCAGATAGACGAGCGTACCCTTAAGCCCGTAAATCGCGCTGGCCTCCACCCTTCCTCCGTCGCTCATTATCTTAGCGCCGAGCGTGCGCAGGCCCTTGTTGTGAAGGTCTATGGGCCTGTTTCCTATGCTGCAGCCTCCGGGAAGAGATATGCTGGCATAGCCGGTCTTAACGAGCAGCGGCCCCATAACGAATATGGAGGCCCTCATGCGCTTGACCAGCTCGTGGGGAACCTCCGACCCGGTGCTTTCGCCCGGGATTACCTTTATAGTGTGAGCCTCCCAGTCGGTTTCGACGATTTTACCCACCGAACGGAGTATATCGCACATAACCTCCACATCCAGAAGGCGCGGAACATAGTAAATCTCGCAGACTTCATCCACAAGCAAAGTCGCGGCAAGAATCGGGAGGACCGCATTCTTGCTACCCGAGATTTCCACCTCTCCTCTGAGAGGGCCCGATTTATGAATTATATATCTAGACAAATTACCCTCCAAAAACATATAGAAGCATATATAATTATAACTGTAAGGTGAATTAAAAACAACACTTGTAAAATCCGACGGGAAATCAGATAATTGAATAGACAGCGTACAAAGGAGGACTCAAATGCCTATTACAATCACAATTACACTTCAGGAACTTCTTCTGGGTGCATTGCTTATCGTGGCCATCGTTGCCATTATCTACATTATAGTTCTGCTCGCAAGGCTGCTTCCAGGTATGAAAGCCCTATCGAGCGCCCTCGAGGACCTCGCTCATATGAGTTCTGTAACCAGAGAAGGCGTGGACAGTGCTCACGAAATAGTTTCAAATATCTCCGGCTCTGTAAGCGAGATCAGCAAAGTGATTTCCTCAAACAAGAGCGGAGTGAGCGCGATAACTCACATAGTAAACGCCGCCGCCGGTCTTGCAAAGCTCACTAAAGACAAGAAGGATAAGTAGGAGTCTGTAAGAGCTCGGCATCATTCAATCGGGGAGCTTTGCTCCGAGGCTTCGCTTGCGCTAATCTTTTCCGCAGTTTCGGCTGCGGATTTTTCTTGCCCGCATTCCGCAGTTTCCTGCGTGCAAATACCTTCCGCTGCCGCCGCCTTCATTCGGGCATCGCGCTTCGAAAAGACGACCCAGCATACGACACCCAGCAATGCGAGGAAGACACTTATAATCTGTGCCTGGCGCAGCGAGCCTATCATCAGCGAATCCGTCCTCAGACCCTCCACGAAGAAGCGTTCCACCGAATATAGTATAAGGTACAGACTGATTATTTGCCCCTCGAACTTTCTGCGGCCGCTGTCATGATACCACCACAAAAAGAAGCACAGGAAGAAACACCAGAGCGACTCGTACAGGAAGGTCGGGTGCACCATAACCCCGTCGACCTCTATGGCCCAGGGCAGATCGGTGGGCGTACCGTGAGCCTCACCGTTGAAATAGTTGCCCCAGCGACCTATTGCCTGGCCCAAAGCTATGGATGGAGGTGAAAGATCCAACCATTGTATGACATTCTGCTTGCGCCTCTTCATCATTAAGAGCCCAAGCCCCACTCCGAAGATGAGCCCCCCGTGTATGGCGAGCCCGCCGGCACGCAGGTTGAATATCTGCAAAAGGTTATCCTTATACAGATCCCAACTGAATATTACATAGTACAGCCTCGCTCCGACGATTGCGAAAGGAAGGCAGGCAAGGCCTATATCGATGACATATTCTTCGTTTAAGCCGTGCCTCTTAACCCTGTAGTATCCGAGCATCAGCGCGAGGATCATCCCCGTCGCTATCATGATGCCGTACCACATAATATCCACTCCGAATATTGAAAAGGCGACCCGATTCGGGGCCGCAAGATAAGAATTTATCATGATTTTTCAGCTGCTCCTCCGCATTTTTCAAATATTTCCAGGGAAGTCTCTCTTATGAAGCGCTCCCAGCGCGGCACATCCGTCCCTTGAGCCGCAAAGCAGAGCACGAAGGGCTGCTTCGCGTAGACTATGCCTACATCGTTGGAGATTCCGCTATCTTCTCCCGTCTTATGAGCTATTCTCGCATTAAATCCCTTTATATATCCGGGGATTTTATGGTTTATCTGCTGTCTTAATAGCGTTTCCAGAGCATATTCCGAAACCGCGGGCTTGACCCACTCTCCCCTGAAAAGCTTCTCCAGCAGCATGCCTATCTCCGAAACCGAAATCGTATTCTGAAGCCCCATCGCGGATGCCTGAGCATCGTAGAGCTTTCTCCTCAGTCTCGTTACAATCAGCCCGGCCGCCTCAAAGCCGCGTTGAAGCTCAGGCAGGCCCACGCGATCGATTATTAAGTTTGTGGCCGTATTGTCGGAGATCGTTATCATCAGCTCCGCGAGGGTCCTTAGGGGTACATCAAACTCCCCCGGAAAGGCCTTGAGCGCCCCGCAGCCTCCGACCTTGTCCTCTTCCCTGCAGAGTATCTCCTCATCGAGACTGAGGATTCCGCCCTCCGCAAGCCTAAGGGTTTCCAGGAAGATAGGAAGCTTTATTACGGAAGCCGCCATTATCGGCTCCGCTCCGTTGAAGGAAAAGCTCTCCTCGCTTTCCAAATTGCGATAATACATCGCCGCCGTCCCGGGCATCGCCGAGATGTTCTCCTCCAGACTGCGCCTGTAATCCTGCGAAAGCATCACAGTTCTCTCCTTCCTTCCATCGCCTTTGAGAGGGTAACTTCGTCCGCATACTCCAAATCGCCGCCGACCGGTATTCCGTGGGCGATGCGGGTGACCTTTATTCCTGCCGGTTTTATCAGGCGGGCTATATACATAGCGGTGGCTTCGCCTTCGATATTCGGATTGGTTGCGAGTATAACTTCCTCGATATCGGGATTCTCCTGAAGCCGCACTATGAGCGACTTTATATTGATGTCGTCGGGACCTATCCCGTCTATGGGCGAGATTGCCCCGTGAAGAACCTGATAGAGCCCCTTATATTCCCTGACTCTCTCCATGGCTGCAACATCGCGGGGGTTTTCGACCACGCATATCGTGCGTGGGTCCCGCGAAGGATTCGAACATATGGCACAGGGGTCGGAGTCCGTCAGATTGCCGCAGACGGAGCAGTATTTCATCTGGGCCTTGGCCTCGCTTATAGCGTCGGCGAGTTGATTCGCCTCTGCTTGAGACATAGAAAGTATATGAAAAGCCAGACGCTGGGCGCTCTTGCTCCCGACGCCCGGCAACTTCCCGAGCTCCTCAATCAACCTCGCAAGAGGCTTGGCATAGAATCTCATTTACAGCAACCCCGGAGGCAATCCCATGCCGCCTGTAAGTTTGGACATCTCCGCCGAAGCCAGCTCGTCGACCTGCCTCATCGCCTCGTTGGTGGCGGCGATTATCAGATCCTGAAGCATCTCTATATCGTCCGGATCGACAATATCCGGCTCGAGCTTAACACTCACCAGTTCGTGTCTGCCGTTGACCCTCACGCTGACGGCACCGCCGCCCGCTCCCGCCTCGGCCTCCAGAGTCTCGACCCTCTCCTGCGCTGCGGCCATCTGGCTCTGCATCGCCTGAATCTGAGCCATCTGATTGTCGCGGTTTTGCTTGCGCGCGCCGGATCTCTTGCCGGCCTTCATTCCTCTACCCATTTTCTTCTCCTGTCATTCCTGTCTTATAACTTTTAGGCGCAACTCTCTGCCGCCGTATTCCTTCAACAATTCCTCGAGCGTCTGCGAATTATTCCCGAGCAGGGCTTCTATTACGCTGTCGCCCGCCCGAACCGTAAATTCATGCTCGCTCATATGCACAAAACTCGTGTCGGCCAGCCTGAACATGGGCGGCACCCTGTCGTCTCCCATAACCCTCAACCACAGAATCTCACCGCTGCCGGAGCCTTTCTTCGGGGTCTTGTCGCGCTTTGCGCTCTTCTCGGAGCTACGCTCCTCCTCTTTCACAGGGGGGGGTGCGCTTGAATCCGCCCGTTCGTCCGCAGAGCTCATGAGCACTATCGCAAGCTCGACGAGCACCCTCGGATAGGGCGACCATCTCGACTCGGAAAGGGTTTCCGAAAGCCTGATTATGCATTCGCGAATCTTCCCGCTGCTTATGCGGGAGGCTTGATCCCTCAATCTGTCGATATTCTCGACGGAGAGATTGAGCATATTCTGAGGTTCATCGCTGAACTTAACTATCATGAGATTTCTGAAATGCTCTATCCAGTCCGCGCAGAAGCGCCTTACATCCGTCCCCTCGGAAAGGGCATCCGCAAAACTCAACAATGCAGCGCCCGTATTCGAGGACAGCACCTCGTCCGTAATCTTAAGATAGCTGTTTATTCCGACCGCTCCGAGCAGATCGAGCACATCGTCCCTTCCGACTTCGCCGGGAAGCGAAGAGCATCTGTCGAGTATCGACAGGCCGTCCCTAACCGAACCGTCAGCATTCGCCGCGATTAGCGCGAGCGCATCCCTGGAGACATTCAGGCCGCTCTGCCTGCAGATGCGCTCGAAGAGCTCGACCATCAGCTTCTCGTCGACCCTGCGAAAATCGAGCCTCATGCACCTTGAGCGTATCGTCGCAGGGAGCTTTTCGGGCTCCGTGGTCGCAAGTATAAAGACGACCTTCTCGGGAGGCTCTTCCAGGGTCTTCAGGAATGCGTTGGTCGCTTCCTTGGTGAGCATGTGGACCTCGTCCATTATATAAACCTTGCAGCGCCCCATGATAGGCGGGAAGTTCACCTCTTCGCGAAGATCCCTTATATCGTCCACACCCCTGTTGGATGCGGCGTCCATCTCCAGCACATCGACGAAGTTGCCCTCGGCTATGGAGCGGCAGTTGGGACATTTGCCGCAGGGGCGTATCCCCTCCGAGCTGCAGTTGAGACCTTTGGCCAAAAGCCTCGCCGTGGTGGTCTTGCCGGTGCCTCTGGTCCCGCAGAAAAGATAGGCATGCCCGGTGGTTCCCGATGCCAGTTGGTTGGTCAATATCTTCTTAACCTGATCCTGACCTATCAATTCGTCGAAGGTCTCGGGTCTATAGCTTCTGTATAAGGCCTGATACATGATATTTCCTTCCCGTAAAATTGCCCCGGATTAGCCCCGCCGATGACGAACCAGACTTGTCTGCGGCACATAAGAGCTTCCGCTTATCGCTGCTTCCTTCCGGACCTGACGAGGTTCACAGATTCTTATTGCGCAGGGCCCGGCTGGACCGGCGAAGCTAATCCGAGGCAATTAAGCTTTCCCGCATATTATAGTTTAAAGACCGGTTTTTGGCAATGGGCTACAAGGGAAGTGCTCGGTCGCGACTTGCACTGCGGACACGCTCCCGCCGTTGCAAGCTACTTCCGGAGTTATTTTATCATTTCAAGGAATTCGGCCTCGTCGATTATTTTAATCCCGAGCTCCTGAGCCTTCGTAAGCTTGCTGCCCGCGGCCTCTCCTGCGAGCACATAATCGGTCTTTGAGGATACGCTGCCGGAAGTCTTTCCGCCGAAGGACTCTATAATCGCCCCGGCCTCGTCCCTCTTAAGGCTCGGAAGAGTGCCCGTGAGCACGAAGGTCTTTCCCTCAAATCTCTTGTCGCCCGAAGAATCCGACTCCGCGCTCATGTTGACGCCGAGCTCCGCCAGCTCCTCGATGAGCCGCCTGTTTTCAGGACTTTTAAAATAACTCCGTATCTCCGCCGCCGTTACGGCTCCGACATCGGGTACATCCAGAAGCTCCGCCTCCTCCGCGGCTGCGAGCCTTTCCATGCTCTTAAAATGCGATGCGAGCTGCCTGGCGCCCTGCCTTCCTATATTTCGTATTCCGAGTCCCGTTATGAGCCTGGCAAGATCGTTCTGCTTGGATCTTTCTATCGCCGCGAGCAGATTATCCACGGATTTTTCCCTTCCGACGCTCCCGTCGTGGATAAGTTTTTCTCTATGTTCGCCGAGCCTGTAAAAGTCCGCAGGGGTCCTGACATATCCCTCGGAAATCAATGCTTCAACTGCGGCGGGGCCGAGGCCGTCTATATTCATCGCGGGCCTGCTGGCGAAGTACTCCAAAGCTCTGCTGTCCTTCGCGGGGCAGCTCGTGCCCGTGCAATGCAAATGTACGCCGTCGGCTTCGCGCTCCGCGGGAGACCCGCAGGCGGGACAAAATTCCGGCATCCGGAAGGGCTGCGCGCCTTCGGGGCGCTTGTCCTTTATAACTTCCAGAACTTCGGGGATTATATCTCCGGCCTTCTGAATTACCACGCTGTCGCCTATTCTTATATCCTTTTCGTCTATGTAATCCTGATTGTTTAAGGTTGCCCGGGATACGGTGCTGCCGGCGATTTTTACAGGCGTGAGGATTGCGAGGGGGGTCATGCGACCTGTCCTGCCCACCTGGACTATAATATCTTCTACGACGGTCCGCTGCCTCTCGGGAGGATACTTATAGGCCACCGCCCAGCGGGGCACCTTGCTGGTAAAGCCAAGCTGTTCCCGCTGAGCGAAGCTGTCCACCTTTACTACGGCTCCGTCGATTCCGAAATTCAAATCGTAGCGAGTATTGCCTATGTTCTCTATCGCGGCCCAGACCTCCTCCGCGGTCTTTGCGCGAACCATGCCGGGGCTTATAACAAAACCTTGAGACTCCAGCCACTCGAGAGACTCCCTGTGGCCTTCGAAGCTCCTGCCTTCGCAGATCTCCAGATTAAAGATGAACATGTCGAGCTCGCGCTCCCTGACGACCTGCGGGTCCAGCTGCCGCATGGTTCCGGCAGCGCTGTTGCGGGGATTTTTATAAATTTTTCCGCCCGCCTCCTCCTGGCGCCTGTTGAAGGCCTCGAAGCTCTCCGAGGACATATAGACTTCACCGCGAACCTCTACATATGGAAGTTTTTCGGGAATGGTTTTGGGTATGCTTCGAACGACCAGAGCGTTTTCGTAGACGCTCTCGCCGATTACTCCGTCTCCTCTCGTTATCGCTTCCTCCAGCTCTCCGTAACGGTAGCGCAGAACAAGCGAAAGGCCGTCTATTTTTCTCTCAACCTCAAAATTCACTTCGCCAAGTTCGGATGAAAGTTTTTCAACGAAGGCAAAGATATCTTCCTTCGCAAAGACATCCTGCAGAGAGATTACGGGCACATCGTGCTCGACCTTGCGCAGTTCCCGCCTCGCGGTTCCACCCACTTTCTTGGTAGGCGAATCCTCGCGGGCAAACATGGGATATTGCTCCTCCAAATCCCGCAGCTCAAGGCTCAGCCTGTCGTACTCGTAGTCGGAAATCTCCGGATCGTCCATATTATAATATCTGTCGTTGTGATACGCGATGAGCTCGTAGAGCTCTTCCATTCTTTTTTTAGGGTCCGTCATAATATTATTATCCCTCTATCTTTTTAAGCGGTGCCAAGTCCTTTGCGAGTTTCTTGGTGCCGAACTCATCAAAAATAACGGTGATTACATTTCCCTTGCACTCGATGACAGTACCCGTTCCGAACTTCGGATGCTCGACCTGTTCGCCCGCGGAGATTTCCTCCCCTTCGAGCGTATCCTTCCTCGCCCTTCGCGCCTGCCTCTTCAGCTCCGCGGCCTCCGCAAGAGGCGATATGTAAGGACCTTTCTTAAAAGGCGCATATGAATCGTACCTGTCGAAAGAGAGACCCGGATCCTTTCTATCGTAGAGAGCATCTCCGCTAAGATACTTTCTATCAATTTCATGAAGAAAGGGAGATTCCACGCTATTGTCCTTCTTACCGTAAAGCGTACGCTCTTCAGCGCTACTCATAAATAATCTGTTTTTAGCGCGAGTCATTCCAACATAGCAAAGTCGCCTTTCCTCTTCGATTCCCTCATTTTCATCAAACTTCCTGTAGTTCGGAAATATCCCGAGTTCCATACCGGGCATAAACACCACCGGAAACTCGAGCCCCTTGGCAGAGTGCAGGGTCATGAGCGCGACCGCATCCTGGCTTCGATCGTGGTTATCGACATCGGCCATAAGGGCGATTCCTTCCATGAAATTTTGAAGGGTCAAGGGCTCGTCGAAGGCCTCCGCCTCCTTCTTCTTCTCCAGTATGACGGACTTGAACTCCATTATATTCTCTATGCGTCCGTCCGCCTCGACGCTCTGCGCATCTTCCAGAGCCTTAAGGTAGCCGCTCTTTTCGAGCAATATGTCATATACTTCCTCGACGCTCAGCCTCTCGCTTTCGACATTGAGAGAGCTTATAAGGGCACCGAGCCTTTCGGCCTCCGCGGCCGCCTTTGCGGACAGAGCCGCAAGGGCATCGGGCCTCGTCAAAAGCTCCGCCAGGGAGCATCCCAAAGAGGCTGCGATTGCTTGAAGATTCTGCACGGACTTGTCCCCTATTCCGCGCCTGGGCTCGTTGATTATCCGAAGCATGGAAGTATCGTCGTCGGGATTGAGCACGAGCCGCATATAACACATCATGTCCTTGATTTCCTTGCGGTCGTAGTAGCGCAGCCCCGAGAGCACCTGATAGGGAATATCCTTGCCGGAAAAGCTCTCCTCAAAGCGCCTGGATTGAACATTCGTGCGATAGAGTATGGCGAAGTCGGAAAAATTCAGCGACCTATCCTTCCTCATCAGCGCCTTTATCTTTTCCGCCGTCCAGCGCGCCTCCTCCCTGTCGTCGCTTGCCCGGTAATACTCTATCTTCTCTCCAGCACCGGCATCGGTCCAGAGCTTCTTTGCCTTTCTCGATCTGTTTTTAGATATAACGCTGTGAGCAGCACCAAGTATATTAGAGGTCGAGCGATAATTCTGCTCCAATTTTATGACCTTCGCTCCCGGAAAATCCTTTTCAAATTCCAGTATGTTTCGGATATCCGCTCCTCGCCATTCATATATACTTTGGTCATCATCGCCCACGACACAAATATTACGGTGCGCTCCTGCTAGATACCGCAACAAATCATACTGAGACATGTTCGTATCTTGATACTCATCGACCATTATGTAGCGAAACTTTTTGCGGTAATGCTCTAAGACTTCCGGGAACTCTTCGAAGAGATTTACAACATTAAGTATCAAATCATCAAAATCCATAGCATTATTCTTGTGAAACTGCTTCTCATAGCGAGTATAAATTTCAGATATCTCCTCATGGCGCATATCAAATTGAATACCGTTATGCCCATATTCTGATGCCGAGATACCCTTACTTTTAGAATTGGATATCTCCCTCAACACATATGTAGGATTGTATATCCTCTCATCATATTTAAGATCCTTTACTATCTTTTTAATGAGAGCTTTCTGATCAACTGTGTCATGGACAACGAAGTTAAGATTATATCCAAGTTTATCAGCATCACTTCGCAATATCCTAAGGCATGCCGAGTGAAAGGTCTGTATCCACATTCCGCGGACGGGACCGACGAGCTGTTCAACCCTCTCCCTCATCTCCGCGGCCGCCTTGTTCGTAAAGGTTACCGCCAGTATCGAATAAGGGTCTATTCCGGCGTCTTTTATCATGTAGGCTATGCGGTGGGTCATGGTGCCGGTCTTGCCCGAGCCCGCCCCCGCGAGTATAAGAATCGGGCCCTCCGTAGTCGTTGCGGCCTCGTACTGCTTTTCGTTAAGTTTTGAAAGATAATCCTGCATCTATACTATCGTGCTCCCGCCTATAAACTCCCTGAGTATTGAGTTGCCGGCGATGCAAACCTGAGCGCTGTCCGAAAGCTCTTCCACATGGCTGAGCAGGCGCAGGAGCCTTCTCGCCTCGCAATAATACTCGTCATCTTCGCTTATCCCCTCGAGCATGGGCTCCGCATATTTCTTGAGAGCCGCAAGCTCATAGACAAATGCCGAATTGAAGACAGCATCCGCATCGTCGCTGTAGGGGAAAATATTTACATCCTCGCCTGCGCGCACCTTGGGCCAATTCTCCATGGTCGCCCTCGCATCCCAGCCGCGCTTGGTGGCATCCCTGACGATGCGCCGCAGCTTTCTCAAATCCGTCAACGGTATGCGCGTAAAATTATCTACCCTTATCTGGGTCAGGGGACTTATATAAATCTTAAACTTGTCTTCCTTGGCTATGTCGGGGGTGAGGGCCTCGTTCAGCCCGTGTATCCCCTCGATTACTATCGGAGTATTCGAACCGGCCTTAACCCTGCGCTCGCCCATTACTCTCTCGCCGCTGGAGAAGTGAAAACGCGGAAGCTCCGTCGCTTTTCCCTCGAGCAGCGACTTTATATTTTCGTTGAAGAGTGCCACATCTATGGAATCGAGGTTCTCAAAATTCTGCTCCCCGTCCGGACCTATAGGCACGAGCTTTCTGTCTATGTAATAGTCGTCCGTACCGATATATACGGGCTTTTCACCTATCACCCAGAGCTGTGTGCATAGCCTGTAAGCGAAGGTGGTCTTACCCGAAGAGCTGGGGCCCGCTATCAGTATGACCCGCCTGCCGCTCCTGACAATTTCGTCCGCAAGGTCGGATATGTTCTTCTCCTGCAGAGCTTCGGAGATGCGTATTATATCGTCAATCTCTCCCGCCCCTATCTTACGGTTGAGGTCCGCGCAGGTTTCTATCCCCAGCTTTATGCTCCATTCCTTTTGTATCTCGAAAGCATCGTATAGATTCTTATTGTCCACATAAGGCGCAAGCCCGTGGGGGTAAGTATCCTCGGAAATCCTTATGACTATGCCGTCGTGGTACTTCTTAAGGTCGAAGCTCTTGAGATATCCCGCGTGGGGCACCACCTGCTCCTCCCCGTGATATATCTCCGAGAAAGGCAATTTATTCTTTACCATCTCCCACATCAGATCCTCTATCGTTTCCGTCGCCGAATGGCTGAGTTCGTTCAGATCTTTTATCTCGGTATAGATTCCGCGGTTGAGAGAATTGCCTATGCACATGTCGTGCTCGGGAAATATTTTCTTAAGCGCCTTGCGGAACAGGGCGATTACGCTTCTCTGGTAAATCTCCTTGGCGCAGCTGTCCCTGGTATCCAGGAATACAATCTCGGAAGGTTCCGTAACGACTTGAGTCAGCTCCGCAATTCTATTGTTGAGCCTCGCAGCATAAATCGGATAGCGAAAGCGCCCCTCGAAAATCCGCATGACGGATTCCAGGCTGCTCCCCGCTTCTATAGTCCGCTCTTCGGGCGCCGCACCCGGCTCCGTCCTTACACTTACTTCAATCTCTCTCATATTGCCCCTTGCCTCCTTAATCCTATCCTAACCCTGCGCCCTTCAGCGCGCCTCAAAATATTCCTGCACACTTCCCAACTGATAGAGGGACCCGCAGATGCATATCGCCTCGTCCTGCCCTATTCTGCAGAGCGCCGCATCCAGAGCATCCTTCATATCGGGTATAGCCTGCGCCTCGACGCCGAATTGCTCTTCGACAATCCTTGCCAGCTTTTCTGCCGGCAGGCTTCGCGGCGAATCGGGCGTAACGGTGATTGCCCCCTCCGCGAGAGGCATCAAAATCCGAAGTATGCTCTTATAATCCTTGTCCGCCATTACACCCATGACGAAATATATATTCCTTTCGGGAATGTACTCCCGAATGCAGCGGGCGAGCTCAGCGGCGCCGTTAGGATTATGAGCTCCGTCCGCTATCACGAGCGGATCTTCCGAAAATACTTCAAAGCGTCCGGGGAAATGAGCTTTCTTCATGCCCCGCCTTACAGCCTCCTCCGGTATCTCCCAAGCGCCGCGCTTGAGTGCATCTATTATATCCAACACCACCGCGGCATTTGAAAGTTGATATGTGCCCGGAAGCGAAATCTCTATGTCCCTGCGAGCTCTGTAATCGAATCGCTGGCCCCAAAGACCGCGTCCTTTCAGTTTCTCCTGCAAAGGATCGCTGAAGACGAGGAAGGCGCCCCGCTCTTCGCAGATTTCTGTAATCACATTCTGAGCCTCCTTGCTCTGAGCGCTCATCACTACCGGACAGCCGGGCTTGATTATCCCGCCCTTTTCGGCCGCTATCAGCTCTATCGTATCGCCGAGGATCTCCGTGTGGTCCAAATCTATATTCATTATGGCACAACACTCGGGATGCTCTATAACATTCGTGGCATCTAGCCTTCCTCCGAGCCCGACTTCCAGCACGACTATGTCGCAGGCCTTCTTCGCAAAATGAAGGATGGCCATCGCAGTGAGGCGCTCGAAGGTCGTAGGCATATCCTCCATATCCTCGAGGCAGGCGGAAAGCTCCTCCGCAGCGACACAGAAATCCTCGTCGCTTATATCCTCGCCGTTCACCTTTATGCGCTCGTTGTACCTGCGAAGGTGGGGAGAGGTATAGAGCCCCGTCCTAAATCCGGCCTCCTTGAGGACGGATGCCGTCATAGCGGCGCATGAACCTTTGCCGTTGGTGCCTGCGATATGCACATATTTAAGTTTTTTATGAGGGTCTCCCAGAAGCCCGAGAAGCTGACTCATGCGCGAAAGGCCGAGCCTGCTGAGCGTGGCGCCGGGTGCCTCTATAAATGCTATAGCCTGATTGTAATTCATGTTTTTAAACGAGACTTTATATCTTAATTTAAAATCCTCGATGTTCCGGCTTAAAAGAGACCCGATATTCTACTGTCCTCGTCGACATCTATGCGCTCCGCCGCAGGCACTTTCGGGAGTCCGGGCATGGTCATTATGTCGCCGGTGAGGGCCACGATAAAGCCCGCCCCCGCAGAGAGTTTAAGATTTCTGACGGTAATTTCAAAGCCTTCGGGAGCTCCGAGAAGCTTCGGGTCGTCAGAAAAACTGTACTGGGTCTTCGCCATGCATACGGGAAGTCCGCCATATCCCAGCTCGGAGAGCTGATCCGCCTGCTTTCGGGCAGCGGCGGAAACTTGCACGCCGTCGGCGCGATAGACACGTTTGCATATAGCTTCGAGCTTATCCTCTATCGAGTCTTCGAGCTCGTATGCGTATCTGAAATCCGAGGGCTCTTCGCAGAGCCTTGCGACTTCCTCGGCAAGTTCTATTCCGCCCTCGGAGCCCCTGGCCCAGACCTCCGAAAGAACGGCCTTGGCACCGCGCTGCGCGCACTTTTCTTCGACCAGTTTCAATTCAGCCTCGGTATCCGTCGGGAAGGCGTTAATGGCGACGACGCATGGCAATCCGTAGACATCCTTAATATTATCGATGTGCCGGAGCAGGTTCGGCAGGCCTTTCTCTAAAGCCTCCAGATTCTCAGTTCCGAGCCGATCCTTGGCTATGCCGCCATGATATTTGAGGGCTCTGACAGTCGCGACAACGACGACGGCGGAGGGCTCAAGTCCCGCAGTCCTGCACTTGATATCGAAAAACTTCTCCGCTCCCAGATCCGCTGCGAATCCGGCCTCCGTTACGACATAGTCCGCCAGTTTGAGTGCCATCTTTGTAGCGACTACGGAGTTGCAACCGTGAGCTATATTTGCGAAGGGGCCGCCGTGTACGAATGCGGGGGTATGCTCTATGGTCTGTACCAGGTTCGGATTTATAGCATCCTTTAGCAATGCAGCCATCGCGCCGTCCGCCTTCAGATCCCTGGCGCTGACGGGCTGTCCGTTCCGATTGTATCCGACGATTATATCGCCGAGCCTGCGTTTTAAGTCCACTATATCGCCGGCCAGACAGAGTACCGCCATCACTTCCGAGGCGACCGTGATATCGAATCCGTCCTCCCTCGGCACGCCGTTCGCCCTGCCTCCGAGGCCGTCCACTATATTTCTAAGCTGCCTGTCGTTCATATCGACAGCCCGCTTCCAGCTTATGCTCCGCGGATCGATGTCCAGAGCGTTGCCCTGATGTATATGGTTATCCAGCATCGCGGCAAGCAGGTTGTTGGCCGCCCCTATGGCATGAAAATCCCCCGTAAAATGAAGATTTATATCCTCCATGGGCAGAACCTGAGCGTAGCCGCCGCCCGCCGCACCGCCCTTTATCCCGAAGACGGGCCCGAGGGATGGTTCGCGAAGGGCGACCATGCAGTTCTTGCCTATCCTCCTCATCGCATCGGCAAGACCCACCGAAGTAGTGGTCTTGCCCTCGCCCGCAGGCGTTGGGGTCATGGCGGTGACGAGGACCAGTTTTCCGTCCGGCCGCTCCCGCATGTCCTTCAGCAAATTACAACTGAGCTTCGCTTTGTATTTTCCGTAATGTTCGAGATACTCCTCGCCTACGCCGAGACTTTCGGCGATTTTGTCGATATTAAGAATCTCCGCAGCCTGTGCAATTTCAATATCACTTTTATAACCCATATGTTTCTCCACTCACAATCTCTTGCGGCACCCGTGCGCAATCCGCGCCCGACTGCCGCCTAAGGCCGCATGCGCGGTCTTTCTACAAGTATACAACATGTATTTTATCATCTTCCGGGCCCGCTTTCAGCAGTAATATCGAAGCGACGACTTCAAAAGATAAAATTACGGATTGCATGTAGACTTTCAAACTTAAATTCGGGCTTTAAATAGAAACGGAGGAAAGCTCCGAGCTGCAGGGAAAATCTCCTTGCAAAACTCAACTTTCCTCCCATTGCAGATACAAAGACGCCGGGTCGCGCACAAATTGCAAGAAAGCTTGTGCAAAGCTGTATTACGGCCGGCATTCTTTCGTACGGCGGCACGGGCCTTCCGAAGCGATCAGAAGGGCAGGCCAGCTTCTGCCTGTGTAGCCCCTTCGCCTCCTTCATCGTCCTCCGGCTCAAGCGACAGCCACTTGCAGATCTGCTCGGCTTCGTTCTTGGTAAAGGTTATGCCCCTGGTCATCTTGCTGTGATCCGGCGACCAATCTCTGATGTCGTACTTGGGATTGTTGTTATTCCAGGCCACCACATTGAGCTCTCTGGTCCAGCCGCTGTTGCTCTTTCTGAGCACGCCGAGCGTCTTCTTTATCTCGAAGACGAAATTGCCGTCACCCGAGCGATAACCGGCACCGCTCTCGTTAACTTCATAAGTGCAGCTATCTTCCTTTTTCATATTCTCCTCTTTTCCGCGCCCGCCCCGAGGATTTACGACATATTACCATATTATGTATATTTTGTCAATATTTAATATATTATACTATATATCTTTATACATCAATTAGGTCAAAAAAATCGTGCCGCAACCCTCAGATTGCGGCTCGATTCTTTATTCTTTAACTGCAGTTCTAACTAATATTGAAAATCGTGCGCCTTCTGAAGCACCATGTCCTTGACCTTCATGAGCCTCACCTTGGTGGAGTTCTCGTTCTCGGAGAGCTTCATGGATATGTATTTTATGGCGTCCTCCAACTCCGGAATCGTCGAATATTCGAGCGCATTAACCCTGCGCCTCGTCATCTCTATCTCCTTGGCGAGCATCTGCATGGTCTTTTCGATCTCCGCGAGCGCGAGCATGGATTTAAACACCTCGGAAAGCTTCGCAATCGCATCGTCCAGGTCTCCCGAAGTCTGAGCAAAGCCGTAGGGTAGAACATCAGCGCCGTTTTCGGATTGCATATCGAAAGCGTATGCGGGCACGGTAACCCCCATTATATTCTTGCGCGAAACCTCTAGCTTAACCTTGCTGCGCGGATACATGAGCGCCTGCTCCATAAAATCCAGCGACATGACGGCCCCCGCCGAAGAAAAGGCGGCAAATGCCTCCGTCAGACCCGCCTCGACCTCGTTGCGAAGATCCCTGTTGCGCTTGATTATATCCATGAAGTTGCGCATCAGCTCGTCGCGCTTATCCTTCAGGAGTTTATGGCCCCTTCGGGCAACCCTCAACCTGAGCTTCAGCTGGTTGAGAACCATTCTTGTAGGTGTATATGTGGCCATCTGAGTTCCTCTCGTTTACTCGGTTTCCGCCCCGAGATAGCGATCGATGTACTCCTCCTTAATTCTCTTAAGTTCGTTCCTGGGCAGTATCTTAAGCAGCTCCCAGCCCAAATTCAGAGTCTCCTCGATGTTTCTGTCGACCTCGTAGCTCTGATTTACATAGCGCTGCTCGAACTCATCGGCGAACTTCGCGAAGAGTTTGTCGGCCTCCGTCAGCGCGGACTCGCCGAGTATGGTCATCAGCTCCTTGGCATCCTTACCCCTCGCATATGCTGCGAAGAGCTGGTTCATGGTGCCCGCATGATCCTCCCTCGTCTTGCCCTCGCCTATGCCCTTATCCTTGAGCCTCGATAGCGAAGGAAGCACATCGACGGGCGGCGCTATCGCCTTGCGGTAGAGCTCTCTGGACAGTATAATTTGCCCCTCGGTTATGTAGCCGGTGAGGTCCGGAATCGGGTGAGTCTTATCGTCCTCGGGCATGGTCAGGATGGGTATCAGAGTTATCGAACCCTTCTTCGAGCGCCTTCTGCCCGCCCTCTCATAAAGGGTTGCGAGGTCCGTGTACAGATAGCCGGGATATCCTCTCCTTCCGGGCACCTCCTTCTTCGCGGCCGATACCTCTCGCAGAGCCTCCGCATAGTTGGTGATGTCCGTCATTATTACGAGCACATGCATATCCATATCGAAAGCGAGATACTCGGCGGCGGTTAGCGCCATCCTCGGAGTCGAAATTCTCTCTATCGCCGGGTCGTTTGCGAGGTTCGAAAATACCACCGTACGGTCTATCGCGCCCGTCCTTCTGAAGTCCTGTATAAAGAACTCCGACTCTTCGAAGGTAATTCCTATCGCAGCGAAGACTACGGCGAACTTCTCGTCCTTTCCCAGAACCTTGGACTGCCTTGCAATCTGAGCCGCCAGTTCCTTGTGGGGAAGTCCCGAGCCCGAGAATATGGGCAGTTTCTGCCCTCTCACCAGGGTGTTCAGTCCGTCTATGGTGGATACACCCGTCTGTATAAACTCCGCAGGGTATGCCCTTGCGGCGGGGTTCATTGCAAGGCCGTTTACATCCCTCTTTTCGTCGGGAAGTATCGCGGGACCTCCGTCTATGGGCTCTCCCATGCCGTTGAAGACCCTGCCGAGCATGTCCCCGGAGACAGCAAGTTCCAGCGGTTTTCCGAGGAATCTCACCTTCGATTCGGCGAGGTTTATGCCCCTTGCGTCCTCGAAGAGCTGCACGATCGCCTTATCTCCGTCGATCTCCAGCACCTTTCCTCGTCTAATCTCGCCGCCGGGAAGCTCTATCTCCGCCATCTCGTCGAAGCTTACGCCTTCCACGCCTCGGACTATCATCAGAGGACTTGCGATTTCTCTTATAGTCTTATATTCCCTAATCATCTGCTCTCACCTCCGGCAGCGACCAGCTCGGCAATCTCTTCCGCCGCCTGTCTGCTTATGGCGCGGTACTCCTCGTCGTAGGCATCGTCGGGCACATATTTTGCGCGACCTATCCTATCCCGCACCCCTATGGCGAACAGGGCATCCATCGCAGCCCCCTCCTCGAGGGCCTTCCTGCCCTGCTTGTCGAGTTCTATTATTATGCGCAGCAGCTTCGCCTGTCTGTCTATGCTCGAATAGGTATCGACATCGACGAAGGCGTTCTGCTGCAGGAAGTCTTCTCTGATCATCTTGGCAGTCTCCAGGGTCAGCTGATCCATCGCTCCCAAGCTGTCCCTTCCGACGAGCCTCACGATCTCGTTGAGAGCCGATTCCTCCTGAAGTATACTGATGGTCCTTTCGCTGTCCGCTAGGAAATCTTCATACCCGTTTTCCTTGTACCAGGGCGTCAGATTGCTCGTGTACAGCGAATAGCTCGTGAGCCAGTTTATGGCCGGGAAGTGCCTTGCATACGCCAGGTTGCTGTCGAGAGACCAGAAGACCTTAACAATCCTCATCGTGCCCTGAGATACGGGCTCGGAGAGATCGCCTCCCGGGGGAGAAACCGCGCCTATCGCGGTTATGCTTCCGCGCCTGTCGCCGCTTCCGGCGCACTCGACTATCCCCGCGCGCTCGTAGAACTGAGCTATGCGGCTGGCCAGATATGCGGGGTAGCCTTCTTCGCCGGGCATCTCCTCGAGCCTTCCGGACATCTCCCTTAGAGCCTCAGCCCAACGGCTGGTCGAGTCCGCTATGACCGCTACATCGTGACCCATGTCGCGGAAGTATTCGGCTATGGTAATACCCGTGTAGATCGAGGCTTCGCGGGCCGCGACCGGCATATCGGAAGTGTTCGCTATGAGCACGGTGCGCTTCATAAGCGGTTCGCCGTTGTAGGGGTCTATCAGCTCGGGGAACTCGTTGAGCACATCCGTCATCTCGTTGCCGCGCTCTCCGCAGCCGATATAGACCACGACATCCACATCCGTCCACTTCGCAAGCTGGTGCTGCACTACGGTCTTGCCGGAACCGAAAGGCCCCGGGACGGCCGCGGTGCCGCCCTTTGCGAGCGGGAACAGCGTATCTATTATCCTCTGCCCGCTCATGAGGGGCTCTGAGGGAACGAATTTCTGTTTATATGGCCTCGCAACCCTGACGGGCCAGCGCTGAGCCATCTTAATCTCGTGAAGCGTTCCGTCCTCAGCTCTGAGAGTCGCGACCACCTCGTCGACCGTAAATGAGCCCTCCTTGATATCCTCCAATGTTCCGGAAAGCGCCGGAGGAATCATTATCCTGTGCTCTATGGGGGCAGTCTCCTGCACCGTTCCTATTATGTCTCCGCCTTTGAGCTTTGCGCCTTTGGCGGCGACGGGCTTGAAGTCCCACTTTTTCTCCCTGCTGAGAGCCGGCACGGAAACCCCGCGGGCTATGGTATCGCCCGATATCCGCATTATATCCGTGAGTGGCCTCTGTATGCCGTCGTAGATGCTCTCCAGCAAACCGGGTCCGAGCTCTACGGACATGGGATATCCGGTGGTTTCAACCCTGGCCCCGGGTCCGAGGCCCGATGTCTCCTCGTAGACCTGTATGGAGGCCCGATCCCCCGTCATATTGAGGATTTCGCCCATGAGCCCCATCTCCCCTACGCGGACCACATCCGCGACATTCGCATCCCGCAGACCTTCCGCAACGACGAGCGGACCCGATACTTTTATTACTTTTCCACTCATTCTTAATCTCCTATAATGTTGAAGCCTATGGCTTTTTCCACGGCGCTCGCAAGAGCCGCCCGCCCCAGGCCCAGGGAACCGTCCCTGCCGGGGATGAGTATCACCGCAAGAGCGGGATTATCCTTAAACTCAGCTATTTCATCGCCCAAATTCTGAGCGCAGCTTTCTTCTATATAGACTATCGCATAGCCCGCTTCGGGAGAGGATACCCTCCTGAAAACCTCGGCGGCACCGGCGGCATCGTCCACGGCATAGCAATCAAATCCCAGCGCCTTAAAACAGGTCACCGTGTCGCTTCCTCCCATCACCGCTATCTTATACATGGCCATCACGCAGCCTTTCTTTTACTCTTTCGCTGTCCACTCCGCTGATCTTTCCGGAAAGCAGCATGCGAATATTCCCGATTTCGACCTCGAGCGCAGCCAGATATGCTATCACCACTTCCGCACCGAAGGGCACGAACACGGTCTTTTCGAAATAACTCGAAATTGCATTATCGCAAGAAAGCTCGAAGGCAGCCAGTGAAGCCCCCGCTATCGCTTCCGCCGCTGTCGAAGCCACATCGCCGAGAGGAGAAAACATGAAGAGATCCGCCAGTCCGTCCGCGGAGCTTTCGAGAAACTCCTTCGCAGGCACGCTCCCTTCATCATTGAGCGCAAGGCTCAGAAAATCCGCGCTCTTTTGCATCCTCGCCGACCTTACAAAAGCCTTGAGGTTGGCGGCGTCCGCCAGCAGGCGCACATATTCTGCGGCGAGTTCGCTGCTCAAACCCTTCCCGCATATCGCAAGATCCTTAAAATATTCCCTGTCGAGCACGAAATCGGAAAGTTGAGGATTGCCAGTTCTCGCCAAAACATCTTCGGCCTCCCTCATGGCATCAGCCATGGATCCCTGAGCATTTTCGTCCTCCAGGAAAGTCTTCAGCAGATCCGGATCCGTTCTCCCTGCCCGGGAAAGCAAGCCGTCAGGATTTTCTTCCAGGGCCTTCGCCTTGACGATGGCCTTAGCGTTGTGGTAGTCATACTTTATCCTGAAGAGATCGAGAATTTCGGGCTCCGCAAGTAAGGCTTCGAGCTCCTCGTAAATCTCGCTTCTATATGCGTTTAAGTCCTCTTCAAGATGCGCAGGCGTATCCAGCCGCAGCTGCGGATAGCCGTGCTCCTGAGCGGTCTTCAATGCATCCGCGGCCGTCAAGGCGCCCGCCATTGCGGCGAAATCGCCCGATTCGAGCATTCCTGCCTCCTTGGCCCGCAGCATCGCCGAGAGGAACAGATAATCTTCATCCTTAACTTTGGACAAAATCTTCCTCCTTAAATTATGACTCTCCGAATAACTTATCGCTCACGAGCATAGTAAGCTCGTCAAATCTCCCGGCAATGAGCGCCGAGAGCGTGCAGTTCGTCTCTATATCCCCTTCCTTTACAAAGAGGCCTCCGCTGATATCCCTCGTCAAAGAAGAAAGCTTAAGCTCAGCTCGGGAATTCCGCTCAGCCAATTTTGCATTTGCCGCGGAAACCACAAGCTCGCCCACTTCAGCTCTATCCTTATCGCTCATCACCAGCTCTTCGCGCCCGCTCCTCGCAGCCTTAGCGGCAAGGGAAGAGAGAAATTCCACATATTCCGCCCTTGCGAGCCCCGCGAGTCCTGCCTCCGCCTCCGCAAATGCCTGCGCGACCATTTCCTGCTTTAAAGCGAGAACCTCGTTGCGCCTTCTCATGTCCTCTTCGCCGAGCATCCTTGCCTTAAGCGCAGCGCACTGCGCGCGCCCCTTCTCCAGGGCGGCTTCACTCTCCGCCGCCGCAAGCCGCTCGTATTCGGACTTCAGCTTCTCGCAGCTTCTCCCCGCTTCAGCCAGGATTTCCTCAGCCTTCAGGCTTGCTTCGGCTCCGATGCGCTCAATAATCCTGTCTATACCGTTCATCTTTCACCGCTCTTTTCTGTACTAAAGGGCGTTCATGAGCATCATGATGGATGCCAGCAGGGAAAGTATCGCGTAGAATTCAACGACGCCGCACATGAATATTCCCTGGGTCCAGCTCGCAGGCTGCTTGGCCACGATATTGACCGATGCAACCGCGACCTTCCCCTGGGCTATTGCAGAGAGTCCGCCGCCGAAGCCTATCGGAACACATGCCGCCAAAATCCTGAGCCCTTGCTCAACCGTCGGGGGCACGATGCCGCCCGAAAATGCGCCTATCGTGTAGAGGGTGAAGAACCAGGCTACGATTCCGTAGAGACCCTGAGTCCCGGGAAGGACCTGCAATATCAGGCACTTCGAAAAGTGCTCGGGAGAATGACTGAGCAAGCCCGCAGCGGCTTCCCCCACTATTCCGGTTCCCTTGGCCGAACCCACGCAGCACATCGCGGCGGCAAGTGAGGCTCCGAATAGAGCTAAGGCAATACCTAAATTAGACTCGAAAAACGCAATCATTACATTACCTCCTGTGGAAATAATTTTCACTAAACTTCAATTCTTATTTATTGCAATCGCCTATACTTGAGTATTTGGCGCTTACATACAGCGGATCGAAGGGTCTGCCTCCCTCTTTATAAAACCTTCCGAAAAACTCCAGGCACTGCAGGCGCATATCGTGCACATAGCAGCTCAACAAGTTCAGCACGAGGCTTAAGATATTTCCTACCAAAGCTATTATGAAGAATCCGATTACATTGCCGGTAATCGCACCCAGCGTATTGAAGACCTGGGCGACAACGCTGCCGGCCAGCATCAGTGCCATAAGTCTGGAGTACGAAAGTATATCCGAAAAGTATCCGGAAATGCCGTTGTACAGCGCTCCGAACAGAGAACTTATCTTCGCAAAGCCCTTGTTGGATATAAAGCAACCGAAGGCCAACATGGCCAAGCCTGCATATAGCATTATATTTGAACCCTTCAGAACCTTAAGGGCGATTCCGGCCATTATGACATACCAGGCACCCTCTTCAAATATGGCGCTCTTAACATCGCCGTCTCTGATCTTCATCGCCATGCTGATAGCCATACCGGTTAAAATTTGAATGAGTCCCATTGCAAGCGAACCCACCAGCACCATTACAGTATCGGAAAGAGGCGAAAACAGCGACGGAAGTTCAAAGGTACTTGCAGGATTTATTATTCTAAGCAACTGCGATATAAAGTCTCCGAAGAAGCCGCCCGTAAGCGCCCCCCAGATGAAGGAGCTGAGGCCGCACCACAGCAGCAGCTCCGCGAGGGTTCTCGCGGAACCCGTGACCTTCATCTTACGAGTCATCAGAAAGAAGCCCGCAATCATTATGAGGCCGTAGGCCATGTCGCCCATCATCATTCCGAAAAATACGATGAAGAAGGGTGCCATCAGCGGGTTGGGATCGACACCGTCGTAAGCGGGGTATGAATACATATCCGTTACGAAGTTGAGGCTGCGGCTCAGGAAACCGTTCTCCAATTTGATTGGAACCTCCGGGTATTCATCGGGAGCGGGATCCTCAAATTTTATATCGACCGTATAGCAATCCAAGGCGCTGCGCACTTTATCGCAATCGGCCTCGGGCACCCAGCCGCTAAGCATAAAGGTCTTCTCCGTATTCAGAAGTTTCCGCAGATCGACCGCCTCGCGCATGCGCGTAGAAATCTTGTCGGAAGAGAGTTTCATGGTATCTCTGTTGTCCGACATGCGAACAATCTCTTCCAGAATCTCTTTATCCAGTTGCTTAAGATGTTCAATCTCCCGCTCGCAGTTTGCGATTTCCTCTGCGGGAGTGACCGCAGCCGAGGGCAGGAACACTTCGCTGAAGCTGAAGTCCCGAAGAGCCGTTTGAGCCAAAGGCATTTCGCTCTTCCAGCATATAAGAAGAGCATATCTAACCGATTTATCCTCGGATACGCTCAGGAGCTCCGACTCGGGAGCGGCTTCTTTCAGCGATGCCGAGGCCTCATTCATATCCGCATCTTTTGGAAAAGTGCAGAAGGCCGTCGCCACATTCTCCGTTCCCGGAAAATCCAGGGGCATATCCAAATCTTTCCAGGGAGTTAGGGCGGCGATCCGCAGCAAAAGTCTCTGGATCTCCGCATCGTGCTTTTTGATGCGTCCATCCAGATCCACAATCTTTTCTGCGGCATCGACTCCGGGATGAATGCCTTCCGCAGACATCAACTCATCCACGGCAAAACGAGGCTTGGGACTGAACAGTTTGCCCTTTTCGGGCGCATGTCTGTCCAATACCTCGAAGGAGCGTTGTATTACCGAATCTGCGAGCCTCAGCGTATCGAACCTCGCTGACGGGCCGCTCTGCGCCTGAGCGATGCTCTGCAGACCCTCCGCAGGTTCGGAAATTTCAGCGCAGCCGAGCCTCTGGAGCCTTCGTACAATTTCCGTCCTTTCGCTCCCAAGACCGATTAGGCTGAGTTTTTTCATCTTCGCAATGCTCATAGCTCGTCCATTATCCTTTCGCAAGCGGATTCTACGGCATCGGCGAGCTTTGCGTTCGCCGAGCTCCGCAGCTCCTCGAGCCGCGCATCCGAAATCTGCCTCAAGTCGGAAATCTCCTTCTCGGCATCGAGCTTGGCTTCGCTCATCATAGTATCGAGTTTTTTCTGCGTGCGGGATTTTTCACTAAGAAGAAAGGCCTCTCCCTCCGACTCCGCATTTTTAATCATGGCGGCCGCATCCAAGCGGGCCTGATCGACGAGCTTGCGGGCGTCTTCCTCCGCTTTTTTTATCCTATCCAGAGATTCCAGCGACAATTTATTACCATCCTCTCCATAGCTGCAAAGAGACAGCTTGCCGAAATGTTTAAGCTTATACAGAAAACCGCAGGTAATTTGCAGCGCCCGCGGCGCGCCGTACACGGCATCGACTTGAATAATTCTACTTTTAAGATATCATACAACATTTCTGCCCGCAAGTACATAAGCACTCAAAAAACGAATAAACTCAAGGCTATTTATACCTAGATTTCTATTTTATGCAAATTCTTGTGCGAATTTAACCAAAAGCGGACTCATATCGTCCCTATTATTGCAATTATATTACAATTCTTATACACAAATTTTAAATAAGTGTTGTACTGAAGATGATGTCGCGGTCACTTCGGGCCCGACGGTAATTATCTTTTTCTATTTATCAGGAGCTTATTTCTCTATGGACAACAAACGTACAAGAGTAGCCTATTTTGCAGCAATTATAATCCTCGTTATATTGCTCGCATTCTTAGGCATGAGGTACAAGGACGCTCCGATCATCGTAGAAGGTGCGTAGACACCCTTTGCGGGTACCTTTTGGTCGCTCTTCCCGCCGATCGTGGCCATAGTTCTGGCCCTGATCAGCAAGGAAGTCTATTCGTCCCTGTTCCTCGGGTGCCTGGTCGGCGCCCTCATGTATGCCCAATTCGATTCATGGCTAACGGTTCAGGCGCGCACTGCTACCACATAAACCATGTTATAACCCAGATTCCCTATGCGCTGACGGTAACGGCTGTATCCTTCGTTTCCTTCATACTTGGGGGAATTATGCAGAATGTAATTCTCAACCTGATAATAGCATGTGTACTCATGGTAGCAACGCTGCTCGTAATCGAGAGAGTCATAAGGAGCAAGCACGCGGACATGTGGGCTGAAATGGAAGAAGCCAAAAAGAAACTGTATGCGGAAGGCTAGTATCTTCCGTCAATCTCGATAGAGACTCTAAGACCCGGCCCTGCCGGGTCTTTTTGTGGGGACTTAGCCCCCTAACTTTGATAAAGCCTTGACAAAGAATTTAGCAATTGTTACTATTTCATTACAGGATTGCATTAGCATAAGGTTTTTTAATTCCCAAAAGGACAGGAGGTTATTTCTCTATGGACAACAAACGTACAAGAGTAGCCTATTTTGCAGCAATTATAATCCTCGTTATATTGCTCGCGTTTTTAGGCATGAGGTACAAAGACGCTCCGATTATCGTCGAAGGTGCAGAAACGCCTTTCGCGGGCACTTTCTGGTCACTGCTTCCGCCGATCGTGGCCATAGTTCTGGCCCTGATCAGCAAGGAAGTTTATTCGTCCTTATTTATCGGATGCCTGGTGGGCGCCCTGATGTATGCTCAATTCAACCCATGGCTAACGGTTCAGGCGCTCGTCGGAGACCAATTCGGCCTTCTCTCGAATCTGACCGACGGCTGGAACATGGGCATAATCATCTTCCTGGTCGAGCTCGGTATCGTAGCCGACCTCCTCAACAAGGGCGGCGGCTCCGAAGCTTTCGGACGCTGGGCCAAAAAGAAGGTTAAGACGAGAGCTTCCGCGCAGCTGATGACGATGCTGCTTGGCTCCCTAATATTCATCGACGACTATTTCAACTGCCTCACCGTAGGCGCAGTCATGAGACCTGTAACGGAATCTCACCAGATTTCCAGAGCGAAGCTCGCATATCTCATCGACTCCACGGCAGCCCCCGTGTGCATGATTGCACCCATATCTTCCTGGGCAGCTGCAATCGCGGGTTATGTAACCAGCGACAAGGTAAACGGATTCCAGATGTTTATAAAGCAGATTCCCTGGAATTACTACTGCCTGCTTACCCTGCTGATGATCGTAGTCATATCCATAAGGAACATCGACTACGGTCCCATGCTCACCCACGAGTACAATGCGCAGGTTAAGAACGACCTGTTCACCACACCCGAAAGACCATTCGCGGGTGCTGACGATTACGAGGCGCCTGCAGACAGGAAGATCTCGGTAATCGACCTGCTGCTACCCGTCATCGTCATCGTCATCGCCTGCATATTCACAATGGTATGGACCGGCGGATTCTTCGACGGGGAATCCTTCACGGATGCCTTCGCAAACTCCGACGCGGCCTACGGACTGGCGCTGGGCGGCATGATCGGCTTGGTCTTCACTTTCATTTACTTCTGGGCGCGCAGGACGATCAGCTTCGAGAAGAGCTTCGAATCCGTTCCCAACGGCTTTATCCAGATGGTTGCCCCCATACTCATCCTGACCTTCGCCTGGACGCTATGCGCGTTCACAAGATGGGCGATGTTCTCCGAAGAGTTTGTAAAGGCCGCCCTCGCGGACGCTGGTTCTCTTAAGCAATTCCTCCCGGCGGTCATATTCCTCATCGGAGCCGCTATCGCATTCGCAACAGGAACTTCCTGGGGCACGATCGGAATTATGGCCCCCATAGTCGTCGGTGTGTTCGACTACGATGTGGAGCCGGTCCTCTGCACCATAGGTCTTGCAGCGGCATGCTCGGGCGGAGTTATGGGCGACCACTGCTCGCCGATTTCCGATACGACCATCATGTCGTCCGCAGGCGCGCACTGCTACCACCTCAACCATGTCATCACTCAGATACCTTATGCTCTGACGGTTGCTCCGGTAGCATTCGTATCCTTCATACTCGCCGGCATCATCCAGAATGTCGTAATCAACCTGATTATAGCGGCCATTCTCATGGTAGTTACGCTGCTGGTAATCGAGAAAATTACGAGGAGCAAGCACGCGGACATGTGGGCTGAGATGGATGCGGCAAATAAAAAGCTTTACGCAGGCAGGTAATAACCTCCGGTAAATAGAAAAAGCTCAAAAACCCGGCTCTTGCCGGGTTTTTGAGTGTGAATAAAATGTTCTCGCTGCGGCGAATATAGCGACAAAAGTCCTTAATCATCGCAGTTTGAATTTAAGTTATATCTCCATTTCGAGCAATGCCAGGGACAGGCATTTTCCGTGCTTGTCCAGAGCCAGACTGCGGGTAACTCCTCCGCCAAGCGTCTTGTCAAGAACGAAGTTCAGAGAAATGATCGAATCGATATCGTATCTTACGACCTCGCCTTTGCAAATCTCTTTAAAATATTCCTTGACCTTTTCGGCAGTAACCTTCTCCTTGAGAAGAGGATAATCTTCCTTTTTGTAAGCGATTAAGGAGATGTTCGATATATCGCCTTTATCGCCTGTTCTCGAATGAGCGATTTCCTTGAGCTTCATAAACTAGACCTCCTTATATTCTATGCTAATCTGCGGTGTATCTCTGGGCACAAAGATGGAGCAGATCGACACTACTTCGTAAGTTTTCTGGCTTGCTCCGCCACCCGCGGCAGGTCCGTTGGTATATAGAGCCTCTACCTCTTTGCCTACGGCGGATGCATTCTTCTGGTCCTTTGCCCTTCCGGCGACCCTCAGACGAATCTCGGGGAAGATTTCCGGAGAGAAGGCCTTCGATATAGCATCTTTATAGAGCGAGTTGAAGCCTATGTAGTCGTAACGAACTTCCTCGAGCTCGACGCCCGTAAGTTCAAGCCTCTTTTCGACAATTTCAGCAGCTAACTTTGCCCTGTTGAACGCGTTCTCGCCGCCGTAGCTTATCTCTCCCTCGCCTACGAAGCAGTCTCTGTATCCTATGCTTACCTTCAAGGTTTCGGGTCTGCCGTGGCTCGTCGCGCAGGATGCCTTCACCCTGTCTTTTCCGACCTGCTCGAATTCAACCTTAGAAAAGTCCGCTATGGCATCGGGGGT
>CAYFMW010000002.1:0-14640 GCA_964344335.1 uncultured Oscillospiraceae bacterium | reverse complement strand
GTAGAGTTGAGCGCAGTAATCGCTCTGAGGGTGGGTCCGCCCCAGGGCATGATATTCATGGTTCCGGCTCCGAGAGCTACGCAGGTTGCCAGCGATCCGCGGCTCATGCCCATGGCATCGAAGAGCGGAAGCATCGCGGGAACGACGATTAAGAATGTAACAGCGCCCGAACCGTCCAGATGCACAAAGCAAGCCAAAATAACCGTACCTACACAAATCTTGACGGGATCGTTGCCTACCACGCTCAGCACCTTGTTGATTATAGGCTTAAATGTGCCGGCGTCCGTTAAAATACTGAAGAATAAAATTGCGAAAATAAACATTACGCCTGTGGGCGCAATACTTCTGATGCCCGCCGTCATAAGAGAACCGAGCGAGACATTCTCAACTGTGATGAGATTCAGGGCACTCGCGATGAGAAAACCGATAATAGGAAGAAGTTCTTTTTTGAAAGCATGAAATTACAATCTCAAAATGAAAAATTTATATAAAAAGATTATCAAATCCGAATCTGCAACGAAGAAATTATTCCAGAAATTTAGAAGCCGCAACGAGGAATCTCGGGCGGCTTTTGTTAAAATATCCACAAAGTATCCGCAAAGCGGGGATTCTAAAAAAGTGGAAGTTCATACTTGCAAAATTCTATTATTTTAGAATTACTGCAATTTATTATACAAAGTTGCAAGCGAAATTCCGAGTTTTTCTGCAACTTTTTTCTTGCCGCTAAGATTGTCCCCGTACTTCGCTAAAAGATATTCTATCTCTCTTTTCTCAAAGGATTTTACTTTCTCCGCCTCGCCATCCAAGGTGATGGGATAAATATTGCAGAAGTACTCCTCCTTTTCGTGCTCTTTTCGCACAATCCCTATAAGCGACTCTCCGCTTTTCAGCACTTCCGGCGCTCTGGCATTCGGCCTTATCTGCTTGAGAGGAAGCCCTTTCAGCTCGTCCAAATTTTTGCCGATAAAATTTCCGTATGCGGAATTGAAGTAAAAGATTCTTCCGTTTTTATCGCAGATGAGCACACCCTCCCTGGCAGGCCCATAGAGGGAATGAAAATATTTAGCCATCGAGCTTAAGGCGCTGTTATTCTCTTTAGCGGCATCGAAGTTGTTCATCTCTCATCCTGATATTGCCGGCTCTTAGTTGCCGTGCAGTCTTTAAATACGCATTTCCGATATCTAATCAAAAGCGTTCTTCGACATATTTCTTGAGCTTTTTCTCGTCGTACTCCCCTTGAAAATTCCTCATGAAGCGCTTTATGGTGAGAGTGTTGAATTCAAGGATTTTGCGATACTTAAGCAAGGCAACACCGAAGGGAATTCCCGCGATAAACCAGGCATCGCCACCCGATTTAATACAGACCGAAAGCAGCACAAAAAGTGTCAGAGCAGATATTATAACGCCTGCGGCCTGCTTTTTCGGCAGAAGAGCATCCACGGTCTCCTTCTTTATAATTCCCCTGTCCACCATCTCCGCACTGAATCTCTTCATGACCGTAAATTGAGATATCGCATTCAACATCAACGGCACCACACCGAAAAATGTGTAGACCACCAATATAGCCGCCCCTATCAGCTGACCCAAGTTGAGATTCGCCGTGTCAAAATCTAACATATATCACTCCTTATGCTTCCTGTTTTAAATTCGTACCCTGCCCGTAGGACTTGAAGCGCTCGATGGCGCGGGCCATCTCTTCGTCCGTCAGCAGATTGGGGTTTCCTATGCTCTCGCTGAGTTGCTGCAGCTTCGCCACATACTCGCAATTTTCCGCGAGCGAAAATGCCGAAGCGATGTCGGCGCCGCAGGCCACCAGGCCGTGATTTCCGAGCAGCACCGCCATTCCCTCGCCGCAGCCTTCAGCCGCTGCCTTCGCCAGCTCTTCGCTGCCGAAAAGATAATAGGGTATGCAAGGTATCTCCGCAACTCCCGCGCCCGCCATCGCATAGTGAACCGCCCGAAGGCCCCTGCCCAGCACCGCAAACGCGGTACAGTAGAGCGAATGAGTATGAACCACCGCTCCTATATCCGGCTTGCGCCTGTAAAATTCACTGTGCAGAGCCCACTCGCTGGAAGGCTTTCTAACCCCGTCTATTATATGGGAATCGAGGTCCATTATTACGACATCCTCAGGCCTTGTCTCAAAATAGTCGATGCCCGAAGGACTTATGGCCATGTAACCCGTCGCGCGATCGCAGATGCTGAGATTGCCCGAGGTTCCCACAGAGAGCCCCGAGCTGCTCATCTTCCTTCCGTATTCAACTATCAGCTCGCGCTCTTTTTGCATCAGCATATCTTTCACAGCTCCCACTCTCGATTACACTAATCACAAAGGTCTATGCGATAAAAGCTTCAATCCATTGTAACATAGACAAATCCGCACTTACAGCATATTTACCCATCAGCTTGCTTCTTCGTACTCCCTCTCCGTGGTCGTCCGAGCCCTTGGAGACCAGCAAGTCCGCATCCCGGGCGAGGCCTATCAGGTATTCCGTCTGCTCCTCGCTATGCGTCGGATAATAGCACTCTATACCCGCCAGACCGGTCTCCGCGAGCTTATCTATCAACAGGCCAAGGGTCGCACGGAAAGCCTCTCCGTCGATTCGCTCGCCTCTTCTTGCAGGGAATTCGAAGGGATGAGCCAACACCGCGATGCCTCCCGCATCCTTTATAGCTGCTATGGCATCTTCCGCCGGAAGCTTGTACTTTCGAATCTTTCGCACTTCCGGATGCCTCAGCAGCTCCTCGGATTTAAAGACTTCGTCCACGCTCTTTGCCACCCCTCTGTCGACCAGCAATTTTGCGAAAGACACCTTTCCTACGAAACCGTTCTCCGAGTATGACCTGAGCTCCTCCCGGCTCATGGGATAGCCGAGCTCTACAAATTTTTCGCGAAGGGCAATATTTCTCTCCACTCTCTTTTCCCTTATAAATGCGAGCAGGTCCCTCAGCGGCTCGTTCGAAGGATCCATCCCGTACCCGAGTATGTGAACCTCGTCCCAGTCTCCGAAGCTTCCCGAATAGCGGCAGGAAAATTCCACGCCCCTTACAACGCCTATACCAAGGACCCTGCCTTCCGCTACCCCCTCCTCCACGCCCTCCATGCCGTCGTGATCCGTAATCGATATTACATCGATGCCGGCCGCCTTCGCGCGCCGCACAAGATTTGCGGGAGAATCCGCTCCGTCGCTGTAGTAGCTGTGCAGGTGCATATCAGGGTTGTATATCAATTTCAATCACCTCATCCGTTTCAAACATATACAGCACGGCCCGCTCCACCGGCTCGCCGCTGAGCTTTTCGAGCGCCTCCGCGTAGAGCCGTATCTGCATGCCGTAGTCATTTTTCAGTGCCGCTAGCCGCGCCTCTTCGTCCCCTACGCCGAGGCGCCCGGTCTTGTAGTCCGCCAGAGTCCATCCGCCGCCGTTTCGAAATGCGCAGTCTATAACCCCCTGTACGAGCACGCTGCGCCTCTTGTAATCGCTCCTCAAAGTGAAGGGCTTTTCCTTTATGAGATGCTCGGCAGCAAGAGCCTGCCTGCCTATCTCGGAGGAGAAAAATGCTGAGATTTTCTTCTCGTCCACCGCTTCGGCCTCGGCCGCGGATAATTTGTTTTCCGAAACCAAAGCATCTATAAAACTCCTTACGCTCGCGGGATCCTTGCCCTCCGGGCTGAATGGGATATATTCCATAACCCTGTGGTAGGCCGTGCCCCTCGCTGCAGCATCCAGGAGCTTGCGCTCGTCCATAAAATCGGGCAGCCTGCCCTTTTCCCTCACGAAGCCTTCGTAGCCCTCCCCGCGCTGCTCCGCAGCCATCTCCGAAACGCTGTATTTTCGCTTCTGCAACTCGCTCTCCTCCGGGCTGTAGTCGAAAAAGAGTCTCCTGCTTATCTCCTCCCTGCTGAGGGGAAGCTCACTCTCGTCGACATCGAAGCCCTCGTCGAGATAGCGTTCGAGCTGCATCCTTGCGGCACTTTCTTCGCTCGCGGCGGCTGCCAGATCGGACCTCGACACAAAGTGAATATTCTCGTCGGGCATAAGCGCGAGCAGCGGCTCCAGATAGCGCGGAAGACCTTGCGAAGGCCTGGGGGGGATCGCGCGCACACCGCTCAGCTTCTCCTCCGGCTTTCTGCAGACCCCGCTCATAACGAGGATATCCCTTGCCCGGGTAAAGGCCACATAGAGCAACCTTATCTCCTCGGCGATCTGATCCTTCTCTATGCGCCTCTCTATCAACTTCATGGACAGGGGGTTGTAATAGAGGCCGCTGCGCGGCTTTACGAGCCTCATCGCGGCGCCGAAATCCCTATGAAAGATCAGCTTGCTCTTGCGAGTATCGCCTTTAAGCTCCCTGCCTATGCTGCAGACGAGCACGAAGGGAAATTCAAGCCCCTTGCTCTTATGGATGCTCATGATGCGGACGACATCGTCGGCCTCTGAGAGCATCTTAACCTGCCCCGCCTTGAGCTTGCCGCCGCCTCTGTTTACCGCATCTATAAAATCGATAAAGCCGTAGAGCCCTCCTGCGTTCTCGCTCTCGTAGGCCGCCGCCTTGTCCGCGAGGGCCTGAAGATTCGCCATGCGCTGATCCCCCGCAGGAACCGAGGATGCAAAGATCCCGTAACCCGTCTCCCTTAATAGTTGCCATATAAAATCCGCCAGAGGCATGTACCTCGACTGCAGCTGCCAGCGGTCGAGCCTGGACAAAAAGTCCGCACAGCGGTCTTTCAGTTCCCCTTCCGGCCCCTCCTTCGCGTAGCTCCTGAAAGCTTCGTTATAGGGGACCCTCATTTCGCCCCTGCCGCCTGCCCATATCCTCACAGCGGCGAGCTGCGACGCATTGAAGCCGAAGACGGGAGAGCGAAGCACGCTCAGCAGCGGGATATCCCTGCTGCGGTTATCTATTATGCGAAGGAGATTCAAAAATATCTGAATTTCTATGGTCTCGAAGTAACCGGAATCGCGCTCGAGATATGCGGGGATTCCCGCGTCGCTCAAAGCCTTGTACATTATCTCCGCCCAGGTTTGCGTCTTTCTCATGAGCAGCGCCATATCCCTGTACTCCAGGGGGCGCTCCTCTCCCCTCTTATCGTCGAATATGGGTTTTCCGTGGTATTTCTTTATTATCCTGACCGCCTGCAGAGCCTCGAGCTCGGCGCTCTGCATCTCCATTATTTCCGCGTCGATAAGCTCTTCGGAAAAATCTTTGCCGTCCTGCGGGGGCTCACTCCCCCTGCTCGATTCCGCCTCCTCGCCCGCCTCCGAGTCCGAATCGGCCTCCGAATCCTCCTTGGGAACGAAGCTGTCTATCAGGTAAAATTCGGGAGGATATGAGAGCGGCCCGTCGTAGGGGCTGCCCTTGACGAGCCTTTCGTCCTCGCCGTAATCCATGCCGCAATTATCCCGGGTCATGAGCCTCTCGAAGATATAATTGACAAAATCTATTATCTCCTTCTTGCTGCGAAAGTTATTGCTAAGGTCGACGACGCGGCCGTCGCCGCCGGCCTTGTAGGCTCTGTAGCGCTCGAGGAAGATCTCCGGCTCCGCGTTGCGGAACTTGTATATGCACTGCTTGACATCGCCCACCATAAAGACATTGTCGCCCTTGGAGACGGCCGATATGAGCTCTCCCTGAATGCTGTTTATATCCTGATACTCATCGACGAAGATGTACTCGAACTTATCGCTGTACTCCCTTCGCACTTCCTCGTTCTTAAGAATTTTTAAGGCGAAGTGCTCCAGATCCGAAAAATCCATAACTCCAAGCTGCATCTTTCTCTCAGCATACAGCTTCGCAAAACCCTCCGTCAGGGATATGAGCGTGGCGAGAGGCTTTCTGAGAAGCTCCTGCTCAACTTTAAGATTTTCGCGACTCGCATCCGCATAATTATCCTTTAAAAAGCGCAATTCGGCCTTCGCTACATTCCTGAGCGCAGTCACCCTATCCTTTAGAATCTCCCAATCGGACTTTTCGTCTTTCTTCGAAGCCATGCGCGTAAAGGTATAGGGGCTCTTCAAGGCATCGAAATTGCCGCCTGCTAGGGCCGCCGCAATACTTTCTATAGCCGATATGTCCTCGGCGTTTTTTGCCCTCATATTAGGCAGATCGAGGAGCAATCCGTCGGCTTTCAGCATAAATTCCAGCGCATAGTCGATTCTGCTTTGAGCTTCTTCTATTATAAAATTCGCATATATGTCGATGAGCCTATCATCTTCGGCTAAAAGCTGCTCCGTCCAAGCCTCGGGGTCGGGGATATTGCGAAGAGCCTCGTAAAACTCAGCGACCATCGCGCGCAGCTGCTCATCGCCGTCCGGACCCGCATAGCTGTCCGCAAAGGTCAGGAAATCTTCGTCCTTCGCCTCGTACTGCCCGCCCAGCAGCTCATCCATGGCCTCCCGCTTAAGCAGAGCCTGCCTCGACTCGTCGCATATGCGCAGATTCGGCTTTATTCCTATCACATGATAGTAGCTGTGCACCACCTCTATGGCGAATTTATGAAAGGTGCTTATGTTCGCGCTCGGAAGCAGAGAAAGCTGCCTGCGCAGCATATCCTTTCGCTTAGCGTCCGCGCCCGCAGAAGCGAGCTCAGCAGTAAGAGACTTGTAGATTCTCTCCTTCATCTCCGCTGCCGCCGCATTGGTGAAAGTTACGACCAGCATCCTGTCGAGTTCCTTCTCCTTATCGACCAGAAGGCGCCTGACCCTCTCCACCAGCACGGCGGTCTTGCCGGAGCCCGCGGCTGCGGAGACCAGCATATTTCCTTCAGTTTTGTCGATGGCTTCCAGCTGCCTGTCGGTCCATTTCATACGCTTCACCTCCCGATAATTATACACTAATGAGCCTCCCTTTTGTGATAGAATGGGAGAAGAAAGACAGGCGGCGCAGAAGGCGCCGCTCGGAGGATAAAATGAAAACACCGGTAATACTTTGCATAATGGACGGCTACGGATTGGGGCCCTGCGGCAGGGGCAACGCCATCGAAAGCGCCCGAAAACCCAACTTGGATAAATTATTTTCGCAGTTCGAAAGCACGAGCCTGCAGGCAGGCGGACGCGCGGTAGGCCTTCCCGAAGGACAGATGGGCAATTCGGAGGTCGGACACATGAATATAGGTGCCGGGCGCGTGGTCTGGCAGGATCTTTTGCTCATCTCGAACGCCATAGATGACGGCAGCTTCTTCGAAAATTCCGCCCTCATCGAAGCGGCACAGCGCGTTAAGGATGCGGGAACGCTCCATATCTTCGGGCTGATGTCGGACGGAGGGGTTCACTCGCATATAGACCATATAAAGGCCATCGTAAAGCTCGCTGCGGACAGGGGTGCGGAGAGGATTTCCCTGCACTGCTTTATGGACGGCAGGGACACGGCACCCGATTCGGGCGCGGGTTATCTGCGAGAGATGGAGAGCTTCCTCGCGGAGCTGGGAAGAGGCAAAATAGCCAGCATCTGCGGCAGATACTATGCTATGGACAGGGATAAGCGCTGGGACAGAATTAAACTGGCCTACGATATGCTGGTATCTCCGCCCGCCGGTGGCGCCGAAAGCGCTTCGGAGTGTATAGAGAGCGCCTATGCGGAAGGTCAGAGCGACGAGTTTATAAAGCCGACGGCCTGCGAAGGATTTGAGGGGATAAAGAGCGGCGATTCGATAATCTTCGCGAACTTCCGCCCGGACAGGGCCAGAGAAATTACGAGGGCCTTTACGGACCCGGGATTCGACGCATTCGAGCGCCCCGAGGCACCGGCCGGGCTCTTCTTCGTCTGCATGACGCAATACGACCCTACAATCCCCAATGTCTCGGTCGCCTACCCCCCCAAGGAGCTCGAGAATGTCCTGGGTGAATATATTTCCGGCAAGGGTCTTAGGCAGCTGCGGATAGCCGAGACCGAGAAATACGCCCATGTCACCTTCTTCTTCAACGGCGGAAGGGAGCTTCCCTTCGAAGGAGAGGAGCGAATATTGGTACCCTCTCCCAAAGTCGCAACATACGACCTTATGCCGCAGATGAGCGCCTTCGAAGTCGCGGCACGAGCCGCGGAGCGCATTAAATCGAAGGCTCAGGAGCTCTGCGTAATCAATTTTGCGAACTGCGACATGGTGGGTCATACGGGAGTATTCGATGCCACCGTAAAGGCGGTGGAGGCAGTCGACAGCTGCGTAGGAGCAATAGCGGAGGCCGCCGCCGAGGCGAAGGCCTGCCTGCTCCTTACAGCCGACCACGGCAATGCGGATCAGATGCTGGACGAGAGAGGGAATGTCGTTACCGCACACTCCCTAAACCCCGTGCCCTTTATTGTGTGCGATTACTCCGGAAAATTCGAGGGCATACCTCTAAGAGAGGGCGGCGCGCTCAAGGATATCGCTCCGACCATACTGCAGATTCTGGGTATTGAAAAACCCGAGGAGATGAGCGGAACGAGTCTTTTTGAACTCCTCTAGCTTCTCCCGCTTCGGATTCCGTGGAGCGTTCAGCCCTTGTATTCTCTGGTGCTCCTAAGCGACATCGCCGCACATTCTCCGGCTATGCTGCCCGTCGCAAAAGCCCAAGTCAGGTTGTACCCGCCGCAGGGTCCGTCAATATCCAGCATCTCTCCGGCAAAATAGAGATCCTTGAGCTTAAGACTTTCCATCGTCGCTATCTTAATCTCGTCGAGCGCCACTCCGCCCGATGTGACCTGCGCGTCGGACCAACCTAATGTACCCTTTACTTCGTAGCGCAGATCCTTTATAAGCCAAGCGAGTTTCTCCGTATTCCCTTCACTCCTATCCTCGAGCATGGCGGCCAGCTTCGCCGGCAAGAGCGCATCCAAAAAGTAGCTTCCGAACTTTGCCAACCTCTCTTGGAGTTTTCGCTCGATCTCCGCTTCGCGCAAGTAGGGCATAAAATCCAGGCTCAGGCTGTAGCTGCTCCCCTCTTCAAAGCGGCACTTTCCCGAGACATCCATCACGCATATTCCGCTTATATAAGCCTTCTGAAACTGCACTTCCCCCGGACTCTGAGCGATCGGAAGCTCCGCCGCACCGCGCCTTCTGTACAGGCGCACGAGGGCCCTCGCCCTGGTCCCCGCGAGGCTCTCCTCGACATCGCAGCTAATTCCAGCAAGCGCGGGTATCGGCTTTACCACGCTGTGTCCGAGCGCTTCGGCTATCTTAAGGCAGCGACCGTCCGAGCCGTACTGAATGCCCGCCTTGCCTCCCCCTGCGAGTATCAGCCTGCAGGCATGAATAAGCCGACCGTCAGCGCTCTCCAGCTCGAATATGCCTCCCTCGATGACGCGAACCGAAATCAACTCGAAATTGTTTATCAGAACGGGGCTTTTGCCGTTAATTTCGCGAAAAGCCGCCGAGTTTAAAGCCTTCACGACGGACGAGGCCTGAAAGCTTGCAGGATAGAGTCTGCCGCCCTCTTCCTCGACAAGTTCTATGCCTATATCCTCAAACATGCTCCGCAGCTTCTGGGGGCTTCTGCGCTCAAACACGCTTTCCGCATAATCCCGCGCGCTGTAAGCTCCCGCACAGGAATAATCGAGCGCCGTCGCATCTTTGTTGAGCAGATTGCAGCGCCCGTTTCCCGTCGCGTAGAGCTTTTTCGCGGGCTTATCGTTTTTTTCGAGGACGACTATCCCCGCGCAATCGGTATACTTTCTCGCCTCAATGCAGGCAGCGAGGCCCGAAGCCCCCGCTCCCGCGATGGCTATATAATAAATTTCTTTTTCGCGTCCGGGCATCGTCCCGCCTCCTTTCCCGCCGCTTCGCAGCCGCATTCTTTCTCATCTATTATACATTAGAGGCGCCTCATTTCGGCGCGGAGCTTGTAAATTCCGTGCAAATTTACTCGGACATATCATCGGCGATGCATTTTCAGCTTTAACGGCAAGCCGCGAGCTTAAATCTTCCGAAGCTCATCTGTAATCTTTGCTAAGCGTAAAGCCCCTGCCTCTCACCTCGTTAATCCTTGTTACCGTCATAAAGCAGAGCGGGTCGATCTGAAGAATCAGCCTTTGAATTCCGGGAAGCTCGCTGCCGGATTTTTATCCTTGTTCATTTGTTCCCTCATCAATAAAAAGGTTCGCCCGGGATTTCCCCTGACAAACTCAAATCAAAACTTTAAACCAACACACAATTACTATATAAAAAACAGCCTTTCCGGTCAAGGTGCGCGGGAACGATTTCCGAGCCGATATATTTGACTATTGCAACAGATTCTTCTATAATTGATTGGTTTCAGAAAGGACTCTTTATGAGAATTCTTACGGTAATTTCAGGCGTGTTGCTCTCCGTTGCGGGAGCCTTCACCTTTGCATTTTTAAACAGCTCCTTCGCCGGCCTGGCCTTCGTTCTTGGCATGGTTATGTTGCTGTCGGGCCTCTGTGCGTTGGCGGCCTATGTTCTTTCCCTCCGCAAAGCTCCGCTCCCCGAAACCGTTTTGGTGGAAGGCGTGGTTACGCTTCTCTTCGGCTTTGCCGTCCTCAACAACGAGGTAATCGAAGCCATGATAGGGATGTTCTTCGGAACCTGGCTGACGATTGCGGGTGCTACGAGAATCTCTCAGAGTCTCTCGGTAAGCAGATACAGACCGCGGGATTGGTCTAAGATACTGCCTCTTGGAATGGCCGCGACCATACAGGGCGTGCTGATGATGATGCCCACCCTGACCTCCCCCGTCAACCCGCTCTTTCTAGTGGGGATGGCTTTTATAGTCAATGGCCTTTCCCAGCTCATATACTCCATGTATATGAAGCGCCCGCAGCTGACGGAGCCCGAAAAGCAGGCGATAAGCAGGGCGCAGGCCAAGAAGCGGGCAAATGAGGAACAGCGCAGAAGGCGCAACGAGATGCGCAATATGAGCTACCAGGAGAGAGAGGCTCTGCGGGAGGCTCAGCGCCGCGAAGAAAAGCAGATGCAGGACGAAAAGCGCGCCGCAAAGCAGAGGGAAATTCAGGCCAAAAGGGATGCCAGAAGACCTGTGAGCGAAATGACGCTCGAATTTACTCCCGAGGAGACCGAGCAGATAAAGCTGGCTGCTAACTTGCCTATCGAAGAGGCATCTGCGGAGCCGCCGAAAGGCGAAAATGCACCCGCTGCTGAAGAGACAGCACCCAAGGCGAAAGAAGCTAAAGCTGAGGTAAAAGAAGCGAGCCCCAAAACGGAGGAGTCGAAGCCGGAAATCAAGAAAGCGACTTCCCCGGTATGGGTGAAGCCCGAAAATATCCAATCCCTGCGGGCAAAAAGACAGGCGGAGCAGGCAGAACAGGCGGCGGCGAAGAAGCAGGCCGATATAGTTCCCGCCAAGATAAAGGCCATAAATATAGAGAAGATTGAAGAAGGTCTGGACGAAGTGAGGTTTGAACCCGTAGATCTTCCGGAGCCGGAACTTGAGGCCAGCGGAGGTGAATCCGAAAAACGCGGAGAGATAATTGACAAGCTCGAAAAAAAGATCGAAAACGACGATCCCTTCAAACCCTTTGAAGCTTTGAAACTGGAAGAACTCTTCGGAGACGACTATGTTCCTCTGCGAGAAAAGGACCCGAAGGAGGCGACGAGGTTTACTCAGGCCCTAAATCTGGATGTAACTAAGCGGAATACCCTCAGGGAAATACCTAAGCCTAAGAAGTAATTGCAATACAAAATCCGGTCTTTCGACCGGATTTTTTGATTCGCTATCTATCTTGATTACTTAAGCATATCCGGAAGGAGATCCAGGGCCGTCATGTGCTCGTAGCTCTGAGGCTTAATCAGCCACTCCGCCTTGCCCTTTTCCAATATTACGACTCCCGGAATCGGGTTGCGGTTGTAGTTGTTCGCCATCGAGTAACCGTAGGCTCCGGTAGAAAAGACCGCAATTATATCGCCCGTGCGGGGACTGGCAAATTTGCCGCCCTTGATTATCATATCCGAATCGCCTTCGCAACACTTGCCGCAGATGGTCACTGTTTCGTCTGCGGGTTCATCGGCCCTGTTTGCGACAACGCCGCCATACTTTGCGCCGTAGAGCGCCGGTCTGATATTATCCGACATGCCCCCGTCGATCGCCGCATATCTCCTTATGCCCGGAATATTCTTGGTCATTCCCACAGTGTATAGCTGAATGCCGGCCTCCGCGACGAGCGCCCTGCCGGGTTCGCAGATTACCGCGGGCATCTCATAGTTCTCTTTCTCGCACCAAGCCGCAATCCTCTCGAGAATGGGCGTGTAGAAGTAGCTGAAGGGCATCCTCACTTCGTCGGTGTATGTAACTCCGACACCTCCGCCGATATTGAGCTCGCCCGGCGCAAATCCGAAGCGTTCCCTGCAGTCCTTCATGAGCTCGAGCGCTACATCCACGGCATCGAGCATGGGCTTGTTGTCGAATAGCTGAGATCCCAAGTGATAGTGAAAACCGTGGAATCTGACATATTTTGAATCGATTGCCTTTTTAATATACGGGAATATGACCTCGGGGTCTATGTTGAGCCCAAACTTGGAATCCTTGCGCCCCGTAACTATATAATCGTGGGTATCCACCTCAACGGAAGGAGTAATCCTTATAAGTATATCGGTGGTCTGGCCGCTTGCCTCGCAGATTTTTTCGATGAGATCCAACTCCTGCTCGCCGTCGATTATTATTCTGCCCACACCGTAATCTATAGCGGCTTCAAGCTCGCTCGGCAGCTTGTTGTTGCCGTTAAATTCAAGCTTCTCCGGATCTATTTTAGCCTTCATGGCAGTAAAGAGTTCACCGCCGGAAACCACATCCATGCTTATTCCTTCGTTCTCGCAGAGCTTGTATATGCCCATGCAGCAAAAAGCCTTAGCCGCGTAAGCTATCCTGTTCTTGGGATAAGGTTTAACAAAGCACTCCTTGAGCTCGTCGATTCTGGCGACGATGTCCGTCTTTGAATACGCATATATCGGAGTGCCGAACTCCTTTGCAAGCTCCACGGTATCGCATCCGTCGAAAAATAAATGTCCGTTTTTGACTTCCTTAATATTGCTCATAAAACACCCTTTCTGCGCGGCGGACCGCGAAAATTAAATTCAGTCGATATCATTATAAGCGTTCGGACTGAGCTTGTCGACAGCTAAAAACTTCTTGTGGCGCTCAGTCGTGTCCGCAGTGCAAGCTACGACCGAGCGGAATGAATATTACTCAACTTTTAGTCGCTAATATGGTACAATTTGATGGTGAAATTTTCGAAGCGGGCTCAGCTGAAGCCCCGAAAGGATTAATAGAAAGGCTGAATTATGAAAAACTTTAGGATTATCGATTTGCACTGCGACACAATAGTTGAATGTGTTACCAACGGAGCGGATTTCGTGCACGGAGACGGACACATTTCTTTAGACAAACTGGATGCGGGCGGAAGCCTCGCGCAGTGCTTTGCAATATGGATACCCACAGGGAAGTCCAAGATAAACCACGGACTGGAGAATGTCGGATACTACGAATACTTCCACATGGGGAGGGACTTCTTCAAGAAAGCCATGGAGGAGAACAAGGACCGCATCAGGCAGGCAAGAACTGTCGCTGACATTGAAAGGAATAAAAATGACGGCATCCTCTCCGCAATTCTGACGATAGAGGATTCGATTTTCGTCGAGGGGAAGCCGGAGCGCATAACGGAGGCAAGAGACATCGGCGTACGCATGATGGGGCTGATATGGAACAACGAAAACTGCATGGCATATCCCAACAGGAGGAATCCGCAGGAGCATATGCTCGGACTCAAGGACTTCGGCAAGGAATCCGTTAAGATGCTCAACGAATACGGGATGATAATCGATGTCTCGCACCTCAACGAGGGCGGATTCTGGGATGTAATCGATATAAGCGAAAAACCTATAGCTGCGAGCCATTCCTGCGCGCGTGCCCTCTGTGACCACCCCCGTAACCTAACGGACGAGCAGCTTAAGGCTATCGGACAGAACGGCGGAATTGTCGGCATAAACTTCTACGATGCCTTCTTAAACGAGGAGAAGAACGACTACACGAGCATAGCGGATATCGTAAGGCATGCGGAATATATAGCGGATAAGGCCGGCATCGAGGCGGTCGGGTTCGGCTCCGATTTCGACGGAATCGATTCCAAGCTCGAATTTAAAGACTTTACTGGCTTCCCGCTCATCGTAAATGCCCTCGAAGGGGTTTTCAGCGAAACCGAAATAGACAAGATTTGCTACGAGAACTTCCTCAGGGTTATGAAGGATAACGAATAGGAAATGTAAAATAAAATTTGTGGTGGTGTGATGAAAAAAAATAGTGTTGGTATTGTGTCTGTTTATTTGCGTGATTTCCCTGACAGCGTGTGACTTATCAAAGAAAGATGTGCTGCATTTGGGGATCAATGCGGTAATTATAGACATCGATGATTCAAGCAAAACAATAACCGTAAGGGATAGCGAGGAGGAAGGTCTGTTAGGAGATAGCTGTCTTATCGACTGCTCCTCGCTTGACATGATTTATTGCGACTATGATACACACAAAGTTGCGGACATATCTTTTGAAGATTTACAGTACAACGACGAGATTATTTTGAGTATCCGCAGTTCCGAAATAGAGAACTTCAAAAAAGAAGAGGATGGCTCAAGCATCAAAGTCGAACAGTTGCAACTAAGCACGCAAAGAATCGAACTGTAATCCGGGATTTTCAGAGGAAAT
>CAYFMW010000001.1:112746-129463 GCA_964344335.1 uncultured Oscillospiraceae bacterium | reverse complement strand
AAAGCAAGAACGAGAGCAAAAGATAATACTTTCTTCATTCTTAATTCCTCCTTAAAAGAATTTCTACGGGGGAAGATTTTTTCCGTTTACCGCCCTGCCCCCTTCGGGGCGGCTTTCGGGTTGAAGATTTTGCATGCAATGTACATATGTAACCTTCAACTTCTTGGATTATAACAGGCCTTCGGGGTCTTGCAAGCGAATTGAGTCGCTTGTAAATGAACTGTAATATGGCTGAAATGTGCATATTACAGTGCTTCGCCGCTTTTTCCGATGAAATTCGAGGATTCTTGCCGCTTTTTCCGAAATCGCACAATAAGCCTTGCGATTTCAAGCTTTGATGGGCATGCATAAAATCCGGGTGTTTCATATTTTAGTGCGTGGCTTTGATGAGCGAACTTATACAGGCGAGGCGCAACAAAGGGATTACTCAAAAGGAATTGGAACAATTGAGTGGCGCGAGCCAACCGGTCATCGCCCGCATGGAGACAGGGAAAACCCTAAAAATAGTGGAATACAAGTAGATACCTTTGCTATTTCGAGCGTCCGAAGGCGAAGGGCCACTTTGTGAATTCCAAAATTGCTGAGAATACAATGAGCACCGCAAGGGATATGAGCACCACCGCGCTAAAATCCCTGCCGGGGAAAAGCACCTGGGCGCTCACCTGAAAAGTATACTGGTGAAGATACATGCTGTAGCTGATCGCACCGAGCGCGCCGGAAAAGCGATTGTCAAGGACGCGCGAAAGCAGGCCCGCACCGGAAAACGCGCAGATAGTAAGGAGCGCCAGGAGCACTATGCATACATAGTCCCAAAAGCTGTGCCGCGTCAGCTGCATTATGGCTATCGCGCCTGCCAGAACCGGAAGTTCCAGCAACCCGAGGAGTTTCGCCTTCAGCGTTTCCTCCTTGAGCAAACTGAAATCCAGCTGCGAAAGCGTCATCCCCAGTCCCAGCATCGCGAAGCAGCGTGCAAAGGCCCAGGGGAACATCAGCTCGCTTCTGGTCAGATCTACGGTCCCGAAATTTAACCAACTTGCCAGCGAAAAGCCTGCGAAGAAAAGCGGCGCTATTATATAAGAGTAGATTTTTGCGTTCAGTCTGTAAAAGAAATTCGCCAGAAGCGAGGCCCAGATGAGCCCGCTAACAAACCATAGCTGGCCGTTTATCATGTAGCTGCGCCCGAAGATTTGAATGGCCAGCACATCCGCCAGGCCTTCCTTAAACGAAAAAACCGGGCAAAAGCCGGGCGCAAGCGCGCGGCGCACGACCATCAGCAGCAAAATGGACAGAATGTAATCCGGATAAAGCCGCAGATAGCGGGAATACAGGTCGCGGAACAGTCCGACAAATGCGCGTACGGGCGCGGATCTGCAAAGCCTTTTAAGCAACGACTCATGCGAGTCCTCGGAGTTCTGCAAATCTTTCGAAGCTTCCTTAACCCATGCAGCTTTCGTTCTCGCCTCAATCCCCTTTGCGGCGAGCATGCCGCTTACAATCAGGAAAAATTCCACGGCTAAATATCCGCCACCGAAATGTCCCGGCTCGTTGCCGAATCCTCCGTACTGCCTCGAATGTAGCACGAATATGATGCAGGAAAACAGAAAGCGATAAAACTCTATTGCATTGTTCTTCTTTTTCTCGAGCTTTTCCATATAAACATTGTACAATAAACCGCCGCAAATTACACGACAATATAAGCGCGCCCGCGGGCATACAGCCTGAGGGCGCGTCTTATTTATGTTTAATGGGTAATACGGTCCTGAAATTTATTGTACTTCTTGGCCTTAGCCTTCTATCTCTATGTACTTGGGAGCTTCAACTTCCTTCTGCAACTCCTTCTTGGGAACGCTTAGCTTGAGCGTGCCGGTCTCGGTCTCCTTGACATCCGTCCTCATCAGAGTCGTCGGCGTTAAGTTTATGCGTCTGATTGGCGCCTCGAAATATTTATTTTAAATTCAGGGACTCTCCGGGGCTTCTTCCGGTGCAGGCTCTTCTTCAATCAGCGGATTCACCGTTAGCAGCAGCTTGCGCTTGTTGTCTGCGGTGTAGCTCTTAAAGATCTTGGCGAATGTGCCCTTCGTATTCCAATCTCCGATAAAGGCCAGCGCCTTTGTGTAGTCTATAAAGTAGAGGGGATTTCCGCTCTCCGCGGACTTGCTTACCAAGGTGAGACAGAGCTTGTCGGTGTCCACATTGCCCCATTTGCTTACGAAGCTGCCGGCGTTGAGCGCGCGCAGCTGAATATTGTATCCTATGTATCCGCGGATTTCGCCTTCCGCTATGCTTGCGCAGCCCGCATCCACGGCCTCTCGCAGCAACTTGGCTCCATCCTCCGGCAATCTCTGCGCAAAGACTATCAATGCGGGCTCCGGGCCCGAAAGCTCCACCTTGCAGCTGAATTTCGTGTCCGGAAAATCCTCGCGCGGGAATGCTTTGGCAAGATTCTTCATTATGGGGGCGGATTCATCGCTCACCACGAAGTTGAGCATATCCCAAACGCCCATTTCGGTATCCGTCATATTGCCCAGCAGTATGGCGTAGAACACGCAGCTGTTCGCCGCGGGAATCTCCGGCTCGTCCGCAATATCTTCGGCAGGGGCTTCCGTACTTTCTTGAGCCACCTGCGCGCCGTCCTGCGCGGCATCCGCTTGGGGCTCCTCTTGCGGCGGCTCCTGCCCCTTAGGCGGCAGTATCTCCCAATCGGGCGCCGGGCACTCGATCTGCCACACGAACGTGGTGTTGAGCGCCTCGTAATTCGTAAGCTCCGGCTCGCGCAAGTCGTCGAAATTTACAAAATATGAATCCGCCAGGGCCAGGAATTTCGTGTAGTCTTCGAAATTGCCGTAGAGCATGCCGAGGCAGTTGGAAGCTCGGTAATATTTATTGTAGAAAGTCTCGAGTTTGCGGAGTGTCGCAGCCTCCACCCCGTCCTGCGTTCCCATGCAGTCGTAGGAGAAGGGCGCGCCTTTAAAGGCGAGTTTAAGTCCTTCGCGGTAGGCGCAATTGCTGAATCCGCTCGCTTTGGCGATATCCTCGAGCGCGGCGCGCTTGGCTGCGTCCAAGACGCCGGGTTCATCGAAGACGACAGGTTTAAAGCAGGCATCTATTCCCCGCTCGGCATATTCGAGCAGAACATCTTCCAGAAGAGAGGAGAGCGTGTAACAACTCGCATTTGAAAGCAGGAAGGAGTTAGAATTGATGTCCAGGTCGGCGGACACAAGTTCGGGCAGAGCCGGTCCGTCGGCGAAGCGCTCGGAGCCCTGCAGCAGCGCATGCCTTAGAATATTGCAGGCGCCGGAATCGTCCGCGGGAGCGGTTTTGAAGCTGAGCGCACAGGCCTTCTTGGGGTCGTCGTTGGCTATGTATATGATGCGCGCGCCGGTCTTTTCGTGATTAAAAAGGCAGACTTTCGCTCCGAGCTGAGCGTAGTCCCTAATCTCCGAGACCTTAAAGCCGTGGACAATCTCCCCGACCTTGGGGATAGTCCCTCCGAGCTTGGGCTGGTCGATTGTAACAGTCTCCGTAAACTTGCAGGAACTCAGGAGAGTGGTCGTAAGGGCGAACGACAAAGCCAGCAGAAATGCCGCTATTTTTTTCGCTGCCGCTGCTTTGTTCATAGAAATTCCTCCGTAACAATAAACATATACCCAGAATATTGTACTACAAATAAAGATGCTTATGCACGCGAAATAAAATTGAAATTCAAATTTAACAAATATAGTTCCGGAAAGACAAAAGTTCTATATCCCCATAGCAAGGCCGTCGCGGCGCGGATCGGCGGCACCTTTGAGCCTGCCGTCGGGCAGATATACCACGGCGTTAACCGCACCCATAACCCGGTCCCATTCAGGAAAGGACTTGACGGGATGCCCCATGGCCTCGAGCTCCTCGATCGTCTCCTCGAATATTCGGCTCTCGTAGATAATCTTATTCGTATCGTCGTCGCCGAAGCGCGGCGAGGATATAGCGCTGTCGATGTCCATTCCGTGATCCGCCAGCTTGGAAATTACCTGAACCACAGAAGAAATTATGCGCGTCCCGCCGGGGCTTCCGAGCACCGCGAAAGGCTTGCCATCACGCAAAAGGAAAGTCGGCGACATGCACGAGAGCGGCACCTTTCCGCCCGCCGCCGCGTTTGCGGACTCGGGATCCATAGAAAAGTCGTCCATCTGGTTGTTGAGGATAAAGCCCGTGCCCGGCGGAACCAGGCAGGACCCGAAGAAATGATTTATGGTCTGCGTAAGCGAGACCAGATTGCCCTCTCTGTCGGCTATCGAAAGATGCGTTGTCGAGGGGCTCTCGTATTTGAATGGATTTCCGGAAGCGGGCTCCATGGACTTTGTGAGGTTTATGCGCGAGGCGAGTTCTCGGGAATAATCCTTGGAAAGAAGCCCCTCAAGCGGCAGATCGACGAAATTCGGATCGCCCATGTAGCGCGTCCTGTCCGCATAGCATATCTTGAAAATTTCCGAGAAGAGGTGAATGTACTCCGTGCCGTTAATCCGGAGACTCGCAATGTCGAAATTCTCCAGCAGGTTAAGAATCTGAATTATATGAGTCCCTCCCGAGGAAGGTGGAGGCGAGGAAATTAACTCCATGCCGCGGTAAGTCGAACGAAGCGGCTCGAGCAGGCGCACCCGGTAATTTGCGAGGTCCTCGAGAGTTATAATGCCTTCGCTTTCGGCGCAGGCATCGACAATCTTCCGGGCGATTTCGCCCTTGTAAAAGGCGTCCGTCCCGCCAGCCGCGATAGATTCGAGAGTATCGGCCAGATCCGGGTTATTTATAATTGAACCCACCGGCCAGGGTTCTCCGTCTTTTAGATAAATCTCCCCCGCGGCCGAAAAGCGCACGAACTGCTCGCGATGTTTAAGCATATCCTTGTGGAGCATGGGAGTTACGACAAAGCCGCTGCGAGCGAGGCGGGCGGCGGGGAGGATTACCTGCGGGGGGCTCATAGTGCCGTAGTTTTCCAGCGCATAGAGCAGACCCGCCACATTCCCCGGCACCGCGACCGACATCCCGCCGTAGATATTTCTCAGCCTCACATCGAAAGGTACATTCGGCGGCCCTGCAGAATTGCGCTCGCCCGGACCCACAGGGGTATACATATCCGGCTTCGCAGCCATCGGCGCCTTCTCGCGATAATCTATAAAAGTGCAGTTGCCCTGCGCGTCCCTTATAAGCATAAAGCCCCCGCCCCCTATCCCGGAAGCGTTGGGCTCGCAGACTCCAAGCGCAAATGCCGCCGCGACGGCGGCGTCCACGGCGTTTCCGCCGGCTGCTAAAATGTCTCTTCCTATCTCCGAAGCCTCGGCCCTGCCCGAGGAAACCATGCCACGGCTGCCTTCGCAGCTTCTGGGGCCTCTTATCATCCTTCCGTCCTTATCGAAGGACCTGAAATTCGTTGCCATTCTATCTCTTCTAAACCTCCGGGTCAAAATTCTCAAATATCACCAAGCGGCCTTCGCGCTCGCAGGTATCCATATCCTCGCGGCTTCGGATGGTCCAGCTTACTTCCCGAAGCCCTAAAATCCTCGTGGCGAGCCGCAGGCAAAACTTGTCGCGCGACTCGAATTCGTAGGCTATAAAGTCGGGCCTGGCGATTACATTCAACAGCAGATTGCGCAACAGGAAACGAGTGGGAGCCGAAAGCTCGCAGTTGTCCTCGGTAAAGCCCATGGAAAGCTGGCCGCGGCATATATTCGGCCTATGCCCTCTAAGATATGCCAGGGCTCTGGGGTCGAAGGATTCCACGCAGAAATCTCCCTTGTATTCGTCTAAGAGTTCGCCGGCCGCCTTCGCAAGGCGCGCATGGTTCCCCTTGTAAGTCTTAAGTTCTATAATCAAGGGCGCCTTGCCCTCAAAGAGCTCCAATACCTCCTCGAGCATGGGCACATGCTCATCCGTACCCTCCAGCCGGAGCTCTTTGAGCTGCTCGCTGTCGAGCTCCTCGATTATCCCGCTCGCGCCCGTGCACCTCTCCAGCTCCGAATCGTGAAAGACCGCGAGCTTTCCGTCCTTAAGGATATGAACATCGAGCTCCGCGCCCCAGCCGCGCTCGACGGCGAGCCGGAAGGCGGCCATGGAATTCTCCGGCACCCTGGGCTTATAGTGAAAGCCGCGGTGAGCGTATCTGTAGCTGCCGAGAACCTTCCATGCGGGGTGTTCGCGCCGCCCGGACAGCAAAAACAGAAGCAGCGCCCCGAGCGCAATCAGAGCAATTATAGCTATGAGTATGTATTTAATCATTTAAAATACGACCTTTTTTGACTACTGCGCCCGCGCGCCTCTAATCCATTTCCTCGAAAGCTTCCAATCCCTGAGCCGGCGCAACCTTGTTGTCCCCGTGATGCACGAAGAGCATAGTTATAAAGCTCAAAGCGACAAAGAACGCGGCGTAGGGGAAGAGAATCCTGTAATCGATCTGGCGCATCAGAGTTCCGGAGATTACGGGGGTCAAAATCTGAGCGGCCATGGATGCCGTGTAATAGTATCCTGTAAACTTGCCGATATCCGAACCCTTGCACATCTCGACGACCATAGGTAGAGAGTTTACATTTATCGCCGCCCAGGCGAGTCCGACGAGTGCAAAGACGATAAACATTATCAGGTTTATTTGATTAAAGCGCGTCGTCAGTACATAACCCAGCCCGAAGCAGCTTGCGAGCAGGATTATTCCGAACTGAATCGAGCGTTTTCTTCCGATATTCGAGGCGAGTATGCCTATGGGTATATAGGATATTATCGCCCCGGCCGTCGCAATCAGGAGGCACTTGGAAGCTCCGCCCAGCCCCTGACCCATCACTTCGGCGACATAGGTCGTAAACCAGGTTGTTACGCCGTTATAGCCCATAAACCACAGCGCAATCGAGGCGAGTAAAAATCCGAGGCTCTTTTTAACCTCCGGAGAAAGCACTTCCTCTCCGCTCTCATCTGCGGTGGCAAGATTCCACTCGGGATTTTGCTCCTCCAATGCCAAGTTCTCGGCCACTAACTTCGGCTCCTTGATTGTCAGGAAGAGTATGCCCACCGCGACGAACATTATGGCCGACACAATCATGAACAGCGGCCTGTAATCGACATGCTCGGCAACGGAGGTCTTAGCTGCAGGATAGAGTGCCGCCGCGACCGCAAGATAAATAATCCCTCCTACTGCACCCATCAGGTTTATTATCGCGTTGGCTTTGGAGCGCAGGGGCTTCGGGGTTACATCCGGCATGAGCGCAACCGCAGGAGAACGATATATTCCCATCGCCAAAAGCAGAAGCCCCAGCGTTATTACGAACGAAACCAGCTTAAAAGTCGAAGGCTCGCTCGCATAGCTGTTGTCGATAATCGGCAGGATATTGAGCAGCACGACTGCGCAGCCCGTTCCGAAGAGGATAAAAGGCATGCGCTTTCCGATGCGGGTCTCGGTCCTGTCCGAAAGACTGCCGAAGAAAGGCAGCAAGAACAGAGCCAGCACATTATCCGCCGCCATTATCACGCCGGAGAGGGTCTCGTTGAGATGAAATGTCCGCGTCAGTATCAGGGGGATTACATTGTCGTACATCTGCCAAAACGCGCAGATCGAGAGGAATGCGAGACCTACCAGAACGGTCCGCTTGTTGTTGAGCTTCATATGCTACTCCTTTTTAGATGCCTCAAAAAATATTGCCAACTATTATTGAAAAGGCGCGGCGCGCCCTCGCCCCGAAGCTTAATGCTGCGCGGCGCAGCTAATCCATCAACATATACGCCGATATTCCGACCACTGTATTCCCCTCCATCTCGAAGAGCAGGGTTGGGCCGTTGTATCTCCATTCTTCCTCGCCTTCGTAGTCGATAGAGCTGGGGCAGTAAAAATAGAAATTATCTCCAATGCCGTACAGGTTCGGCGGGCTACCGGCCTCGGCCTCGGGATATTTTGCCAAAAGCTCGGCGTCGGTGGAGCCGACATGAACCCCCTGCGGGGTTTCAATTTCGGGGTTATTTGTATGCACGCTCAACAGAACCTGATTGCCGCTTAGACCTGTAAAATACGATGAACCGTCGAGCGTGGGATAGGCAAAGCCCATCCAGGCATCGCAAGTTCCGTGTCCGGGTAGATAGTGAGTCTCCTCGCGGTAGCCGATGCCCAGAGAATCCAAATTATCCAGACTGCCGGGGCCGAAGACCGTGTCGTAACCTATTACGCGAAGACCGATTCTCTCGTCTATAAGTTCGTTGTTATTCCATCTGTCCGGGCCATAGTCAGCGTTAATCGAGTTTTCAACGAGGCTTCGGGTCTCCTCCATCACCTCGCCGGCGAGTTTACGGTAGGGAGAGAGCGGGTCGTCGTCGCCTACGGAAAGAGCCGCCTCCAAAGCATCCGCCTCGCTAAAGCAGCCTGCCATAACTGCATATCTTTGTCCTTTATACTCGTTGAAATACAGAACAAGCAGGGCCTCGGTGGAAGGATCGTTCGGGATGTATCCTCGACCCGTAACCTCGTAGCCCTCAATTTCGCCGTACATCATAAAGTTGTAGCTCATGACATACGAAACCCTGTACATCTCGACCATCTCTCCGTCCTGGGCCGCCATACCCAGGTTTAGGGAATCAATCGAGATTATTTCGATTTCGCAGGGATAATAGTCCCTATTGTAGGCGGCCTGACGCGCAGCGGCCGCAGCCCAGCGCAAAGTGCGAAGCTCCGCCTCGTCGCGAGCAACCAGGATACTATCGCCGTAGTCGTAAGGCATGGAAAACGGCAATATCTTGCCGGGCTCTTCCGCGCCCGGTGTTTGAGTATCATCCGGCTCCGGCAGCGGAGGATTGTCCGCAGGCGTCTGATTATTAGTATCGCCGTTCGGCTCGCCGACATCGGAAATGACTTCGCCATTATTGTTGTCCGGCACTTCGGGATCGGCGCTTTCGTTCTTTTTGCAAGCTACCGAAAACATCATCGCCGCTATCAACATCAAAGTAAGAATTTTCTTCATAATCTCACCTCCTTCGCTCCCGCCCGGGCAGCTGAGCGAATTGTGCTTTAAAAGACAAAAAACATATCCTTGCGCGATATCGCGCGCATAACAATTTGCATAAAATCATATATTTAAATCAGTATATATTATTGCCCGTCGCACCGCAAACAATGCTTTAACTGATTGAGCTTTTTTTACAGAAAATTAACAAAAGCGGGACCCTTTCGAGTCCCGCTCACCCCTTTTGTAATAAAATGTATCTTTCTAGTAAATCCCGTTAACCCGGATTTGATCACCTATTTTCGATAGATAAAATTCAACATCTTTCTTGTAACGGATTCCTGATTTGGGGAAATAGATTTTTCCTAGTTCAGACTGTTCTACTCTGTACTGTGCTTCATCTATTTCAGTGTCGCCATCGACAAACCTTGCCGATATAAGAGTATATGTGCCCCCTCAGGTCCTGCAGATCTCCGCTTCTACAATGATATCCTCGTACCCCTGCTGCAGCATATATTCTTTTAAATCTTCGCTCAGAGTTATGTTTATGGCTAAAGCCTTTTCGCCTGCATTTGGGTTATCGACACGAGCTGCGGGACTTCCTCCCCGGCTCATGCTATAACCGATAGCAAGCAACAAGGCAAATAACAGAATCCAGGGGAAGACTTTTTTCATGATCCCACCTCCTGCTATACGCTCGTTCCCACTTAAGCCGGAGCCGACCCCTCTGGAGGCTCGGCCCCGCTTACAAAATGCATAAGGTTTTAGTAAATTCCATCGATGAAGATTCGTTTCATCCAGAGCATTTTCACCAGAGAAAGCTTAACCTCGCTTCCGTAGCGAACCCCGCTCTTGGGTAAATATATATTGCCCAACTCGGTCTGCTCCGTCTTATAATACCTCTCATCTACATGGATGTCGTCATCGACAAGACCTGCCGATATAGTTTTGGAGACACCTCCTCAGGTTACGCAGCTCTTTACCTCGACGATGATATTCCTGAGCCCTTCCTGAATCATGTAGTCCTTCAAATCTTCAGTCAATGTTATCTTCATAAGCATCACCTCCCGTTACGCGAATATTATCGGTTTCTGCGATAACTTTCAGTGACGAGGTCACATTCCCCGAAATGAACCCCCGGCCCGCCATATATAAAAATGACGGCAACTGATTCGCTGCCGTCGTTATTGTAGCCGTCAATATTAAATTAACGCTTCGAGAACTGGGATGCGCGACGAGCCTTCTTTAGACCGTACTTCTTTCTTTCCTTCATTCTCGGGTCTCTTGTCAGGAAACCTGCGGCCTTGAGCACCGCTCTGTTTTCGGGATCCGCCTGGCAGAGCGCCCTGGCAATTCCGTGGCGCAGAGCGCCGCTTTGACCCGTGGTTCCTCCGCCGTGAACGGAGGCGAGTACATCGTACTTACCCGATGCGCTTACGAGTTCCAGGGGGCGCTTAACCTCGTTCTTGAGGAGCTCGAGCCCGCCGAAATACTCGTCGAGGGTCTTCTTGTTTACCGTGATGCTTCCTTTGCCGGGAACGAGTCTTACTCTGGCGACGGAAGATTTTCTTCTGCCGGTTCCTGCGTATTGCAATTTAGCCATTTTTCAGTCCCCCTCTCCTAAAATTCCCACACTTCGGGCTTCTGAGCCTCGTGGATATGATCCGGCCCAACATAGACCTTCAGCTTCTTGTACATCTTGCGTCCGAGCGGACCCTTGGGCATCATGCCCTTGATTGCAAGTCTGATAATCTCTTCGGGCTTCTTCTTCTGCAGGTCTTTGTATACAACTTCCTTGAGCCCGCCGGGATATCCGGAATAGCTCTTGTAGACCTTCTTCTCCGCCTTCTTACCCGTCACCTGAATCTTCTCGGCATTGATTACTATTACATAATCGCCGGTGTCGATGAACGGGGTATAGATCGGCTTCTTCTTGCCCCGGAGTATCGATGCGGCTTCCGATGCGAGTCTGCCGAGGGTCTTTCCTTCGGCATCCAGCACATACCACTTTCTCTCGATCTCCGAAGGCTTGGCAATGTAACTTGACATTTTCCTACCTCCTTGCCTACTTGGATGCGCCTTCGCATCGCTTTCGGCGCCTACTCTTATGGCTGCCGGCCATATTTTTCGGCACTACTACTGTTAGTTCGGCCTAGGGCCCCGCAGAGCCTGTACCTTTCGAATTCCTGCGCTGTTTCGCGTCTGCGGCGAGGCTTTTACCGCACTCAAAACCCGCGGACGAAACAATCGCGCTCGGTCATTGTATCTTCAATGCGCAGGCTTGTCAACCACCAAATTTTGCGTGCATATAATGGTAATATGGAATTTAAAAGATGTATGTGATAAAATAACAATTCAAATTTGATGCTTTACCACTTTAGCGAATTGCAGAGAAAGGAAGCTTTAAAGTATGAGAATATCCAAGCTGCTCAAAGAGAACGACTACAGCATATCTTTCGAGGTGTTTCCGCCCAAGCCGGGGGCTTTGTTCGATTCGGTTATGGAGTGTACAAGCAGTCTCGCGGCGCTTAAACCGGACTTTTGCTCCGTCACCTACGGCGCATCCGGCAACACTGCAGGCAATACCGTCAAGGTAGTAAAATATGTGCAGGACGAGTTAGGAATGACCCCCCTTGCGCATCTGACCTGCGTGCAGTCTTCAAAGGAAGATATCGACAAAGTGCTCGCTGAGCTTAAAGATGCCGGGATAGTGAATATAATGGCCCTGCGCGGAGACCTGCCAAAGGATATGGAAGATCTGAAGACAGATTTTAAATACGCTTCGGAGCTTATAGAATACATAAAATCCAAAGGGGACTTCTGCATAGGCGGAGCCTGCTATCCGGAGGGACATCCGGAGAGTCCGGATAAGCACAGCGATATTGAAAATCTTAAACGCAAGGTAAAGGCGGGAGCGGAATTTCTTACAACTCAGATGTTCTTCGACAACAACATATTCTACAATTTTATGTATAGGGTGCGTGATGTAGGAATAGAAGTGCCCATAGTTCCGGGGATAATGCCTCTTACTTCTTCCCAGCAGATTTCGCGTATAAAGGAGCTTTCCGGCGCAAATCTTCCGCCCACCCTCCTGGCGATGGCGGATAAGTTCCGGGACAATCCCGAAGCCATGAAGCAGGCGGGCATCGTGTTTGCGAGTCTTCAAATATTGGATCTGATATCCAACGGCATAAGAGCCTTCCATATTTATACGATGAACAAGGCGGAAATTTACGAGAGTATATACGAAAATGTGAGGTCAGCCATTGGCAGATAGCAAGATCCTGTCGGAACGAGATAGAAAAGAGATATCGCGCTACCTCGGATACGGAAAGCAAACGCTCGAGCCCGAAACGGAAAGTCTTATAGATATCGTCGCCGAGGAAGTGCTTGAGCTTGCCGAATTTCGCCGGGTTTACATCTCTGCAGCTGTTTCGGACTGCGCGGACGAAGCGAGCGAGCTGAAAATACTCGGAAAGAGAATAGATAGCCGCGGCCTTGCCCGAAATCTTGCAGGATGCGACAGATGCTATATTATAGCCGCAACTTTGGGACCGGAGTGCGACCGCCTCATGGCAAGGTACGCTTCCGCTTCCATGGCGAAGGCGGTGGTCCTTCAGGCGGTCTGTACTCAGCTCTTAGAGGCGCGATTGGACGAATTGGAAGAAGAGCTCGCCGCTTTAGACGAAAATTCAGGAAGAGTTTTTCGCCCGAGATTCTCGCCCGGCTACGGCGATCTGGATATAGCTTTGCAGGGCTGGATATTGAAAGTCCTGGACGCTCCTAAAAGAATCGGGCTTTCTCTTACGCAGAGCAATATGCTTACACCCTCCAAGAGCGTTACGGCATTTTTGGGAGTCGCATGCGCGAATGGATGTCCGAAGGAAGGCGGAGTCTTCGAATCGGGCTGTTTCGCATGCGACAAAAAAGACTGCACTATGAGGAAGGAAGACTGAAAATATATGAATTTTAAGGATTTACTTAACAAGAGAATGGTCTTTTTGGACGGAGCCATGGGAACGCTTCTTCAGGAAGCAGGTCTTGCCGCCGGAGAAAATCCCGAAGACTGGAACATCGAAAAACCCTCGCTAATAGAGGATATTCACTTCGAGTACTTGTCTGCCGGAGCCGATGTAGTCTATACGAATACCTTCGGAGCTACCGGCATAAAACTGGATTCCGAGTACGAGCTTGGAGATATTATAAGAGCCGCCGTCAAAAACGCGCAGAACGCGGTCGCAAGAGCCGGCAGAGGATTTGTAGCTTTGAGTTTATCTTCCACGGGTAGACTTTTAAAACCACTGGGAGATCTCGAGTTCGAAGAAGCCTACAAATCGTATAAAGAAGTCGTGGAGATAGGCGGCAAGGCCGGTTCGGATCTGATCGTCGTGGAGACTATGTCCGACAGCTACGAGCTTAAAGCCGCCGTGCTCGCCGCAAAGGAATCCGGCCTCCCGGTGATGGCTACGGTCGCCTTCGACGAGAAGGGCAAGCTCCTTACAGGCGCGGATCCCGTCGCGGTTATAGCGCTTTTGGAGGGGCTGAGGGTCGATGTACTCGGCCTCAACTGCGGCCTCGACCCCCGCAAGGCCGGTCCGATAATAGATGAATTTTTAAAATACTCTTCAACTCCCGTGGCGATAAAGCTCAACGCCGGCCTGCCCGTTCAGAAGGACGGCAAAACAGTCTTCGATATTTCCCCGAAAGAATATGGAGCTTTAATCGCTCAGCTGGCGTCCAAAGGTGCACAACTCGTCGGAGGCTGCTGCGGCACCACTCCGGAGCATATAAGAGAAGTCGTAAGGGCCTGTTCATCCCTGCCACATGTGCTGCCTGCTCAGAAAAACTATACGCTTATATCTTCTTACGGCTCCGGGCTTGTTGCCGGGGATCACACGATAATAGGGGAGAGAATAAACCCCACGGGCAATAAGCCTCTAAGGCAGTCCCTTGTAGAAGGTGATTTTTCTTATGCCGTTAAAGAGGCAATCGCGCAGGAGGAGGCGGGGGCTCATGTTATAGATGTAAACGCGGGTTTGCCGGGCATAGACGAAAAGGCCGCCGTATGCCGGCTGGTCTACGATATTCAGAGGGTAACTGCTCTGCCGCTGCAGATAGATTCCGCTTCCGCCGATGTTATAGAGGCAGCGCTCAGAATCTATAACGGCAAGGCCATGGTGAATTCCGTGAACGGAAAAGAAGAATCCATGGAGAGGATATTTCCCGCCGTAGCCAAATACGGGGGAGTTGTGGTCGCCCTTACCCTCGACGAGGACGGGATACCCGAGGATGCCGCCGGCAGATTTTTAATCGCGAAAAAGATAGTGGAAAGGGCGGAGAAGTTCGGGATAAGCAGGAAGGACATAGTGATTGACCCGCTCTGCATGACTATAAGTGCAGTGCCCTCCGCCATGACGGAGACCCTTGCGGCTGTGAAGATGATAAAGGAAGAGTTAGGCGTAAAGACTATTTTGGGCGTCTCGAATATATCCTTCGGGCTTCCGAGGCGCGATATAATCAACGCGAATTTTTATGCGAAGGCTCTGCACGAGGGGCTCGATTTTTCGATAATAAATCCACTTTCGGAGAGCATGAGGGCAACATACGACGCATATCGAGTGCTTTCCGGAGATAAGGACGGACTGAATAAGTACATAGAGATTTACGGAGCCTCCGCTGCTCCGGATGCGGGAAAAAAACCGGCGCAAAGCGCAGACGCTCCGACCTGTCTTCGGGGCTGCGTATTGAAAGGTTTGCTCAGCGAGGCGGCAAAGGCGGCGGAAGAGCTGCTGGCGACAATGCCCGCCATGGATATCATAAACACGGAACTTGTACCGGCCCTAAACGAAGTTGGAGAGGGTTTCGAAAAAGGCAGCGTATTTCTCCCCCAGCTGATGATGAGCGCAGAAGCTGCCGCCGCGGCTTTCGAGGTTCTTAAGAAGACGCTGCCCGCCTCAGAAGATGCCGTAAAAGGACCTGTCGTAATCGCCACGGTCAAAGGAGACATACACGATATAGGAAAGAATATAGTAAAGGTTCTCCTCGAAAATTACGGTTTTAAAGTTGTTGATCTTGGCAAAGATGTGGCGCCCGAAGAGGTCGCGAAGGCCTGCCTCGAAAAAGAAGCCAAGCTCTTAGGCCTCTCCGCTCTGATGACGACTACCGTGGAAAACATGGCTCGAACTATAGAACTTGTTCGAAGAGAGTCTCCAGCCACCTCCATAATGGTAGGCGGCGCAGTACTGAACGCAAAGTACGCAAAATCCATAAATGCGGACAGATACTGCAAAGATGCGATGGAGTCCGTAAGATATTCTTTGGAGATATTCGATTAAGTAGTTATCGCTCGATTGTTCCGCAACCGGCGCAGCCTCCGGAGCAAAAATCTTCCTCGCAGCCCGCGCATGCGTCGTCGACGCGCTCGTAGATATTTATCCTATATGTGAGCCCGCCGTCGAGAACGGGGTCTCCCGCCTGTGCGAGCCTCCATTCGCCACTTGCGCGAAAATCCGGAAACCATGTGTCCGGATTTTCGGCCTCTGCATCCACCTCGCTGAGTTCGAGGCTCTCGCAGAGCGGAAGGAACTGCCTGTATACTTCGCCACCTCCGATGATATTTATATTTTTAGAGCGGAAGAGCCAACCTCCGTAGGGTTGATCCTGCTTGTATCCGAGGAATTCCAGCAAACTGTCCGAATCGTTAAAAACGCCGAAAATCCAACGCTTTCCTTCACTTTCGATGAGGCTAACTCCGGGCTGCATGCTGCTCGATAATATATAATTATGCCTGCCGGGAAGAGGTCTGCCGCCCGGCATGGATTCCAAAGTTTTGCGACCCATCACGACCATGCCGCCGATGGTGATTTCCCGGAAGTGCTTAAGATCCGACGGCAGGCGGAAGAGCAAAGATCCGTCCTTTCCTATCGCCAGGTTTTTATCGACCACCGCAACCGCTCTCATAACTGCCGCATCCTTTCGCCCCGCCGCTGCCTATCGATTTCGTAGAGCAGCACAGCCGCAGCGTTCGAGGCATTGAGGGAATCTATTTTGCCCCTCATGGGGATGGAGAGCACCTTGTCCGCCTTTTCCTTTGCGAGGCGCGAAACACCTCTTCCCTCGCCGCCAATCACGATGGCCAGCGGTCCCGAAAGCTTAGCATCCGAATAATTTTCGCCGTCCATATCCAACGCCGCAACCCAAACACCGCGCTCCTGAAGCTCTTCTATGCAGCGGTTTATATTCGTAACCTTCACCACCGGCACATACTCGATGGCGCCGGCGCTGGCCTTAGCCACGACCTCCGTGAGCCCCACCGCGCGCCTGGAAGGTATAATCACCCCGTGAGCCCCCGCTCCGTCCGCGCTCCGCAGCACGGCGCCGAGGTTGTGGGGATCTTCGAGCCCGTCTAAAATAACTATAAGCGGGTCTTCTCCAAGCTGCTCCGCAGCCGCGAATATGTCGTCAAGTTGCGCATAGTCCTTGGCCGCGGCAGAGGCCGCGACTCCCTGATGGGGCCTGCCGGGGCAGAGTTTATCCAGCACTATCTTTTCGACATAGTGCACATTTATCTTTGCCTCCGCAGCCATTGAGGCGATCTTCTTCGCCGAACCCACGGCATCCGCCTGAATGAGGAGCTTATCTATGCTCCTTCCCGATTTTATGGCCTCCATTACCGGGTTTCTTCCTATTATCAGGTTCGGGTCGATCTCCGATTCGCGCCTCGCGGAGCGATTGGCGGGGGCGCCTTCGAGCCTTGCAGGGGCGGGCTT
>CAYFMW010000001.1:110816-112646 GCA_964344335.1 uncultured Oscillospiraceae bacterium | reverse complement strand
GGCGGGCTTGGCGCGCCCGCTCTTTGCCGCGGGCCGCTGCGGCCTCTCCTTTTGCAATCTGCCGTCCGGGCCTATCTCGTGGTTGCTCCTCTTGTTTTTTCCGCTGCGGCTTGCGCTCTGACGCAGCCGCGGATTATCTCTCTTCGCCATTCATTTCTCCAAAATTCAATCGATCGCTCCGCCTGCTCTATGTCGCGGGCGGATTCACGCTTAAACCGCAATCGGTATATCCTTTACCTGCGGCCCCGTCTGATAGTCCTCTATAATTATGTCGTCGGGCGTAAAATCGTAAAAGTCCGTAATTTCCGGGTTAAGGCGGAACTTCGGCGCAGGATACTGAGGCCGCTCTATAAGCTCGCGGATTATATCCTCGTGTCTGTCGTAGATGTGGGCATCCGCTATCACATGTACCAGCTCTCCGGGCACGAGGCCGCTCACCTGCGCAAACATATGGACGAGCACCGAGTATTGGCAGACATTCCAATTGTTCGCCGCCAGCACATCCTGCGAACGCTGATTGAGTATCGCGTTGAGCTTATTCCCTGTTACATTGAAGGTCATGGAATAGGCGCAGGGCTCCAGCCCCATCTCGGAAAGGTCCGCAAAATTGTAGATATTTGTCATTATCCTGCGACTGTAGGGAGTATTTTTCAACTGCCAAAGAACATTGTCGACCTGATCCGTCATCCCGTGTCCGAATTTGTACTTCACACCCAGCTGGTATCCGTAGGCCTTGCCAATGGTCCCTTCGGAATCCGCCCATGCATCCCATATCCGGGTGTTAAGATCGGCCACCCTGTTGGATTTCTTCTGCCAAATCCATAGCAGTTCGTCCACCGCACTCTTTACCGCGGTCCGTCTGAATGTGATGGCGGGAAACTCCTCCTGCAGGTCGTAGCGATTTACAACACCGAAAATCTTCTTCGTGTAGGCGGGGCTGCCGTCGTCGGCCCACTTCGCGCGCACGATCTGGCCCTCCGTGGAAAACCCGTTATCCAAGATATCCCGGCACATATTTGCAAATAAAACATCAGCTTTGCTCATAACTCTCCTCTTCGGGCGCATCGCCCTGCGAACGCGCAATTTTCAAATATATCGTCAGGCATGTAGCCGCGATTGCAAAACAAGTTAGCGAAACGATATTCCAAATCTCGGCATATACAAGCAATAAAAGCATCTGCCCGTACACGACCGGCCCCAGTCCTCTGCCCAGAGACCTTCCTGCTTCGTAGAGCGATTGAAACCTCGCCACATGGCTCGGGGGGCTGTTTTCCGAAATGAAGGCACCTGCACCCGTGGATATGATCACTTCGCCCAGCGACCAGATTGCGACCGCCACGAAATACATCGGCAGCTTCGTCACATATGCGTAGGCCCCGAAGCCGATTGCATAGAGCGCACATCCGAGGGCGCTGCATTTCATCTGGTGGTTCTTCTTAGTATAGCGCACGATTAGAGGGGTAGTAAAGACAACCACCAGAGCGTTTACGGTCCAGACCCTGCCGGAGTATACGCTGCCCGATCCGAGACCGAAAGTGTCGCGAAACTGCATCGGGAGCAGGTAGTTAACCGCTGCATAGCACATGGTCGCAAGGGTCAGCAGGCCTATAAAAGCAGCCAGAACTTTTCTTCGCATCAGCATGGTCCATGTGCCTACCCTGAGGGTGTGGCCCGCATCGTCCGATTCGCCGCCCCTGACGCTCGGCCGGAGCCTCTTAACGATGTAATTCTCCGTCGTAAAAGCGTAGAGCAGGATGCTTCCCGTCATAAACATGACTGCTTCGATTACATATATGTATGGCAGGTGGTTTGCCACCAGACTGCCGCCTA
>CAYFMW010000001.1:86580-110716 GCA_964344335.1 uncultured Oscillospiraceae bacterium | reverse complement strand
TGCCGCCTACCACCGTTCCTAGCATCGTCGCTGTCGAGTAGCACAGCATGACCCAACCGGTCTGCTGGGAACTCAGGCCCACCACGCTGGTGAGAATGATGGACGAAAATGCCCAGATCATGCTGCCCATGCCGGATATCCAGCGGGTCAGAGACAGAATATATACTTCTTTGGGCAAGCCCTTAAATTGATTGAAAGTCTCCAACTTTGTCCGCCTCTTGTGTCTTGTCTCTTAAAACTTTTCTTCAGCAATCTCCGTAATTTTCGCGGCTCTTTCCATAACTTCCAGAAGCCTCTTCTCTCTTCCGAGAAGATACAGATAGCCAAGCAGAGCCTCGAAGGCAGTCGCCCACTTATAGCTGACGGGATCCACATTCTTAGGTCTCGTGGCCGACCTGTGATTTCGGGCGCGCCGCACCACGGCCCGCTCCTCCTCGTCCAGCTCCTCGAGCATGGCTTTTATCGTATCGGCCTGCGCCTCCGCGTTAACATAGAACACGCCGGCCCTGTGGAGTACATCGGCCCTCGCAAAGCGGCCGCTGCTTATTACTCTGTCTCTTATAAATTGCTCGTAGACTGCATCGCCCATGTAAGCAAGAACGAGGCTGCCCAGATTCTTAACATCCGCCGGCTTTCGCTTCGGCTGTTTCGACCCCTGATTTTCCGCCATACCCCCTGCGACCTACTCCCTTATTATCTGCACACCGTCCGGTGTATCCTTTAAAGTTATACCCTTGGCTGCCAACTCATCTCTTATCGCGTCCGCCTCGGCCCAGTTCTTCGCGGCTCTGGCGGCATTGCGCCTCTCGACGAGTTCCGCAATTTCGGGCTCTATCTGCTGCGATTCCTCGCTGCGGAGTATGCCGAGAACCCCGGTGAGCTCATCCAGCAACTTCCACATCTCTGAGGCAAACTGACCCGAGACATCCTCGCGAAGATTAGTATTGATATCCCTCACAAGCTCGAATATCGCGCCTATCGCGCCCGCCGTGTTGAGGTCGTCGTCCATATGCTCGATGAACTTATCCTTGTGCTTAGCCAGAGCCTCGAGCTTACGCGCTTCCTCCTCGCTTAAGCCATCGTCGTTTCTTGCAATAGCAGTCGCCAGATCTCTCCTGCAGTTGCGCATCCGATCGAGCGCCGTCTTGGCCTCCTCCATCAGCTCCTTGGAGAAGTTGATGGGACCTCTGTAATGAGCCGACAGCAGGAAATAGCGCAGCACCTCTCCGTCGTAAGTCTTTAAAATGTCGCGCACCGTAAAGAAATTTCCCAGCGATTTGGACATCTTTTCGTTATCGACCGTAATAAATCCGTTATGCATCCAGTAGCGCGCGAAGATCTTGCCGTTGCAGGCCTCGGACTGCGCAATCTCGTTCTCGTGATGAGGAAATTGCAGGTCCTGTCCGCCGCAATGCAGGTCTATAGTCTCTCCCAGATGCTTTTTGGACATCGTCGAGCACTCTATATGCCAGCCCGGCCTTCCCGGACCCCAGGGCGATTCCCAGGCGACTTCGTCCGGAGTTTTGCGAGCCTTCCAGAGCACGAAATCCAGCGAATCGCGCTTCTTTTCGCCCTCAGGTATTCGAGCTCCGAGCTCCAAGTTTTCTATGGAGTTACCCGAGAGCTTTCCGTACTCGGGAAAATTCCGCGTAATATAATACACATCGCCTTCCGACTCATATGCGTAGCCCTTGTCTATAAGGGTCTTTACGAATTCGATTATATCGGGGATGGTCTCCGTAACCTTCGGGTGCACATCCGCGCGGCGCACATTAAGCGCATCCGCATCCTTAAAATATTCCTCTACATACTTGGCACTCAACTCGAGCGCATCGACGCCCTCGTCCGCCGCCCTGTCTATAATCTTATCGTCCACATCCGTAAAATTCTGGACGAACTTGACCTTCTGTCCTCTGTACTCCAAATACCTTCGCATGGTGTCGAAGACCACGAAGGGGCGCGCGTTTCCGATATGTATATAATTGTAAACAGTCGGGCCGCAGATATACATGGTGAGCTCCTCCGGATTTAAGGGAACGAGCTCCTCCTTGCGGCGACTCAGGCTGTTATAGATTTTCATTCCTATTCCTCCATCGAGACCTTCTTCATCTTCTGCTCCTCGAAGGGCTTGTCCCGGCGGTCGCGTCTCGCACTTACGATCTTCCGGGCTACATCGAGCCCTTCGATTAGACAGCCGAAGGCCGCGTATTGTCCGTCAAGATGCGGTGCGTCCTCGACCATTATAAAGAACTGTGAACCGCCCGAATCGGGGTCCTGAGCCCTCGCCATCGAGAGCACTCCGCACTTGTGCTTAAGGTTATTCTTAAAGCCGTTCGCGGAAAATTCGCCCGCTATGCAGTATCCGGGGCCGCCCATGCCTGTGCCGGTGGGGTCACCGCCCTGTATCATAAAGCCGGGAATTACCCTATGAAAGATTACTCCGTCGTAGAAGCCTTCTCTTACAAGCTTCTCGAAGTTCGCAGCCGTCTTCGGCGCAATTTCCGGGTAGAGCTCCGCGCGCATTACATCTCCGTTTTCCATCTCTATTCTTACGATCTTAGCCATTTATATGCCCTTCCTTTCCTTTTCCACAAGAGCCATAGCCCTTGCGATTGCCTCATCCGCGCCGAGCTCCGCAACTTCGCCGCCCCTGCGCAGCTTATACTCCACGAGACCTTCTGCGGCCTTCCTTCCCACCACTATTCGTATGGGTATGCCTATCAGGTCCGCATCCTTGAATTTTACGCCCGGGCGCTCATTGCGGTCGTCCAGTATGGTCTCGACTCCCGCCCGCGTGAGCCTCCCGTATATATCCTCTGCGAGCGCCTTCTGCACTTCGTCCTCGGGACCCAGCAGCGAGATTATCGCATGATAGGGCGCTACGCTCATGGGCCAGACTATCCCGTGTTCATCGTGGTTCTGCTCCACTATGGCAGCCATGGTGCGGCTTACGCCTATGCCGTAGCAGCCCATAACGACAGGCTTTTCCTGTCCCTCTTCATCCGTAAAGTACAGGCCCATCGCCTCGGAATACTTCGTGTAGAGCTTAAATATCTGTCCGACTTCTATTCCCCTTGCGCTCTCCACGGGCGAGCCGCAGACGGGACAGGGCATCCCCTCTTCCAGGAGTTTTAGGTCGCAGATTATGTCCGCCTTATAATCCCTTCCGTAATTTACATTTATAAAATGATGGTCGAGTTCGCAGGCTCCCGAGCACATGTTCTTTGCTCCGACGAGCTCGCTGTCGACGACTATCTTGCAGTTCTTAAGACCCATGGGGCCGGTAAAGCCTCCCACGCTCCCGCAGCTCTCGTGCATGGCGTCCTCGTTGGCAAAATCTATCGCGTATTCGGGGACATCCAGAGCGTTCACGAGCTTAATCATGTTGAGCTGCCTGTCGCCCCTTATAAAGGCGGCCACATAAGTCGCGGGCTCCTTGGCATCCGGTTGAACCGTAAAGAGCAGGGCCTTTATGCTCTTGCTCTGATCTATTCCAAGGAAATTGCAGACATCCTCGATGCTCTTTGTGCCCGGGGTAAATTTCTTCTCCAATGGAAGCTCTTCTTCCGCAAGAGCTACGGCATCTTTGAACTCCGCCTTCTCCGCAGTCGCCGCCATGCCGCAGTTTTCGCAGTAGAGTATCTCGCCTTCTCCCACTTCGCAGAGGGCGGTAAACTCCTGCGAGCCGCTGCCCCCTATGGCTCCGCTGTCCGCATCGACAATCTTGTAATTCAGCCCGCAGCGATCGAAAATCCTGATATATGCATCGTGCATGGCCTTATAGGAAATATCCAGACCCTCCTCGTCCTTGTCGAAGCTGTAGTCGTCCTTCATTATAAACTCGCGCGAGCGTATCAGCCCGAATCTGGGTCTGGCCTCGTCGCGGTATTTTGTCTGTATCTGATAGAGATTGAAGGGAAGCTGGCGGTAGCTGCTCACATCCCGGCGCACGATATCCGTAAAGACCTCCTCGTGTGTAGGGCCGAGACAAAAATCCCTGTCGCTCCTGTCCTTTAGTCTCCACATCTCGGGTCCGTAGGCTGCCCAGCGCCCGGACTCCTGCCAGAGCTCCGCGGGCTGAAGAGCGCTCATGTAGATCTCCTGAGCCCCCGTGGCATCCATCTCCTCGCGCACTATCTGCTCTATCTTTCGAAGAGTCCTTGTTCCGAGGGTCATAAAACCGTACACGCCCGAGACGAGCTTTCTTATGTAGCCCGCCCGCAGCAACAGCACATGGCTTGCAATCTCCGCTTCCGCGGGGACTTCCCTCAATGTGTAAAGATACATCTGCGATGCTTTCATGTTTATGAATTGTCCTTTCTATATTATCAGGGCGCTCGCCATTGCGGCGATGGCCCGTCCTTCGCCCGTCGCTGCGAGCCCTTCCTCGCTGGTGGCCTTTATGCTTACAGCCTCGGGCTCCAAACCCAGGGCCTGCGCCGTGCTCTTTCTCATCCGCGGAATATGCGGCGCCATCTTCGGGGCCTCGGCTATTATCGTTATATCCAGATTGACGATCGAGTAGCCCGCATCCTTCAGGATCCGAGCCGTCCTTCTTAAAAGTTCGCTTCCGGACATCCCTTCGCAGACCGGGTCGCTGTCGGGGAAATGCTTGCCTATATCTCCGAGCGCCGCGGCGCCGAGCAGCGCGTCCGCGGCGGCATGAGCCGCAACATCGGCATCGCTGTGCCCGAGCAATCCCTTATCGAAGGGAATCTCGACGCAGCCCAGCATAAGCGGCCTTCCGGGCACGAGCCTATGAAGATCGTAACCCGTCCCTACCCGGATTTGCCGTGGAAAATCTTCGGGTGTCGTCAGTTTTATATTTTCGTAGCTTCCTTCCACTATGCTAACCTTTCCGCCCGTAAACTCCACTGCGGAAGCGTCGTCCGTCAACGCAATGCCGGCGGAAAGCGCCTCGTCGAGAGCTCTCTTAAGCAGCTCCGCCTCAAAGCCCTGAGGAGTTTGAACCTCGTACAGCTCGCTCCTATCGAGGGTTTCGCTCCTCGTCCGGACGGTGTTCTTGGGCCTTACGCAGGGGATGGCCGCGCCGCTTTTTCGCATCTCCTCTATGACTCGCCCGATTACGGGGCGGCTTGCGAAGGGACGGGCGGCGTCGTGTACCAAAACATAGCGGCTCTGTTCGCCGAGCGCATCGAGCGCCTTTCGGACGCTGCCGCTTCTCTCCGATGCGCCTTCGACGAGCTTTACATCGCCGAGCTCGTAACTGTCCAGGAGCTCCCTGCAATATGCGAGATCCCCTTCGGGACAGGCGACGATTATCTCGGAAATTTCCTCAAAGCCGCAAAAGGCCCTGACGGCTCTGACAAGAACCGGCAGGCCCATGCAGCTCATGTATTGCTTTGCAAGCTCTGCGCCCATGCGCCTTCCCTTGCCCGCGGCGGCTATTATTACCGAGATATCCGCTGCCATCCCTCTCTCCTAGCTCGAAGGGGCGGGCTTTGCGAATATCATGCGCCCCGCCGCGGTCTGAAGTACGCTTGTAACCATGGCATTTATGCTCTTGCCTATGAATTTCTTCCCGTTCTCCACGACTATCATGGTTCCGTCGTCGAGATATGCAACGCCCTGATCGTTCTCCTTGCCTTCCTTGACGATGAAGATTTCCATCTCCTCGCCGGGGAGCACCACGGGCTTTAGGGTGTTGGCCAGTTCGTTTATATTGAGCACCTTAATACCCGAAATCGTGGCGACCTTGTTGAGATTGTAGTCGTTGGTGACCACGGCGCCGTCCATAATCCGGGCCAGCTTAAGCAACTTAACATCCACTTCGTGAATGTCCAAAAGCGATTTCTCCTTGCTGGTATCGTAGATTTCTATGCCGTAGTCACTCTGAATTCTGTTGAGTACATCAAGACCTCTTCGACCCCTGTTTCTCTTTAGAGTGTCCGAAGAGTCCGCTATGTGGCGAAGTTCTACGAGAATAAAGTCCGGTATTATGTATGTGCCTTCGAGAAAGCCAGTCTTCATAATATCGGGGATGCGTCCGTCGATTATGACGCTCGTATCGAAAATTTTAGGAGCTACCGCTCCCTGCGCTATTTCTTCCTGTTCTTCTTTGATTGTCTTCTCCCTGGCGATAAATCTGCCGCCGAAGAGGGGGAAACTCGTATCGCTGCCGAGCCTGCGGCCAACATTTATGCCCAAGGCGCCCAGAACGAGATATGTAGCTACGCTCAGTATGACATTAATGCTCATTATCCTGATCTGATTGTAAATCTGAGATACCAGGAAGGCTATCAAAAAGCCTACCACGAGCCCTGCCGCACTGTATACAAGCTCAATAGCGGGAATCTTTTTAAGCCGCATATCGAGTTTTTTAGCTGCTCTTTCCCCGCGGTTTTGGAACACCGAGAATAAATAATCAAAAATAAATCCAAAAAAAGCCATTCCCGAGATGACCCACAGAATTTTTTCGCCGAGCTTCATCTGCCAAGCGTCTCCGAGAACCTCCGGGCGAGCAGTATAACTGGTGATTCCATAACCGACAACCACTCCGCAAAGAACAGTTAATGCGCGGAATAGTTTTTTCAGCATTTGATTTCTTTAAATTCCTCCGTTTCTTTATAATTTTATTGTAATATGTTAAAAGCAGCAGGCCGAACAGCGGTGAGCTAGACGGTCCTGTCTATCTTATCGAGCGCGCTCTCTTCGGATATGCCCTTAACCAAAACTATTTCGCTGGCGAGTATCTGGCGGGCATTGACGAGCAGCTTCTTTTCCCCCATGGAGAGCTTCTTGGTTCTCTCCACCCTTGTGAGGTTTCTTATTACTTCCGCAACCATGCATGGATTTCCTGTGCGGAGCTTATCCATATTCTCTCTGGTTCTCCTGTTCCAATTGTCGTCCATCGGAGTGGAGTCGGAGGCGAGCACTTCCATTACCTCGTCGATCTTTTTGACGCTGACCACAGGCCGCAGGCCCGCGGCCTCTGAGCCGTTGACGGGCACCATAATTCTCAGCTTTCCGTGAGGAATGCGCAGAATATAATACGATCTCGTCTCTCCGAGAATGTTTTTTTCTTCGATGTCCTGTATTACCCCCGCGCCATGCATCGGGTATACTACTTTATCTCCTACAGAAAACATGATACTCCTCCAAAGATATTATACATTTTCTGGGGGAATTAGTCAAACTTTAAGGCAGGCCGAAGCATTCGCGAATTACCTTCCGAGCCTGATTTCCCATGCTTTGAAGAGAGATTCGCATTCATTAAAATTTTCGGGAAGCGCAAAAGAGCTTTAAACAATTCGGCAAGGATGCCTAAGCTTAATTCCGTTCTTTTAAGATTGGCAGCGAGAACCAAAAGACGCTGCCCTCGCCTACACGACTCTCCACGCCATACTTTGCGCCATGCCTCTGCAGTATCTCCTTGCTTATGGAAAGGCCCAGACCCGTACCCTCCTTGGAACGCTGTCCGCGGCTGCTTGCCCGTTCGTAGCGGTTCCAGATACTCTGCAGATCTTCCTGCGCTATGCCTATGCCGTGGTCGGTGACGGAGAATTTAATGCTGTCGCCGTCCTCCTCGAACTCGATCTTTATATCCCTGCTCTCCTCGCTGTATCTGATAGCATTGGAAAGAAAGTTGGATATAACCTGAGCTATGCGATGGCGGTCGGCGCTTACCATTATCGTCTGCGGAAGGGTCACAAATTCAAAGCGGAAGGCCTCCTGTTCCTCGAGCACCTGATAGGTCTCCACAACGCCTGCCGCGCAGTCCTGGATATCGACTGCTTCAAGGCGCATCGCATCCACTCCGGCCTGAAGCCGGGAAAGAGCGAGGATGTCGTTAACGAGATAGCTCAGCCGGTCGGCCTCACGGATGATTACATTGATATGCTCGTCGCGTTTTTCGGGATTGTCTCCGGAGATATCCCTGATCATCTCCGCATAGGACTTGACCATAGTAAGTGGGGTTCGCAGATCGTGGGAGACATTAGCCATAAGATCGCGGCGCAGAGCCTCGCTTTTGGAGAGTTCGCGCGCCGTGTAGTTGAGAGTTCCGGCGAGCTCGTCTATCTCGTCGTAGGCCGAACCCTGAAATTCAACATCGTAATCGCCTTCCGCAAGGCGGGAAGCGCTGCGGGTTATATCCGTTATCGGCTTGGCTATGCGACCCGAGATGTAGAGCGCTATGCCGCAGGCGGCAATCAGAGACACGACGGTGACCCGCAGGAGTTGAGCGGCCAAAATACCCACGGCCGGCCCCATCGGCGTGAGCGGCGCGAACGCGAATAAATTTATGCTGGACCTATAGCGGCTCTCGACTTTTGCGGCATACACCATGGTCAGCGAATCCGCCTTATCGGTGGTAGTCAATTTCAGAGTGACGGGCTTTCCTTCGCTTGCCGCAAGCCTTTCGCGCGCGAGATCGACGCCGTCCTTCGCATAGTAATAGAGTCTGCCGGTTGATGCTTCGTCGGTGGAGGTGATGGTGAACGAACCGTCTCTTGCCTCTATATAGAAATAGAGGTCGTTCTGCGTGGACAGGTCAATCATCTGCTGCATAAAGAGCTCGCTGTCCAGCTCCGGAAGATCCGCATAGGAGACGCTTAGGAGGTTGACGGCGGACTGCATCTTGTCCCCCATGGCGCTCTCGTAGTTGTTCTCCAAAAACATCGTCTGAAGCAACCAGAGCGTTACCGTAAATATCAGGGCAAAGAGAATAAAATACATCGTGAGCTTGTAGCGCACGCTGCCTGATTTGAACATTCCTTTTGTTTTAGTTGTCCCCGCGGGCCTTTCGCTTGCCATCTCAATCTTCGAACTTGTAACCTACACCCCTTACCGTAGTAATTTTATTTCTGTAATCGCCGAGTCTGCTGCGCAGATTCTTTATGTGGGTGTCTATAGTGCGATCGTCGCCGAAGAAGTCGTAGCCCCAGATGTCCTGAAGCAGCTTATCTCTTGAGAGCGCTATGTTCTTGTTCTCCATCAGATAGGCGAGCAACTCGTATTCCTTTAAGGTGAGCTCTATGCGCCTGCCCGCAATCTCGACGGTCCTGCTTTCTTTGTTGAGAACCAAGTCTCCGGAGACCAGCTCCGGGCTCCGATTGCCGCTCCTTGCGGCGTTCTTTCTGGCCAGCACAGCGGCCACGCGAGCCATAAGCTCCTTGGGACTGAAAGGTTTGACGACATAATCGTCTATACCGAGCTCAAAACCGAAGAGCTTATCGTACTCCTCTCCTCTGGCCGAGAGCATTATCACCGGTATGTCCTTCGCCTTTTTTATCTCCTTGCACGCGGAGAATCCGTCGAGTCTGGGCATCATTATGTCCATTATTATAAGGTCGTAGTCTTCGGTCAAACACTTATTTACGGCCTCCATGCCGTCTCCGGCCTCGTCGGTCTCGTAATGGTTGAACTCGGCGTACTCCTTTATTACTTCCCTTATCTTCGCTTCGTCGTCAACTATCAATATCCTGGCCATGTTTTTTTCCTTCCCGTCGTGCTCAGGCTTAGGCTTTTCTGTCTTTCGCCGTCTCAGCGCTCACGACCTTCTATTTTTTCACCAGAGAAATAGCTTCCGCAAGAGTCTTAACTCCCTTAAGAACAACTCCTTCGGGGGCATTCTTTATACCCTGAAGGCTTCGTTCGGGAAGTATAATCTGCGAAAACCCCATGCGCCCCGCCTCTTTGCAGAGCTTCTCCGCCTGCATTACAGGCCTCAGATCTCCGGTAAGGCCGATCTCGCCTATCACAAGGCAGCGGTGGTCTATGGCTTCGCCCTTTTCCGCGGACCAAATCGCAAGGGCCGCCGCAAGATCCGCCGAGGTCCCTTCCGGATGAAGCCCCCCGACGATATTCACATATATATCCCTGTTTATCAGCGTGAGCCCCGTCTTCCGCTCGAGCACGGCTATAATCATGTTAAGCCTGCTCGTGTCCATACCTATGGCGCTCCTCCTTGCAAAGCCTATCCCGCAGGGAGCTGTCAGCGCCTGAACCTCAAGCAGCAGAGGCCTGGTGCCCTCGTAGACAGCGGTCGCTACCGCGCCTTCCGAGGAGTCCTCAAAACCTTCCATAAAGCTTCCCGAGAGATTCGCCACCTCGCTCAGCCCGTCTTCTCCCATCTCAAAGGCTCCGATCTCGCTGGTCGTCCCGAATCGGTTCTTGAGCGACCTTAGGATACGGAGATCCCTGTGCCTCTCTCCCGAAAACTGCAGAACCGCATCCACCATATGCTCGACGGTCTTAGGGCCCGCAATCTCCCCGCTCTTGGTAACATGAGCGACTGTAAAAACCGCCATATCCATATTCTTGGCCATGGAAAGCAGCGCGCTGCCGCAGGCTCTCACCTGAGAGACGCTCCCCGGAGCGGAAGCAAGATCGGGACAATACATGGTCTGTATCGAGTCGATTACAAGAAAGACAGGCGCAAGCTCTTCCACAGCAGCCGCAATCCTCTCCATATTCGTCTCGGCCTGTAAATAGAGATTCTCCATATTCGCCCTGCAGACCCTGTCGGAGCGCATCTTTATCTGTTCCTCCGACTCCTCGCCGGAGACATAGAGTACGGTCCCCTCGCGCTCGGCAATATTGGCCGCGGCCTGTATTATGAGAGTGGACTTTCCTATACCGGGCTCACCTGTAATAAGGGCTATGCTGCCGCGCACCAGGCCGCCGCCCAGCACCCGGTTGAGCTCTCCTATGCCGGTGTCCATCCTGCTTGCAGCGCTGCTTGCGACCTCGCCTATTCTGACGGGTTTAGAAGAGCGCAGAGCGGACGCGGGTAAAAATCCCTTGCGCCCCCCGTCCGCGCCGTCATCCTCCCGCAGCTTTTCTTCCGTAAAGGAGTTCCAGGCGCCGCATATGCACTGACCCATCCACTTAGGGCTTTCGTATCCGCATTCGCGGCACACGAATACCGTCTTTACTTTCTTAGAAGACATTTTGTATATCCATGCTGTTAACCGCCGACAGCTTCCCTCCCTCATCCGGACCGACCCTGCCGACGAGCAGCCACTCATTTCTCTGAGGGTCATATATCAGGGGCTTTATCAATCGGAAATTTTCTATCATCCCGGTGGACTTTACATGGGTGCGCGGACCGGTGCAGAACTGAATATCCCCTCCGAAACTGATATGTTTCTGATCCACATAGCTTATCGGAATATCACTCGCTATATCCTCGAGCACCGCAGCCTCCATCGCATCCAGATCTATATCGGGCTTTTCCGCGCCCGGAAATTTAATGACAAATCCTTTTCTTATATCGCCGTGAGTCGCCCGATTATAGATTTCCTCCGAGAGGTATTTCTCGCAAAGGTCTTCCGCGCTATGAGCCATCTGGCGGAACTTAATGGAGCGCGCCACGACCTTGTGAACTTCCTCGGGCTTGGGGCCGAAGAGTGTGGGTCTGGTGACGAGAATCTCCTCTCCCAATCCTATCAACATATCCGGGATATCGGGTATATAGCGGTGGAGCATATCGTAGTGCTCGATAACCACCCTTCGGTCGCGTCTCTTGGCCTGCATAATTACATCCGCCAAAACTCCGGGCTGCGTAAATCCGAGCTCGAAGCGCACATCGACATGATAGGTATGCGGGACATAAAACACATTCTCCTCTTCCTGGTTGAGCAGAGGAAGCGGTCGGACATTAACTCCGGCGTCGTCGTTGGTGAGCTCAAGGCCCGGAAACATTCCCTTTATCAGCATGGATTTGCCGGCTCCCGACTCTCCGATTATGCCTATTATGTGGTCGAAAGGGCTGAGGTGCAATTGTGAAATCATCGCGCCCATGGCGAACATCCTCGCCGCCCCGCGGGGAGCGAAGTAGACGCTGTAAAGATGTGAGTTCGTCGAGTCAAAGAATGCCATGTTTTCCTCCCGCGGCAATTCTGCGCAGGTATGGAAGCCTGCAGGGTGCCGCACCCCCCCTCTGATTGCAATTTCTACCAAATAACAGTATACCTTATTCCACTTCAAATTGAAAAGACCCGTAGTGGTTGAAAGGCCTAAAAATACAATATATAATTGAATAATCTTAATCGAAAGGAAGGATGTCATGCGTTTTAAAATTTGTAAAGCCTCCTGCGGGACATTGGAATCCAGCGATGTATATATGGAGCTGGAACCTGCGGACGAGGGGATAGAAATAGTTCTGCAATCCGTGGTCGAAAGGCAGTTCGGAGACTCGATACGGGCGCTCGCGGCTGAAATGCTAAGCGAATCCGGCATCGAGAACGCCAAACTTAACATGATAGATAAGGGTGCGCTCGAGTGTACCTTAAGAGCGAGGCTCGAAACCCTGATTGCGAGGGCGAAAGGAGGAGAAGATGCGTAGATCCATGCTGTTTCTGCCGGGAAACACGCCGAACCTTATACTCAACGGAGATTCCCTCGGGGCGGATGCAATAATTCTCGACCTCGAAGATGCCGTCGCTCCCGACCAAAAGGATGCTGCGAGGGTTCTCGTTCGCAATGCCCTTAAGACCTTGGAGTTTCGCGGCATAGAAAAGATTATAAGGATAAATTCTCTCGACACGCCCTACTGGAAGAAGGATTTGGACGAGATGATGCCCTGCAGGCCCGAGCTGATAATGACTCCGAAGACTTCCTGCGCGGAGGATGTACTGCAGTTCGACTCCTACATGAGCGAGGCCGAAGAAAGGCTCGGCATGGAGAAAAATTCAGTCCGGTTGATGCCGCTGATTGAAACCGCCCTCGGCATCGAAAACGCCTACGAGATAACCTCGGCATCCGACAGAGTCGTGGCGATCTTCCTCGGCGCTGAGGATCTGTCTGCAGACCTTCGCTGCGAGAGGACGAAGGAAGGCAAGGAGATATTCTACGCCAGAGGCCGAATAGTGATGGCGGCGCGCGCCGCGGGCAAGGATGCCTACGATACCCCCTTCACCGATGTAAACGACGACGAGGGTATAAGAGCGGATGCGGCTTTTGCCAAGGCTCTGGGCTTTACAGGAAAGGCGTCCATCTCTCCTAGGCATCTGGATGCGATAAACGAGGCCTTCAGCCCGAGCGAAAAGGAGATAGACTATGCCTACGAGGTTATCAAGGCCATAAGGCTGGCAAAAGAGCAGGGCAGAGGAGCCGTCGCGCTTAGAGGCAAGATGATAGACAAGCCCATAGTTATGAGGGCGGAGCAGACCATAAAGATGGCCGAAGCCCTGGGTCTAGGAAGGGAGGACGAATAAGTGAACAAACTTGTAAAAAGCCTGCGCGAAGCCATAAAGCTCGCAGGACTTAAAGACGGAGACAGGATTTCCTTCCACCACCACCTACGAAACGGCGACTATGTGCTGAACATGGTTATGGACGAAATCGCCGAAATGGGCATAAAGGATTTGTCCGTAAACGCGAGTTCGCTTTTCGATTGCCATCTGCCTCTGGCTGAACATATAAAGAACGGTGTCGTAACGGAGCTGCTCACAAACTATATGAGCTCCGCGCTCGGCAGCCTCGTAAGCGGTGGGCTCATGGAGAAGCCCGTGCAGTTCCGCACCCACGGAGGAAGGGCAGCGGATATCGTAAACGGCAGCACTCCTATAGATGTCGCATTTATCGCGGCACCTGCGGCCGACGAGATGGGCAACTTTACGGGAAAACTCGGAAAATCCGCCTGCGGCTCTTTGGGCTACGCCTTTGCGGATGCCATGCATGCGAAGAAGGTCGTGCTCGTTACTGACAATCTCGTTCCGCACCCGCTCGCGATGCGCTCGATAGACGAGACCTATGTCGACTTGGTGGTCGAGGTGCCCGAGATCGGAAATCCCGCGGGGATAGTTTCCGGCACGACGAGGATTACCCGGGATCCGGTCGGCCTCGTGATGGCGCAGACCGCGACCAAGGTTATAGAGGCGAGCGGACTTTTAAGGGACGGTTTTTCGTTCCAGACCGGCGCCGGAGGAGCGTCCCTTGCGGCGGCTCAGTTCCTGAAGGATATAATGCTCAAGAAAAACATTCGAGGAAGCTTCGGCTGCGGCGGCATAACCGGATACATGGTCGAAATGCTTAACGAAGGCTGCTTCGAGAGCCTAATCGATGTGCAGTGCTTCGACCTGAAGGCGGTGGAGTCGCTGAGGGAAAACCCCCTGCACACGGAAGTTTCCGCCATGATGTACGCGTCGCCCGATGCTAAATCCGCGGCGGTGGACTCGCTGGATGTCGTAATCCTCGGCGCGACCGAGATAGATACGGACTTCAATGTAAATGTGCACACGGATTCCAACGGTAAGATTATGGGCGGAAGCGGCGGTCACAGCGACACGGCTGCGGGGGCGAAGCTCTCCATGATAATCGCTCCGCTTTCGAGGGCGCGTCTGCCGATAGTTAAAGACCGCGTCTTCTGCATCAGCACACCGGGCAAGACCATAGATGTTCTGGTCACCCAGAAGGGTGTCGCGGTAAACCCCGCAAGAAAGGAGCTTGCAGAGAGGCTGAAAGATGCGGGAATTAAGGTCGCGGATATCCACGATCTGAAGGCGGAAGCCGAAAAACTCTGCGGAGTGCCTGCAGGGCTCGAAAAGGGCGAACGCGAGATTGCCGAGATAATCTATCGCGACGGCAGCAAGATAGACAGCATCTACCAAGTTAAGTAGCAACAAAAGTTAATCGCTGATAGACGATGTGCCTTGAACTTCTACATAGGAGACAAAATGAGAGAGATAGATTCAAAACATATAACAGATGCGGTCGCGCGCATGTGCATCGAGGCCAACAGGAATCTTCCCCGCGATGTGCGCAATTGTATCGAATGCGCGCATGGATGCGAACCCTGGCCCATTGCGCAGGATATACTCGGCAAGATAATAGATAATTACAAGATTGCCGAAGAAGACGAGATGGCGATATGCCAGGATACGGGACTCGCCTGCGTCTTTATCGAGATAGGCCAGGAGGTTCATGTTAAGGGTTCGATAGAGGATGCCGTAAACGAGGGGGTGCGCCGCGGATATACCGAAGGCTACCTTCGCAAGTCCTGCGTTGCCGAGCCGCTCGGTGAGCGCAAGAACACGCTGGATAATACTCCCGCGATGATCTACTACGACATAAAGCCGGGCGACGAACTTAAGATTACCGTGGCACCCAAGGGCTTCGGCTCCGAAAACATGAGCCGCCTCGCTATGCTTAAGGTATCGGACGGAGTGGAAGGTGTAAAGAAATTCGTACTCGAAACTGTGGAAATGGCCGGACCTAACCCCTGCCCGCCGATAGTTGTCGGCGTAGGTATAGGCGGAACCTTCGACAAGGCAGCGCTCCTTGCAAAAAAGGCCGCGATAAGGCCTCTGGACGAGAGGAACCCGAAGAAATATTATGCGGATATGGAAGAGGAGCTCCTCGAGCGTGTAAATGCTCTCGGAATAGGCCCTCAGGGCTTCGGCGGAGAGACTACCGCTCTTGCCGTGAACATCGAGACCATGCCGACTCATATCGCCGGCCTGCCGGTCGCGGTGAATATCAACTGCCATGTAGCAAGACATATGACGGAGGTTCTGTAGATGGAAGCGATAAGAATTACAACACCTATGACCCCCGAAACCGCCCGCAGCTTAAAGAGCGGAGATGCGGTGCTTATAAGCGGAGTTATATACACTGCGCGCGATGCGGCTCACAAGAGGCTCTGCGATTTAATCGACGAGGGCAAGCCACTCCCCGTGGACCTTAAGAATCAGATAATATTCTTCGTAGGACCCTCCCCCGCAAAGCCGGGCCAGCCCATAGGCTCCGCGGGACCGACGACTTCCTACAGGATGGATGCCTACAGCCCCGCACTCATAGAGCAGGGGCTCACAGGCATGATAGGCAAAGGCAAGCGCGGTAAAACCGTAGTCGAGGCGATGAAGAAGCACGGATGCGTCTACTTCGGCGCCATCGGCGGCGCGGGCGCGCTGCTATCCAAGAGCATTAAAAAATCGGAAGTAGTCGCCTACGAGGACCTTCAGGCCGAGGCGATAAGAAGGCTCGAAGTCGAGGACTTCCCGGCGACGGTAATAATTGACTGCGATGGCAGAGACCTCTACGAGTGGGGCAGGAACGATTATCTTACATGTTTTTATACAAAAATCAATATATAGACAAAACTAAAAGCGGCTGTCCGAGCGCAGCCGCTTCGATTTTCGGGACAGGGATTAGGAACTAAACATAGACCTTAGCAGTCTCTTCGCCTCTGAGGCAGCGCAGCCCGCCCTGAGCGAGCGCGAGCATTTCGTCCTCTCCGGGGTAGACGACCACAGGGGCTATCCAGCTGACATACTCGCTTATTTTGGAGGTGACAACTTCGCTGTAAGCTACGCCTCCGGTGAGTATTATAGCCTCCGCCCTGCCTTTAAGGATGACGGCGTATCCTCCTATGGCACGGGCTATCTGATAGCAGAAAGCCTCAAGAAGCACAGCCGCTCTTTCGTCCGTTTCCGCCCGAGACACGAGTTCCCTTATGTCATTGGTGCCCAGAAGTGCTACTATTCCACCCTTGCCGTATATTAGTGACTTAATTTCCTGAAGGCTGTATTTCCCGCTGAAGCAGAGCTCCGCGAGAGATTCCGCAGGTATGGTTCCGGCCCTTTCCGGAGCGATAGGTCCTTCTCCGCTGAGAGCGTTGTTTACATCGATAATCTGCCCCTTGCGGTGGGCTCCTACGCTGATGCCCCCTCCCATGTGAGCTACTATTACATCTATCTCCTCATATTTACGGGAGCGTTCCGCGGCGTATCTCCTTGCCACTGCCTTCTGGTTGAGGGGATGGGATATGGGGACTCTCTTAATTTCGGATATCCCCGTAATCTTCGTCATCTCCAAAGTTTCATCCACCACGACCGGATCCAGAATATAGGCAGGGCAGCCGACCTCCGCGGCTATCTCGGAAGCGAGTATGCCGCCGAGATTGGAGGCGTGTTGGCCGTTGACACCAATTTCAAGGTCTCTTAAAAGGGCATCGTTCACTATATATGTTCCGCCGGGTATGGACTTCAACAAGCCGCCCCTGCCTACTACCGCGTCGAAACTCTTTACATCAACCCCCTTTTCCGAAAGAAAATGCACTATAATATCCTTTCGGAAATCCTTTTGCCCCACTATGGAGCCATAGCGAGCGATTTCCTCGGCGCTGTGGCGGAGAGTTTCGGTAAAAATAGGCTCTTCGTTACGATAAACCGCAATTTTTGTAGAGGTGGAGCCGGGGTTTATAACGAGCTGTTTAAATTCCATGCACGACACCTATCCATTGAAATTCGCCGCGAGAGCTGCGAGGGCTATCGAGAAGAGTTTTGTTTCGAAATCGTCCGCCCTCGATGTCATAATGACGGGAGCAGCAGCTCCGATCAAAATTCCGGCGCATTTGAAGCGTCCGGCAAAACTCAATGTCTTCCAAACCGCATTCCCTGTTTCGATGTTCGGAACAAGGATTATGTCGGCCCGACCCGCAACAGCTCCGCCTAAACCCTTATGCTTTGCAGCTTCCTGGGAAAGAATATTGTCCATGGCCAAAGGTCCGTCGACCACGCAGTTCTTAATCTGGCCTCTCTCGCACATCTTGGCAAGAGCTGCCGCATCCAAGGTGGCCGGCATGTCGGGGTTTACCAGCTCGACCGCGCAAAGAGCCGCAACCTTCGGCACATCTATGCCCACGGCCCTTGCAAGACCGACAGCATTGTCAATAATCCGGGCTTTTTCCTGAAGGCCGGGAGCTATATTGAATGCCGCATCGGTGATAAAAATGAGCCTGTCTAAATGAGGCACTTCAAAGACACCTGCATGCGACATAAATCTGCCCTTGCGAAGACCCAGCTCCTTGTCCAGCACGGCGTGAAGGAACGAGGCGGTGTTGATAATACCCTTCATCAGCATATTGGCTCTTCCGCAGGAGACGAGCTCTACAGCTTTGCGGGCCGCTTCGTTTTTATCTTTTACATCTACGATTTCAAAGGTGCTTATGTCGGCAGCTATATCGTCCGCAATCCTTTTTATCTCGTCCGCGTCTCCTACGAGAAGCGCTTCCGCCAAACCTATTTCTCGCGCGGCACAGACGGCCTCTATAACAACATCGTCTTGGGCTACTGCAACCGCAATGGTTCCGCTTTTAAGTCCGCGGGCTTTTTCGACGACCTCATTCAAAGATAAAATCATTTAAGTCTCCTTAAGTTTAGCAAACTTCGAGCGTCCAGCCTTTCTTATCTTCGATACGGCCGGTCTGTATGCCGGTTATGGTATCGTACAGCTTTTGGCTGAGCGGGCCGACTTCATTATTATTGATTATCATGACATCGTCGCCCCACTTAAGACGGCCGACGGCGGAGATTATGGCAGCAGTGCCCGTTCCCCAGATTTCCTCGAGCTTTCCGGCCTTATGCGCATCTGCGAGTTCCTGAGCGGAAATCTTGCGCTCCTCGACCTCGTAGCCCATATCCTTGCAAAGATCTATGACGGTGGCTCTGGTAATTCCGGGAAGTATGCTCCCCTGGAGCATCGGAGTGACTACTTTGCCGTCTATCTTGAAGAAAATGTTCATAGCGCCGACTTCTTCCACATATTTTCTTTCGACGCCGTCGAGCCATAGGACCTGACTGTAGCCGCCCTTATTGGCCAGATACTGAGCGAGGATGCTGGCGGCGTAGTTGCCTCCGGTCTTTGCGGCGCCTATTCCGCCCCTTACGGCTCTGACATATTCGTCTTCGATCCAGATTCCGACGGGCTTTAATCCCTCGGGATAGTAGAGTCCGCTGGGCGAGAGGATGATGATAAACTGATGGTGGCTGGACTTACCTACACCGAGGTAGGGGTCGACCGCTATAACGAAGGGTCTTATGTAGAGAGATGCGCCCTCGCCTGTCGGTATCCAATCCTTATCTATTTCAACAAGTGTCCTGACCGCCTGAACGAAGTCTTCGACAGGTACGGGCGCCATGCACAGCCTCTCGCAGGAATCGTACATGCGCTTTCCGTTTCTGTCGGGCCGAAAGAGCAGCACCCTGCCGTCCACCGCCTTGTATGCCTTGAGCCCCTCGAATACCTCGAGTCCGTAATGCAAAACGGAACAAGCCGGAGACAGACTAAGCTTGTCGTATGGCACTATGCGTGCGTCGTGCCATCCCCGGCCCTCATCGTAGTCCATGACGAACATGTGGTCCGTGAACAGGGTCCCGAAGCCCAGAGGCTCATCTTTTCCAGGTTTAGTTTTAGGATTGTTATTGCGAACTACTTTTATGTCGAGCATTTTAGTCTCCCTTATTAGCTATTAAGTTTCTGTTACTTTGCAATTAATTGATATATTATATAAAGGCTTTGATTGAGCCCCTACTTTCGTTCACGACTGCTTTTTTACAAAGTCCATGCCGCTATGAAAAGCGGCGATATTGGCGGGTATATATTTTTCTTTCCTTCCCGCAAACATCTCGCGTATTATGGCCTCAACCGTCTCCACCTTTACCACTTCGCTAACACCGACATAGGCCCCTAGCATGACCATGTTTACGGCCTTGGGATTTCCTACTTCTTCGGCTATCTCGCCGCAGGGAATGTAATACACATTTACATCGCTGCGCTCCACTTTTTCGCTTACGGTGGAGCTGTTTACAAATATATTGCCTCCGGGGACTACATGGTCGGCGAATTTAATCAGCGAGGGCAGACTTAAAGCTATAAGATCGGTCGGATGGGCAAATACGGGAGATCCTATTCTCTTGTCGGAAATTACTACGGAACAATTGGCTGTCCCACCGCGCATTTCAGGTCCGTAGGAAGGAGTCCAGGTGACTTCGAGCCCCTCTCTCATTCCGGCCTCGACCAGATTTTTGCCTATCGCGAGAGCACCCTGTCCGCCGAAACCGGCAGCTGTCAATTGAATCTTCATTATTTGACCTCCTGTGCAGTATCCTTTACGACTCCGAGCTGATAGTAGGCCGCCATATGCTCTTTTAAGAACTGATTGGCCTTGAGGGGGGTCATTCCCCAGTTGGTCGGGCAGGTCGAAAGGACTTCTATAAAGGTAAAACCCTTATCCGCCATCTGATACTCGAAAGCTTTTTTTATGGCCTTCTTCGCTTTGTTCAGATTCGGTATATCCGTTACGCAGACGCGCTCGGCATATACACAGCCGTCGAGAGTCGCGAGCATTTCGGACATGCGTATGGGCATGCCGGTCTGCTCGGCGCTTCTTCCGTCCTGGCAGGTCGAAGCCTTCATGCCTACGAGTGTGGTCGGAGCCATCTGTCCGCCGGTCATTCCGTAAATTCCGTTGTTTATGAAGATGGTCGTAAACTTCTCCCCCCTCATCGCGGCATGCACTATCTCGGCGGCTCCTATGGAAGCGAGATCTCCATCTCCTTGATAGGTAAACACGGGCTGATTCGGATGGGTTCGCTTAATACCTGTCGCCACAGCGGGGGCGCGACCGTGAGCCGCCTCCTGATTATCGAAGTTGAAATAGTCGCCGGCGAATACGGAGCAGCCTACGGGGCAGACTCCTATAACTTCGTCGAGCAGATTCATCTCTTCCAAAACCTCGGCCACGAGCTTGTGAACTATTCCGTGATGGCAGCCGGGGCAATAATGCATGGGGACATCCCGAAGTCCCTCGCTTCTTTTATAAATGTATGCCATATTATTTCGCCTCCTTCAGCGCCTTCTTTGCAGCTTCGACGATCTCCTCGACGGTAGGAATTACACCGCCTGCGCGACCGTAAAAATGAACGGGCTTTTTGCCCTTTACCGCAAGGCGAACATCGTCTATCATCTGTCCGAGACTCATCTCCACATCCAGCAGAAGCTTTACATTATCCTTTACCGCATAATCGTGGAGAGCCCGGCTCGGGAAGGGCCATAAAGTTATCGGACGGAACAGTCCGGCCTTTATACCCTGAGCTTTCAACTCGTCTATGACGCTTATGATAATTCTCGCTGGGGTTCCGTAAGCCACAAAGATAATCTCCGCATCGTCGCACTCGACCGCTTCGTATCTTGTCTCGTTTTCTTCGATGAGCTTAAGGGTTTCGCCCATCTCCCGGTTCATCCTGTCGCAGTCTTCAGGCTCCATAAAGAGTGAACTTATAAAGTTGGGCTCCTTCCTTCCGCGCTTGCCCGTCGTAGCCCAATCCTTGGGAGGAAGCTCTCTGCGTTTTATCGGACGCCACTCTATGGGCTCGAGCATCTGGCCTATCATTCCGTCCACTACCACCATGACGGGATTGCGATAGCAGTCTGCAATATCGAAGGCTTCCTGCACGAAGTCCGCCAGTTCCTGAATATTCGCGGGGGCGAGGACTACGGTTCTGTAGTCGCCGTGACCGCCGCCGCGGGTCGATTGATAGTAGTCGGCCTGCCCGGGCTGGATGGTGCCGAGCCCCGGTCCGCCGCGCATGCAATTGACTATTACCGCGGGAAGTCTGCTGCCCGCAAGGTAGGATATGCCTTCCTGCATAAGGGCTATCCCCGGAGAAGAGGATGTGGTCATGGCGCGCAGTCCGCAGCCGGCCGCTCCGTAGACCATATTTATCGCCGCAAGTTCGGACTCCGCCTGAACGAATACCCTTCCGTGCTTGGGCATATGTACGGACATATACTCAGGCACCTCGCTCTGCGGGGTTATGGGATACCCGAAATAACAGTCACAGCCGGCACGTATAGCGGCTTCGGCGATTACTTCATTACCTTTCCAAAGTTCTTTTGCCATTCAGATCTATCCTCCTAAACTCTTTCTATCGTGATAACGGAATCCGGGCATATCTTCGCGCAGCTTGCGCAACCTATGCATGCCGCCATATCTATGCAGTCCATAGGATGATAACCCTTATGATTTACCAAATCGGCATTCAGCGCAAGTATATGTTTAGGGCATACCGTCGCACAAAGTTCGCAGGCCTTGCACCGTTCATTGTCAAAGCTAAGTTTGATCATCTTCCCACCTCCCAGGGTTTTTTCATTAATATTTCTATCGGAAATAAAGGAACAGCGTTACGGGAAAGACTCGCTAAAAGCCTCTTCTCGACGACACTGCAGATAAGCGGAATTCCCGTTTTTTCGGAGAGCCGCATTGCGGCATCCTCTCCGGCCAACACATCTTCGGCAGATGTGTACTCGCAAAGATGCGTGTTGTTTATTATTCCGCCGCACTCAAGGCCGGTTACATCTTCTATGCGACGCAGATATCCTTCAGCGGAATCGATAGTCGCAATCTCCGGTCTGCGGGCGTTGAAAACATAAAAAAGCCTGTTGTCCTCTCTCTGTATGCGCGGAAGAAATCGCGCCAATACTCTGGCTCCGGTGGGGTCACCGCCGATATCCAGCACAACCTTATAGCTTCTGTCTTCGAAAAGTGACGCGATATCGGGCGGAAGCGCCGGTATATCCGCATGCTCGTGCTGCGAAGAAGAGCATATTACTCTAATTCCGGCGTCCTCTAAAATATCCCTCTTCTCGCGCGAACGGAAATAAGGATTTACTATATCGAGATCCGCTATGGCGGTCTTCAAAGATTCGGAGGCAAAAGACAGCGCAAGATTTACGGCAAATTCCGTCTTGCCCGTGCCGAAGTGGCCGCTTATTATGCTTATACGATTATTAAACAGCTCTGAAGCCTTTAACACACACAACACACTCTATACATACAATTTATATAATTTCCACGAATCGGAAGGAACGAATTTTATCCGCTCTATTCGCTGGCGTAATTATCGAAGTATCCCTGAACCACGACGAAGGGCGTGCCTTTGTCGCCGCTGCCGCTGACGAGGTCGCAGAGGGTTCCCAGAAGATCGCTCAACTGCCTGGGTGTCGTTCCCAGGGAATCGTGTTTATCGGCGCAATGATCCTTCTCGGCAATGATGTGTCGCATAGCCTCGTTGAGCTCCTCTCCGTGCAGGTCCGCCAATTCGTTATCCGCAAGATACTTTAATTTCAACTCGTCGGGGCGTCCGCGAAGACCTTCGGTAAAGCCGGGAGAAACCACCGGGTCCGCCAATTCCCAAATCTTGCCGATCGGGTCCTTAAAAGCGCCGTCTCCGTAAATGAGCACTTCTACTTTCTTGCCCGTTTGATTATAAATCTTCTCCTGTATAAGCTTTGCCGTTCCGAGTGAATCGCGCGGGAATAATTTCAACCTTTCCTCGCCGGCCGTATTGGAGCCGAGCAGACCGTACTGCGGATTATATCCGGCGCCGCGATTTTCCTTGCAAACGTCTTTCAGAGTAAGGGCCTTTTTTGCACCCAAAGAAAGCAATTTTTTTGCAAACTTATCGCTGTTATGAGTGTTGGCCAGCAACACCTCGTCCGTGTAACGCAGGATATCTTTCAAGTCGTTAGAGAAAAACACTTCTATCTGTCCGGGATAAACGGAGAGCTCTTCGTAGAGACGAACATAATCTATGCCGGTAAACGGGTGCGAAACCTGTTCGCCGAAAATTCTTCTATAATCCTCTTTGCTTAAACAGTCGGAATAAGGATTGATATTATGCTCTTCCATAATATCGACATCCATCAAAGAGTTGCCCACCTCGTCGGAAGGATAGCTGAACTGGATGTAAATCTTTTTCCCCGATTTGGCGATGCCTTTGAGTGCAATGGCAAATCGATTGCGGCTGAGAATCGGAAAAACGATTCCAATCTTTCCCGAAAACAATTCATTTATATCCCCGGCAATATCGTCGGTAGTAACATAATTACCCTGAGCGCGAGCTACCACCGCCTCGGTAACGCCGATAACATCGTGGTCTCGCAGCTCCAACCCGCTCTGCAGCACGGACTGAACGACAATATCGACCAAATTATCGCCCTCTTTGATTATGGGGGCGCGAATTCCGTATGCGCCGGTACCTATTGTCCTCATATTCATCCTCCTTTATTGCGGATAAAACTACATATAAATTTTACCACTTGTGCGGTGGACTGACAAGCTGAGCGCAAGAGCGCCTGCATAAAATGACCCCCTCCGGTACAAGCAAGGCAGCCTCAAAACCTGAGGCTGCCCGGGAGCGAATCTTAGTTCATGAAGTAAGGCGATGTCAGCGCTTTCCCCCTAAAATACAACATCCCCTGTTTGGCGAATTTGAGTGGAATTGCTCATTCTCGCTATTTTTCTTTCACCCATTGGTATGCTAAGCGGGGTGTTCCGTCCTCAACTATAATTATACCGCAGTACGAAAACCCGTTTCGCTCTATCGCC
>CAYFMW010000001.1:58368-86480 GCA_964344335.1 uncultured Oscillospiraceae bacterium | reverse complement strand
CCCGAAAAATCACTTCGAGCTCATCCAGATCGGCATAGCTCGCCGGGCGAATATTATAAATATGCATCCTTATCATCCCCTTCGCTCTTGATGCAAGCACCTAGCCCTGATATGAGAATAATTAACGGCAAAAATTTTATAAACTTTTTCATAGTACAGCTCAGGTAAACATTACCAGATAAACGGTATCAATCGATATTTCACCTTTTGCTTATACTCGTGATACCCCTCGAGCTACGACTTGCAGCATTATTATATCACGGCCACGCATCGGATTTAGGCAATATTATGCACGGACAGTTTTATTTCGGAAGTGATGAAAAGACTTTATTTTCAAGTACTTCATTAAATATGTTCATAAACATTGTAAATGACAAACTGATGATTATCGATTTTACAAGAAGCCCGCTTGCAGAAGATCCAATCGAGAATCCTCCGGTGATGCTGGCCTCAATAATAGTTATGAACTTAGACGGAAGCGGAATGGAGATACTTCCCCAATAATGTCGCGCGAGACGGCGAGATTGCGAATGGCTTATGTCTTTTGCCCATCGTCTTTATTGTTCGAAATACTTATCGGCGAAATCTAATATCGCATTAATTTTCTCGAGCAGCTCGGGGGTAATTTCGTCGCCTTTGATGCTGCCCAAGTCATAAGAAAGGTCGGCATGCTTAATAAATATATTGAAACCGGCAACCCCGGGGTTTTTTGCTTCAAAAGGAGGTTCATAATCGCCGTTTATAAGAGAATCAATTTTCAAATCCTTTAAAAAGCTTGCCAGCTCGATGTAAAAGTTTTCGGGAACATCGATGTAATCCTCGAGCTCGTCTTCATCACCGGCATAATCCCATTGGAATTTGCGCAAATTCTCTTCCCCGTCCGGCATTGTTATACTGCAGTATTCGCGTCCCAAATCGCCGTCAAAATACTCTAAGCCGAACTCGACTATCTGAAGGCTTTCTTTAGGCGGCAAAACCGAAGTTTCGCCGTATTTCTCAAAGACATCCAAAAAATATCCTGCGAGCTCGTTGCACCAAGCTTCTTCAGCGTTGCCGTTCACGCAAAAATATATGCTTTCTCCGCTCGCGTATTCGGCTTTAAAATAAATTGGCGAATGTGGATTGGGAAGTCCCGATGTATATCTATCCGTTCCGTTAAGCTCCGACAACTTAAATTTACCGATGAGCTCCCGAGCGCCGCCGAGTACTTCGTCGCCGACTTTTACGCTCACATTGTAGCGGTTTTCTTCGCTCAGGATGAGCTCGCCCTTTTCGTTTCGCGCAAGTTTAATCTTTAGGAAGGCGTCATGGCGGTTTCCGTAGTTTTCCGTGTAAAAAAATCCCGTATCTATAGCCGTTAAGTCCTTCGATTCGATTAGCTTGGGCGCGTCATAACTTCTGTCAACGACTCCGCCGCACATAATATCCGGGTCTGTTTCCATATTATTATCCCCCCCGCTGTTTCTGCAGGCACCAAGTAACGATATAAGAACAAGCACTACTAATAGTTTGGTTAAATTTTTCATAGTACACCTTATATAAGCGATATCGCCATGAGTCTCAAAATACCAGGGACTTCCATCCCTTTAAAAATATATTAATACTTTATTGCGACAATTGAAACCCGGGATTTATCGTTTAAAAATTAAAGCAGGGAAGATCCTCATACTCTTCAGGCAAGCTTTCTCACATCATAGGTTTTTGAAAGTTTTTTAATATCCATTTTCGCCACGGAAAGCACCTTTGTAATTTCTTATCCAGCTATTCAATTTCCGTTCTGATTGTAAAGTGTTCCGGGAGATTGAATATCTCTTTCTTTAGAAACAGCGGACAAAAATATTCATTTTCCAGCTGCTCAAATTCCAGCCACTCATAATCGTGAATGTGATGTCCTTCGTTGAGCGTAAAGACTTCGCCCTTATCCAACAAGTCAGTTTCAGAAATATCAATCAAAAAATAGATGCAGATTTCATGATAGCTCAGCTTATCCACATCTTCGACGAAAAAACTCTGATTTAACCATAACGGACGAACAATGCCGGGTCTGATATTCAGTTCCTCCTCGATCTCCCTAATTATTGCATGTTCTGCAGTTTCCCCCATTTTGACCCTTCCTCCCGGCAGGTAGTAATATGGCGACCGCTCGTCATGCATTGCAAGAACTTTGTTTTCATTTATGATAATACCGCATACCCTATAATTAAACTTATCTTTACCTGCAATATAACTAATGTCCATTCAGATCTCCTCAATAAACTTAGCTGTGCTTTCGCAAAATATCCAAAGTATGATTTGACGCTCCGATCAAATCCTGGCGTTCGCAAATCGCAAAGTGATAATCCATCCAATTCGCGAAGGTCTCATCGTCCATGGCATTTATGGTTTCGTGCATATACCTGCTCGCGCCGTCCGTCTACATCCTGCAGGCCTATCGCTGTAGACCATGCTTGAGCCAGCTCTCTGCGTGTGGGCGGTAAATTTTTAATGTATTCTTCAAAAGGATCCTTTTTAATATCTTTCATTTTTTGTTCCTTTCTCGATATAAACGCAAAGCCCTCTCTTACTAATTTAGTCGGCGATTTAATTTTGCCACAAAATGGAGAAAATTTCAGTTGCAAACTGCAACTTATCTCCGATTTCGATACTTTTAAGACCTGAGGACAAAAAAGCCCTGCTTCTTTGTTTTTCTTAAAGGAGAAACTCCGCTGCAGGGCCAATCTTCGCATTAGCATATCTAATATTAAGTATATTTACTGCTTTATTCCATAGAGCTCGTACTGATAGAGCTTTTCCGCCTCATAGTCGGCCAGCTTCTGCTTCCAGAGCTCGCTCATATGCTCCTCGCCGCGCCTGTCGGGCAGATTATAGGTCTCGCGCAGGTATTTCCCGAGCCAGACGGAGGTCTTCTCCGCGCCCGAGAGATTGAGGTGCATGCCCGCGTCGAAGGTGTCGGTGCTGTAGTCTATACCCGTCTCTTCACCAATCTCCAGGAAGTTTATATAGTGAATATCGTACTTTTCGGCGTAATCCCGAACCTGCTGATCGTACTCCGCATACCAGTGAGGATAGACGCTGGGAGCCTTTATAAACAGCAGCTCGATGCCCTTCTCCGCACAGAGCTCGCGCATCATATCCAGGTAGCTCCAGGCATGCTCGCTAAACTGATAATTCGCGAGTATCTTGGGCTCCGGGAGGCTCTCGACGGGCAATACATCCACCCGCATGGAGTAGCCGTTGTGGGTCTGCTTTTTAGACTTAAACATATACTCGAAGTCTTCCGCGCCCAGCGCGCTCCAGCGGCTATGATAGCGCAGTATCGGGAATACATAATCGAGGAATTGCTCCTCTGGGAGAAGCGAAGCCTTTATAGCCTTAACCTTGGACATCGACCATTCCATGCCTTCGAGGGTCATGCGGTTGTAGGCTTCGCGCTGAGACTTCTCGAACTGAAGCGACTGGATGTTGAATATGACGACCTTCGGGGTCTCGTAGCGCAGGACATCCTCGAGCAAATAATAGGACTGCCAGATGTACTGCTCGGCGCTGCCGCGTATAAAGCTGTTTATGCCGTATTCGCTCCAGAGCACCGCAGGCGAGAAATTGGAATAGACCTCGCAGTCCCCGATGAACATCACATCGAAGTCCTTTTCCTCGTCGTAGTACTCGGCGATGAAGGACCCTTCAATCAAATCTACGGCGTACTTCGGCATCAGCAGCCGCTGAAGCAGGAAGAATCCCGAAAGGGCGATAACCGCGCATATTATTATTGCAATTATTTTCTTACTTTTAGTATTCATATCTAAAATTGATTATATACGAACTGACTCGCATCGTAGCCCACTCCGTAGGCTCCGAAAACTAACACTATTAAAAACATTCCGTACCAAAATACAAGTCTGAAAGCCGGCGACTTTTGCGCAACCCTCTCGCGAATGCTGCCGCCCTTAACCTGCATGAGACCCACCGCAAGCATCACCAGAGAACCCGCCAGGGCCGCTATGAAATCCGGGCCGCTCATGCCAAGCTTGAGCATGGAGCCGTCGAAGAGCAAATGATAATTGCTCGTCGTAAAGATGGAGAAGAAGGTTTTAAACATATGAATAATATTTAGGTAGCAGTCGATAAAATTGAGGAGGCTCAGCAACAGAAAAGTTCTGATTACGGCTATAACCTTGAAAGCCGAGGTCCTGAAAAACGCGTAGCGCTCGCGCATGCCTGAATAAAATCCTTCCAGCTCCTGGGAAACCATCAGGATTGCCCAGTTGGCAAGGCCCCAGAATATAAAGTTCCAGCTCGCACCGTGCCAGATACCCGTAGCAAACCAGACTATGAAGGACGACAGATACAGCGGCAGACGCTTTCCGAGCGCGTTTCCGAAATGGGTTTTGACAAACTTCGCAAAGCGTCCCATCTGCCGGGATGTGGAAAGCGGAAAGAACATATACTCCCTAAACCAGGAGCTCATGGTCATATGCCATCTCCTCCAGAACTCTGCGAGGGAGTCCGAAAAATACGGCAGATTGAAGTTCTCCTGAAGCTTTATCCCGAGGCACTCGGCGACGCCTATCGTTATATCTATCCCGCCCGTAAAATCGGCGTATAGTCCGATGCTGTAGAAAAGCATGGCCACAAGCGCATAAGAGCCGTGGTATGTTGAAGGATCGCCGGTGACGGTGCGCACCAGTGCCAGCATTCTGTCCGCGACGAGCAATTTCTTGAAATATCCCCAAAGCATGCGCTGAAGGCCGAAGGAGAGGTTCTTCATGTCGAAAGGCTCCTCGTTATACAGCGTCTGCGAAAGATCGGGATAGCGGCTTATCGGCCCCTGTACAAGCTGCGGGAAGAAGGAAACGAAGAGGGCAAAGCGAGGCAGGCTGCGCTCGGCCTGGCAGGTCCCGCGATTTACATCGAAGAGATACGATAGAGCCTGGAATGTATAAAAAGATATGCCCATGGGCATTATTATATTCACAAAGGAAAGTTGCTGCGTGCTGCCGGATGCGCTCAGAATTCCATTGACATTGTAGATGACGAAGTTCGTGTACTTTATGACGGCCATAATTCCGAGGTTGAACAGCAGGGCGGCGAGCATCCAGCGCTTGCGGATTTTCTTTTGAGCCTCCCTGTAGGCCTTCTTGGCATCCCTGTCGGGAAAATCCATCTCCGCAAGGCCGCGCTCCTGCGCGAGCCAATTATCGCCTATGCGCATACCCGCATACCAGATGCTGAGAATGGTCGCTGCTATAAATAGGATATATCTCGGGTCCGCTATATAATAAAAACAGAAGTTTGCGACTAGAAGCAGCGCTTTACGGTACTTGGTCGGAATTGTATAGTACAGCAAAAACAGCACGGCCAAAAAGCCTATGAAACTATAGGAAGTAAATAGCATAAGCTGTCGAACTCCTTATTATTCGTCTATGAGCTTTTGAACCAGGGCGGTCGTAGCCTCCAGAGAATTGAAATTATCGGGAATCATGTCCTTCGCACCGATGCTGATGTCGAAGTTATCGTTGATCTCCGTAACCAGATTGACTATATCCATTGAATCGAGTACACCCTCGTCTACAAGATTTTGCTCGTTATCAAAATCGACATCCGAGTATATATCGAGCAACATTTCCTTCAATTCCGTTCTTACATCCATGTTCGACCTCTTTAAAAATGACTTCTGAATTATTGATGCATAATTATTCTTTAGTCTTATGAATTATATCATTTAACGAGTCCCTTGTAAAGTTAGCGAAGGCTTGAAATCCTAAGCATTAGGCCTCGGCCTCTCTTTACAAAAAGGGCGGAATATGATAAATATCTTAATATCAAAAGGCAATAGGAATAAGCGAGAAATCTGCAAAGAGGTCTGTTTAATGGCGTACAAACGAGAAAATCGCAAGAAGGCTGCTGCAAAAACAAGGAGTAAGGCGAGGACGGTCACAGGACTGGTACTTTTATTTATAACGGTTTTTGTTGCTGCCGTTATTATATTTGTCAAGAAAACCCCCGACAAGGACACCACCCCTCCGCAAATCCACGGAGCCGTCGATCTGAGCATCGAGCAGGGCTCGCGCGTGTCCTACAGAAACGGGGTTAGCGTAACGGACGATAAAGACGAATCGCCGACTCTGAGCGTCGACGCAAGCGGTGTTAACCTCTACACTCCCGGAGTCTACGATGTTATATATACAGCGAAGGACAGCAGCGGCAACGAAAGCAGCGTAACGGTTAAGCTCACGGTTACGGAAGCCGTCGAACAGCCCCCGGAAGCAGGGAGCTCAGAGGGCAACAACCAACTGGAGAGCGAATTTTTCGATTCCTCCTTTATGGCGGAACCTGTAATCCTAAGCGAGGAATATATAAATGAGCTTTCGGATAAAATACTTTCCGAAATTATAAAGCCGGATATGAGCAAGCGCAGCAAGGCCTCGGCAATCTACGACTATGTGTACGGCCATGTCAAGTACATCGGAACCTCGGATAAGACAAACTGGCTGATAGGCGCATATGTCGGCTTCATGACCGGCAAAGGCGACTGCTACAACTACTATGCCTGCTCGAAGGCCCTGCTGACGAGGGCCGGAATCCCCAATGTGGATGTGGAGCGTGCGGGAGGCACGACGGATCACTACTGGAATCTGGTGGATGTAGGCGAAGGTTACCATCACTTCGACGCCTGCCCGCATCCTTCGGGCTATCCGATAAAATCCTTCCTGATTACCGAGGCTCAGGCCAGGGAATACACCGAACGCTGCAAGAGCGTCCTCAAGAACTACTATGTATACGACTACGATGCCTGCCCGGTCAAGGTAGAGGGAACTCCTACGGAACAGAGCGCAGACCCGGCAACGGACACTTCGGGCACAGCTAATCCGAATGATCCCCCCGCGACGGATCCCTCGACCGCAACCCCGGCAAACCCGCCGGAAAATCCGACACCGAGCGATCCCGCAAATCCAGATGCGGGCGATTCGCCAGGACAGGAAGGTCCGCAAAGCTACGAACCGGGCGAATACAACCCCTACGACCCCAGCACCTGGGACTGATTATGTTAAGCATAAATTTATATACCCGATAGGCGTATAGAGGCTATTGAAGATAAACTTTCCGAAGAAAGGCAAAGAACAGATGAAAAGCAAGATATTCCTGATTATCACACTGATATTGATGCTGACCCTGGGCGCATGCGGAGGCGGCGATAAGCCTGCCGCAGATGTTGCCAAGGAGGTCGACGAATTCGTCTTCGAAGCCGAAGACGGATACAACATAACGGTGGACATGGATATGGACCCGGTTTTTGAGAGGCTGGGCGAACCGGTTAAATACTACGGAGCCGATTCCTGCGCCTTCGACGGTCAGGACAAGGTCTACACCTACGCGAGCTTCGTTATTACAACCCGTCCCGAAGCGGATCGCGATCTTATAAGCTGCATCACCCTCACCGACGACAGCGTAAGCACCCCGGAGGGTGCCTACATCGGTTGCAGCAAAGCTCAAGTGGAGGAACTTTACGGGAAAGGTGAAGAGCATATGGGCGGTGTCAAATACCACAAGGGCAACTGCACCCTGCATTTCATAATCTCCCAGGATAAGGTTATCTCCATAGAGTATCTGTCAAAAAATCTCTAAGATTTATAATCCCAGATATTCCAGTATTTCCGCAGCATTTGTGTCGGGCTTTACTTTCGGCATCGCTTTTTCTATTATGCCGCTTTCGTCGACGATGTAAGTGCTGCGGACGACTCCCATTGTCTTCTTGCCGTACATATTCTTTTCCTGCCACACATCGTAAGCCTTGATGGCTTCCAATTCCGGGTCGGATAGAAGCAGGAAGGGGAGTTCATATTTATCGGCGAACTTGCGGTGAGAAGCTTCCGAGTCCTTGCTTATGCCGATCACTTCCACTCCTGCTTCTTTATAGACATCGTAAACTCCGGCAAATGCGCAGGCCTGCCTGGTACAGCCGGGCGTATTGTCCTTCGGATAAAAATACACAACGACTTTCTTTCCCGCAAAATCCGACAGCTTTACCGTGTTGCCATCCTTGTCCTTGAGCGCAAAATCCGGCGCCTTGGTTCCTTCTTTTAACATCTTTACCTCCGTTCCGCCGCCTTCAGCGGCGAATTATGAATTGTAAAAGCTTCAATACCTCCCAACTTAAATTACCTTTTCTAAATGTGAACAGATCTCTTGGGTCGTATTTACCTGTGTTTGAAAGTCAATACTCTTTATTTTGAATATTATATTGTAGATTGTAATTTTTGACTACTAATCAATTCATAATAAATATGAGGTCATTCTGCTTTTGGTTGCTTATAATTATTATTTGCAAACCACCCAAGTATACAAAGAGCCATAGATACTCCAACTCCAACAAACAGAGGATCGAACGAAATACACTTCATAAGGAAGCGTTATATATCGAACTGGCAAATCTTTTGTTGGACGATGTTATTGTAGCTTCCAACACTTCGGCATTGAACATATTCGAAATCGTACCTAAAAATTTGTTGCCTCAGCAACTCATTTGCCATTGGTACTCACCCCCTCAATTAATCCCCTTAGTAGAAGTGGTTAAAAGTGAGGAGGCACCTCAAGAGTATCTGGCAATTCCTCTTCCGTATAACGAAAGGAAAGATTTCTGTTCCATGGCTCCTAGCCTTTGGCATGGTCGTCGGTGCAATTCTATCCGCTACTGGCATAATGGGTGTTTTGAGCGGCTGGGCGGAAGGTGGAATTATGGTTATGGTTCCCGTGGCCGGAGACGCAGTTTACAACATTGCTACAGCTATTCTAAACGGCGCAGGTTTTGGCGCCAGTGTCAGCTTTATTCTTCTTATAATATTCTTATATATCGCACCTTGCCTGTTCGGAATTCTACGACACAAAAGGAACCAGAGCTTTCAAGATAGCAAGAAGAACTGACTTTAAAATATTTTCACTTTTTCTAAACTAAGTGCTAGGGGAAAAATTGGTTAATTTGCAATAGAATATTATCCCTGTTCTCAAATATCGAAAACCGCTGAAATACAAAGCCGATGATTAAAAGCTAAATGCCCGCATCATCGGCTTGTTTTTGTATCACGAGTACTGCTTATTAAACATTATCTGTCTTTAAATAGTTCCTACTATGTTCAAAACCCTATAATCATCAAGGGTTTATCATGCCCTTTACTATAAACTTCTTGCATTGTTTCGCGTTCATTAATTCATTACTCTGTTTTTCTCCGTAAAACAAATTAAACGGCTGAAGTAATTTCCAAGTCCAGTAGCTACGGCTACCTGCGCTTCCTAAGCTGCAGGGCTTTTACCTGGCCGCTTATGTAGAGCATGGAGCCCTCGTCTACCCGGTAGGCTATCTCCACTACGCTGTGCTCGCGCGCAAAGGATTTTATCAGCTGTTCGTCCCGCGCGCTGCAGATATTATAAAAGCCGGCGGGCAGCGCCAGTATATCTATATTGCCCAGCAATGCATCCAGAGGACTTCCGTCCCCTGTAACCTTGCTTACCACAACTTGAGCCGAGGATGCGTACTTCCCCAGCGCCGACGCCGCAAGAGCCGCGAACTTTTCGCTCCTTGCGAGCACTCCTATCCTGCCGCGCCCCAGCCTGGAAATGGCAGCGATGCTCGCCGGAGTGAGCTCCATGGCTGCCTGCATCACCTTGCCCGAGGGGGCAAGCGGCGCAACCTGCTCGAAATGAGAGCTGCTGGTAACCACCAGGTCCGTGCTTCCGTGGAAGGTCTCCGGGTCCGCAAGCATCTCGTAGAGATCGCTCTTAAGCACATCCACGCCCTCGAGCTTCTGCAGGCTCTGCCGCAGCATCAACTGAGTCTCTATGCAGCATTCAACCGCAGCGATGCTGACAACATAGTCGCGCTGAACGCGCTGGCGCATTTTAAGATCGAGAAATATTGAAACCTCCCCGGGGCTGAACTTAAGGCTCTCCAGGGTGTCGAGCATGCCGTCGATGGCCTGCATGGCCTTCTCTTTTCTGCTCTCGCTGCTCTGTTCCGTATGCGAAACGAAGCTGCCCCGGCCTCTTGACTTACTTATTATCCCGCTCTTTTCCAACTCGTCGTAAGCCCTCTTTACCGTACCTCTGGCCACATTGAGGCTGTCCGCAAGCTCTCTAACGGTCGGGAGCTTTGTACCGGCCTGCATCTGCCCGCTCTTTATGTCCGCGGTGATGCTGTTGGAAATCTGTCTGTAAATCGGGAGGCTCAGTTCAGTGTCAATTTTGATATTCATGATATCTCCTTGTATCAGGTACAATTGTTTTAATTGTCCGCATGTCACCATTCAAAAGTGCTTTTATATGCTGACTTTACATTTTTCAAACTTTTTTGTGCCCTTCGCCGCTTTTGTCTCTTGCAATTTATTATATAACAATTTAGGATATTGATATAGTACAAATTCGCCTTTTCAGAAAATTTTGAAAGCGGCCGATTTTCGGTCGTTAAAAATTGTTTGAGGGCAGTCGAAACTTTCGGAACTTCGGAGCATCTCCGTGAGGACGAAGGTTTCAGCAAATTCATATGAGGAACAGGTGGAAGGAAGAATGGAAAAGAAAACGCTGGTGATAGGCGTTATCGGCGCGGATGTGCACGCTGTGGGAATTTCGATAATGAACCTCATCTTCCAGGATGCGGGATTCAATGTCGTCAACCTCGGCGTTATGGTCAGCCAGGAGGAGTTTATCGCGGCGGCCATCGAGACGAACGCCGACGCCATACTGGTATCCTCCCTCTACGGCCAGGGCGAACTGGATTGCCGGGGCCTGCGGGAGAAGTGCGATGAAGCCGGACTGAAGGATGTACTCCTGTACGCGGGCGGAAACATCGTAATAGGTAAACACGAATTCTCTGATGTTGAAAAGCGCTTTAAGGATATGGGCTTCGACAGGGCCTTCCCGCCCGGCACCGATCCGCTGGTAACGGTGGCCGCGCTCAAGGAAGACCTAAACATGGAGTAAGAGCCATGAAACCCGTACTATTAGTTGACTTCGGAAGTACATATACGAAAGTCGCGGCCGTGGATTTGGACAGCGAAGAGCTTCTCGGGACGGCTCAGTCCTGGACGACGGTGCAGACCGATATAGGCGTGGGACTGGACAAGGCGGTCAGGATGCTTAAGACGAGAGTCGGCGACCTCGATTTTACGGCACGCTACGCCTGCTCGTCGGCTGCGGGAGGACTGCGAATGATAGCCAGCGGCCTGGTCCCGGAGCTTACAGCCGAGGCGGCGAAACTCGCATCGCTCGGAGCGGGAGCCAAACTGCGCGCCGTGTACTCCTTTGAACTCACCGAAGACGACATAGAGGACATCGATAAAGAGCACCCCGATATATTTCTCCTGGTCGGCGGAACCGACGGAGGAAACAAGGAGTGCATAATACACAACGCCGGAATGCTCGCAACTTGCAAGACGGATTTCCCAATCGTCATAGCCGGCAACCGCAGCGCCGTAGCTGAATGCCGGCGAAGGCTCGAAGGCCGCGAAATCCATGTCTGCGAAAATGTTATGCCGCGCTTCGGAGAACTGAACATAGTTCCCATACAAAAGAAGATTAGAGAAATTTTCTTAAAGCGCATAATCGAGGCAAAGGGCTACACGAAGGCGCAGGAACTGATGGACAATATCGCTATGCCCACCCCCTCCGCCGTTCTGGAAGCCGTAAAACTTCTCTCGGACGGCAGCGAGAATGAACCGGGCATAGGCGAACTTCTGGCCATGGATGTGGGCGGCGCGACCACGGACATCTACTCGGTCTGTGAGGGCATGCCGACGGATGACCAGACCGTGTACAAGGGACTTCCCGAACCGCATGTGAAGCGCACCGTCGAAGGAGACATCGGAATGCGCTACAGCATCCACGGCATACTGGATGCCGTCGGTATAAGCTACATTTCAAAGCTCAGCGGAATAAAACCCGAGCGCTGCGAGGAACTGATAGATCTTCTATCCAGGCACACGGAGCTTATCCCCGCGGACGACGAGATGAGAAATCTGGACTTCGCTCTCGCAAGCGGCGCCATCAAGACCGCCGTAACCCGCCATGCGGGCAAGTTCGAGGAAGTCTATACGATGCACGGACGAGTATACATGCAGACGGGCAAGGATCTGAGGAATATACATCAGATAGTGGTGACGGGGGGATCACTTATTAACAGCATAAAGACTACGGATATAGCCTCCGCGGCCCTATGGGACCCTAAGGACCCATACTCTCTTAGGCCCAAGGATGCGAAGGTGTGGGTGGACAGGAGCTACATATTGACGGCGATGGGACTGCTGTCGCAGTATGAGCCCGATATCGCCCTGAGAATATTGAAGAAGGAGCTTAAGGAAGATGGATATGCAAAACAGGAAAATCCCTCTTGATGATTTTCAAAAGATGAGAGCCGAGGTACTCACGAGCTGGCCCACAGGCAAGGATGTGGATTTCGACGAGGCTGTAAAGTACCACGAGAACATGCCCGAAGAGAGGAAGTTCTCCAAGAAACTGGTAAAGGCCAAGGAAGAAGGCCAGACTCTTGCGCAACCCCGCGCGGGCGTGGCGCTGGTGCCGGCTCACATAGAACTGCTGCAGCACCTGCAGGATGCGGGAGAGGCCGATCTTCTCCCCACGACGATAGACAGCTATACCCGCCAAAATCGCTACGAGGAAGCGGAAAACGGTATCAAGGTATCCCAGCACGAGGGACGCTCGATGCTCAACGGCTTTCCTGCGGTCAACCACGGCGTGCACGCCTGCAGAAGGGTAATCGAAGCGCTGCATACGCCGGTTCAGGTTCGCCACGGCACACCCGACGCGAGGCTGCTTGCGGAGGTGACCTATGCGGGCGGATTCACGAGCTACGAGGGAGGCGGAATCTCGTATAACCTACCCTACACGAAGAATGTCCCGATGGAAAGAACGATACGCGACTGGCAGTATGTCGATAGACTCACAGGACTCTACGAGGAAGCGGGAATCTCGATAAACAGGGAGCCCTACGGGCCTCTGACCGGCACCCTGGTGCCGCCCTGCATATCTCATGCAGTCGCGATAATCGAGGCGCTGCTTGCTGCGGAGCAGGGGGTTAAGAACATAACCGTCGGATACGGACAGGGCGGTAATCTGGTTCAGGATGTGGCGGCTATAAGGACTCTGGAAGAACTCACGAGCGAGTATCTTCTGAAGGGCGGCTACGAGGACGCCGTCGTAACCAGCGTATTCCATCAGTGGATGGGGGGCTTTCCGCAGGACGAGGCGAAGGCTTTCGGCGTAATCGCCTGGGGAAGCGCCGCAGCGGCACTCTCCAAAGCCACGAAGGTTATCGTCAAGACTCCGCACGAGGCTGCGGGCATACCCACGAAGGAAGCCAACGCTGCGGGAATTCGCTGCACGAAGCAGGTTCTCTCCATGCTGCAGGATCAGGAATTCGCGTCCGAAGATCTCGAGGCCGAAAAGGAGATTATCCGTGCAGAGACCCGCAGCATAATGGATAAGTGCTTCGAGTTGGGCGAAGGAGATATCGCCCTCGGAGCCTGCAGAGCTGTCGAGGCGGGAATTCTGGATGTCCCCTTTGCTCCTTGCAAAATCAATGCGGGCAAGATGCTTCCCGCGAGGGACAACTACGGTGCCATCCGCATACTGGCACTCGGAAATCTCCCCTTCAGCAAGGATCTTAGGGATTTCCACAGGGGCAAGATCGAGGAGAGGGCCAAGTCGGAGAGGCGCGAGGCTTCCTTCCAGATGGTCATCGACGATGTGTATGCGATAAGCAAGGGCAGACTCGTGGGTCGCCCGAAAAAGTAAGGGGTATCAACAATATAAATTTAACTTACAGGAGGAGACGGAAAATATGAAAATTATCGATGTTGTTTGTTCTAAGGGACGCACAGGGTTTTACTTTGACGACCAGAGAGCCATAAAGAAGGGCGCAAAGCCCGACGGCATGTTCTATCAGGGAGAGCCGGCCACGCAGGGCTTCAGCTCCGTTCGCATGCCCGGAGAATCCATCTCCGTTATGATAGTTCTCGAAGACGGTCAAGTAGCCTACGGCGACTGCGCTGCAGTGCAGTATTCGGGCGCAGGCGGAAGAGACCCGCTGTTCCTTGCGGACGACTTTATCCCCGTAATTGAGGAGCATATAAAGCCCAAGCTCGTAGGAAAAAAGGCCGATTCCTTTAAGGAGCTCGCGGAAAAGCTGGAGGAATTGACAGTGAACGGAAAGAAGCTCCACACTGCAATCCGCTACGGTGTTTCTCAGGCCCTGCTCGATGCCGTCGCTAAGGCGAGCCATCGCATGATGTGCGAGGTGGTTGCCGACGAATACGGCTGCGAAGTGAGCGAAGAGCCCATACATATATTCTGTCAGTCCGGCGACGATCGCTACACCAACGCCGACAAGATGATTATAAAGCAGGCCGATGTCCTGCCGCACGCCCTTATAAACAACCTCGAAAAGCTCGGCGAAAAGGGAGAAGTTCTCGAAAAGTATGTCGCCTGGCTCAGGGACAGGGTGCTCAAAGACAGACAGTGCGAGGATTACAATCCTATCTTCCACATCGATGTCTACGGAACCATCGGCGCAGCCTTCGGAAACACTAATTACGAAGCCATGGCGGATTATCTTGCAAAGCTCGCGGAAGTCGCAAAGCCTTTCCGTCTGCGTATAGAGGGCCCCATGGACTGCGACACGGACAGAGAAGCTCAGATGATAGCGCTTGCGGGTCTGACCGAGGAGCTCGACCGCAGAGGCATCGAAGTCGAACTTGTGGCCGACGAATGGTGCAATACCCTCGAGGACATCAAGTACTTCGCGGATAATCGCGCCGGTCACATGATTCAGATTAAGACCCCGGATCTGGGAAGCATAAGCAATTCGATAGAAGCCGTGCTCTACTGCAAGGAAAAGGGAGTCGGCGCCTATCTTGGAGGCACCTGCAACGAAACGGATCGCTCGGCTCAAGTTTGCGCACAGTGCGCGATGGCGACTCAGCCCGATCAGATTCTTGCAAAGCCCGGCATGGGTGTCGACGAAGGCTTTATGATAGCCAACAACGAAATGCAGAGAATTATCGCTCTGAGAAAAGCAAGGAAGTAATATAACAAAGCGGTATAAAGTGAAGCCGGTGGCGCGTATGCGCCGCCGGCTTTATCTTAAAATTTAAAGCTGAAATTTTCTTCCTCGCCTCTTTTGATGCGCTCCCGGACTTTCGTGGCGCTTACGATTTCGCCGTCCTTCTCCAGACGAGGAATCTCAACAAGTTCCATGCCGCAGGAGGGCAGGCGCATCTTCATGAGCTCGTTATACCTTGCGGTGACGGGATCCAGAGGCTCCGTTCCGACAAAGCGCATATCTATATTCATCTCCTCTGCGAAGATATTGCAGAAAATTTCCAAATCGAGCTCGCAGCGCGCATCCTCGGCGGAGGCTTTATCCTTGATGAAATATGTCGGAAAGGTGAGCGAGGATATCATGTATTGCTTGGTCTCGTGCACCCTTACGGCACTTCGCTTCGCATTCGCGAGCTTTACTCTGCGCATGCGCTCTTCAAAGCTGAAGTAGCTCTTATCTTCGGATACGACAAAGATATGGAGCAGGCTGCAGTGCTCAAGAGCCTTCTGCACGAGATAATCGTGACCTATGGTATAGGGATTTGCGTTCATTACTATGGCACCTATCCGGCCGGCTGTGCCGCCCGGGCCGCAAGGCGCGGGCTCGGCGAGGCTTTTTGCGTAGTTGCGCGCGCCGTCCTTGGTGCTTTCCATGATAGCGGCGCCGGCGGCGCGGGCAATTTCGAAGAAGCCCGCCTCCCTGAACATGGGAACACTTTCGGGCTTGGTATATATAAAGAGATTATCGATTCCTCTGCGGAAGGCTTCCCCCCGCATCTCGGTAAGAAGCGTTGCCGTAAGGTTCTCTCCTCTGTAGTCCTCCGCAATCGCGATGCACTTTAAGATATTCCCCTCCATGGAAGCCGTCGCCGCTATCCCGCCATCCATATTCCGCAAGATTAGGGTGAAATCCGCTGATTCCTCGAAATCGAGATTCTGCAAGGCTAGAAATTTCTTCAGTTCTTCCTTCTTGCGTCCGCGAACGGGGCGTTCATATTCTATGTACATTCAAACCTCCGAAATTATATCGGCATAATTGTATCACAAGCACCCGGGTAAAGGCGATAATGCTTTACTCCCTTGGACGCAGCAACAGGAGAAACATTCAGTTACAGCGCGCGTCTATTGAAAAAAAGCCTCCTTTATATTATGATGTGGGCGTTGAAATTTAAAGACCGGAGGAAACATGAACGGCGATCTTTCAATAATAGCAGCGAAAGCCGTAGGAGAAATACTCGTAATAGTCATGATTGGCTACGGCAGCTACAAGCTGGGTTTTTTAAATAAAGAATCCGAAGCTGTGCTTTCAAATGCGCTGACTAAAATCTTTTTGCCGATGACACTGCTTGCCGGTTACTTCACAAAATATGACCCGAGCCGCACTAAGGGTATGTTGCACAGTCTCGCCCTGGGCCTATTCATACATATAGTAGGAATCCTGATTGCAAAGATTGCGATAAAATCCCGCTCCAACCCCGATGCTCAGATAGAACAATTATCTGTAATATACGGAAATGTATCTTTTATGGGCATTCCGCTGGTGAATGCAATATTCGGCACCGAAGCGATAATCTATCTGTCCGGAATAATAATCATATTCAACATACTCATCTGGACCCACGGTGTTATGCTTATGAGCGGAAATATGAATCTAAAAGGGGTACGCAAGGCTTTGCTCAGCCCGAATATAATCTGCATTGCATTAGGAATTGTAATTTATCTCCTGCGCATCGATGTGCCGCAGATTATCGCGTCTCCCATTTCCGCCGTCGGAAGCTGCACCACCCCTATATCCATGATAGTCGCGGGCAGCATAATCGCCCGCAGCAATATTGTAGAAGTGCTTAAAAACAAGCGGGTATATTTGGTCTGCGCGCTGCGTCTTATAGTGATGCCGCTGACATTGATACCCTTTATCCGCCTAATCAATACCCCGGAAATTGTCGCTCTTACAGCCTTTACGGCATCCGCCTGTCCGGTAGCGGTTATGATAACCGTATTTGCCGTCGAGCACAGAAAGAACGCCTCCTACTCATCGGGGATCTTCGCAATTTCGACCCTGATCTCGCTAGCCACCATACCGGCGATGATATATTTATATACACTTATTTAAACTCAGGATGAGTTTTTCCGAAATTTAAAATCAAAAAGCTGCGGGGCCCCGCAGCTTTTCTTATCTTGATAATATTACGGCATCCCTGCCGGCTTTTTAGTTTCCGCTCTCTTCCTCGGCGAGGTGGTCCTCGATTATCTTTTGAGCGAGCTGTCCGGGAACCTCCTCGTAGCGCTCAAAGCGCATGGTGAAGGAACCGCGGGCCTGGGTCATCGCGCGAAGATCGTTCGCGTAGGTAAAGAGTTCCGCCTGAGGTGCTTCGGCGAGCAGCTTCTGCCCCCCGCTACGCAGGGGTTCCATACCCAAAATTCTGCCGCGGCGCTTGTTCATGTCTCCCATTACATCGCCTGTATAATCATCGGGAACGGTAACTTCCACATACATAATCGGCTCGAGCAGGCAGGGCTTGGCTTCCTGAATGCCCTTCTTGAAAGCCAATGCTGCGGCAATCTTAAACGACATTTCGTCGGAGTCGACCGAGTGATAGGAACCGTAGTAGAGTACGCACTTAATATTCTGGCATCTGCAGCCTGCGAGCGGACCCTTCTCAATGCATTCGCGAAGACCCTTTTCGACAGCGGGTATAAACTGCTTGGGTACGCATCCTCCGACGGTCTCGTCCACGAACTCGAACTCCTCCTCGGAGGGGCTGAACTTGATGAAGACATCTCCGAACTGTCCGCTGCCGCCCGTCTGCTTCTTGTGCCTTCCCTGAACATCCGAGGTACCCTTGATAGTCTCTCTGTAAGCGACCTTCTGAGGGATAATCTCTGCCTCGGCACCGTATCTTTCCTTAAGCTTTGCAATGAGCACTCCCGTCTGTATATCGCCCTGAGTTCCCAGCAGCGACTGACGAGTCTCCGGATTTCTCTCGAACGAGAACGAGGGGTCCTCTTCCTTCAGCCTTCCGATTCCGATACCCAGCTTGGCGTCGTCGCCTCTGGACTTGGACTCTATCGCCGTAAACAGTGTCGGCTGTGCAAACTCGACCGGGGGTAGCTTAACCTGATTGGCCTTATCGCAGAGCGTGTCGCCGGTCTGCGTGTACTGCAGCTTGCCGAGCGCGACTATATCGCCGTGCGAGACCTTGTTGCAGTCCAGCTGAGTCTTGCCCCTAAGGAAGAACATCGACCCGAGCCTCTCCTCCCTCTCGGCCGTGGTGTTATATATATTCATCGCAGGTACAAACTCGCCTCTGATGACCTTTGCAAGAGATATCTTTCCGAGGAAAGGATCGGCTATAGTCTTAAAGACGAACGCAACGGGTGAACCGGCGCCATAAGCCAACTCTCCGCCTTCCAGGGTTTCGACCGCGCCGCCTGCCGCCGGGACATACTTGACGCAGTTGGCAAGCACATCCTCGATTCCCTCTCCGCTGAGCGCCGAGCAGGTCATCATCGGCACGATTGCTCCGCTGCTTATTCCAAGCGCAAATCCTTTATTAAATTCCTCTTCGGTAAAGCCCTCTCCCTCGAAGTACTTTTCCATCAGCTCGTCATCCGTCGCAGCGACCGCTTCGTCCAAGGCATCCTTGTCGTCCAGCGTAACGACCGCCGTACCGAACTTATCCTTAAGAGCGGCTATAACTTCGTCCATGTTCACATTTTCCTTATCTATCTTGTTGATGATAAAGAATCTGGGGACATTCATCTCCTCGCAGTAATTCCAAGCTTTTTCGGTTCCGACCTCGATGCCCGATGAAGCATCCACGAAGATTGCGGCAGCTTCCGCAGCCCGCAGAGCGCTCTTAACTTCGCCGACAAAATCGAATACACCAGGAGTATCCAGGAAGTTGATCTTAGTATTTTTGTATTCTACAGGAACCAGGGAAAGGGAAATGGAATAACCTTTTTCGGCTTCCATCTTATCGAAGTCGGACACGGTATTGCCGTCCTCGACGCGGCCTATCCTGTTTATCACGCCCGTCGCAAGCAGACAGGCCTCAATAAAGGTCGTCTTCCCAGTGCTCGCATGGCCGATCAGAGCTATATTTCTGACATTATTACCGGTGTATTCTTTCATATTTCAAAAATCCTCCATATTCAATTTCGATTCTGAGGCTATAAAAAACGGCAAGCTTAAGTATATCAAAAATACGAAGCTGCGTAAAGCTTAGAACTCCGCGCTGCGAGGGGTTCTTGCGAAGGGCAGCACATCGCGTATATTGCTCATGCCCGTCAGGTACATTATCATGCGCTCAAATCCCAATCCGAAACCGGAATGCTTCGCGCCGCCGTATTTGCGTATCTCCAGGTACCAATCGTAGTTTTCGATATCCATACCCAGAGCTTTAATCTTCTCCTCGAGCACATCCTTGCGCTCCTCCCTCTGTGAACCCCCCACTATCTCTCCCACACCCGGGACCAGCAGATCGCAGGCAGCAACGGTCTTGCCGTCGTCGTTGAGTCTCATGTAGAAGGCCTTAATCTTTGCGGGATAGTCGGTTAAGAACACGGGCTTTCCGAATACCTGCTCCGTGATATATCTCTCGTGTTCCGACTGCAGGTCCATGCCCCAGCCCGTTACGGGATACTCGAATTTCTTGTCCGCCTTTTTGAGTATCTCTATCGCATCCGTATAGCTGAGCCTTTCAAAATCGTTGTTGACGACATTGTCGAGCCTCGCTAAAAGTCCCTTGTCGACGAAGCTGTTGAAGAAGTTCATCTCCTCCGGGCAGTGCTCAAGGACATAGTTGATGATGTATTTAATCATCTCTTCTATGAGGTCCATCATGCCCGGAAGCTCCATAAAGGCGATCTCTGGCTCCATCATCCAAAACTCCGAGGCGTGGCGGGCGGTGTTGGAATTCTCCGCCCTGAAGGTCGGCCCGAAAGTGTAGGTATTCTTGAATGCCAGCGCAAAGGGCTCTACCTGAAGCTGTCCGGAAACCGTAAGATATACGGGCTTTCCGAAGAAATCTTCGTTGTAATCGATGCTTCCGTCTTTTTTCCTTGGCGGGTTCTCTATATCGAGGGTGGTCACCTGGAACATCTCGCCCGCGCCCTCGCAGTCGCTGGAAGTTATTATCGGTGTATGCACATAGACATAACCCTTCTCCTGAAAGAACTTGTGAATTGCATAGGAGCAGACGCTCCTCAAGCGAAAGACCGCGGAGAAGGTGTTGGTGCGGGGACGCAGATGCGCCTGAGTCCGCAGAAACTCCAGGCTATGGCGCTTGTTCTGTATGGGATAGTCCACATCGGAGGGCGCCTCTACTTTTACGCTGCTCGCCTTAATCTCGAAGGGCTGCTTTGCACCCGGCGTAAGCACCAGCGTACCTTCCACAGAAAGAGCCGCCGCAAGCGGCAGGTGGCTCACTTCGGTAAAGTTCGAGAGATTATCCTCCTCGTAGACTATCTGAACCGACTTGAAGTAGGTTCCGTCGTTGAGCTCGATGAAGCCGAACTTATTCGAGCTGCGGTTGTTTCTTATCCAGCCGCAGACCTCGAGCTTTTTATCGGCATACGCGGCCGGATCCTTAAAAATAAGTCTAAGTTCCGTCATTTTATGGCCTTTCTTAACTAAAATATTTTATTCCACTTTTTTAAAAACAGCTTTCGACATCATGCATATCGGGCACTTCCAGCTATCCGGAAGATCCTCGAAGCTCGTGCCGGCGGGAATTCCGCTTCCTGGGTCGCCCATGGCGGGGTCGTAGATATATCCGCAGGCGCCGCATCTGTATTTAACACCCGCGATTTCGGGGGCCTTTTCTTCTTCTTGCTCTTCGCCTAGCAGAGCCTTAACAAGCGCCGGAATCTTCGCAAAATCCTCTTCCCACGGCCTCCAGTTGGCGCGCACATTTTCTTCAACAACTTCGAAGCCGGCATCCGCAAGTCTTTCCTGCAGCTTTTTTACGCTCTCTCCGCTCCAGCCGTAGCAGCCGAAGGCGGCGGCTCTCTTACCCTTGAACTTCAGCTCCTGCAAATACTCCAGCCATCCCGCGACGCTGGACATTATACCGTTGTTTATCGTCGGTGAGCCGACCGCTATCGCCTTGGACCTGAATACCTCTGTCATTACCTCGTCCTTGTCGGCCTTGGCTATGCTGAAGAGTTTTACGGTGGTTTCGGGGCTCTGCCTGTTTATTTCGTCGGCTATCGCGTGAGCTATCTTCATCGTGCCTTCCCACATGCTGTCGTAGGCTATGGTTATGCGATTCTCTCCCTTTCCCTGCGACCACTCTCTGTATTTATCGACAATCTGCATGGGATTGTCGCGCCAGATTACGCCGTGCGAGGGGGCAATCATATCCACGGGGAGGTTCATTCCGTCTAGTTCCTTGAGCTTTTTTGCTACTATCGGCGAATAAGGGTTAACGATATTGACATAATACTTAAGCGCCTCCTTGTAGAGCAGATCCTGGTCTGCAAGGTCGTTGAACAGCTCGCCGCAGGCGAAGTGCTGGCCGAAGGCGTCGTTGGAAAACAGGATGTTATCTCCCGTCATGTAGGTAGCCATGGCATCGGGCCAGTGTATCATGCGCATCTCGACGAATATGAGCTTCTTACCGTTTCCTATATCGATGCTGTCTCCGGTCTTTACATTGCGGAAATTCCAGCCCCGCTTTCCGAACTGGCCTTCTATGCTCTTTTGAGCGAGGGGGGTGCAATATATGGGCGTGCCGGAAATCTCATCCATAAGAGCCGTGAGCGCCCCCGAATGGTCGCACTCCGCGTGATTCATGATGATGTAATCTATCTTATTTAAGTCAATTTCGCTCTTGAGATTCTCCACAAAATCGAAGCGGTGAGGCGTCCAGACCGTATCGATGAGGACGGTTTTTTCTTCCTCTATTAAATAGGCATTCTGGCTCGACCCGTTATATATGGAATAGTCGTCACCGTGAAAGGTTTCCATCTCCCAGTCGAGGTAGCCGACCCAACTTACATTTCCTTTTACATGTTTCCTCATGTTAATCTCCCTTTCCCCCGCGCGTAGCGGCATAAATATATTAAAACATTGGTGTTATTTTACGCAAAAACACTTCTTGTATTCTAACATAAGACACACACAAAAAGAACGCCAAATATCCATTTCGGCGTTCGAATATAAAATCTATGCATGCTGCGTTTTCATACGCTGAGTTTATCGATCAATGCCTCCTGCAAAACTTGAGAAAAGTTAATCCCTCGAGCTATTCCCTCTTCATTGAGCCAAGATGGAATGGTCAGATTCTTTCTGACGACTCGGTTATCGTGCTTGCGTCTGTACTCCGCAAAATCGACATCGACTAATGTTATGGTGTCTTCCTCCTGCCCTTTAACGGATTCAAGAGGAGAGGCTTCGGGCAAATCTTCCCCGTCGTCCTGCATGTCTATTCCGACTAGGCCTATGGCATCCCTGGCCATAAAGATGGCATCGGGTATATCCGAGCCTTGAGTGTTGATATCGAAATCCGGAATATACACCGAATACCCGCCGGCTGTAGGGGATATTATAATAGGGTATGCTTTTTTCATTATTCTTTGCCTCCTTTAAAGCGCTAAACAAAAGACTACTTCAAATTTCTGCGCTTTATTATCGCCTTTGCCAGCTCGTCATCTATCTTTGTATGCCTCGGGACGGACTCTCTGTATTTACCGTCTGTGTATATATCATGATTGGAACCGTGCCTCTTGAGCCACCATCCGTTTCGCTCGAGAATCTTAATAAAATCTCCTCTATTCATGACTATCTATTGACACTCCTATTATGCGCATTAAATGCGTATATGTCAAGAGCTTCGCTCATCAACGAACCTTTCTTCATCGTGCTTTTTAAATCATCCCTCCCTCGAGCTTCCACAAGGCTAATATAATCTGTGCAATTGATGGAAGGCGCCCTTGCTCTGGTCAAAGATTATCGCTACATCCTCGATGAGGGTTCCTCCGTCCTCATAATAGGCGGTGAACCTGACCGTGGCCGGCACAGGCCTGGTGACACCTATGTTTTGGAGCATAGAAGCATCCCACAGCCTTGCCGCATACGGAATCTTTCCGCTTCCGAAGGACTCGGCGCCCAAGTTACAGGCATATTGCGGAAACTCAAGAATCTCCGCTCTGACTCTTCGGGGATTTCCCCCGACCTCGGCGGACAAAATCAATGCTTCTCCCGGCCAGAAAACATTCGGGGCTCTAAAGTCCTGCGCCCTCGCCTCGTTCCAGGCGATCCTGTTCGCTTCCCACTCCGGGGTATGATCCACCCGCGCGCTGAGCGAGCGTCCCTCCTTAACCTTAAAGCGGAGCGAATCCATACCGGCGCCGCTGTGATCCCTGACGGTGACGATAACATCGTATGTTCCCGCCTCCGCCCGTGGAGCCGCAAGCGTGCAGGACGGATAATTTCCGTCCGCGCCGGGGGCAAGTCCCGTGTAAGTCCGGATTGCGACGGGCGAAGATTCCGGATACTTATATAGCTCAATCTTTACATCTAAAACATCCTTCTCCTTGTCGTCCACTCCGGCCCTTATGCTGTAGACTTCACCCTCTTTCACTTCCGTAGGATTCGTCCTTATAAATGTAACCCAAGGCGCAGTGCTGTTTCCTCCTTTTATGTAGAACACCATCTCCGCTATGTTGGAAGCCTTATCGAAGGCCGGATTGTCGGTGCTGTCCACCTGACTGTGACGGAGGGTATACTTTCCGTCGATGTAAAATCTGCTTATGGGGGATTCAAAGTCCTTGCCGGCATCCGCCCATGGCCCGTCGCTGAGGGGTTCGTGCGCATATACCCAGCGCTGACTCTTGGAGGGATCTCCCTCGTAATCGCTGTAGTGCATGCGGTAATCTATAGCCTCGCCTTTGGCGTAGACTCTGGCCGTCTCCTCCTCCTGCGCTTGCCTGAAGGCAATCTCGGCTTTCGCGGCGCTCTCGCTCCAGCGCTGCAAATCCCCGTCTCTTGCGAAAGGACATTCAAGGACGACAGTCTTTATGCCGTCGCGCAGGGAGTAAATCTTCAGGTTTTTGATGCTGCGACTCTCTTGAGCCTGAAGTTTAATCGAGGCTCTTCCGGGAAAACTGAGCGAGAGTGCGCATAGTCGGGACCCATCCGCGAAAAATCTTCCGGACTCCACACAGTCGGGGATGTAAGCGGAATTTGCGACATACATCTTTAAGCTGTTTACGGAAGCATTTCCGTAGTAACTCGGATAGAAGGTCGCGCTGTATTCCAGAGGCTCGCCGGTGTTGTAATCGGAGAACCTGTGCGGTGAATAGATCCTGTACATCCTGTTGAATTGATTGTCGTTATCGTCGTAAAGACCGGCCAATCTGCCTCCCCGGGACCAGCTCGTGCTGTAATAAGTTCTGCTCTCCCCATCCCAATACCAGCCGCCTCTTCCGCTTACATCCAGCGCCGAGTATATAATTTTTCTGCCTGCGGGCGGGCTTATCGCAATGCGCAATTGCCTGCGATAATCGTTTCCTTCCAAACGGAGCGATGAATATGCACTGTTTACCGATGAAATGTATTCACAGTCGTAAGCGCCGAAGGACAGAACTCTGTCGGGCGAACGAAAACTGCCGCAGATATGAAAGCCTCCCGAATTTTCCTGCACTCTCGATTCAGCTGCAAGATCCAGCATATCCGCATTTACAGGCGGCTCGCTGCCCAGCATATAGACATTCAAATCATCGAGGTAGAAGTAATTTTCATAATCCCCCGCACTGGTATAATTTTTCAATACGCAGCTAAGAGTGTAATTCCCCGGACCTAAAATACTCGGGTGCATGTAATTTCCGCTATCTCTGCTTTTTCCCTCCCCCGAGTGCTCCCAGGGAATCCGCTTTCCGTCCGAATCCGTCAGCAGGATATACTTCGCCATGCCGTATTCGCTGTAAACCCTGTATTTATAAGAGAATTCCAGCACGCCTTTCTTTCCTTGCGGCACAGTAAAGTTTATCGGTGCCGTTCTGCCGACCTGCGTCTCCAAATAATCGCAGGCCTCCGTCTGAAGATAGCCTATGCGATACATTCCGTCTGTCGGCAATGCCGTGCAACTGAAAAAGGGATTTATATCTCTGTCCTCGAAATCTTCGCTGTAAATCTCGGCGACAGAATACCCTTTCGCACTCGGAAACTCGCGAAGCAGCAAAGCCTGAACGGAAAAAATATCTTCCTCCTTGTCCGTGTCGTACTCGTAGTAATAGACTGTATCGGGTTCGAGGAAAATCTCCGTACTCAAAGTTCCCGTAACAAATCCATCGCCTACGGAGCCCCCAGCGCCGGATTCTCCTCCGCTCGGAGCATTTTCTCCGCCGGAATTAGGGCTCAGTGCGAGATATGCTTCCCCCCGCTGCACTAGGGCCTTTGCGGCCTCGACAATTTCTTCTTCTCCGCTGATAGCTGTGCACCGCAGAAATGCATCGCAGTCGCAATCGCGGGAAAGGAAAGCCGCCTTAATCCGCTCTTCTTCGTCCTGCCTGCTCTCTTTTTTATAGATTACCTGTTTTACATCCATTATGCCTCCGCCGTTTGCGGTGGCGCTCACGAAGCGATCGCTCTGCCGCGAAACTTCGACGGGAAATTCCAGAGGACATTCGAAATTGCCTTTAAAACTGAAACGCAGGCTCTGAAGATAGCGCAAGCCCGTATACACAAAGGCCCCGCCCATGTAGACGCCTATTGCGCCCGAATCGTCCTGCAGCGCATAGACTATTGGCCTTCCGAAATTCAGCCAGTCGTTCGTTCCCTCCTTTTGCTGCTCGTAGCGCTCGTCCGTGTAGACAGAGTATATATTGCAATGAGTGATGTAGCTGTATCCGTAATAGGCGCTTCCAAAAAGCGATGTACCGGATCTGCCTATATACTCTATCCTCGCATCCGAAGTCCAGACCGGGAAGAGATGAGAGCTGTCGCCGGGCCAATTGCCAAGATCCATATCCTTTATCAATCTATTGTCCGCATCGTAACAGAGCAGATTGTTATCTTCTCCGACGAAGATGCATCCCGCAGCGTCTATGGCGATGCAGGCCGCGCCTCTTTGCCCCTCCGAATCGGGCAGAAGTTGAAATTCCAAATCTTCCGTTCTCGGGTCGAAGACGCCTCTGTAAAGAAAGAACCCCTTTTCGCTCTCCGCGGAGCTCATGAAATGGACCTTTCCCCCGTATAGTCTAAAGCCCTCCGCGGCTCCGTTATAGAGAGTTTTCCGTTCTCCACTGCTCATCGAAACTCGCATAATCCCGCCCGATTTAAAGCTGTATATGTAATTGTCCGAAATCGCATTGAATTCCCCGAGTGCAAAAGGCAGGGTAGTTATATAAGCGCCGCTCGCCTTCAGAAAGATGGCGGTCTGCGAGCCTTCGATAAGATACAGATATCTTCCTTCCGTGTCGTGACCCCACTTGGCATCGCAGAGCCAGCTGTCGCTGGACAAAACTTCCCGGCCTATCGTATTTTTCCAGCGCAGGCTGAAATCCGGCGCATAGGCGCTGATCGTATAGGGATAATCCCTGACTTTATAGCGCGGGTCGGCGCCGGGAGCAAGCTTTCCGTTCAATATATAGACGGTATCGCTGTCGCTGCTTATATTTCCGCCCTGCCACATACCTCTCCAGCAGGGACTGTATATGGTCGCATAGTCGTCGGGCGACAGCAACTGTCCGCTGCTTCCGGGCACAATCTCCACGAAACTGCCGCTTGCATCTTCGCTCGCAGCTATTCCTGAGACGATTTTTAGCTGCGCGGCGATTCCCTCCTCCGCAAGAGCGGCCCTAACGCCGTCCGAAAGGGCCAGCAGCCTATCCTTTTCCTGCCGCCCGTCGGCAATCAACAACATTTCCAGGCTCTTCGCCCTCGACAGCTGCAGCCCCACCCGCGGAGCGATGTTATCCACGCATGAACTTGCCTCGCAGCTGTCGCTGAGATAGTCCTCCGCGCTTATATACTCAGGAAGGGTCTCCTCCACCCAGAGTTCTTTGACATGGAGCCTGACTTTAAAATTGCCCGCGCCGCTCTTAACAAACGAGACCCGTTGAGCGCTTCCGAAGCTCCTGTCGCAGTAGCCGGGCATCCGGCTTATATCCTCAAAGCTTCCTCCTTCGGAGGCGTAGCTCCAGCTTCTGACGAGCGCATCGCCGTCGGAAGCGGAGATATCTTCGACGCCTATTTCGGCATCGTTGGAATTTTCTCCGCGGTAGTAGGCGTCGGCTATGTCGATTGCGGCGCAGGGAGGTTCATCCCGCAGCACCGTGAACTCCCCGCTGCAGCTGTCCGTATTTCCCGCTCCGTCCTGCGCATGAACCTCGTAGCGCAGCCTTTTTTCGCCGTGCCATTTCGTCAGAAAGTCCAGCTGAAGGCAGAGGAAGTGCTCGTCGCTTCCGCAGTCGTATATACTTCTATATTTGATATGCTCGGAATTGTCCGGAGGCTCCTCCGCCCCGGAAAAGACTTTATCTATCCTGACGCTCTCGCCGCTCGAAGGCTCGGATATGAGGATGCGGAGGCTGATGACGGGCGATTCCGGGTTTTGGGCAACTCTTATCTGCAGGCTCTGCTTTCTGTTCTCCTTTTGAACACCCCCAAGATTTGTGTCTACATATGGAGTCCGAAGCACCTCTATGCTCTTGGTGTCGCTGTCCTGCTCCCCGCTCCTGGCGGTATGCGTAAGCTTAACAGAACAAGTTCCGGGTCTTGTGAATGTAGCGATGGCGTCGCTTGCTCCGCATTTGACTATCCTGCCGCAGTCGGGCACAGACAACGAAAATTCGCCGCTGCCAAGCCCCATAGCTGCGGCTCTGGCCGCACCGTATATATCTTCTCCGTATGTGTATGTAGAGTAGTCGGATGCTATGGTGGGGTGACCGACATAGGTCCTTGCAGGCAGGCTCAACTTCGCCTTCAGGGAGCTGAGGACGGGCCCGCTTTCGCCCGAATCTTCATCCTCGTCAACTTCACCCGGTTCGTCCGGATCTTCCGG
>CAYFMW010000001.1:0-58268 GCA_964344335.1 uncultured Oscillospiraceae bacterium | reverse complement strand
GGATCTTCCGGATCTATGGGCTCGGTTGCAGGCAGCTCGATCCTGCTGAATACGAGACTTATGGGAAATTCAAAATGAAGTCCGCAGGCACCCGCATTTACAAAGGTGCCGTTTCCTATTCGGTAGCCGTCCGAATCCACGACATCCAGACCGAGCCTTATCTTGTGCCCGGCTATGAGCTCGCCCTGAACATTTTTAATATAGCTCGGGTGTATTCCGGCGGAACCCGCGTCGTTGATATCTTCTTCGTTGTAATAGCCGGCACCCTGCACGGCACTAATACCGTTTCCGAATATCGAATAGATGTTGTAACCGTACTTCTTATCTATTAAAGGAACGGTGCTTGCCATTCCGGGCACAAAATTTCCAAGCGTATCGTTATTTATATTAAAATTAAATATGGGGTATGCGAAAAATTTAAGAGCGTTTCCTTCCAGCTCTACATCCTCGGGGGAAAGCTCCGAGAACAGAGCACTACAAGGCAGACTGCCTTTGCTCTCGAATCTGACATCCCAGTCTTTTCCGCGCTTTCCGGAGCGAATAAGCTCCGCGAGCTCCGAGGATATAGCGATATTGAAGGTCGCGACATTATTTGCCTGCAGGTATTTGTCTACCGCCCCCATTTCCTCGTCGCTTATCCGTATCTTCTCGGAGCCCAGATTGCCGACTTTCCAGTAGCCGCCCGAATAGTGCCACAGATCCAGGCTCCAGACTCCGGAGACCCTAAATTCTTCTTCCGATGATGAGGAGGCGGAGGCACCCATAATGTATACAGGGGGTGCCGAAAGAGCCAGGCATATCGCTATGCAGGCTGCCAAAAGGCGCATATATCTCATATCCGCCTCCTACCAATCGTACTTAAAATCGAAACCGTCGACGGTTCCGCTTGCGCGAAAAGCATCGCAGTCGACGCTGATGCGGGTCTCGCCCCGGGATTCTTTTATATAATAAATCTGACGACAGGAGGCGCTCTCGTTCGTCTTGCGGTTCCACATATTCACCGCTAAAGAGATCGACCTTGCAGCGCTTATATCCTTGCCAAAATCCACGGAGGTCTCGCCGGCAAGTTCCATCGACTTATCGTAAGTTATTAAGGATTCGTTATTAACTCCGAAATTCCAGTCCTTATTTTTAAGATAGCTTCCGTTAGGCTTCATCAGAAGAACGCCTATCTTTCCGGAAGAGTTTTGAGGAAAGTCGAGCCTCGAAAAACTAAGAACATATTTCCCGTCCAACTTGCTGAATACGGCACTTTTGAATATTTTATCTATATATTCCTTTTCGACCGGACTGAGCAGCCTGGCCGCATCGGGGTCATTATAGTTTGCATGGAATTCCTTAGTCTGCTCGTAGTTTGCGATGAGCCTCTCCCGCTCCGAGAGACCCGCCTCCTGTTCCGGCGAAGGAAGCTCCGGCTGTATGTAAGTGTCTTCGGACTCCTGCTGCGGCTCCTTGAGGCCTATAACTTCCGCGAGCTTTATCATGGCTGCAGCGGCTTCCGCGCGGCTCAAAAATCCGTAGGGGCGAAAACTTCCGTCCGGGTATCCGCTGAGCACGCCGCGCTCGCTACAGACTGCAACCGCATATTCGTAGGGGGCTGCGGCGTCGATGTCGCTGTAAATCTTGTGAGCCGACTCGGGAACGGGGGGTGAATCTCCATTTGACCCTTCCTGCGCTGCAAGCTCCTTCGAAGAGATAAGCCCCGAAAGGACTATCGCCATATCGCATCTGGGGATCGGCTCATCGAGCATCCGTATGGCGATGTCGGCTTCAGTGAAATATCCCAGCTCTATACCTCTGCAATAGAATCCTGCCGCCCAGTGGGAGCTGCCGTCGGCATTCTCGGAAACATCTCCCATCAGAGCCATCGCAAGAAACTCGCCGTAGCTCACCGTTCGGCCGGGCCTGAAACTCCCGTCGGGGTAACCGCTGAGGATGCCTAAATTCTTGGCATCCTGCGCAAAGCCGAAGTACCAATCGCCCTCCCGGACATCGGTAAACGGCCCCGCCGCGCCCGCGCAGAGCGGAAAGCTCAGCGCAAGCACAATTAAGATTAAAATAAATTTTCTCATCTCTTTTGTTGCCCGCACGAATTTCCATTATTATACAGGAAAATATTTACATAATCAAGCCTTGAACCGGTACTTTTGTAACATAAATCGCCGGGGGAGTTCCCCGGCGATGCTTTTAACAATGCTGTATACTTTTTTCTACATCGTCGCCCTCGGATCCACTCTCCTTAAGCTCTTGTTGACTATGGAGCTTATCAACACGCAGACCTCGGCGCGGGTTATCTTCGACTCGGGGCGGAAACTGCCGTCCGGATAACCCTCGACGATTCCCGCTATGTAGAGCTTATGGATATCCGCGTAGTAGTCGGTCGCGGTAGTTACATCTCTCAAATTCATGTGGTAGGCCAAAGGTTCGTACACGGCGTAAGGCAGGGCGTTTGCCAGGATATGTGCGATCTGCCCCCTGGTTGCGACTGCGTCGTAATCCTCGAAATCGCCCTCAGCGATTATCTCATTGGCTATACCGTAATTTATGTATGCGCTGTACCAGGGCGATGAGCCTGCGGCAAAGCTTCCGTCTCCGCCCTTGTATATATCCCTCATCTTGCAGGCCAGCGACAGGCACTCCGCGATGGTAATCTCTCCTTCGGGCCTGAATGTGCCATCCGGATAGCCGCTTATAAGGCCGACATTATAAGCGCCCTCGACGAAAGCGTCGTACCAGTTGTCCTGATCGTAGGGCATATCCAGGAACTGTCCGCGAAGATAATTGTTCTTTCTTGAGAAGTTAGCCAGCCCCTCGTCCGCAGTCGGTTCGGGAAGTTCGTACTGCTTTAGCAGCAGTAACTCCTTGAGCCCCGGCCAATCATATCTGGAAACCTTCTCCAGTTTTCCGTTATTAAGGAAGTAAGAAACCATATCGTCGTTAAGAGCAAGAATAAAATTGTAACCACAGGACATGTAGTCCAGTTCCTTGCCCTCCCTTGAGGCGGCCAGCGCCGCTTCCTTATAGTCCGTATTTTTCAATGTTCCCACAGCATAAGGGAGAGCGGCTACCCCCGTATAGAGGCCCGGCCCTGCCGTAAAGTGCATCTGCATCATCTGATTATCGAAGGTATAGAGCCCGCCGCTTATATCCAGAAAGTTGTAATTGTACAAATCCTTCCAGGCGGCGACATACTCGGCCCCGCTGTAGATGGTAATCCCGGCCGTGTTGAAGCTTGCGCTGAGAGCGCTGTAGAGACAGTCCCCGTCCCACTTGTCGTTGGGCGCATATATAACCTTAACCTCGCTCTCGGCTATGCCGTAGGGGGTTCGTATAATCGCATCGATTTTACCCAGGTAATACGGTAGCGTAAGCTTGGTGATGAGCCCCTGCGGGCGAAAGCTCCTGTCCGTCTCGCTGAAGGTCTCCGTCCTGTACCCGTATTTTGGAGCTTCCTCGTAGGAAGGAATCCCATCCTGTAAAACCTCCGGTCCTGCAAACGCTTGAAGCGGAAGGCTCGAAAGGAGCAACACGAGCGCAGACAGAAGAAATGCCGACCTTCTAATCCGGCTCAGGCGAATGCTATGAATTTTAAAATCAGCAAGAATTTTCTTCATTCCGCCTAAATTTCCCCTTTCGTCTTAATCCCCATATCACCTTTATTTAATTACATCCGATTTAAGCGCCTTGTCTTTTTTTCAGCCTCTGCTTAACCCATGTAAAGGTTGCTCGTGCTGAACTCGTCCTCGCAGGTCGCATCTATCTGAAGGTCCTGCAGCACGCGCGCGTCCGCATTCGAGAGTATCGCCGTGCAGTGAGCCCTGCATCCCGCAAGTTCCGTAAGCTTATCGACCGCCAGCGAAGCCATCGGATTTACGGTCGCGGAAATCGCGAGGGCCGACAGCATCTCCTCAAGAGTGAGCGTGGATCGCTCCTTCTTGAGTATATCCGTCTTGAGGTGCTGCATGGTCTTTATAACCTCGGGCGACACAAGCAAAACCTCGTCGGGAACATTGCATATATGCTTTATGGCGTTGAGCACCATGGCGGCTCCGGCCACCATTCTCCTCGAGCTTCTTCCCGTTATTATGCTGCCGTCGGGCATCTCCATGGCCATTACAACCACATTCTGATATCTCTCCGGGTCCATGGCGCGCTTTTTTTCCGCGTATTCGAGGGCGGGCTTAACGCACTTTCTGTCGAAGACAGTCTTTCCGACCTCGTCCATCAGCAGCTTGGCCCTTTCCAGCTCCTCGGAATCTATCTGCCCACGCTTAAAGTCCACCCGGGCCATCAGGTATCTTCTTATTATCTCCTGATAGGCAGCTTCGCGACAGACCTCATCGTCCGTTATGCAAAATCCCGCGCGGTTTACGCCCATATCCGTGGGCGAGTTGTACTCTGAGGCCTCGCCGGAGATCTTTTCCAGGATTCGCTTGACGACCGGGAACATCTCGATATCCCTGTTGTAGTTGACGGCCATAACGCCGTACTTCTCCAGGTGGAAGTTATCTATCATGTTTACATCCCGCAGGTCCACGGTCGCGGCCTCGTACGCTATATTGACGGGATGTTTAAGAGGAAGGTTCCATATCGGGAAAGTTTCGAACTTTGCGTAGCGCGCCTCTATCCCCCTGTTCTTTTCGTGGTAGAGCTGCGAGAGGCAGGTGGCAAGCTTGCCGGAACCCGGACCCGGGCCGTTCACAATAACCAGAGGCTTGCTTACTTCTATATAGCAGTTTGCTCCGTAACCTTCTTCGGAGACTATGGTATCTATATCTGTGGGATAGCCTTTTGTAAAATGATGTTTGTAAGTCTTTATTCCTCTGTGCTCGAGCTTCGAGATGAACTGCCGTACCGAGGGATTGTCTTCGTAGCGGGTTACGACGACGCTGTTTATATGCAGGTCCCTATTTCTGAAGGCATCTATAAGGCGCATCACTTCGAGGTCGTAAGTTATCCCGTAATCCGCGCGCGTCTTGTTGGCTATTATGTCGCCGGCAAATATCGGTATGATTATTTCCATTCGGTCTTTGAGTTTTGCAAGGACCTTAATCTTGCCGTCCTGATCGAAGCCGGGCAGGACCCTCGCCGCATGCTTGTCCTCCACGAGCTTTCCGCCGAACTCCAGATACAGGCGCTCGCACTCCTTGCCGTTAATCCTGCGAAGGATATATTTACTCTGTTCCTCAAGATACTTTTCGGAATCGAAACCGATCGCTCTCATAAATTCTGCCTCTCTCCCGCAGGGCGCATCACAACACAAAAAGAATTTTTCACTTCTCGCTTAGTATACCATCTTATGAGCCGCATTGTGTGTGCGGCTTTAATTTTTTATACTCTTTTTTTATCAATATCTCTCCATACCCTCTGCCTGTGAACCCCCTCACTCTGTAAAAATTCGCTCGTAAAAATCCCTATATGTTATAATGATAAAAACGGCTCCGCCCCAGAATCCGACAGGGGAGCGAGCACTTTACATAAATTTTACATGTTAGCGATTATAGGATTTACAATCAAGATATATGATGTTCCGAGAACACCTTATAGGAGGGGTCACTATGATTTGCTATGTGGAAGACGACAGCAGCATACGCGACCTTATGTTATACACGCTAAAGGCTTCCGGATATGAAGCCCGCGGCTTTGCAGACAGCCGCGGTTTTTGGGAAGCTTTAAAAGAGCGCACTCCCGATCTTATACTCTTAGATGTTATGCTTCCCGGAGAGGACGGAATAAGCATGCTTAAAAAGCTTCGATCCTCGCCCGTAACCGAAGAGATACCTATTATAATGGCCACCGCCAAGGACAGTGAATACGACAAGGTTATAGGCCTGGACAGCGGAGCGGACGATTATCTGGCCAAGCCCTTCGGCATGATGGAGATGATATCGCGCATAAAGGCGGTGCTTCGCCGCTCGACGCCCAGGCAGCCGGAGATATTGGAATGCGGGGGCATCAAACTGGACGAGGGGCGCCATGTAGTAACGGTGAACGAGAAAAATGTTGCAATAACTCTAAAAGAATACGAGCTGCTTAAGCTTCTAATGGAGAATGTCGGACAGGTATTCACCAGAGAGGTGCTTCTTTCTAAGGTTTGGGGTATGGATTTTATCGGAGAGACGCGAACGGTTGATGTTCATATAGGCACACTGGACCCCATCTCCACGGGTAAAATAGAGGAGCTCGCGCAGGAGCTTAAAAAGGACTACACGATAGTAATAGTCACGCACAATATGCAGCAGGCGGCGAGAATCTCCGACAAGACGGCCTTCTTCCTGCTGGGCAAGCTCATCGAATTCGACACGACGGATGTAATATTCTCCAATCCCAAGGATAAGCGCACGGAGGACTACATTCGGGGAAGATTCGGCTGATTCCCGTTCAATTCGTACGATTTTACATTGCGCACTCCCTTTTCCTGTTCAATTACGAGAACTTTTCTTGTATAATGAAGGTTGGGGAGTTTGTTTTTAGTTTAGATAACGGAGAATTAGCAAATGACAGCATTTGATGGTTTAAATTTAGTAGGCGGCCTTAGCCTCTTCCTCTTCGGCATGATGCTGATGAGCGATACGCTCGAGCGCCGCGCAGGCAACCGCTTGAAGGTCCTGCTGGGAAGGCTTACGGATAACAGGTTTGCCGGACTTTTGACAGGCCTCGGAGTTAGCGCGGTAATTCAGAGTTCTTCAGCCACGACCGTCATGGTCGTAGGCTTTGTCAACTCCGGACTGATGACCTTAAAGCAATCCATAAATGTAATTATGGGTGCAAATATCGGCACCACGGTTACGGCATGGATTCTTAGCCTCGCGGGCATCAACAGCGATAACTTCTTCCTGAATCTGCTGAAGCCTACATCGTTTACGCCCATACTCGCCCTCATAGGGATTATCCTTTTCATGTTGTACAAGGATGTCAAGAAGAGGGAGCTGGGGGTCGTGTTGCTCTCGTTCTCCCTGCTGATGTTCGGCATGGAAGTGATGTCCTCCGCGATCTCCGGGCTCAAGGATGTCCCTGAATTCAGAGACGCTTTCCTCGCATTCAGCAATCCGGTCCTCGGCGTTCTGATCGGCGCCTTCCTTACGGCGGTGATACAATCGAGCTCCGCTTCTGTAGGCATACTTCAGGCCCTCGCTTCTACGGGCGCGGTCACATACGGAGCAGTTATACCTATAATAATGGGGCAGAACATCGGCACCTGCATAACCGCCATAATATCCGCAATAGGCGCAAATAAAAATGCAAAGCGCGCCGCATTCGTACATCTGAGCTTTAATGTTATAGGCTCTATGGTGTTGATTGCGGTGTTTATGATAATAAAGGAAGCTTTCGACCCCCTACTTCTCCATAAAAATGCGAGTCTGGTCGGCATAGCCTTCTTCCACAGCATATTCAATATCCTCTGCACTCTGCTGCTCTTCCCCTTCGGAGGTTTTCTTGAGAGGCTTGTAACCAAGCTCATACCCGACGCCTCCATTGCGGAGCCTGTTACCGAACTCGACGACCGCTTCCTCGGCACCCCGGCTCTCGCTCTGGTTCAGACCAAGCAGGTGCTCGAACAGATGGCAAAGTATGCGATGACGGCCATGAAGGAAAGCATCGAAACAGTTAAAGCCTACGACCCGGAAAAAGCTGAGCGGATACGCCTGGCTGAAGAAGAAACCGACAAGCTCGAAGATATGCTGGGAACTTATCTTCTAAAAATAGCCTCCCTTCAACTCTCGCAAAAGGAGAGCATCCAGGCAACCCTGTATATGAGAATAATCGGGGATTACGAGAGGATAGGCGACCATGCGGTAAATATATTGGAATCCGTCGAGGAAAAAAGAAACTCGGAGACGCGAATTTCCGACATCGCGATGAAAGACTATTACAATATATCCAGCGCCATAATAGAAATTCTCGATCTTTCCTATCAGGCCTTCTCGGGCAACTGCCTCGAATGTGCGAGAAAGACGGAGCCCTTGGAGCAGGTTATAGACTACCTCAAGGAAGAGCTTAAGCTGCGCCATATACACAGGCTGCAGAAGGGCAGATGCTCCGTGGAGGCGGGCTTTATCTGGATGGATATTCTAACCAATCTGGAGCGAGTCGCGGATCACTGCTCCAATATTTCGGGCAGTGTTCTGGACGCAGCCGGAAGCAATATGAATATCCACGAGAATCAGCGCCTTATGAGGAATGCGGACGAAGACTTCCAGTTATCGCTCCTCGAATACAGGAGAAGATATCTGGAAGCTTAGGGCCAGGACATCAAGAGACCGCCACCCGGCGGTCTCTTTAATTTACGGAAGCATATCCTCTATTGCATCGAGAAGATGGATGGGATCCAGATGCTCTCTGTTAAATGATTCCGCCATGGCTTCGACAAAGCCTTTGTCCGTCGAAATATCTCGCACCTGTTTATCATCCATTTGAATACCGTACACCACGCTGCATCCTTCTTCAAAATATAGAGTTTCAGATATTACTTCGTACTTGCCCGAACTGCCCATTCGCATCCTCCATCGATTTCGGACACGCCGGAACATATCATTGCTTATTAGAGTGCTCCAAGCGAAAAATATCACGAAAATCCTTACAAAAAAATTCAAGCCGCATATCTTCGGCTTGAATTGCAATCTTTAAACCGGTTTCAACCCGATGCTACTTTAAGCTCGGATCGTAGATGGCGCGCTCACCCCCGACGAATTTGGGCCTGACCCTGCAGGCGCTGAGGTGGGCTTCGCCTATTCTCTTAACTGAAAGCCTCACCGGCACGCAGACCTCTTCCATATGCATCCCGATAAAGGTGTCGCCTATGTCGAGGCCCGCCTTTGCGCAGCGCATCCTCTCAATGGCGACCGGCTTTTCGAAATTCGCGTACGCCGCCACGGCGAATGAGCCCCCCGCGTGCTTCTGCGGAACAGCATTGACCCTAACAAAACCGTACTGCTTTCTGCACTCGTCCTCTACGATGAGGGCTCTGTTAAGATGCTCGCAGCACTGAGCCGCAAGCCATACGCCTGCCTTTTTCGCTTCGCCCCAAATAGCTTCGAACATTTGCCTTGCGGCCTCCTCGTTGGAGTCCGTTCCTATGCGACTGCCCATAACCTCGCTGGTCGAACAGCCTATTACGAGTATGTCGCCTTCCGCGAGCTTGGCTTCCTTTATAATTTCCGCTGCGGCCTCTGCCGCCTGATTTTTTATTTCCTCGAACATAACTTGCTCCTTTTATTATTTCCCGCTCCCGGATATTTTCCATTCAGCTCATCTCGGAAGTCCGGGCCCATCAGCAATCCGTCCCCTTGCAAGAATGCGGAGAGACTAAAAAAAGATTCCCAGCGCCGAGAACAGGTATCCTGCACCGGCTAAAAGCATGGAGGCGACCAAAATAATCGCGAGCACTCGCGCAGCCGCCCTTGATTTGTTTCTGTTTTTCATATTCGCCTCTGGTTTTTATGAGTTATTTCCAACTCCAGCCTGTTGCGCGATTCCGTAAGACCGCGGAGACTGATATTGTAATCTATGTAGAGCTTCTGCTTGCCGTCTCCCGCATCCTCCAGAGCGGTGACATCGTTGGTTAGAAGTTCCATATTTATCGGCCCGAAAGGCGTCTCGTACATCCCCCTGTAGCGTTTGCCCTTGCGAAACTCCATTACGGTGTCCGTGCGCATAGGATCCCCAAAGCGGCGCATACGGACCTTGTCTTTGGAAATTACGAGTGAAGTCGTGCATCCTTCGGTTCCGGAAAGTTCGGTCTCTTCGTATCTGATGAAGGTGGCGTTGCCGCGATTATAGAGCTGACCCGAAGTTATGAATTCAATCAGCTCCTCGTGCTTCTCCTCGCCGTCATCGTGCGTTACCATCTTACCTGTTATTTTTAGCATTATGTCTTTCATATTGTATCCCTTGTTTATGTCCCTTTTGAGAGCGTTTTCCGAGCGACCGGAAAATACCCGGATGTCTTCGATTGCTTTAAGCGCTTCAGTCGAAAACTACTCCATTATTATTTTACCACAGCAATCAAGCTTTTTTATGACATGTTTATGACATATCCGAAAACTCCTGCGATAGGGCGTTTATCAATTTAGCTTTCTTTTAAAAAGGGCTTTCGATATCGTTCTTAAACAGGTAATATTAAATCGCATGTGATATCTGCAATGCGCATGCGGACAGGAGGACGGCAAATTCAGATGAATATTTTCAACATAATCGGACCCGAGATGATCGGGCCTTCCAGCTCTCACACAGCGGGTGCGGTCCGCCTTGGGAATGTCGCCTACGAGATGATGCTGGGGCAAAAACCCCTGCGGATTAAGATCGAGCTCTCGGGCTCCTTCGGGACCACCTACAAGGGTCACGGTACGGACAAGGCTCTAATCGCCGGCATTCTCGGCTTTAAAAGCGACGCCGAAGCCATCCGCAACAGCCTCGAAATAGCTGAAGAAATGGGCATCGAATACAGTTTCGTTCCTAAACAGATTCCCGACACTCACCCAAACACCGCGCGCATAAGTTTCGAGTGCGAAAACGGTCTTAGAGGGCGGGTCATGGGAGCGAGCGTCGGAGGCGGAAATATAAGGATTCACGAGATTAACGGCCTGAAATTGGACATCTCTGCCGACAGTCCGACTCTTCTGATTACTCACAGCGATACGCCCGGGGTTATAGCCGATGTGACTAATCATATCGCCGACTTCGACCCGGACAGCAATATTTGCAATTTTACCTTGAGCCGCGACCAAAGAGGCGGAACAGCCCTGATGACAATTGCGCTGGACAATGTTCCCAGGGAAGAGTTGGGCGCAAGCCTGGAGAATATTGAGAATGTCCATTCGGTTATTTTGATAAAACCCGTTTAAGGAGAATGATATGATTCGTTACGATTCAGTCCAAGATTTGGTCGAACTCGCAGAGGAGCGTCAACTTAAGATCAGCGAGATAGTCCTCGCCGACCAGGCAATGCAGATGGGGATTCCGGAGGAAACCCTCTATATGCAAATGGAAAAGAGCTTCGACACCATGATCGCTTCGACACGAAGCGGCCTGGATCCGGATTTGAGGTCGACCTCCGGCCTGACCGGCGGCGAAGGAGCTAAAGTTATGTCCTATTCCGAGCGGGAAGAAGGCGGATTTGCAGGAGAATTCTTTACCCGGGCAGTGGCACGCGGCATGGCGACGGCCAACTGCAATGCGGCCATGGGAAAGATTGTCGCTTCGCCCACCGCGGGCAGCTGCGGCATTATTCCGGGAGCCTTGGTGACGCTCTACGAAGATAGAAAATTTCCCAAACATGATGTGGTGATGTCCCTCTTTACGGCGGGAGCCTTCGGGATGATCATCGCTAACAAAGCTTTCATATCCGGCGCCGAGGGGGGCTGTCAGGCTGAATGCGGCAGCGCCTCGGGGATGGCGGCAGCGGCTCTGGTCGAACTGCAGGGCGGATCGCCCAAGGCCTGCGCGGATGCTTTGGGCATGGCTCTGATAAACCAGATGGGTCTTATATGCGACCCGGTCGCCGGGCTGGTCGAAATTCCATGCATAAAGAGGAATGCCGCAGGAGTTTCCATAGCCATCTGTTCGGCGACTATGGCGCTGGCCGGAGTAGAGCTTCACATTCCGGCGGACGAATGCATACAGGTTATGAAGTCCGTGGGGGATCACATGAATCCCGACTTTAAGGAGACCGCCAAAGGGGGTCTTGCCACCTCGCCGACGGGGCTGAAGCTCAAGGAGCGCATATTCGGGCCGGAAAAATAAAATCCGGGCATGGATATCAGCTTCCACACCCGGATTTAGGCCTTTGTTCAAATTAAATTATTTCCAGCTGCTCGGCGCATTTATTTATCTTTGCTATAGCCTCGTCCAGATCTTCCTTGGAGTGAGCTGCCGAGGGCATAAGCCTTATGCGGGCCAGACCCTTTGCGACTGTCGGAAACATTATGGGACTTACGAGTACGCCTTCTTCGAAGAGCGCCTTGGTGAGCGCCGTCGCCTTGGCTTCTTCTCCGACTATAACGGGCGTTATGGGCGATACGGTCTTCCAGGTATCGAAGCCCAGAGCCTTTAGCTCAGACTGAAGGTAGCCGGCATTCTCCCAGAGTTTCCTGACCCTCTCGTCGCTTCTGGTCATCTCGTCCACTATGCAGATGCCCGCTCCGCACATGGCGCTGTCAAGGCCCGTCGAAAAGAGGAAGGGCCGCGCCTTTTGCTTGAGGTAGTCTATGAGTTCCTTTTTGCCGCCTATGAATCCGCCCGCTATGCCGAAGGCCTTGGACAGAGTTCCAATCTCGAATTCCACCCTCCCATCGAGGCCGAAGTGATTGACGAGACCTCTTCCGTGACTTCCGAAGACACCTTCGCCGTGGGCATCGTCGACCGCGAGATAGACATCTTCGTACCGTTCTTTGAGTTCGACTATCTTGTCCAGCGGAGCAATATCTCCATCCATGGAAAAGACTCCGTCCGTAATGATGAGCACTATGCCGCTAACTTCGGATTTCGCTTTCTCTATCTGAACCTTTAAGTCGTCCATATCCGCGTGCTTGTAGACATATTTTTTTGACCTTGCGAGCCTAACGCCGTCTATTATGGAAGCATGGTTGAGCTCATCGCTGATTATGGCGTCGTCGGCCGTCGTGATGGTGGGTATGAGGGCGGTATTCGCCTGAAAGCCGGACTGGACCAGAATTACATCTTCCACGCCCTTAAATTCGGCGAGCTTTTTCTCGAAGTCTATGTGGCATTTCTGAGTGCCGGAGATGCTCCTTACGGCACCGCTTCCCACTCCGTATTCATCCAGGGCATCCTTGGCTGCGGCGACGGCAACCTCGTTATTGGCAAAGCCGAGGTAGTTGTTGGAGCACATGTTTATAAACTTCCTGCCCCCGACCTCGATCTGCGCGCCCTGAGGCGATTCCAGAACTTTGATATGGTTATAGGTCTTCGAATCGTGCCTCGTCTTTAGCTCATCGTCTATTCTGTTCCAAAGTTTCGACATATTATGCTCCTTTTTTTTCGCGATATTTCGCCCGTTTGCAATATCTTGAGAGTCCGGACTTTGCCGTCGCTCTTTTACTTTAATTTTTTTCCGAGTTTGTCGAGCATGTCTACAGTCATCTTGGGCAGGTCGTATTCCGCCTCGAAGCCCCATTCCTCTACGGCGCAAGAGGGGTCCATATAATTCGGCCAGGACTCGGCGATCGCCTGCCTTACGGGATCGACATCGTAGCTAATCTCAAATTCGGGAATATGCTTTTTGATTTCAGCAGCGATCATGCTCGGTTCAAATGACATGGCGGTGATGTTGAAGGCGTTGCGATGCTTGAGTTTTGCAGGATCCGCCTCCATTAGGTCGCAGATCGCCTTTAAAGCGTCGGGCATGTACATCATGTCCATGTATGTGCCTTCCTTTATGAATGAAGTGTAGGCCTTGTTCTTGATTGCACCGTAATAGATATCCACCGCATAGTCCGTGGTTCCGCCGCCGGGAGGCGTTACATAAGAGATTAGGCCCGGGAACCTTACGCCCCTGGTATCCAGCCCGAATTTTGCGTAATAATAATCGCAGAGAAGTTCTCCGGCAACCTTGCTTACGCCGTAGATGGTCCGAGGCCTCTGAATGGTATCCTGCGGCGTATTGTCCTGAGGAGAACCCGGCCCGAAGGCGCCTATGGAGCTGGGTGTGAAGTATTTGCAGGAATACTCTCTGGCCACTTCCAGGGTGTTGAGAAGCGTGCCCATATTCAGATTCCAAGCTGCTACGGGATCCTTTTCGCCGACGGCCGACAGGACGGCGGCGAGGTGGATTATTGTATCGATATTATGCTTTTTAACTACTTCGGCGACCCTGGCCCCATCCATGCAATCGACCAGTTCGTAGGGACCGTCCTTTACCGGGTGATCGTCCCCCGGGTCCCTTCTTCCCGATGCTATTACACTATTCTTACCGTAACGCTCCCGCATGAAGACGGTGAGCTCGCTGCCGATCTGTCCCATAGCGCCGGTTATGAGAATTTTCTTCATAAGTCCTCTCCTCTTTCAATAATCTGTCTTCCTACTTAAAAAATATATCACAAAGTGTCGGTGAAATACAGTCATTTTAATTAATATTGGATGAAGTGTCGGTAAAATGCGGGCATTTTGGAAGATTTTAACATACAGCGTTTGCAGGCATGCGCCTGCACTTATATTTTGCATGCGGAGCTCAGCTTAGTATATAATTGTCGCATGAAATGTATTGAAGTGCAGGCGCATGCGAAGGTCAATTTAATACTCAATGTGCTCGGCAAAAGAAGCGACGGATACCACGAGATCGAGTCGGTGATGCAGACTATCGATCTGCACGATAGAGTCGAGATCTGCTGTACTGAAGAGGGCAGCGGCGCCGAGGGACTTGAAATATCACTGGACCCGGGCAGCGAGGACCTACCTTCGGGTCCGGATAATCTGGCGTATAAGGCGGCGCTGCTTATGTATCGTGAGTTCCGCGAGGGCGCGCGCTTGTCTATCCGCCTGCGGATAGACAAGCGCATCCCCGCCGCCGCCGGCCTCGGCGGCGGCTCGGCGGATGCGGCCGCCGTCCTGTACGGGCTGGCCCGCCTCTGGGACATCGTGCCCGAGGGCTATCGGCTCCATCCGTCCGGCCCCTGCGCAAAATTCGAGGGCTCGGAAACTCCAAAAGCCGACGGCGGCGCGCGCTTATTTGCAGTCGCAAAGAACATCGGATCCGATGTCCCCTTCTGCCTCGCATCCCAATTCGGATACAGGGCAGCCATAGCAAGAGGCCGCGGAGAAAAACTGGAATTCATAGAACCCCTGAAGGCCGACATCATCACCTACACTCCCCCGATCGAAGTTTCCACCGCGGCGGTCTACGCCGCCCTTCACCCCGAAGACATGGAAAATCCCTTCGATCTGCGAGGCTATCTGCAGGCTAAAAGCCTAAAAGAAAAATGCAAGTGTTTAGGAAATCAACTTCAGGCTCCCGCCGCGAGACTTTTTCCCGAAATCAAAGATGCCTTGCATCGTCTATCGTCGATAGACGATGCGCTCCGCATTATGCAATCCGGCAGCGGCCCCACAGTACTGGCCGTGCTGCCGCCCGGCTCAAAATATAGAGCTTTAGAGACTGTTCATTCCATGCAGAATGAATTAGAATAGACCCATGCAGGAAACTAAAGAATACAGACGAGCCCAAAGAAAAAAGGGCATTTGGATAACGATTGCGCTGACTGTTATAGTCGGACTTTTAAGCTACTATTTTGTAAAGCCGACATTCGACATAATAAGAACCAACCCGGAAGGCCTAAAGACTTATATAGAAGAAAAGGGCTTTCTGGGAGTTCTTCACTTTATATTCATGCTCATATTGCAGGTGTTTTCGGCGATAATACCCGCCGGTCCCTACGAGGTCGCCGCGGGCTACGCCTTCGGGGTATCATTGGGTACTCTCATATGCATCGTCGGCATAGCCTTGGGTAGCGCCCTTACCTTCCTTCTTTCAAGAAGATACGGGATGAGGTTCGTAAGCCTCTTCGTCTCGGAAGAGAAATTGAGCGAAGTTGAATTTTTCCACACGACAAAGAAACAAACTCTGCTTTATTTCTTCTTCGTTCTTGTACCCGGACTGCCTAAAGACACGCTCACCTTCGTGATGGGCTTAACCGACATGAAGTTTTCGGTATATATGCTCATAAACATCTTCGCGCGAATCCCGAGCGTGCTCCTCACCGTCATGCTAGGAGAGACTCTGAAAGACGATCACCCCTGGCTGTTCCTAATCCTCGCCGCAGCTGCTGCAATCTGCTATATCGCGGGCTTCATCTACATTAAGAACATGGTTAAGAGACACAAAGCTAAAAAGCAACAGGAAAGCTAAAACAAACTCCCTTCGGCTACATTGCCGAAGGGAGTCTTTTTGATTAGCATAAAGCAATTTCTATACTACATCTCCACGATGCAGGCAGTTCCCATGCCGCCGCCAATGCAGAGCGTCGCCAGGCCGTACTTGCTTCCTCTCTTCTTCATCTCGTAGATGAGGGTTATGATGATTCTGGCTCCGGATGCTCCGATGGGGTGTCCGAGTGCAATGGCGCCGCCGTTGACATTGAGTTTTTCCTCGGGTATGTTCAAATCTCTTCCGACTGCGAGGGACTGGGCTGCGAAAGCCTCGTTTGCTTCTATGAGGTCCATATCGTCGATGGTCAGATTTGCCTTCTCGAGGGCCTTGCGGGATGCCGGAATCGGCCCGACGCCCATGATGGAGGGATCGACGCCTGCGGACGCGTAGGAAACAATCTTGCAGAGCGGCTCAATTCCGAGCTCCTTGGCCTTCTCGGCGCTCATGACGAGCAGTGCCGCGCCCGAATCGTTAATTCCGGATGCATTGCCTGCGGTTACCGTACCGCCGTCGCGCTTGAACGCGGGCTTAAGCTTGGCCATGCCTTCGAGGGTGGCACCGAATCTGGGATACTCGTCCGTATCGAATACGATGGGATCTCCCTTTCTCTGAGGTATAACTACCGGAACGATCTCGTCCTTGAATCTGCCCGCCTTGATCGCTGCTTCAGCCTTATTCTGAGACTTGAGAGCGAATTCGTCCTGCTGCTCCCTGGTAAGTCCCCACTGCTCCGCCACATTCTCCGCGGTGATTCCCATGTGATAATTATTGAAAATATCCCAGAGGCCGTCTCCCACCATTCCGTCGACCAACTTGCTGTCTCCCATTCTGGCACCCCAGCGTACTGCGGGAGCATAGTAAGGAGTCATGCTCATGGACTCGACGCCGCCTGCTACGATTATATCCGCGTCTCCAGCCTTGATTATCTGCGCTGCAAGTTCGACGGAGCGAAGACCGCTTCCGCAAACCTTGTTAATCGTCATGGACGGAACTTCCTTCGGGATTCCCGCAGCCATGGATACCTGACGGGCGATATTCTGCCCGAGGCCTGCCTGCAGAACGCAGCCAAGTATTACTTCATCGACTGCGACAGGATCTACGCCTGCTCTCTTAAGGACTTCCTCAACCACGGTCTTTCCGAGTACGACGGGTGTCGTATTCTTGAGTGTTCCGCCATAACTTCCGATTGCTGTTCTTGCCGCACTGGCAATTACTACTTCTCTCATCTGATCAAATCCTCCCTAGATATTTAAATATAATAAGAAACATAGCATGGAATGTACATCTGCGCTCGCAAGATCGATATTACATTCTTAACTATCATTAATGATATTACAATTTGATTGCAGATTCAAGCCCTGAGGGCTTTCTAAAATTACCCTCCGCTTCGTAAAACCATCCTGCATCGCTGCAAAGGCGAAGCCGACAAAAGGCTCAAATTCCAATAGATAAAAGGACAAAACCCCTGCACGGCCACAAGCTGCACATGGCCTTCGAAAATATTCCCATTGAAATATATTGAACAAGGAAATGTAAAATTTTGGACAATTCTGCTAAATTCGCCTACTGCTATGTTAAGACAGCCGATGGGGCGGCGGAATGCGGAGATTACGACAGCTCATTTGAGGACATTTTCCCGGACGATGCGGGAATTTTTATTTCATCTTCCAATCCGCTGTTTTCGTTCATCTGCGGGGAGCAACAACTGATGGCTGAGCTGGACTACCTTTTGGATGAGGCACTGTATATGGATGATGATATATTTGAAGAAGAGGTATTTGAAAGCGGCCTTGACGACGGTGACTGGCTGAAAAAAGCCCCTTCCGACGAAGAAAAAGTCAATTGAAAAACAGCCGCGGATTTCCGCGGCTGTTTCTTTAATATCTTAAAGCGCCTTTAGAGCATTGATTATGCGCTCGCAGGCCTCCACCACATTCTCCTTGGAGGTAGCAAGATTCATTCTCACAAAACCGCAATAATCGTTGCCGCCCCTGCCGAACCAGGAACCGTAATCGAGGGCCAGCTTGCACTTGCCCTGGAAGAACTCCTCAGTCTCTTCGTTCGTCTTAAAATACTTGGAAAAATCCAGCCACAACAGGTAGGTTCCCTGAAGATCCATCACCGTAACATCCGCAAGCCTTTTTGCAAAGTTATCTCTAACATAGCAATAATTCTCCCAAATCTGAGCCTTAAGGGCCTCAAACCAGGGCCGCCCTTCCCTGCAGGCCGCTTCAACGGCCACATAGCCGAAGGCGTTGCCGTTGCCTGCGGGAATCTTTTTTATATAATTCAGATACTGCTCGCGTAACTTCTCATCGGGAATTATCACGAAGGAGTTTTGACAGGCCGCAAGATTGAATGTCTTCGACATTGCGCATAGGGTTACGAGCATATCGTCGTAATCGCCCAGGCTCGCCGTGGGAGTGTGGACATTCCCGTCCCACTCGAAGTCCTGATGAATCTCGTCCGAAATTACGAAAACTCCGTGCCTGCGGCATATCTCCATCAGCTTCATAAGCTCGTCCGCGGTCCATACCTTGCCGACAGGATTGTGGGGCGAGCAGAGTATAAAGAGTTTAACATCGTTTTCCACAATCTTTTTTTCGAAATCATCGTAATCGACAAAGTACTCATTGCCTCTGCGAACAAGGTCGCACATGACGAGTTTTCTGCCGTTGTCGTTGACGGCTCTCATCATGGGATAATATATCGGTGCCAGGAGTATAACGGCATCCTGAGGCTCGGTTACTATGCGGGTTATCCAGTAGAATCCGGCAACTACACCGGGTGCAAAGCATATCCAGTCGGGCTTTAGCTCGTAACCGTGATACTTCTTTTCCCAATCGATAAAGGCCTGCTTGTAGCTGATATTCGGACGATAATATCCGAAGGGTACATTTTCAACATAGTCATGAAGAGCCTTTCGTATAGGCGCAGCGATTTCAAAATCCATATCCGCGACCCACATGGAAAGCAGATCTTCCTCTCCAAACATCTCCTTGAGGTTATCCCACTTATTGCAATCGGTCCCTCTCCTGTCGACATACTTCAACATAAACACTCCTTCCTTCGACTGCCGTTCCACACAACTTACTTCTTAATATAATCGACGAACTTTTGGATTGCGGAAGAATATGAAGCCTCCCTTAAGGCTGCAAGATAGAAAGTTCGCGTAGCCTGAGGCAGATTTAAGTCGAATGCCAGAATCTTTCCCGCCTCCAGCTTGTCCCTCACCGCCATGCGCGATATGAAGGCAGCACCTAAACCATGCTGCACGAAGTTTTGAATGGCCTCCTGATCGTCTATCCTCGCAACAATCCTCAGCTTCTCCATATTAACCCCGAGGACGCTTAAAAGCAACTCGGCATTCCTCTGACTGCTGCTTCCCTGCTCGCGGAAAATGATGGGTCCCTTAAGTATTTCCAATACGGGGGATTCGCTGTTTTCGGCATAGGAGCGATACTCCTCGGTATTCGGAGCGATGAGTACCGTTTCGTCATTTGCTATGGGAAGGCAGACGATTTTTGCGTCGGAAAAATCCTCACCGACCATGCCCAGGTCGTAGGCTCCGTTCTCAAGATCCTCAGCTATGCGGCTGCTGTCCGACTGATGGACTATTATGTTTATCTCCGGATGCAGCCTGCGAAAACCTTCCATCAACTCGGGTAATATGTAAGCCGAAGGCATGCTGGAAGCGCCTATGCAGACGATGTTGCTGTCCTCGTCGGCCCAACTCTTAAGCAGCTTCTTTTTGATGCCCATAATTCTCACGGCGCATTCGTAGAGTTCTCTGCCCTTCTCGTTCACCTTGATGTTCTTCGTATCCCTCGTTATGAGCTTGGTTCCGAGCTCCTGTTCAAGAGCCTTTATATGCGTGCTTATTGTCGGTTGGGAGGTGAAGGTCTTCTCCGCAGCCTTAGTAAAACTCCCGCACTCCACGACAGCCATGAACGATTTAAGTTGCTTGAATTCCATAACAAATCTCCTCCATTGCCTCGATTGCTATATCTATCTCTTCTTCGCTATTCGCGTATCCGAACGAAAATCTTATTGTGCCTGCAGGAAAACTGCCGATTGTCCTGTGAGCATCCGGGGCGCAGTGAAGCCCCACCCGGGTCGCTATTCCGTAGTGCTTATGCAACTCGTGAGCCGCCAGCGCGGGGTCCTTCTCTAAAGTCTGAACGGACACTACTCCGACCCTTCCTTCTGTTCCCATCTTTCCGAAAATCTTGACTTTGCCCGCCTTCTCCAATGGCTCTATGCCGCGGAGAAATTTCTCCGTCAACATCAGCTCGTGCTCCAAGATCTCACCTTCCCTGCGACTTTGCAGCCAAAGCAGGGCGGCGCGAAGCCCCATAATTCCCGGGAGGTTCATGGTGCCCGCCTCGAATTTATCGGGCATAAACTCCGGCATAACGAGGGTGTGGCTTACGCTGCCGGTACCTCCGAGTATGAAGGGTCTCGCCATTTCGGTGAGCTCCTCTCGCAGTATAAATCCGCCCGTGCCCTGGGGCCCGAGCAGGCTCTTATGACCCGTAAAGCAGAGAGCGGATATGTTCATCTCCTCCATGTCTATGGGGATGATGCCCGCCGTCTGAGCGCAGTCGAGAATAAATAGAAGATTGTGCCTTTTGCAGATCTCCCCGACTTGCTTTGCCGGCATCACTGTGCCGCAGATATTGCTCGCGTGGGTCATCACTATCGCTGCGGTCTCGGGTTTTATGAGGGCTTCTGTTTCCTCCGCCATGAGTGAACCGTCCTTCCGGCAGGGAATCCTATCGAAGCTTATCCCCTTTTCCGATAGAGCAACGAGCGGACGCATAACTGCATTGTGCTCCATGGAAGATGTGAGCACATGGTCGCCGGGCTTTAAAAGAGCATTGAGCACGACATTTATACTCTCCGTAACATTCTTTGTGAATATTACATTCTTGCAGTCTCCGCCGTTAAAAAGCGTGGCGAGCAGTTCCCTGCATTCGAGCACCGCCTCGGCCGCGCTGTAGGCTTCGCTGTAGGCACCCCTGTTGATGTTGGAACCGCCTTCGGTCATATATTCATAGACCGCCTTCGAAACCTCGGGAGGCTTAGGAAAGCTGGTCGCGGCATTATCTAAATATATTCTTCTCATCTTGCCTCTCTTACCTCCTTTTATGTTAATATTATAACACATATATTGGCGTTTTAAATAGATAACCTAAACTGATTTATAAATAATTGTTCCGAGAGGGGTTTAAAGGTGATAAACTCATGGATGGATTAATATTAAATCATTCTTAGTACTTTACACTTTTTTCGGAGGTAGAAATGACAAATAAAAAGGAAAAACTGACAGTGATCATAACCGGTCTCATCGTCGGTGTGCTCGGGGTCCTGCTGGTACTGGCGGGCAACCCCAAGAACATGGGCTTCTGCATAGCCTGCTTCGTAAGAGATATCGCAGGCGGCCTGGGGCTTCACAAGGCACCCCCAACGGACGCATCGCCGTAATTATAGGAATTGTCGTGTGCCTTGTTATAGGCGCAACAAATATCAAGAAGGAGGCATAGTTATGAGTAAGAAGATCGATGCAAGAGGGCTCTCCTGCCCGCAGCCGGTAATAATGCTCAAGAAGGCCATGGAATCCAAGGAAGCCGAATACAACTGCCTCGTCGACAGCATGGTCTGCGTCGAGAACTGCACCCGCTTTGCGGAAAGAGAAGGCTACAAAGTCAGCATGACGGAGGATTCCGAGGGCTATAACCTGAAGATTAAGAAATAATGGTTTACATAGCGACCTTCTACTCGCACTTCGGTGCCTTAAGATTCGTAAAGAGCTGCAAGGCGAAAGGCTATCCGGCCGAGGCCATGCCCGTGCCGAGGAGCCTTTCTAGCAGCTGCGGCAGCTGCGTGCGCTTTGAGACGAACGATCTGAAAAGTTTAATGCCCTTTTCAAAGGAGATTGAGCAGGTCGTAATCGAAAGAGGAGAAGAGGAATTCGAGCAGGTCTACAGCGACAAGTAAAGCTGCTCGCAGAAAACGCATTTTTGTTAACACTAAAGGGGCCCCTGCAGAGGGGCCTCTTTGTCTATCTCTATAGCACAAGTGCTTGTGTATTGCCGACAGATATATTAAAATGTGTCTACGGTGGCGGAAATTGTAGGAGGAAAAGCTATGAGCAACGATTTTTATATAGTGAGCAAGGATCTCCTGCCGGACTATGTGGACAAGGTAATAGAAGCCCGCGAGCTGCTGCGCAGCGGAAAAGCGAGGAATGTAAGCGAAGCCGCCCGGCTCTGCGGCATCTCTCGCAGCACCTATTATAAATACAGAGACAAGGTCTTCGAAAGCAAGGCGGAGGATTCGAGTCGCAGGCTCGTAATCTCCGTGCTGCTCAAGCACGAACCCGGAACTTTAGGGCGGGTGCTTAGCCACATGAGCAAGAAAGGTGTAAACATCATCACCATAAATCAGAATCCGCCCATCGCCGGCCGCGCCTCGGTTATAATCTCTATGGATATCTCGGTCCTTAAGGTAAAGATAAGCTCCCTTCTCGACGAGCTGGGCGAAATCGAAGGCGTGGATAATCCTGCAATAATCGACATTGCATAGGCCACAAAGAGCACGCCGAACATAATTGCGCAAATTTTTACTTTTAAGACTAAATGCCTTCCGACTCCGAAATATAACCCTCTTTTATCCTTACGAACGGAGAATTTATAGATTTTCTAAGCAATCATGGTAAACGAAAAATGATTCTTAAATTGACGCATATCGAACAACCCTGTTCGGGAGAATATCAGGAAAAAATATACGATATTGAGAGTCGCTGGAATTCGAGCGATTGGTCGTGGATAAAGTTCGAGGAAAATGAAAACTCTAATCATAAAAGTAATAATCTTTATTATTCAATGGACCTGGGGGATAATTCAAAACCTGGTCGGCTTGCTTGTTATGCTTATTATCCCCAAAAAGTCCATTGAGCCTTTCCATGGAGCGGTAAGCATTGAATATGAGCCGACTAAATTAATCGAGAATTTCGGAGCTTTTGCTCTTGGCATGTTTATTTTCTATAAGCCAATGAACCCCGAATCGAAAAGGAATCTGTTGACACACGAATATGGACATACCATCCAATCGTTAATCTACGGGCCGCTCTACCTTCCGATTGTCGGCCTTTGCTCTGTTCGATGGTTTCATATCTATTGGAAAAATAAAGAAATGTATAATAAAAAGAATATATTTTATACGGATAAGTATCCCGAAAAGCAAGCGAATTTATGGGGCGAGAAAGTACTGGGCCATCCGGGGATAAAGGATTAGAAATAAATCTCTAAAGCCGAGTAAATGTTACACGAAAAAGCCTCCTCACTTAGATGCGGGGAGGCTTTCTATTGCAATAATTACCGGTTAAATGCGCCTACTTGAACTTATGCTCAGCAAGCTTCGCGCAGAGCTTTGCGCAGTTTTCCATATCCTTTCCGGACACCATCTCCTGCGGGCAGTGCACGAAGCGGCAGGGGACGGAGATTCCGCTCGCTGCGACGCCTTCCATGTTGAGGCTCATCGCGCCGGCATCCGTGCCGCCGCCAGCCAGAATATCCATCTGATAGTCAATCTTATTCTTCTCCGCGAGTTCCACCAAAAGTTTATTCAGCTCCGGATTTGATATCACGGAAGCATCCTTTACCTTTATCGCGGCGCCCTTGCCAACGGTGGAACTGCAGTGATGCTTGTTCTTTGGAATACCCGCATCCCCTGTTACATCGACCGCGATACCGATCTCGGGGTCTATCCCGAAGGCCGCCGTCTTTGCGCCGCGAAGGCCCACTTCCTCCTGCACCGTAAATACGAAATAGAGATCGTTTACGCTCTTTTTAAGCATCTCCATCGCCATCAGAAGCACGACGCATCCAGATCTGTTGTCCATGTAGGGCGCGATTATGGTCTCGTTCATGCCTACACTTATGCGTGTATCGTAGACCGCCATATCTCCCGGCTTTACATGCGTCGCGGCTTCCTCGGCGGAAGTCGCGCCTATGTCGATAAACATATCCGATAGCTTCAGCTTTGCGCTGTCCTCGAGCTCGTCGTGGTAAACGACACCCTTTACGCCGTTTTCAAAGCGCACGGGGGTTCCCACGAGCTGATCCGGAGGCAGCCAGCCTATCTTATCGAAGCGGAGCTGTCCTTCCTTTTCCAGGTGGGTCACCATGAGCCCCAGCGAATCCATATGCGCGGCAAACATTATGCGCTTGCCCTCGCCCTTTTTATGGCAGATTAGGTTGCCCATCACATCCGTGCGCATCTCGTCGCAGAAAGGCTTAGCCAGATCCGCTATAACTTCACGAACGCCCGCCTCGCGGCCGCTGGGCCCGAAGGCATCGTTCAACATATTGAGTGTTTTTATTATATCCATACTATTTCACCTTTCCTGCGGCCAGCGCATCTATAAAAAGCTTAACTAGCTTGAATGCCTTTTCGATATCGCCGGTGTCGGCAACAGTCGAAGCGGAGTGCAGATACCTGACGGGAGTCGAAATGTTCGCAACCCTCACGCCCTCTCTGCTCCTCTGAATCCTTGCGGCATCCGTGCCTCCGGCTATAACGTTCTTAATCTGCCAGGGAATTCCGGCGCCGTCGGCGAGGCCCTTTAATGCATCGAAGAGCCCTTGATCGTAGATTGTTCCCGCATCCACACAGCCGATTACCGGGCCCTTGCCGATGCGCGTAATCTTTCTTAAATCCTCCACTCCCGGTATATCCGCGGAAGTCGTCCCCTCCAAAACCAGAGCGATGTCGGGCTCAAGAGCGAAGGCCGCAACCTCTGCACCCCGCAAACCGACCTCCTCCTGCACAGTAAATACGAAGTGGATATCCATCGGCAGATCGCTCTCGATGAGCTTTACCATCATGGCGCAGCCCAGCCGATCGTCCATGGCCTTAACCTTGACCTTGTCGTTTCCTTTACCGAAGCGAACGAAGTCGGAATCGAAGACTATCGGATCGCCTATCTTAACCAGCTTCTCAGCCGCATCTTTGTCCGGCGCGCCGATGTCTATATACATGTCGTATATCTTCGGAACGACCTTTTCCTCCGCGGCGCTCACCAGATGATAGGCCTTGAGTCCTATAACTCCCGGTACTTTGGCATCGCCGACCAGCACCTTTCTTCCGAGCACCACCTTGGGGTCGACCCCTCCGACAGTCTCGAATCTCAGGCAACCATCCTCCTCGATGGCGGTAACAATAAAGCCCACCTCATCCATATGTGCGGCAATCATAAGCTTCTTTCTGCTCTTCTTTGCGCCCTTCTTATAGACGAAGAGGTTGCCCATGTTATCGACCTTCATCTCGTCGGCGTAGGGTCTACATTTGTCCGCAATAATTTTTCTTACCTCGTCCTCGTAGCCGGAGATTCCGGAGGCGAGACAGAGTTCCTTCAATAATTTCAGCATTCGTACACCTCCTCGAAGGGCTCGGCTATCGCATAGGCTATGAGCTCCGCCAGCCATTCAATATCCCGAACATCGACGACCTCAATAGGCGTATGCATGTAGCGAGTGGGAAGCGAGAGGAGGGTCATATTGAAACCGGCCCTTGCGACCTGCATCGGCCAGGCGTCGGTGTAGGTGTTTCCTCCTGCCGCTCCGAGCTGGTGGGGCAGCCTGTGCTTCTTCGCAAGCTCCACCAGATGAGAGGAAATATGGCGCTGTATATTGGGGCCTATCGTTATATCCGGACCCTCTCCGAGCTTTCCTATCCTGTTCTTGGGACCTCCGTCGACGGTATGAGCATGGCATACATCCACGACGATGCAGTAATCGGGGTTCAAGGCATAAGCACCCGTAACGGCTCCTCTTGAGCTAGTCTCCTCCGCCGTCGAACCCATTATGTAGACATCGTAGTCGATGTCTCTGCCCTGCAGCAGCTCCATAGCCCTCATGCAGGCCACAAAGCAGGCGCGGTCGTCGAGCGAGGCGCTGCAGTAGAGATTATCTCCCAGGCTGTAGCTTGCCTTCCTGAAGGAAACGGGAGTGCCGACCGGCACCAGCTTTTCAGCCTCCTCCTGAGTGCAGCCTATATCGATGCGCAGATCCTCCATCGGAGTAGTCTTTGAAGCATTCTCCCTGTCCATTATGTGGGGAGGAAGACATGTGACCACCCCGAATATCGGGGGATCGGTGAGCACCGTAAGCTCGCGGCCCGGAAGCATGCGCGGATCGACGCCGCCTATCTTCGAAAAGCGAAGGAAGCCGTCCTCTATCCCGGTGACGACAAGCCCGATTTCGTCGAGATGAGCCACCATAAGAACCTTCTTGGCATCCTTTTTTCCGCAGCGCTTTACGCCGACGGCATTTCCGCCTTTGTCGATCCAGGTCTCGTCGCAGAGCGGCTTTATAAGCTCTATCGCCTTGCGCACCACCTTGTCTTCAAAACCGGAAGGACCGCACTCGGTGCAGAGCGCCTTCATGGTCTCTCTTAAATCCATAAATTCTCCTTTATCTTTTGAAATAATTTATTGAACATTGTTCAAGGTCTGTAAGCTTTTAAATAGCAGCATTCGCGGGATATCGGCTATACCCAAAGATCCTCAGGATAAAGGCCCTCTAACTTCTTTTGTTTCATGGCCTCCACTATCTCCGGACGATCATCCTTGTAGGTAACACCGTACCATCTTTCATGGCACTCGAGCACGCTGAGTTCAGCCTTACCCTCCTCTATTATGCTGCTGACAGTTGCGGGAAGCAGATATTCACCCTTCTGCGGATTCTCGCGGACTATGCGTTCGAGCTCAGCCCTCTCCCGCTCCCGAAGCTCCTTCATAAGGCTACTCGTAAAGCCGAAGAAATTCATAGAGACGGGCGTTCCTTCGGGAATTTCAATCAGGGTTTTACCGTCGTCCCGGCTGTACTGAATCTTACCCGCACTTTTCTGAACTTTGTGAGCCTCCTCTATGCCGAGCAATCTGCCTTCTTCGTCCATCCTGCAGATGCCGCGGGAAACGCCGCCGTATTTCGTAAGGGTGTTTTCTATCTTGTAGGCCGCCATGCAGTAATCGTACTTATCCGAATCCTTCGCCGATTTCAGGTAGTCGTAAACAATCTTAAAGGCATCCGGTCCATAGTAATCGTCCGCGTTTATGACGGCGAAGGGGCCGTCTATTATATCGCGCGCCGCTAAGATCGCGTGGCTCGTCCCCCAGGGCTTTACTCTTCCTTCGGGAATTTCTATACCTTCGGGTATATCGTCGAGCTCCTGATAGGCGTACTTTATATCCATCTTCTTAGCTGCGCCGCGATTCATCAGAACCTTAAAATCTTCCTCTATCTCGTGCTTTATTATGCATACGGCGGATTCAAAGCCGGCGCGCCTTGCATCGTAGAGCGAAAAATCGATTATAAGCTCGCCGCTGGGCCCTATCGGGTCCATCTGCTTGAGCCCCCCGTAGCGACTTCCCATCCCCGCAGCCATTATAACGAGTACCGGTTTTTTCTTCATAAAATCTCTCCTCCTCTATCCCCTATGCGCAGCAATCGACGGCCATTACAATTTATGCCGCACTACCCTTATATGATATAACATTTTCTCTAGTTTAACCAAATAATAAGTAAAAAATGTTGTATCACTTTTACGAACCTAACACAGTTGATACGAACGAAGCGTAGCGGAGTAAAGTAACAACTGATGTAGGTTCCATGCAAAGCCTTCCCAAGAGAGCGAGAGATAGCGAAGCTCGATTGGAAAAAGGCGACTGCTACATGCATGGTTGTGATATTACATTTCCCGCTCTTTTGACAATTTATTTGAATATTTTAATTGAAATAGCGCTCCCAATTTGATATCCTTTCTTTTAACTAAGGGACCGAGCCCTGAGGCAATCATAGTGGAAAGACAAGACAGATGAGTAAAGCATTAATTATTAACAAAACTATGCACGCAAGTCCGAAAAAAATCGGCGAGGACTCGGTATTTAAATCCCGGCGATGTTGCATGGCGAGATGAACGCAGGCGAGAAAGAAAGATAATCGATTTCTTTCGCCCGCGTATTTTTATATTCATTCGTCCGTGTAATTTCCCGTCAAGATGCGGGGAGTTCAATCATTTGCATATCGTCAGGAGAATAAAATGTCAACTCTGTATACATCTATGGAGCAGCTTATCGGTAGAACTCCGCTGCTCGAACTTACGAATATTCAAAAGAAACTTAATCTACAGGCTCGCATACTTGCGAAGCTCGAATTTCTCAATCCCGCCGGCTCGACCAAGGACCGCATTGCGAAAGCGATGATAGATGATGCCGAGAGGAGCGGAAGGCTCAAGCCGGGCGGAACTATTGTCGAGCCAAGTTCAGGAAATACTGGAGTCGGCCTCTGCGCCATCGGCATTCCGAGGGGCTATAGAGTAATAATCGTAATGCCCGAAGACATGTCGCTGGAGAGGCGCAAATTGGTTAAAATCTACGGCGGCGATCTTGTCCTCACTTCTAAAGAAGGAAGCATTCCCGAAGCGATGGCCAGGGCCAAAGAAATAGTCGCAAGCACCCCCGGAGCAATTATGGCGGGTCAATTCTCAAATCCGACCAATCCCAAGATTCACTACGAAACCACCGGCAGAGAAATTTACGAAGATGCGGGTGGCGCAATAGACTTCTTTACCGCCGGAGTCGGCACGGGAGGAAGCCTTACGGGGGTGGGTCAATTCCTCAGGCACAAAAACCCCGATATAAAAATCGTGGCACTCGAGCCCAAAAATGCAGCCACTCTCGCGGGAGAAAGTTTTCATCCGCATGCCATTCAGGGTATAGGAGATGGACTGATTCCCGAAGTCTTAGATACAACTATTTATGACGAACTCATTAAGATTTCCGATGAAGAGGCATTGGAGTATACAAGGATGCTCGCAAGGGTCGAAGGACTTTTAGTCGGAACTTCCTCGGGCGCATATCTATGCTCCGCGATTAGGCTGGCAAAAAGACCCGAAAATAAAGGAAAAACCATAGCGACGATTTTTGCCGACAGCGGCATGCGCTACTTCTCCACGGAGCTCTTCGATTAAAAAGAACTCCGCGGACTTTACTTCCGCGGAGTTTAATTTATTTCTTCTTTGTATTATTTCCTGTCGAAGAACGGGCTCTTTCTGCTGACGCTTATCGGAACTCCGACAGCTCCGATAACATCGGTCCTGAAGAGCTTTTGCTCCTTTGCGACCGCACCGACCGAATACATGACTCTGCTGTCCACCCTTCCGTCGGCGGCCTTGGAGACAGCGGAGCCCACCGCAAGCCCCAGATCGTGAGCGGCGAAGAAACAGCAGTGCCCCTTCTTCATGGCCTTTTCGCAGTCTTCCGCTCCGCAGTAGCCGCAATTGAGACCGTAGGGCTCGTTTACAGTGCCGAAGAGCAGCAACATCTGCGAGTTATCGATATTATCCGCATCCCTTGCTATAAAAGCCAGGCCGCTCCTTTCCGAATATTCCCTCATCTTCTCGCAGAGGGCACTCTTTTCCTCGCCGTCCAGCGCAAAGCATTCGAGTTTATCCAGTCCGTGAGCCTTGGGAGCGGTTCTTGCCGCAGCGAGCATCTCGGCTGCAATCGCTTCTATATGCCTTTGCTCGGCACTTATCGAATCGTATCTCATATCGTCTACCTCCTTAAAAACCTATATCCCAAGTCCGAAGCGCTCCTTTACGCGTTTCATAACGGGCTCTGCAATGGCATTGGCGCGCTCCGCACCGTCCTTAAGTATCGCGATAAGCTCGGGAGAATTTCGGACTTCCTCGAAGCGCTTCCTTATCGGAGCCAGAGCATCCACGGTAATCGTTACGAGATCCTTTTTAAAGTCTCCGTAGCCCCTGCTCTCGTAGTCCTTTTCGATATCCACTATGTCTTTTCCGGAGAACGAGCTGTAAATCGTAAGCAGGTTGGATATTCCGGGCTTGTTTTCCGCATCGAAGCGCACGCTGCCCTCGGAATCCGTGGTCGCTCGCATTATCGCCTTCTTTATCTTTGAGGGTTCGTCGAGCAAGGAAATCCTGGACATATCGCTCTCCGCGGACTTGCTCATCTTTGCGCCGGGGTCATCGAGAGACATTATCCTCGCACCCGACTTAAGAAACCTCCCCTCGGGCACGACGAAGGTCTCGCCGTACTTGTTGTTTACCCTTATCGCGAGATCTCTGGTCAGCTCTATGTGCTGCTTTTGATCGTCCCCCACGGGAACTATGTCCGAGTCGTAGAGCAGGATGTCCGCAGCCATCAGCACCGGGTACATGAAGAGCCCCGCCGGAGCCGACTCCTCGCCGCGGCTCTTTTGCTTATATTGGGTCATGCGGGAAAGCTCGCCCGTATAGGAGCTGCAGGTCAGCACCCAGTTTAGCTCGGCATGACCGGGAACTGCAGACTGAACGAAGACTATCGATTTCTTCGGGTCTATGCCGACGGCGATATACAGCGCCGCGATATCCAGGATATGCTTTTTCAGCTCCTTAGGATCCTGCGGCACGGTAATCGAGTGCATATCGACCACGCAATAGATGCATTCGGATTCTTCCTGAAGCTCGACGAATTGTTTTAGAGCGCCGAGATAATTCCCTATATGAAGGTTACCGGTGGGTTGAACCCCCGAAAAAACTCGCTTCATTACTTCTTTCCTTTCAAATCCAGAGATATCTGCTCGGATTCTTTCTCCTCGTCCTCCTTGACGGACTTGGCCAATGCGACGATTTCGCTCTCGTCCTCGATCTTCATTATCTTGACGCCCTGAGTCGTGCGGCTCAGCTTAGATACTTCCTCAACCTCTATTCGTATAATTATGCCTTCGGAGTTTATCAGGAAAATCTCGTCGTCGTTATTTACCGTGAGCGCGCCCACGAGATAGCCGGTCTTGTCGAACTTGCTCTTGTCGTATGTGAGCAGACCCTTGCCGCCCCTCGCCTGAAGCTTATAATCCTTTACGGGAGTGCGCTTTCCGTAGCCGCCGCTCGTAACGACCAGCAGCTGCTGAGTCTTATCGACAATCTCCATCGAGACGACCTCGTCGTCCCTGTCCAGACTGATTCCCCTTACGCCGCCTGCGGCCCTGCCCATGGTCCTCACTTCGGATTCCGTAAAGCATATGCACTTGCCCTTCTTGGTTACGATTATAACATTGTCGTCTCCGGAGGTCTCCTTGATGCTTATAAGATCGTCTCCGTCCTTGAGCTTTATCGCGATGAGCCCCGCCTTGCGCTTGGTATCGAATTCCGAGAGCTGCATCTTCTTGATATTACCCTGCTTTGTGCAGGCTATGAGATATTTCTCCTCGGAGAAATCCTTGACGGGAAGCACAGCGGTTATCCTCTCGCGCTGCATAAGGTTGAGGAAGTTGACAGCGGGGGTGCCCCTTGCCTGCCTGTTCGCCTCGGGGATCTCGTAGGCCATAATCTTGTAAGCCTTGCCCATATTCGTAAAGAACATCAGGTTGTCGTGCGTCGAGGTGGTTATAAGATCCTTTACGAAGTCGCTCTCCCTTGTCGAAAGCCCGATTATGCCCTTGCCGCCACGCCTCTGGGTCCTGTAAGTATCCTCGGACACTCTCTTTATATATCCCAGATGCGAAACCGTTATTACGACATTTCCCTCCTCTATGAGCTCGGACTCGTCGACTTCGCCTTCGTCCGCAACTATATCGGTAAGCCTCTCGTCCGCCCACTTATCTCTGATTTCCAGCAGTTCGTCTTTGACTACACCCATAAGCAGTTTTTCGTCCGCCAGCAAACTCTTATAGTAAGCGATCTTCTTCTGAAGCTCCCGATATTCATCTTCTATCTTCTCTCTTTCCAGACCCTGAAGCCTCTTAAGCTGCATATCGAGTATGGCCTGAGCCTGAATATCGCTGAGCCCGAAGCGCTCCATCAGCTTTTCCTTGGCATCGCTGTAGCTTTCTCTTATCGTCCTTATTACCTCGTCGATATTGTCTATAGCGATGCGAAGGCCTTCGAGTATATGGGCCCTCGCCTCCGCCTTATCGAGGTCGAACTGAGTGCGCCGGGTTAGCACTTCCTTCTGGTGCTTTATATATTCGGCCAGAATTTCCTTGAGGTTAAGGAGCCTCGGACGCCCGTCGACTAGAGCTATCATTATCATTGATATATTGCTCTCCAGCTCCGTATGTTTATAGAGCCTGTTGAGCATAACTCTGGGATTGGCATCCTTTTTGAGCTCGATTACAACGCGGACCTCTCCTTTGGAGGACTCGTCTCTGATATCCTTTATACCCTCGAGCTTCTTGTCTTTTACAAGATCGGCGATCTTAATAATCATATTGGCCTTGTTCACCTGGTAGGGAATCTCGGTGAATATGATATTCGTAACGCCCTTGGAGTTTTCCTCTATGCGCCCCTTGGCTCTCAGCTTAACTTTGCCGCGGCCGGTCTTGTAGGCAGCTCTGACAGAGCCTCTTCCGACTATGGTCGCTCCGGTCGGAAAATCCGGGCCCTTGATTATCTTCATCAGGTCTTCGACTTCCGCGTGCGGATTGTCTATGAGCTTTACCGTGGCATCTATAACCTCTCCGAGATTATGAGGCGGTATGGAAGTTGCCATGCCTACCGCAATTCCGCTGGTTCCGTTTACGAGCAGATTCGGGAATCTCGAAGGCAAAACGACTGGTTCCTTTTCCTCGCCGTCGTAGTTATCCGCAAAATCAACCGTGTTCTTATCGATTTCGCGCAGCATCTCCATCGCGAGGGGGGTCATCCTGGCCTCGGTGTACCTCTGAGCCGCCGCACCGTCCCCGTCCATGGAGCCAAAGTTTCCGTGTCCGTCCACGAGCAGATAGCGCGTGTTCCACGGCTGCGCAAGGCGCACCATGGCATCGTATATGGAGCCTTCTCCGTGCGGGTGGAATTTACCCATTACTTCACCGACGATTCTGGCGCTCTTCTTGTGAGGCTTGTCGGGGTAGTTTCCAAGTTCGTTCATGCCGTAGAGTATTCTGCGGTGAACGGGTTTTAGTCCGTCGCGAACATCCGGAAGAGCTCTCGCAACGATTACGCTCATCGCGTAGTCGATGTAGGAGGTCTTCATCTCTTCGTATATCTCGTGCTGGCTTATCTTTCCGTGCACATTCTGTTCAATCAAATCGCTCATTTACTGCCCCCCTTAAACATCGAGTCTCGCATACTGCGCATTCTCTCTTATGAACTTCCTTCTGGGCGGTACCTTGCTGCCCATGAGGGTCGTAAAGATGTGATCCGCGGAAGCGTAGTCGTCTATCGTAATCTGCATCAATGTTCTGGTATCGTAATTCATGGTCGTCTCCCAGAGCTGATGCGCGTCCATCTCTCCGAGACCTTTGTAGCGCTGAATCTCGGGCCTCGTCTTACCCTGGGAGGCGAGTTCCGCGAGGAGCCTATCCTGCTCCTTGTCGCTGTAGGTGTACCACATATCCTTGCCGGCCTTTACTCTGTAGAGCGGAGGCTGAGCTGCGTACACATAGCCCCCCTCTATTAGCTTGGGCATATAGCGGAAGAAGAAGGTCAAAAGCAGCGTCCTTATGTGGGCACCGTCGACATCAGCGTCCGTCATGATTATTATCTTGTGATAGCGAAGCTTTTCGATGTTGAACTCGTCCCCTATGCCGCAGCCGAAGGCCGTAATCATATCCTTGATGGTATCGGAATTGAGTATGCGATCTAGCCTCGCCTTTTCGACATTGAGAATCTTTCCGCGAAGAGGCAGTATGGCCTGGCGCTTCCTGTCCCTGCCTTCCTTGGCGGAGCCTCCGGCGGAGTCTCCTTCCACGAGGAAGATTTCGGAGAGAGCAGGATCCTTTTCGGAGCAGTCCGCAAGCTTTCCGGGAAGCGAAGTGCTCTCCAATGCGCTCTTTCTTCTGGTCAGATCCCTCGCCTTTCTTGCGGCTTCCCTCGCCCTGAAGGCCTTGAGGCACTTTTCGATTATCTTTTTTGCCTGAGACGGATTTTCCTCCAGATATGCGAAGATATTCTCGCCCGTCGCGGTCTCGACAAAACCCCTCATATCGGGATTTCCGAGCTTCGTCTTCGTCTGACCTTCGAACTGCGGCTCGGTGAGCTTGACGGAAATTATCGCCGTAAGCCCTTCCCTTATATCCTCGCCCGAAAGAGACTCGTCACCATCCTTGAGTATGTTCGCCTTTTTCGCGTAATCGTTGACTGCCCTCGTTAGAGCGGACTTAAAGCCCACGAGGTGCATTCCGCCCTCCATGGTATTTATATTGTTAGCGTAAGAAAGAATGTTTTCGCTGTAGCTGTCGGTGTACTGCATCGCCACCTCAAACTCGCGATCCTGATTTTTAACCTCGAAATATATTACTTCCGGATGTATGGGTTCGCGGTTCGTGTTGAGGAACTTTACATATTCCCTTATTCCTCCCTCGTAGTGAAACTGAACCTTCCTCTTTTTCTTATCTCTTCTGTCCTCGAGGCTTATCTTGAGACCCTTATTCAGAAAAGCCGTCTCCCTCATATGGGACTCTATGGCGGAGAAGTTAAACTCCGTCTCCTCGAAAATCTCGGGATCCGGATGAAAAATTGTGCGGCATCCGGTCTTGCTTCCGCTCTCCCCTGTTATTTCAACCTCGGAGGTCTTTTTTCCCCGCGAATATGTCTGGCTGTATATGTGACCGTCGCGCATGGATTCTACGCGCATATAATCCGAAAGTGCATTTACTACCGATGCTCCCACTCCGTGAAGCCCGCCCGAAACCTTGTATCCTCCGCCTCCGAATTTACCTCCGGCGTGGAGAACCGTCATTATGACCTCCATCGCGGGCACGCCGAGCTTGGGATGCTTATCCACGGGCATTCCCCTGCCGTCGTCCTCTATCTCTACGGTTCCGTCTTCGTTGAGTGTAAGTTTTATATTCTTACAGTATCCGACAAGAGCTTCGTCCACGGAATTATCCACAATTTCGTAGACGCAGTGATGAAGCCCCCTCGTTCCGGTGGTCCCTATATACATACCGGGACGCTTCCTTACGGGATCGAGGCCTTCGAGCACCTGAATCTGCGACGCGTCGTAATTCTTGTTCTCTCCCTTTTTTATAGTCTTTTCCTCTGTTGACATAAAAATTTCCCTTCTTACAAGTTTTTTTGCGTTTCTACCAACTTTGTCATATTAACACAAAAAAGGGCGTTTTTCAACGAGAAGGCCTAAAATTGACGAAAATACGCGTTTTACCACATTTTTACATGAATTAATGGGTCTTTTGCCCCTTGAAAAAGTTTTTTTATTTATTTTTTTTGTTTATTTTTCAACATATTGTGGTTTTGGAAAATGTGCAAAAACTTTTCCACAAGATGTGCATAACTTGTGGATAACTTGATACTGCCAGCTCGGGATTCTTATATACCTATGCAAAACTTATTTATGCTATAATCTCATCTACCCAATATATTGGGGAATATCCGCATGAGAAATAGCATATAGAAAATTTTTATATGCTATAATCTTAAATGCCCCCTATATATGGGATAATATCTGCACGGGAAAATAAAATGACTAAGAGTGAACTGAAAGAAAACTGGAAAAATATTCTGCAAAACCTGTATTCCTCTATGGAATCTCTTCCGGTAAATATTTTTTTTAGTCCCCTGGAGCCCGTAAAGCTTAGCGAAAGGGAGCTTAAAATATATTTTACACCTCCGAAAGGTGGCAGCAGCAGTTTTTATCAAAAGAGAATAGAAAACTATCAGAAGGAACTTTCTTCCGCCTGCGAGTCCGTCCTTGGAAAAGCTTACAACATGGAAGTAGTGGATAGTGCACCCATCGATACGGAGGATTCTCCTGTTCCGGAAGATCCTTCCTTCGGATTCAATCCGAGATATACTTTCGACAGCTTCGTGCAAGGACCCAATAACCAGCTGGCGCTGGCGGCCTGCCTTGCAATCGCGGATAAGGGCTTTGTAAGAGAGTACAATCCTCTCTTCATATACAGCGGTGCAGGTCTTGGAAAGACTCATCTGATGCATGCGGTGGGTCAGTATGTCATAAAGAAATACCCCAAAAAAAGGGTTATGTATGTCTCTTCGGAAGCCTTTACCAACGAGCTGGTTAAATCTTTGCAGGAAAAAAGGCAGGAAGATTTCAGAAATAAATACAGGAAGGTGGATCTCCTTCTTTTTGACGATGTGCAGTTTATATCGGGTAAGCAGGCTACGCAGGAGGAACTTTTCCATACATTCGAGTCGCTTTACAATTTCAGAAAGCAGATAATCTTTACTTCCGATAAACCTCCGAAGGACCTCGACGGAATTCCGGAGAGGCTTCAGAGCAGGTTCGGATGGGGAATGCCGGTGGATATTCAGGCACCGGATTACGAAACGCGCCTTGCAATACTTAAAAATCTCGCGATTCTTTCGGGAGTTACTATCACCGATGAAATCAACGAGATGCTGCAGGTTATATCTCAGAATATAATCACAAATATACGGGACCTTGAAGGTGCATGGAACAGGGTTCACGGTATGGCTAAGCTTCAAAATTTAAAGATGAGCCCCTCTATGGCAAAAAAGGTGCTGACGGATATATTCGATACAAAGAAGACAACACTTACACCTCAATCCATTAAAAAGTGTGTGGCTAAATATTTCGGATTTAAATCTTCCGATCTCGAAAGTAAAAAGCGCAATCAGAGTATTTCTTTTCCGAGGCAGATTGCCATTTATCTGATAAGGGAAAATACAAACTCTTCTTATCCTCAAATAGGAGAGATGTTCGGAGGAAGAAACCACTCAACTATACTTCACAGTTATAATAATATAAGTCAGGCTGTATCAAAGGACGAAAATCTTAGAAACACTATAGATAATATTATGGAAACACTTCATAATTCTTAATTTTTTAGACAAGTTGTTTAATAATTTAAACAAGTTTATAAACATGTTTTTAAAAGAGAGGCAATTGAAATTTGAATATTAAACAGAGTTTTCAACATTTCAACAGGCCCTACTACTAATACTACTAAATATACTATAAGAAAATGGGGGGATGTCTTTATGAAATTTGTTTGTTCACAGGGAGCTTTATCGAGAGCTTTAAACACAGTCTCAAAAGCTGTATCTCTTAAAACCACCATACCTATCCTTAAAGGAATTAAATTGTCCGTAAAAGATAATATTCTTACTTTGACGGCTTCAAACCTCGATATGAGCATAGAAACCACTTTGGATGTGAGTTCCGGAGAAGAAGGAAGTGCTGTGGTTTCTGCTAGATTTTTCTCGGATATAGTAAGAAAACTTCCAAACGCTATAGTAAGCGTAAGCCTAGACGAAGGAAAACTTAATGTTAAGTGTCTCGGCTCCGATTTTTCGGTAGTTGCTCTTTCTGCCGACGAATTTCCGGATATGGGAAGATTTAATAAAGAAAATAAAATAGAGATAGATAAGGAAATACTCAAAGATATAATAAAAAAGACAACTTTCGCCGCTTCCATAGATGAAAAGAAGGGTGTATTGGTGGGATGCCTCTTTTCTTTTATAAATAATACTCTGGAAGCTGCATCTTTAGACGGATTTAGGATGGCTGTAGTAAAAAAAGACATTGAGTACAGTGAAGAGAAAAAGGTAATAATACATTACGCTATTCTGAATGAGATTCAGAAAATATTGATGGAAAGTCCCGAGGAAGGAAATGTAGAGATTATTCCCGGAGAAAAGAAAATAGAAATAATAATAGGAGAAACCAGAGTAATTGCAAGGATTCTCGAGGGAGAATTCATCAACTATAAGGAAATACTTCCTAAGGATTACAAAACACGCTGCGTCGTTGAGAGAGAGGATCTGTTCTATGCAATAGAAAGAGCTTCGCTCTTTGCGAGGGAAGGTAAAAACAGACTGATAAAGATGTATTTTGAAAACTCGGAGATAGAGATAAATTCGAGGAACGAGCAGGGAAAGGTGAAGGAAATAGTTAAGGCTGATATAGAAGGAGAAAGCCTTGCTATAGGTTTCAACGCAGGCTATCTTCTCGATGTACTGAAAGTTGTAGGGGATTCCGAGATAGTAATGCAGATGTCTTCTCCTACCGGTCCCTGTATTATAAAGCCTCTTGAGGGGGATGCTTATACCTACCTGGTTCTCCCGGTGAGGATAAGTGTCAACTGATGTTATTTAAAAGTATAAAACTAGAAAATTTTAGAAATTATAAAGAGCAGGAGATAGAATTTCACGACAAGCTCAATCTGTTTTTGGGGGAGAATGCTCAAGGCAAGAGCAACCTTCTCGAAGCTCTATTTATAATGGGTCTTGGAAAGTCTTTCAGAACCAACAAAGACAGCGAGATGATAGCCTTCGGAGAAAATTTTGCGAGGGCTGCTTGTCTTGTGGAAAAGGATAAAAGAAAATTAAGTATAGATATAAGTTATCAAAAGGAAGGCAAGATAATTAAGCTTGACGGTATTAAACTTGACCGAAGCATGGACCTTTTGGAAAATGCATACATAGTAATTTTTTCTCCGGAAGATAAAAAAACCGTTCAGGAAGGTCCCAATCACAGAAGAAGGTTTATGGATAGGGAACTTTGCCAACTGAAACCTGTATATTACAGCGATTTAGGTAATTACAAAAGAGTTTTAAAACAAAGAAATGCCTTGCTGCGAAATGAGAACAGAGATAAAGATATCTACAGGGTTTTCGATGAAACTTTGGCCGACTATGCTTTAAGAATAGTTAGCGAAAGGGAAGCTTTTACCGAAAGGCTCAGGGAGATAAGCGGTGATATACATCGCAAGATATCCGACGGAAAAGAAGAATTGAATATAGAATACGAGACGGAGTTTTCCGGAAAGGAAAGCTTTAAAGAACAGCTTGTAAAGAATTTTGAGAGCGATATAAGGCGCGGTTTTACCGGCAGCGGTCCCCACAAGGACGATCTTAGAATAGAGGTAAACGGTAAGGATATAAGGACTTACGGCTCTCAGGGTCAGCAGAGGACTGCGGCTCTTTCGATGAAGCTGGCAGAAATAGGACTCATAAAAAAAGAAACAGGTCATAATGCGATACTGCTTTTGGATGATGTGCTGTCGGAACTCGATTTCGGAAGACAGAGATATCTGATAGAAAGTATGAAGGATGTTCAGGTGTTTATAACAGCGACGGATATAGATCCGAAGCTGATGGAGATGCTTCCTTCGGGATATGAGTTTCGCATAGAGGGGGGTCATGCGCGGCAGATGTGAAGATTTTGCAGCGTTGACATAATAATTAATATTACATATAATATTCAGGCGTGTTTGCAATTTATATGGAAGGAGGGATGAAAATTGCCTAAGAGGACACACCAGCCCAAGAAGCGTCAGAGGGCTAAGGAACACGGCTTTCGCAAGAGGATGGCCACAAAGAGCGGTCGCAGAGTTCTAAAGAGGAGAAGATTGAGAGGTAGAAAAGTACTCTCAGCATAAGGGCCGCGGAAATCGGTCTTTTTGTTAAAGGAGAGATAATTTGAAGAAACCCGAGATACTCAGGAAAAGAGAGGATTTCACAAAACTCTATAGGCGGGGGAAATCGTCGAACAGCAGGCACCTCGTGCTCCTTTACATAAAGAACGGACTTTCCTATAATCGCAAAGCCTTTTTGGCTAGCAAAAAGGTCGGAAACAGCGTCTGCCGCAACAGGGCAAGACGCCTTATGAAAGAAGCTTTCAGAAACACGGAGGCGGAGTTGCCGCTCGGATACGATTTTCTGCTAATAGCAAGAAGCAGTGCCGCCGAAGTGAAGTGCGCGGATGTTGAGATATCCCTGCGGAGTGCTCTGAGAAGGGCCGGGCTGATAAAATAATGAAGCGAGTATTCATATATTTTATAAAAATGTACAGAACCTGCATATCGCCGCTTTTCCCGGCGCAATGCATATATCTTCCGACATGCTCGGAATATGCGATGCAGGCCATAGAAAAATACGGAGTTATTAAAGGGATAATCCTTGGAATTAAGAGGATACTGAGATGTCATCCGGGACGCCCGGGAGGCTACGATCCCGTACCCTAGATACTGAGAGTTTCTTTTGGAGGAACAATGAACTTTATAATCGGAATGTTAGCAAAACCTATAGGTTTGCTCCTTGCATGGATTTACGGGATAGTTCAAAGCTATGGACTTTCGATAATAATCCTCACTTTTGTTGTGAGGCTTGCCATGCTCCCGCTGTATAAAAAACAGATTGAATTTCAGGCAAAGACAGCGGAGCTTCAGCCCAAGATCAACGAAATCCAGACCCGCTATGCGGGAAATCGCGAGATGGCAAGTCAAAAGACCATGGAACTCTACAAGAAAGCGGGTGTCAGCCAGTCCAGCGGCTGTTTGCCTCTGCTTGTTCAGATGCCTATAATCATGGGTCTTTTCTCGCTTTTAAGAAGCCCCCTCGAATACATGGCTGCACCGGAAATGATAGCAGCGGTGCACGAGTCTTTCTTGTGGGTGAGCGATCTGTCTCAACCGGATCCCTGGATACTGCCGGTTATAGCGGGCCTTACAACCTATCTCTCAACGAGCACGGCAGGGGCCGCCAATGCTGCCGGAGGAATGGGTAAAGGGATGAACTATTTCTTCCCTCTCATGATATTCCTTATGGGAAGAAGTTTCCCGGCGGGAACTGCTCTCTACTGGGCAATCGGAAATTTATTCGCCATAGCCCAGACTCTGCTGTTTAAGAAGAAGACCGACGAAGATAAGTTGAGAGCCGAGATTATTCAGGATTTTAAGGACTCGAGGAAGCAGAGGAAGGCGCAGAGGAGCAATTAGGATACTTTGGAGGCAAAGTAATAATGAGATATTTGGAAAAATGGGGCGACAGTATCGATAATGCTGTGAGCCTCGCTTTGGCAGACCTGGGGCTCACCAGAGACCAGGTCGAAGTGACCGTACTGGAACAGCCCACCAGAGGCTTTTTCGGAATAGGGTCGAAACTTGCGAGGGTTAGGGTTGAGGAGAAGGCTCCCGAGAAGGAAGAACAGCCGGAGAAGCCCGCAAAGCCGGAGATGGCGGAGAAGCCCGCAAGTGTGCAGCAGAGGCCGCAGAGGCCCGAAAGGAAGGAAAGAAGAAGACCTGTCGCGGAGATTAAAACCGACGGTGAACAAAAGATAAAAGTAAAGAGGGAAGACGGTGTCGAGATAGTGATAGAAAAATGCGGCGTCGACAGTCCTCAAAGGCCGGGAAAATCTTCCAGATCGAAAAAGAAGAAGAATCGCAAGTCACTGAATAAACAGCAGAACCGCCGCGAAAACGAGGAGTATCTTTTCCATGAAGTTAAAGTGCTCAGCGAAAGACCTAAGGATCTTGTCGAGCAGAGTGAACATCCCGCTAAGAGCTTCCTTGAAAATGTAATCAAGGAGATGGGGCTCAATCTCGAGATGAAGGTCTGCGCAAATGCCGAGAGCGTGTATGTGGACTTCGAAGGAGAAGACTCGGGTACGGTAATCGGTAAGCGCGGTTCTATGCTGGATGCGCTGCAGTATCTTACCAGTCTCGTCATAAACAAGGATAGCGGCAAATACACGCGCGTTGTGCTGGATGCGGAAAACTACAGAGAAAAGAGAGAGAGAACTCTCGAAAGACTCGCAAATCATCTCGCGAATAAAGTTGAGAATTCCGGACGCAGCGTGCGTCTTGAGCCTATGAACCCCTACGAGCGCAAGGTTATACATACTGTTCTTCAGTCCAGGCCCGCGGTGACGACGAGGAGCGAGGGAGAGGAGCCTTACAGGCGGATAATCATAGAGCTCGCAAAATAAAAGGATAACGCAGAGAATATAACAAGCTCTGTTTTTAAGGAGGAAATTTAATGGATATCGTAAATGTTCAGAAGCGCGATTTCAGCGTCAAGGCGCCGAAGCTCAGAAGGCTCGGTTTTGTTCCGGGAAGCATCTTCGGGAAGCATCTGGAGGATTCGATTCCCATCCAGATCGAAAAGGTGACGGCTAATATGCTCGATCGCGAAAAGAGAGAGGGTTCAAGGGTGACCCTCAAGTTGGGAAAGACCAGCTTCAATGTTCAGGTTAAGGAGAAGTCTTCGCATCCCGTAACGGGTGAAATATTGAACATCAACTTCCAGGCGCTGACGGCCGACGAAAAGGTCAACAGCATACTTCATATCGAGTTTATAAACGACGAGAGGATTTCCGGAATCGTCGACAAGATGATCTTCGAGGTGCCATATTCTGCGCTTCCTGCAGACATGATCGATTTCATAACTGTCGATATGGATCGAATGCAGATAGGTTCGGTGCTTCACCTCAAGGATATCGAGGAGCTCAATACGGATAAGATTGAACTTAAGATGGATCCGGAGAGCATAGTTGTAAGGGTAACCGATAAGGCTGCATCTTCGCTGCCTGAGGAAGAGGAAGCCGGAGAGGGCGAAGAGTCCGAGTCTGCTGAGGAATAAGCGAATTTTCAAAATTACACAATAAAATCGGGTCGCATTTCGACCCGATTTTCATTTATCATAAAAGAATTTATTTACCGAGGCAGAAGCGCTCGAAAACTGCATCGATTATTTCGCCCGAGGCGCTGTCGCCGGTTATCTCGCCGAGCAGATCGAAGGCCGCGCGGACATTCATCTCTATTAAGTCTATGGCGACTTCGGAGCGGGATTGTTCGATGGCGAGCTCTATCTCTTCGGATGCTTCTTTGAGCAGCTGCTGATGGCGGATGCTCGTTATAAGAATGTCATTTTCGCGGCGGGCTTTTCCCGAGGAAATTAATTCTTCCAAAGCGTCCTTTACGACCTCGGCGCCATCATCGTCTATTAACGATGAACGCACAATTTTAGCGCTCGGAAGAGCTCTCCTTACATCCTCTTCGTCTAAAACTTCTTCTAAATCTTCCTTGTTTAAAACTGCGATGCAGGGTCGGTCTTTTATGGCGAGCATCAGAGCTTCGTCGTCCTTAGAAAGGGGTCTGCTTAGATCCAAGAGGAAGATTATTATGTCCGCCGCATCCGCCGCCGTTTTGCTGCGCTCTATCCCGAGGCTCTCCACAATATCTTTCGAGTCGTGAATGCCTGCGGTGTCCGTCAGTCTTATGGGTATCCCGCGAAGGGAGAGCTGTTCCTCAATAGTGTCTCTGGTCGTACCCGGAATGTCGGTTACTATGCTGCGATCTTCCTTGAGAAGGAGGTTCATAAGGGAGGATTTTCCGACATTAGGCCTGCCGATTATCGCTACCCCGAGGCCCTCTCTTATGAGTTTGCCTTCCTCGGCTCCGGCTAGAAGTTTATTGACTTCATCGTTTATCGGCGATAGACGATTTAACACCTCTTTCCGGCTCAATTCCTCGATGTCTTCATCCGGATAATCCATGTTTACTCCGAGCATGGCGAGCAGATTTAGGAGCTCCACTCTGATGCGCCGGACCCTCTCGGAGAGCTTTCCGGAAAGCTGGGAGAAGGCCGTTTCGAATCCGCTGTCCGTACGCGCTTTTATCATGTCTATTACGGCTTCGGCCTGCGCCAGATCCATGCGTCCGTTAAGGAAGGCGAGTTTGGTGAACTCCCCGCGCTCCGCGAGCACGGCTCCCTGCCTGCAGCAGAGTTCGAGAATATTCTTAATTGAAATCAGGCTGCCGTGGCACTGAATCTCTACCATGTCTTCGCCGGTGTAGCTTTGAGGACCTTTCATGAATACGCATAGTACCTCGTCGAGAAAATCCCCGCTTTCGGGATCTCGGATTTTTCCGTAGTACATGTGGCGGGGCTTAATCTCGGATATTTTGCGCGCGGGCAGGAATATGCGCTCGGCTATCTCTTTTGATTCCGGGCCGCTCATGCGGACTATGCCGATTGCGGCTTCTCCGCGGGCTGTCGATATTGCAGCTATAGTACGCTTCATAAAATTTCCTTCGGTTTTTAAACCCTTAATTAGGGCAATCTGTTATAATTATTCGGTATCTGCATTATAACAAATTAGAACCACGCAGGACAGAGAAAGCGGAAAACATACACATACGGAGGTCATGATGGAAAATTTCAAATTTTGCAAGATTAAACGCGTAGGAAAAGCGACGGATTTGAGTAAATATTCGCTCGAAGAGGCAAAGAAGGTCGAATCTTTTCACAAGAGTATAAATAGCTATGAACCCACCCCGTTGGTCAATCTGGAAAAGCTCGCGGAATATCTCGGAGTTAAGGGAATTTACATAAAGGACGAGAGTTATCGCTTCGGACTGAATGCCTTCAAGGCGCTGGGCGGCAGTTATTGCATCCATAGGATTCTGGAAAAGAGAAGAGCTATCGGAATCGAAGAAAAACCCGTATTCGTGACCGCGACCGATGGCAACCACGGCCGGGGCGTAGCCTGGGCCGCGACCCGGGAGGGTTGCAGGAGCGTAGTTTACATGCCGCGCGGGAGTGCTCAGGAGAGATTGGATAATATCAAAAAGGCCGGCGCGGAAGCTTATATTTTGGATATGATTTATGACGATGTCGTCCGCTTTGCGGCAAAGCAGGCCGAAGAGAAGGGCTGGATACTCGTGCAGGATACGGCCTGGGAGGGCTACGAGGAATATCCCGAGCTGATAATGCAAGGGTATCTGACTATGGGGCTCGAAGCCGTAAGGCAGCTGGGCGATGTAAAACCCACGCATCTGTTCCTGCAGGCCGGGGTAGGATCGATGACCGGATCCCTTGCAGCATTCTTCGCTTCGTATTACGGGGAAGAAAGACCCGTGACGATTACCGTCGAGCCCACCGCCGCGGATTGCATGTACGAGACAGCGCTCGCCGCCGACGGGAGGCTTCACGCGACGAAGGGAAATCTTAAGACTATAATGGCGGGCCTCGCCTGCGGAGAACCCTGCTCGCTGGCCTGGGATCTTCTGAAGGATTACGCGGATTACGCCGTTTCGATGCCCGATCCGATTGCAGCCAAGGGCATGAGGATGCTCGCAAATCCGCTGCCCGGAGACGCTCGAATAATATCCGGAGAGTCGGGCGCATCCTGCGCCGGGCTTGCATTTTCTGCTTTAGACATCCCCTCGCTGTCTGAATTCAAGGAGGAAATCGGCCTCGACGAAAATTCCGTCGTGCTCTGCTATTCGACGGAAGGCGCTACCGACAGGCAGAATTATCTGGATATTGTCTGGGACGGAAAGCACCCCTTAGAATAATAATCTGAATGGATATACCGAAAGATTGTATTCAAAATACAGAGACAAACTAGAATTTATGGAGGAAAAGGACTATGGAAGAAAATAAAACTACAATAGTAAAGAAAACTGTTAAATCAGGCATTACATTTGGAAGTGCTTTGGCTATGGTAATAAGTTATACAACATGGAAGTCAGTTGGATGGGCAATTTTCCATGGCTTGCTTAGTTGGGCATATGTGATTTATTTTGTTTTGCGCTATTAAATCTCAGTTTGTCGCTTAAAAATCCTAGGAAGATAGGTGGTTTATGGTTTATTACAATCAGGATGGACTTGTAATCCGAGATATGCTGCGGTCCGATGCTCAGATTTTTACTGATGAGGAAAAAGGGTATTCCGATATCTCTGAATACGAAAAAACGCTGAGGCATCAAGAAGAGAAAAGATGTGTCGCGCTGGTGGCAGAATATCATGGACAGCCGGCAGGATATGTAAGCGTGTACCCCGACTGTAAATGGGGAGCTTTCGGCGGAAAAGGATATCCGGAAATTGTAGATTTAGGCGTTCTTGAGAAGTATCGCAAAAAAGGCATCGGAAACAAACTGATGGACATTGCCGAGCAGGTCGCCGCGGAATATTCGGATATCGTATATCTTGGCGTAGGATTGCATAGCGGTTACGGGAGCGCTCAGCGTTTGTACGCTAAAAGAGGCTATATACCTGATGGCGCAGGCCTTTGGCATAACGATATAGTATTAACGCCCGGGGACTCTATATACGCCGATGTAGAGGATCTGACTCTGTATTTGAGCAAAAAATTGCGTTAGTGAAATATTAGAATTTGTTTCAGAGAAAGGAATTGGCATATGATTATGCAAATAAGGATGAATTTGAAAAAGAGATTGAAACAGGCAGTTACGGAACGAAAAGTCTGGAAAAGTGCGGGTTTATTCATTGCTCGGATTTAGATACATATTATATGGTAGCGCCGAATTTTAAGAATGATTACACTGAAAAGCTAATCCTTTTAATTGATACTGAGCGTCTAAATTTCGGGTGCTCTTGCTATATTGACGATAATCTCCACCATCTTTTGCATGGATTGAATGGAAATGAACTCGTGAACTCCGTGGAAGTTCTCGCCTCCGGTTGAAATATTGGGGCAGGGCAGTCCCTCAAACGAGAGCCTTGCGCCGTCCGTGCCGCCGCGTATGGGTTTGATTATCGGCTCCACACCGGCCTTGAGCATCGCATCCTTCGCGCGCTCGACCACATGCATTACGGGGAGAATCTTCTCCTTCATGTTGAAGTAGCTGTCCTTGATTGTGAGTTCCACCGTACCATCGCCGTACTTCCCGTTCAGATATTTTGCGATCCTGCGCAGATATTCCTTCTTTTCTTCGAATTTTTCCATATCGTGGTCGCGGATTATCATATCTATCTCTGCCAAAGTCTCGTTCGCCTTAAAATCGCCGACATGGAAGAATCCTTCGTAGCCTTCCGTGTGCGCGGGAGTCTGGGCGGGCGGCATCATAGAGATGAGCTCGGTTCCTATAAGAACGGCATTCTTCATCTTGTTTTTGGCGGAGCCCGGATGAATATTTACGCCGTTTATCTTTATAGAAGCCGAAGCGGCGTTGAAATTCTCGTATTCAAGTTCGCCCAAAGCTCCTCCGTCGACCGTGTAAGCGTACTCGGCTCCGAAGCGCTCAAGATTGAAGCGATCCGCGCCTCTTCCGATTTCTTCGTCCGGTGTGAATCCTAAGGATATCGGCCCGTGGGGGATTTCAGGGTGAGCGACCAGATATTCCATGGCCGTGATGATCTCTGCGACTCCGGCCTTGTCGTCCGCTCCAAGAAGAGTGCTGCCATCCGTAACAATCAGATCCTGCCCGATGTAGTTTTCCAGGCTTTCAAAATCCGATGCTTTTATGCTCTGTGTCTCGGAAAGCTTGATATCCCCTCCTTCATATTGAACTATTCTCGGCTTTATATTCGCGCCTGAAACATCCGCAGATACATCCATGTGGGCAATAAAACCTATATGAGCCGCCTCGCAACCCTCGCTTGCAGGCAGGAATCCGTATACATAGCCGTGATCGTCAATCCCTGTATTTTCAAGGCCTATTGCCTCAAGTTCCTTCGCGAGATATCGTCCAAGTTCCAGCTGCCCCGGGGTAGAAGGGCAGCTTTCGCTGCTACTGTCGGAACTCGTCTCGAAGGAGACATATTTTAAAAACCTTTCTACCAGTGCCATTTCTGCTCCTTTTGCATCAATATCTGTTCATTCCTTAGATATTCGAGTGAAAATATAATATCACAAACGAGTTGAAAAAACTTGTGTCATAGAACGAAATTGCATGATGGGATTGAAATCGGGTTGAAAAGTAAATAATTGACAGTTAATTAATGGAAATAAATTATCGACAGCCTAATCTTAGATTAAAGAGCATGTTTCATGTGAAACATTTGCTGTCTGTCCGAGTGAATTCATTCGTATTTATTCGAAAGGAGAGCTCAATAGATTAGAATGGATTCGGGAATCTCCAAAATATGTTTCATGTGAAACATCGCGGTGGCTGTGCAAGAATTGCACAGATCCCTCCGATGCGAAGTTGAAGTCTTAGAGAATCTGCGGAGTATTGGAAATTCAGATCCAAAACTGTGTCTGACAAGATTTCGATAGAGTTTTGCATTAAAAATTAGGCTGTTTGGGTAAAAAGGCTGTAAAATTTCAATTCGACGAGGGGTTTCATGTGAAACATCGGGACACATAACTGCGACAAAGTTGCAGACATGTAGTATAATATTGATGGTAAATTCAAAAGCCGGAGGAGATCTTTAATATGGGAAAATCTATAGCAATATTTAATCAGAAAGGCGGGGTCGGTAAAACTACGACGAACATCAATCTTGCCGCCTGTCTGGCCCTGCGCGGTAAGAAGATTTTAGTAATCGACATAGACCCGCAGGGCAACACGACGAGCGGATTGGGTGTAGCAAAAAAGGGCTTGCCCTATACGAGTTACGACCTTCTTGTAACCGATGTGGATCCCGTCGCAACGATAATGAAGACGAACTTCAAAAACCTCGACATAATTCCTGCAAGTGTAGATCTGGCGGGCGCCGAGATAGAGCTCGTGAACATAAAGGGTCGCGAGAGAAGATTAAAATATGCATTGGATCAAATCAGATCTGCATATGACTACATACTGATAGATTGCCCGCCGTCCCTGGGGCTTCTTACGCTCAACGCTCTTACAGCTGTTGACAGTGTTCTGATCCCCATACAGTGCGAGTTTTATGCGCTCGAAGGTGTGAGTCAGTTGATTTCAACGATAGATTTGGTTAAAAGGAGCTTGAATCCGGAACTTAAGATAGAGGGAGTTATACTTTCCATGTTCGACGGCCGCACTAACCTTTCGTTGCAGGTTATGGAGGAAGTTAAGAAATATTTCGGCTCGAAGCTCTACAACACAGTAATTCCAAGGAATGTGAGGCTTGCGGAAGCTCCCAGCTACGGTCTTCCGATAATTTCCTACGATCCCCGCTCCAAGGGGGCCATGGCCTACGAGGCGTTTGCCGAGGAGTTCCTGAGCATGGAGGGAAGCGATGAATAAGAAGGCTGGCGGGCTCGGGAGAGGGCTCGGCGCATTGTTCGGAGATGCGGGAGTAGATCTCTCCGTCCTCAATCCCGAAGCGGTAAAAGTCGAATCCGGTAAAATGGCTGCGGACAAAAATCAGGATGTGGGGAAAAAAGCCGGAGATTCCGGCCTAGATTCAGCTGAAAAGGTTGTTTTTATTGACTTGGGAGATATTAAGCCCAATGTCATGCAGCCCAGAAAGAGTTTTAGCGACGAAGCCCTCGAGGAACTCGCATCTTCCATAAAAGAACACGGGGTAATCCAGCCGATTCTTTTGAGACCTTCAACAAACGGCTACGAACTCGTCGCGGGAGAGAGGCGCTGGAGGGCTGCAAGAGTGGCAGGGCTCAGGCATATCCCGGCGATAATAAGGGATCTGAGCGACGAACAGAACAGCTTTTACGCTCTCATAGAAAATATGCAGCGAGAGGATCTCAACAGCATAGAGGAAGCTTTGGGACTGGAGGAGATGATGAAGAGATTCGGTCTCAACCAGGAGCAGGCCGCAAAGGTCGTTGGAAAATCCAGACCCTATGTGACGAATGCGCTCAGATTGCTTAAGCTTCCTTCTGCTGTGCAGGAGATGGTGGTCTCGGGAACCCTTTCCGCGGGCCACGCGCGCACGATTGCGGGACTCGAAGGAGAGGAGCTCCAGATTGAAATCGCAAAAAAGGTTGCGAAAGAAGCCTGGTCGGTCCGCCGCATCGAAAGCTACGCGAGCGCGAGAAAGAAGCCTGAGGCGAGGCGCAAGGCAAAGGCTCGCAGTAAAGAGCTCGAGGCCGCCGAGCAGCAGATGGCTCAAAGCCTGGGAACAAAAGTTAAGATTGACGGCAGCGAAAGGCGAGGCAGGATAATCCTTGAATACTACAGTCGCAGCGAGCTTGAGCGCCTGATCGATATACTCGACAGTTCAAAATAGATAGTTGTCAAAAATGTAAATTTATGTAAATTTAAAATACCCACAATGTAGCTAGTTCGGGCAACTTGTATATAAACATAAGAACTCTAAGCAGAATGTATAAATAATGGAAATTAAACAATTGGGGAAATTCGATGTAATCGTTATCGGGGCCGGTCACGCGGGATGCGAGGCAGGCCTCGCTTGCGCACGCCTGGGTAAAAGCGTTCTACTGCTTTCTATCAACCTCGAGGCTGTGGCAAACATGTTTTGCAACCCCGCGATAGGTGGCACCGGGAAGGGTCACCTCGTGCGGGAGATCGACGCCCTCGGAGGGCAGATGGGCATCTGCATAGATAAGACCTTCATTCAAAGCCGTATGTTAAACACTGCCAAGGGTCCTGCGGTTCATTCCCTCAGAGCTCAGGCGGACAAAAACCGCTATCACGAGGAGATGAAGCGCTGCCTGGAAGAGCAGCCCAATCTTCTTCTCCGCCAGGGAGAAGCCATAGACATTGATTTTACAAGCGAGGGAAGGCCATGCGGCGTAATTTTACGCACCGGAGCATACTACGAATGCGATGCTCTGATAATCGCTACAGGAACCTTTCTCGGCGGAAAAATCTTTATAGGCGATCTCGTCTACGACAGCGGTCCCAACGGCCTTTCGCCTTCAATCGAATTGGCCGAAAACCTGAAGAATAAAGGTTTCGAGCTGCGCCGCTTTAAGACCGGGACTCCTGCGAGGGCATTAAAAAGCAGCCTCGACTTTTCAAAGATGACGGTTCAGCCGGGAGACGAGCATGTCGTGCCGTTTTCCTTTATGAGCGACGATCTCGACAAAGATCAGGAAGATTGCTGGCTCACATACACCAACAGCAAGACCCACGAAATTCTTCGGCAAAATTTCCACAAATCCGCCCTCTTCGGCGGGAAGATCGAAGGCGTAGGAGCGAGATACTGCCCCTCAATCGAGGATAAGGTTATGCGCTTTACGGAAAGGGAGCGCCATCAGTGCTTCGTCGAGCCCGAGGGGCTTTCGACTCAGGAGATGTACCTGCAGGGCATGAGCTCCAGCATGCCCGAAGATGTACAGATAGCCTTCTATAAGACGATGGCGGGCTTCGAAAATATTCAGATTGTGCGGCCCGCTTACGCTATAGAATACGAGTGCATCGATCCCACCGAGCTTTCTCTTTCCCTCATGAGCAGGCAGTATCCGGGACTCTTCTTCGCGGGCCAGATCAACGGAAGCTCCGGCTACGAGGAGGCGGCCGCGATGGGTCTGATGGCCGGAATCAATGCTTCGCTATATCTGGACGGCAAGGAGCCGTTCGTCCTTGACCGCTCGCAGGCCTATATAGGTGTGCTGATAGACGACCTCGTAACAAAGGGTGCCGATGAACCCTACCGCATGATGACCAGCCGCGCCGAGTACAGGCTCGTGCTGCGCCAGGACAACGCCGACACCAGGCTTACGCCTCTGGGCAGGGAAATCGGTCTCGTTAGCGACGAGCGCTACGAGCGTTATCTGAGTTCAAAAGAGCGTGTAGATGCTGAAATTAAAAGGCTCAAAACTTCCGGAGTGAGCCCCCGCGATGCCATGCCTCTTCTCGAAAAGCTGGGCGAAAGCCTACCTGAAAATAAGATGATATTTGCGGAGCTTCTGAGGAGGCCCGAAGTCAGCTACGAGGATTTGGCAATCATAGATAAAGAGAGACCCGAGCTTTCGCCTCTCGAGAAGACAAAGGTCGAAGTAAATATCAAATATGAGGGATATATAGTCAAGCAGATCGAGCGGATAGAGAAGTTTAAAAAGCTCGAGAATAAGCAGCTTCCGGATGAGTTGGACTACCTTAATCTCCAAGGTCTTCGCATAGAGGCAAGGCAGAAGCTCGACCGGCAGCGTCCGGCGAACATAGGTCAGGCTTCGAGGATTTCGGGAGTTTCGCCGGCGGATATAAATGTGCTGCTCGTTCATTTGGAGAAAATCAGGCGCAATGGATGAGATAAAAAAATACGAAAAACTGAGAGATATAATCCTCGCCCGAAACGAAGATATAAATGTTACGGCGATAAGGGAGCCCGAGGAGTTTATGCGAAAGAATATCGCGGACAGCCTGAGCGTCTGCGGGCTCCCGGAGTTCGAAAGTGCTAACTTAGTGGTGGATCTCGGCACGGGAGGCGGATTTCCGGGATTGCCTTTAGCCATCGCCAGACCCGAGAAGAAATTCTTGCTGGCGGACTCGGTGGGGAAAAAGCTTAAGGTTGTCGAAGAAGCGGCAAAAGAGTTGGGTTTGTTAAATGTATATACCTTGCATGCAAGAGCCGAGGATATGGGGAGAGACAAGGCCCATAGAGAGCGCTTCGACCTTGCTGTATCGAGGGCCGTGGCCGACATGGCGGTTCTCTGCGAATATTGCCTTCCGCTTGTAAAACCCGGCGGACACTTTATCGCTTACAAAACCATAAGCGCAAAAGAAGAGATAGAGGCCGCTTCCGCGGCCATACGAACGCTCGGAGGAGAGCGCGCATACATTTCGCAGCCGGGTGAATATTTCAAAGATAAATTCGATTCGTATGCGGCGCAATCCGAAGAATCGGAGCTTTCGGCGCAATCCGAAGAAACCGGGCATATTCTTGTCGTTATAAAAAAGATAAAAAATACTCCCGCCGGCTATCCGAGAAAAGCCGGAAAGCCGAGCAAGGACCCGATAAGGTAAGGTGTAGTATATCGGCGAACGGGGGATTCACATGGCTTTAAGGAAATCGACAAATGAAAAGGAGAGTTCACGACATAAAAGGGAGATTCGCTAATATGAAGACGGTAATCATGTACACGGACGGGGCCTGCGCCGGAAACCAGCACGAGGAAAATATCGGCGGCTGGGGCTGCATCCTGCAGTACAAGGAGCACGAGAAGGAGCTCTGGGGCGGCGAGGAAAATACCACGAACAACCGCATGGAGCTTACCGCGCCTATACAGGGACTTTCCGCTCTCAAGGAAAAGGGCCTGCGCATCCTGATTTATTCGGATTCTTCGTATTTTGTCAACTGCTTTCGAAAAAAGTGGTACAAGAGCTGGCAGAAGAACGGCTGGAGGACGGCGGCGAAGAAACCAGTGGAGAATAGGGATCTTTGGGAGAAACTCTTGGAGCTTACGGAGGAGCAGAACTGCGAATTCTACCTGGTTCGCGGGCATATCAAAATCAGGGAGAGCGAGGACGGAAAAGAAGATCCCGCCCTGCTTCGGGCTCATGACGAGTTTATGGAACAGAACGGAGATATAAGTTTAAAGGATTTTAAGATTATAGCTGCCAACAACAACCGCGCCGACGAGCTTGCGAACGAGTTTATACGGCGCAGCAGGCAGGAATTTGAGGATCGGGAGGTCGAAAATGAAGAAGAAGATTAATGTTTCGGATTATGCGGCTCATATATACGAGGCGCTAAGCAAGGGGATATTGCTCAACACCATGGACAAAAAGTTCAACAGCATGGTCATCGGCTGGGGGCATCTGGGCAAGATATTCAGCCTGCCTTCCTTTACGGTGTATGTGCGCGCAAGCAGATATACCAAGGCTCAGCTCGATATTTCGGGAGAGTTTAGCGTCAGCATTCCGCTAGGCGAAGCCGACCCGCAAATCCTGAAAATCTGCGGCAGCAAGAGCGGCTACGACATCGACAAAGTAAAGGAAGCCGCCCTTACGCTCGAGGAGCCTGAGATGATAGACACCCCCGGCATCAAGGAATTCCCCCTTACCCTCGAGTGCAAGGTTCTGCACTCCGGCCGCCTCAACAGCGCCGAGCTTCCCGAGGAGATAAAGCAGCGCTACTATCCCGAAGTTCCGGACGAGCACACATTCTATATCGCGCAGATAGTTGCGGCATACATTATTGAATAGCCAGAATCTCCAATGTAACCGTGCTTTAATTTCAAAGTAACAGAATTGTAATAATACTTTTGTATACTTTGTATGGTTGAGGGGAACAATCGGGTTTTTGTATCTTAAAAAGATTGGAATTTGGGAGCGGTTTCGATTTTACGGAAAGGAGGCGGCCGATGAAAAAGTTGACCAGAGCTATGGCATTTACCCTTGCAATTCTGCTGTTTTCAGCCTGCTTCGCGTTCGCCGAAACCGTTACGATAGTAAGTCCCTCGGTAAACAGCGTGATTTACGCGGACAATATTCTTCTTTCGGTTAAACTTACAAAGCCTGTAACGGTCAGAATCAGCGTCATCGAGGAGAGAACAGCCAGCGAGGACGAAAAGACTACACTTCCGATTGATGTAAGCAAATTCACAACGGAAACCCTGGAGACAGTGCTCGAAGATAACGAGTATGTCGAGCAGATTGTCGGAGAGCCTGCGGAGTTTACAAACGACAAGGAGATAGGCTTCTATACAAAGCAGATAAAGCTCGAGCCCGGCCTCTACAAGATTCAGGTCGAGACCATAGAAAAGACCAAGAAGATTTCCGACGACGGCAAGGAAACGGAGGAAATTAAGGTTTTGGAGACCATCAGCAGCCTCGTCGCCGTAAAGGCAAAACCCAACGATGCCAAGACTCCGCTGTTCAGCACGGCGAGCACCGGTGCGCTCAGTTATGTAATAAAATTCCTCAGAAGCCTGTTCAGATAAAATGAGCGACAGCAGGCGCAGACTCGAAAGAATAAAAGATGTGGTTATTGTAGTATTGTTTATTATGACAATACTACTTTTATATTTAGTCTGGCAGGGATCCCCCAGAAAGATAAGTTTTTCCGGAATCTTCGATTTTATTTCCCCCGGCGCGGTTCTTCCAAGTGCGGAGGACTTTATAAAGCCGGACTTCGTCGTATACGGTTACGGGGACGCCGCCTTCAGCGCTGAAATTCAAGATGCATCGTCTATCTACGATGGTCTTTTAAGCCTGGTGAAAGCGAACTCCGGCAAGTATCCCGTGGGCGTAAGCGAGATAAGCGCCGAGCAGAAGGCTCAGATGATGAATGAGTTTAAATCCCTTCGTCTGGTATTTCCGAAGGATATTCCGTTTTTGGAATACTGCAAGCGAAACGGCATAGAGAGTCAGCCCGGTTACGACAGTGTTCAGTTTATAAACGAGGTCATAATTTCGGAGGCTGCGCCGGAAAGCATATTCGTGGTAAGCGGAGATACCTGTTACAGGTTTTTGCCGGACGGCATGCAGGAAGATATCGCAGGACACTATCTGGATGGTCTTAAGAGTCAGGAACCGATATTTTATGCCGCAGGGAATATTCTTGGCGGTGAGAATCCGACCCTTCTACCCCTTCATTTCAGTAGCGAACTTGCGAGGAGTTCATGGAATAGCGAGGCACAGGACGATCCGGGCGGAACCGCCAAGGAAATGGCGGTAGCCATATTCGGAGAGAACTTCGACTTCGTCAGGAGAATTACGGATAATTTCGGGAATCTGACATACATGTACGGATACGGACAGAAGACGCTCAGCTGCAGTGCGGAGGGTTCATACGAGTACAGAATGACCCTATCGACAGGTGCGGACCCCGGATTTTACGGCAGCCTCGAGAGCGCGATATCCTTCGTCGCCGGTCACGGCGGATGGGGCGACGAAAGGAGGACTTCCGGCTACCTGCTCTCGCACGCGAGCGTGGAGGGCAGCGGAAGGGAGAAAATCTACAATTTTGAGTTTTCTCAAACGGCCGAAGGTGTAAGGATATATTCGGAGGCAGGGCCTGCCATAAAGTTGCGACTTTGCGCCGGGGAAGTCTTTTACTACAACAGGCGGGCAGGGATTGCGAGCGCGAAGTTTTCTCAAGAGAGGGAAGCTGTCGATGCTGCCAATGTACTCGCGGGAAATTGTAATTTGATGTATAATATCCTCTCCGGCGAATTGCTGGTTCCGAGTTCGGATAAGGCATTCAGCTATGTGGTCGATAGACTAGAGCGGGTTTCGGTCGGATATGTACTCAGCGGGGGAACGCTGGAACCGGCCTGGGTGATGGGGCTCGAAGGAGGAAATATCTTCTTCTTCGGACTTTACGATGCCGAGCCCCTCGGATTTACGAGGTAGCCATGGACTGGTCTAAGGCGAAAAATCTCATAATTGCGGCCCTCATAGCTACGAATCTGCTGATAGGCTGGCAGTATCTTTCGGTGCTACATGCCGAAGGAGCAAGGGCCGAAGAGAACATTCAGGCCGCATGTGAGTTTCTGGAGGAGAAAGGAATGAAGGTATCAACAGATATCTCCGTCTCTTCCGAGAAGTTACCCGTGCTCTTCGTAAGCATAGATAAAGAAGGCGAAACTGCCGAAGGAGAGATTGAATACAATGGCAGGCCTCTCATAGTGAGGGGTGCCAAGGCCTCAGTTAAACTTCTCGAACCGGGGCAGCAGGCCGCCTGGACCATATCCGCATCTGAGGCTCTTTTGAAACTCTACGCCAAGCTTAAGCAGGAGGGGAGTTTTTACAAGGGTCTTGAGGTCGAGAGCGCAGATCTGGTGTACCTTCTCAATCTCGGAGATTCGCAGGGCGCAGCCGAGGATACGGCCGTACCGGCCTGGCGCATAGTTACGAGCCGGGGAACTTACTATATAGACGGCTACGCAAGATAAGGTATATCATAGTTTAGGAGTATATGATGAATTTGTCCATTTGTTCCCTCGCAAGCGGGAGCAGCGGGAATTGCTATTTAGTGGGCTGTGCCTCGGGATTCGTTCTCGTCGACGCAGGTATAAGCGGAAAACAGATACGCGAAGGTCTTCGAAATGTGGGACTTTCAATGGAGGATATCAAGGCGGTCTTCATTACGCACGATCACGGCGATCATGTGAGGGGTCTGCCCGCACTGCTCAAGGGTTCCGATGCCCTCGTCTTCGCAAATGAGCCCACCTTGGACGCCGTGGATTTCAGCGTCTCAAAGGAACGCAGACGACTTTTTTCCACGGGAGAGAGCATCAGTCTTCCGGGTTTGGAAATCGCCACTTTTAAGACTTCACACGATGCGGAAGACCCTGCGGGATTTTCTTTCATTGCCGCGGGCAAGAGGCTGGCGATAGTGACGGATACCGGGCGGGTCACGCGGGAGATCCGCGAACATATAAGCAAGGCCGACATACTTGTCCTCGAGAGCAACCACGACGAGAACATACTCAAGATGGGAAGATATCCGTGGTTTCTCAAACAGAGGATTCTTGGGGACTGCGGGCACCTCTCAAACGAGGCCGCCGCGTACGCGCTTGCGGATGTGCTCGAAGAGGAGCGAGAAAAAGGAGCGATTAAGGAAAGGGTCGTGCTGCTCGCTCACCTGAGCGAAGAGAACAACTTTCCGGAGATGGCCATGGCGACCATGACAAATATTTTGGAGGAACGGGGGCTTTTAGGCTCACATCTGCATATAAGAATATTGGGGAGAGGAGAGCAGAGTCCCGTTTTTTACTTATAGGGGTTTTGTAAAGGGCCGGCTGAAATCCTGCAGCAGCCTAAGAGGAGATGATATTTATGAAAAAAGGATGCAGTCAATTTATAGCAATTGTGCTGATGGCGGTAATTTCTTTTATATGCGGAGTCGGCGGATCTTATGTTTACAACGAGTACATAGTTTCCGAAGTGCCAGAGCTGCAGCACAAAGAAAGCGATTGGAAAGAGGAGCAGAGCTACAAGGAGCCGGAGATCGTAATTATGCCATCGGAAGATCTGACGGTGGCTGAGGCGATAGCCGAGAAGGTTATGCCTTCTGTCGTCGGAATCTCAACGGTTACGACGCACAGCTACGGCGGCTTCTTCGGATTCGGAGGCGGATACAGCTACGATTCCATGGCAGTGGGCACCGGAGTTATAATCGATAAAGCGGGATATATTCTGACGAACTCCCATGTGGTTAACGACGGCAATATGAAGTCCATAACCGTGAGCCTATTCGACGGAGCGGATATCGAAGGCAAGGTGCTCTGGACCGATGCGGTGCTGGATTTGGCCGTCGTAAAGATAGAACCGGAAACCAGACTCACCGCAGCCGAACTCGGAGATTCCGACGAGATGAGGATAGGCTCGTATGCCGCTGCGATAGGAAACCCCTTGGGCCTCAATTTTGAGCGATCGATGTCTCAGGGGATAATCTCAGGCCTGGACAGGAGCATAGTGGTGTCGAACGGCGTGGGCGGCTCATTCGAGATGGAGGGGCTTATGCAGACCGATGCGACCATCAACTCCGGGAACAGCGGCGGACCGCTGCTCAACAGCGAGGGGGAGGTTATCGGGATTAACACCGCCAAAGCCGAAAGCGGCGAGGGCATGGGATTTGCCATACCAATCAATGTGGCCAAGCCGATAGTCGAACAGATTATGCGCGAAGGTCATTATGAGCGCCCGTATCTGGGCATCAGAGGCATAAGCCTGCAGGAGCAGAGGGAATATAATTCCGCTACGCTCGAGGAGTATTTCGGAACGGCCGTCGGCATCTACATCGATTCCGTGGCCTCCGGCGGCGAGGCCGAAAAGGCGGGGCTGCGTCGCGGCGATGTAATTACGGCCATCGACGGAACGAAGGTCGGCTCGATGAACAAGCTCAACACGGTCCTGGTTCGCTACCATGTGGGTGATCAGGTGAGCCTCAGCGTAATGAGGGATAAAAAACCTATAACTATGACGGTTACCCTCAACGGCGCGGGCATCTTCGATTCAGAACGAAATTAAAATAGTATTGCATTAAATTTAACCCGGCATTCAAATGTCGGGTTAATTGTCGGGATACACGAGGCGGGAAATAAGCGTAGCCCGTATGG